>BTVI01000005.1:0-103764 GCA_045862955.1 Fimbriimonadales bacterium
TCATCGCTGTCGATCAGGTAGCCGGTGAAGAAGCGGGCATCGTACTTGCCGTCCCGGTTCTTCATGTCGCGCAGCACGCTGAAGTCGATCGAGTGCAGGGCAACGCAGTACTCGAACTGAATCAGAGCCTCGAGGTTGTCACGAACTGCCAGCGCTTCGCGCAGGCAATCCACGACGTCCTCGGTGATCTTCGGCTTCTGAGTCACGCCCGCAGCCACGGTGCTGAAGTACTCGATGTTGCAAGCGATCTGATCGCGGGTGGGAACTTCCACCTGCACGCAATACTTGACGGTCACGGGAGCGCCCGTGCGGCCGGTCGAGTTGTCGCGGCGAACATAGGTCACCCAGAGGCAGTACTTCGTCAGCGGGGGCGAGAACAGCAGCGCGCGGTTGCCCAGCGCTGGCTGGTCGAGCGGGATACCGAAAGCACGGTTGACCAGCGGATCGTTCAGCATGGTGCTGTCCGCATACTTCCAACCGCTGTCGAAGTTGGTGTTGAGGCCGGAGCCGGGGCCGTTCACGAAGGCGGTGCACTTCCAGTACGGCGTCTCCTTGGTCACGCGAACACGCTGCACGAGAAGCGTGTAGCCCTGGCACTCGATGTCCGTTCCGGTCGCCTCGAGGACGTCGCGGATGGTCAGCCCGTCGAGGTTGATGACCTCAGGGCGGAACACCGTGAACTGGTTTTCCGTCGGATGAGCGCAGATCAGATTCGGGACTTCGATCAGGTACACATCGCCGTCACGGCACCCCTCTGCTATCGTCACGCCGCTGCTAGTGGCCGACTGGCTGCCCGAAACAGGCCCGCGGACGAGCTGGCCGAAAGCACCGGTCACGAGACACAGCGCGGCAAGGCCGAGAAGCGTCTTCTTCATTATCTCTCTACTCCTTCCAAACACAGGATTACATCAGTAGATCCCCGATTGGGAATCCCAACTGTTGGACACACGACAGCCGGACGCCTTCTGACGGTACGGTCCGTCTGCACTGGGTGTCTCACCAGAGACTTCCCCACGCCGAGTGGCTGGGAGATCCTTGGCAAATTCGACGATTGGAGCATCGGCACGCGGTCACCCACGCATCGAGTTCCCTTCCCGTCTCGACCCCGCCTTTCGAGCCTTGGCTCTCCAAGCGCGACCGTCCTAACCACAGGCGCACGACCGAGGAGCGGCTACCCCTCACTGGCAATTATATCGCAGGTTCGGCGCACTGCTCGGATTGCCAGCCCAATCCTGGTACTCGCACGGCGTCCCTGCAAAGATTCTCGCAAAACAACGGGAGGGGTCGAGCCCCTCCCGCGCACCTAGGCTTTTGGTTTCTTCTGCGACCCGAATCTACGGCTTGCCTCCTGTGCCCGATGCCGCGTCGTCCGTGGTCCCGGGCGCGCGGTTGCGGGGCCCGAGTAGCTTCTTGCCATCCCCCATATCCACGACGGTAGTCGGTGGCTTGAAGAGATCGGCAGAGATCGGCTGGTCTTTTGCGTACTTTACGTAGTCAATGCGGGTCTGATACTCGATGGTGGAAGGGTCCTTGACCTGGCTCAACGGGATGTTGGTGTTCTTGTTCTGCCCCCACTGCGCCCGAAGCGGACGCCTTGTCGCCTCTTCGATCCACAGCGTAGCAACGGTCTTCCCGTCCTTCAGCGTGTAGTTGTACTTCAGGGCCTTATAGGTCTTCCCCTCGACCTTGATCTCGGTCTTTCCGATCAGCTTGGCCTTCCAGTCCTCCAGGAACTTGTCCACGTCCTCCATGGGCCAGGTGGCGTATTGCTCGACCAGCTTGCCCTCCAATGCGGGTGAGTCATTGTTTAGGCGAACGCCGCGGTCCCCGCGGTTGACGACCACGTAAGTGCCTTTCGGGGTCGAAATGTAGGCCTGATGGAGCGTCGTTTCGTACTCCCGGCGGACGAGGTCACCGCTCTTCCACATGCTGACCGTCATTTTGAGGCGGTCGGCCTGGTACAGCTTCAGCTCGGTGTAGAAGGTCTTGGGCGTCTGAGCAGACGCCTGCATTGCGGGCAAACAGCAAGCGACGACGAGCGTCGGCAGCAGCAAGAAGCGTTTCATCGGTTGGCTCTCCAGCTTAGGTTCCCGTTGTTGTCGCGCGCCCCGTCCGGATGGTGGAACTCGCGGCCCCTGATGCAATCTTCGGGTGCGCGGGCGAGCCTACATTACGGCCCGCGTTCGAACGCAACCTCCAATACATTATGGACTACGCGACCCCGGGTCGGCGTGGTTCCTCATTTAGCCCGCAGGGGAACGGGGTTTGTCCCGTTCCCCTGCTCACACGGCAGAACCTCTACAGTCTAGTACCAAAGAGCAGCTGCAGCCATCTCGAGCAAGAGGCAGGCGATGGGCTCCTCGTCGGTATCGATCAAGTAGCCGTCGTACCAGCGGGCGTCGTACTTGCCGGCAGGCTTCGCATCGCGGAGGACGGCGAAGTCTATCGTAGTCATCGCAACGATGTACTCGAACATGATCAGGGCCTCGAGGTTGTCCGGATTGCTCAGGGCCTCTCCGAGACCGATCTTCACGCCTTCGGTGATCTTGGGCTTCTGAGTTACGCCTGCGGCCACGGTGCTGAAGTAGTCCACTGTGCAGTAGATGTCAGCTCGCGTGGGGATCTTGACCTGGACGCAGTACTCGACGATGACGGGCGTTCCGGTGCGGCCGGTGCTGTCGTCGCGTCGAACGTAGGCCACCTTGATGGTGTACTTGGTGTTGGGCGGCGAGAACAGCAGGGCACGGTTTCCTAGGGCTGGGCGGTCCAGCGGGATTCCGAACGCGCGGTTCAGCACCGGGTCATTCAACATCGTTCGGTCGGCATACTTCCAGCCGGTGTCGAAGTTGGTGTTGAGGCCGGAGCCGGGGCCCATTACGAACGCCGTGCACTTCCAGTACGGGGTCTTCTTCTCGACCCGGATGGCCTGGACGAGTAGCGTGTAGCCCCGGCACTCGATGTCGGTGCCGGTGGCTTCCAGCACGTCGCGGATCGTTAGGTTGTCGAGGTTGATGACCTCGGGCCGGAAGATGAACCCTGGGCGACCGAAGTCGGTGCAGATGAGGTTCGGGACCTCGAGCACGTAGGTATCGCCTTCTCGGCATCCGGTGGCGGCATCGACTCCCGAGTTGGCCCAGACGGCCCCCGCGTTGTTTGGCGACGGATTCTTGGCTAGTGTCTGTGCAGAGGCGCCGACGCACATCGCGAGCGCCAGCACAGCAGGCATTGTCTTGGCAAGGATTGACATTAGGTTTTCTACTCCTTCACATCAAGCAAGATATGGGTTCAGGGCTCGGCTCCACATCTGGGGCCTCACCGCATGGGTCGGCGATCCGCGATCCGATCTCGCTTTCCGCTTCCCCTTGCGCGTCTACATCGGGATGCTCTCAACCTCCCGTGGCGAACGGCGGCGCGAATGCACTTCCTTTCCTCTCTCCTCGAACCGTGTGCCACCGGCAGCCGGCACGTCCCGGTCACACCGGGAAGGTCGAGCAGAGCGGCGGGACGAGGGCTCACGACCCCGCTGGCAGCCGCTACGCCGTGTACATCGTTTCGGACTACCCCTCCGCCCAGCATTATATCACGATACTGGATAAGTGCAGAGAGTAAAGTAACGTATCTGCGCAGTTACAGCGTAATCAAGAATAACCTACAGCCAGTATCGTTGTCATACAGCTAGTATTGCTGCATAATAAGCGGTAAAGTTGCTTGCCGGAAGTTGTGCCTGCCCGCTTCGGCAGTTCCACGAGCCGGTACCCGTCGCGGGTATAAGGAGGTCATGCTGCTCCACGAACTCCCCATCGGCCCGAATGCGCCAGCCGAGGTCAACTGCGTAATCGAGATTCCTAAGGGAAGCTCGAACAAGTACGAGTACGAGCCAGAAACCGGCACCATGCGGCTGGACCGAGTGCTGTACTCGCCTCTGCACTACCCGTGCGACTACGGCTTCATCCCGACGACGCGGTATCTCGACGGGGACCCGTTGGATGTCTTGGTGCTGGTGACCCACGCGACCTTTCCAGCTTGCGTCGTGAGCGCGCGGCCAGTCGGTGTCCTGATGATGGCGGACGACAAGGGGCCCGATGAGAAGATCCTGGCCGTCGCCGCGGGCGACCCTCGGTTTGCAGACACCCGGTCTTTATCGGGCGTCCAGGACCACCTGCGGAAGGAGCTGATCCATTTCTTCGAGGTGTATAAGGCGCTCGAGTGGAAGGCGGTCGAGGTGCTGGGCTGGAAGGACATAGACGTTGCCCTGCAGCTCATCAACAAGTTCCGTCTGGACAAACCCCAAGGGGAGTAGGGTGACTCTCGACGCCATCGTCCTAGTCTCCGGCGGCCTAGATAGCTGCGTCACCGCGGCGATTGCCAGGAACGAGACCTCGCGGCTGGGTGCGCTGCACGTGAGTTACGGGCAAAGAACAGCGGCACGCGAGTTGCGTGCGTTCGAAGAGATTGCCGACGCACTCGGGTTCGAGGATCGGCTGGTAACCGACATCGGATATCTGGCTCAGATCGGCGGCTCCAGTCTGACCGACCCGTCCATTCCAGTGACGGTGGCCGACCTAGAAGCTAAGTCCCCGCCCAGTTCGTATGTGCCGTTCCGCAATACCCATCTTCTCTCCATAGCCGTCTCGTGGGCCGAGGTATGCGGAGCGCGCCAGGTGTTCATTGGAGCGGTGGAAGAGGACTCGAGCGGGTATCCGGACTGTCGCCGTGCCTACTTCGACCAGTTCGAGCGGCTAGTGGCTCTCGGTTCACGGCTCGAAGGTTTCACCGTGGCGACGCCGCTCATCGCGCTCCGGAAAAGCGACATCGTAAGAGAAGGCCTGCGACTGGAAGCGCCGTTACATCTCACCTGGTCGTGCTATTCGGAGAGCGAGGTGGCCTGCGGGGTGTGCGACTCCTGCGCCCTCCGGCTTCGCGGGTTTCAGGAGGCCGGCGTGGAAGACCCCTTGCCCTATCGAGTGCGCCCCGACTACTCCCGTGGCCCGTAGGACGCTGTCACCACGGAGCTAATGCCGCCTCGCACATTGAACTCGCCGGTTACCGTCATCCGGCGCGGCGAGCAGGCTGATACGAGGTCGTCCAGAATACGGTTCACCACAGCCTCGTAGAAGATGCCCTGGTTTCGGAAGGAGAAGTAGTATAGCTTCAGCGACTTGAGCTCGATGCAGAGCTTGTCTGGCACGTATTCAACAATGATCGTGGCGAAGTCCGGGTTGCCCGTCTTGGGGCAGACCGACGTGAACTCTGGGCAGACGTGCCGGATGGTGTAGTCGCGCTCTGGACAGGGATTCGGGAAGGTCTCCAGGGTGGCGGACATACCGCAATTGTACTCGTCCCGCAACCAGGTTCGTCGCGAACACACCCGGCGACGGGGTCTCCGGCTACATGCGGTGGCTCCAATTGCGTATCATTGTTCTAGCACCGCAACGCCCGATGGGCTTAGGAGTTTGATGATATGTTTCTGTGCGCCATAGCCTCCGCCATCTTCTCTCTGGCTGCGACTCAGGTCCCTATACCGCACCAGACTCTGCCATTCCAAGAGATCACCGACTTCACGCTTCGGGCCGAGTTGGTTCGAACGATGAAGGCCCTGGCCGCGAGCGACTTCGAGGCCGCCGCGCAGCATGCGGCAAGGGTCCCGCTGAACGAGCTCCGCTACTCGATCGTAGCCAACGAGGCCCCGGCTGCCGAGCGCACTGCAATCGAGAGCGCGCTGGAAGCGGGGATGAAGGCCTGGGAGACTGCTCTCGGCGGGGTGCTGAAGCTGGAGAAGGTCCCGGATGCGGGTTCGATTGGACCGAGCTCCGCGCCGTCGCGGCCTCACATTCGGCTGGTGGTGAAGAAGGGGTACAGCCTCTTCATTCAGACCGGGTCTCCGTACATGCCGGTCTCGGGGATCGGGGGACAGGACCTGGCATGGTACACGGGCCCCGACGGCCCGCGCCAGGTGCAGGCTTTGATTTACACCGACGCGGGGCCGGAAGGCACGCCACACTCGTTGGCGCAGTACACGCATCTGGCTGCGCGCACCCTGGGCTGCTACTTCGGCCTTCGTCCGACTGCTGGAGTGCTGGGTGTGATGGGCCTCCCGACGATGGGCCTTCCGCGAACCGCGCCGACACCTCAGGAAGCCGCGACGGTGAAGAAGATCATCGAGGACTACCTGCAGCTCTTGGCCTCGGTACGCGAGAAGAAGACCGTGGAGTTCGCGGCCCCGGTGATCAAGGTAGAGAATACGAAGGTCAACTTCGGTCGTGTGAGTGCCGAGCAGCCAAAGACCGGCGAGGTTCACTTCAGCAACGAGGGCAACCTACCTCTTCAGATATCGGTCACAGCCGACTGCAGTTGCGTAACCAAGGAGTACGATGCCAACGTGGCGCCAGGGCAGAAGGGCAAGATATCGTTCACGCTCGACAGCACGCGTTACTCGGGCCGCATTACCCGTACGCTCGGGATTAACTCCAACGACCCGGAGACCCCCTACGTCCGCATAGATGTCGAGGCGATCGTCGAACGGGACGTGGCAACCTTCCCGCCAGGTGGGACGTCGCTGGATCTACTGCTGGACCAAGACACGGTCCACGAGTTCTTCGTGTACTCGCCGACGGGGAAGCCATTCGAGATAAAGCAAGTTTCCTGCCAGCCAGAGCGGTACCAAACCACTTTCGAGAAGGGCAAGCGGCGGTTTTCTGCACCGGATTACCCAGACATCGGCGAGAAGGAGCACGACGGATACATCGTGCGTGTGACGATCCCCGTAACCGAAGGTCATGGTGGCTTTATGCAGGGTCGGGTGACTGTGGAGACGACGCTTTCCAGTCCACCAGTCCTCACCTACTCGCTGCGCCTGAGCAAGGGCATCCAGGTGACGCCGGGCGTCGTGCACATGAGCGTGAAGGACGGGCAGTCCGACCGCCGAGTAGTACAGCTGGAACAGAAGGGGGCCGCGTTCAAGATTCTGAATATCGAGGTCAGCTCCGACGAGATCGAAGTGAAGCAGGAGACCTTGGACGACGGGCACCGCTACCGGCTTTGGCTTAGTCCAAAGCAGAACCTGACCAAGGGACTGCGTGCTGTTCGGGTGCTCGTGACAACCGATAGCCCCAAGCAAGCCAAGATCCCGCTCACGGTCTGGCTGAACGTCGAGGACAGCGGGGCAGGGAGCTAGCGTGTTGGCCATTCGGTGGATCGCAGCCGCGCTGCTCGGCTGCTGCTCGGCGCTCTTGCTTAGCGGCCTCGCGCCCAGAGATGTGGCAGCGGAGGCGGATTGGACCGTCATCTTCTCGGGCGAGATGAAGGGGAAGCTGGAGCCTTGCGGCTGCGATTCGCCACAGATGGGCGGCCTGTCGCGTAGGGCCACGCTGATCAGACAGCGACTGCACGACCCACGTCTGGTGCCTGTGGAGAACGGCGACCTGGTGGACGTGGTGAGTCGTCAGTCGGAGCTCAAACTGACTGTGCAGATGGCCTACTTCCAGGCTTTGAAATACGCAGCCGTGAACCTCGGTGCCAAGGACCTGGCGATGGGAATCCCGCTCCTGCAGACCGTCGCGCAGAGCTACAAGGTTCCTGTGTTGTGCGGAAACTTAGTGGACGAGAACGGGGCACATCCGTTCCCTGAACACACTTTGCGCGAGGACGGCAAGGGCGGCTCGCTGATGGTCATCGGGGTGATCTCTCCGTCCAAGGCTCAGTTAGTGGAAGCCGCGTGCCCGGGCTACAGCCTAGGACCGGTGGAGCCCGCGCTCGAGCGGGCGAAGGCTGCGCTCCCCGCTGGCTCGCCGGCGATCCTCTTGTATCAAGGGGACGTGGAGGAAGCGAAGGCGATTGCCAAGAAGTCGCCCTGGCTGAAGCTCATCGTGTATTCCGATGCAGGCGGGTCCTGGAAGGAGCCGGTGACGGTCGAGGGAGTGCGGCTGGTGTACGCAGGCGACCGAGGGCGCGCCGTGGGTGAAGCAAGGATCGGCACAGACGTGACGGTAGTGAGACACAACCTCGGCCCCGAGTTCGCAAACGACAAGCAGACTGCGACCATACGAGACATGTACATCGAGGCGGTTCGCGACGGCGGATTCATGGCCGAGTTCCCGCGGCAGCCTTTGCCCGAGAGCGTGAAGTACGTCGGGTCGAAGGTGTGCGGCGAGTGCCATGACGCTGCCTATGAGATATGGAAGAAGTCCAAGCACTCCCACGCCTACAAGACCTTGGAGGACGTGAAGCACGACTTGGACCCGGATTGCGTGTATTGCCACGTAGTCGGGATGAAGCACATCGGAGGCTTCGTGAGCATGAAGGAGACCCCGGAGCTGAAGGACGTGGGATGCGAGTCGTGCCACGGCCCGGGGAGCAAGCACGTGGCTGACTACAACGTGTCGCTGAAGACCGAGGGGGAGAAGACCTGCATCAGTTGTCACGATGCGGAGAACAGCCCCCGCTTCGACTTCGAAAAGTACTGGAAGCAGATCGAGCACTGACGGAAGGCGCACCGTGGACCCTCACCACTGCGAGAGTATGGGCCACTGGGGACGTCGGCCTCCGCATGGCGGTCTGGGACGCCGTGGCTGCGGTGGCTTCTTGCCAGTGACCCACCCGCTACGAGTGGTGAGGAATATAGCACGCAACGGTCGCAGAGGGCTCGCCAAGATCGCAGGGGATCACGTTCGGAGTTCATGCCGTCTCCGAACACCTAGAGCACATTCTTCCGGTCTATCTGCAGGCAAAACGAGGGAGTCCGCGGTGGACCGCCCTCTGCGAGTACGACGGATAGAAGCAGGAAGACCTGCAGGGGGCCGCTGTCGCCACCAGGCGCCGAACGCAGCTCCCCTCGCGTAGAATGGGCGTAGGCATGCATGAGGTGGTTACAGTCTCCGGCGGGCTCCTCGCAGGGTTGGGTATCGCCCTGTTCTTCTGGGGTGGCCGGCGTGCAGGGGAGCAGGCAGGGCCATCGCAGGGCAAGGCCCGCATGGACATCGCCATCGAGGGGATGACTTGTGCCGCATGTGTGGCCAGGGTGGAGAAAGCGCTCCTGCGCGTACCGGGCGTCGCATCGGCAGAGGTGAGCCTCCCCACCGAACGGGGCCGCGTTTGGTTCGACCCGGCGATTGCAGTCACGGCAGACATCCTCTCGGCGGTCCGCAAGATCGGCTATGGGGCCGAGGATGCCGGCCGAGTCAGTCGTGAGGAGTCGGAGCTGCGTAGGCATCGGGAGATGGTCGCAGAGCGAAACCGATTCCTCGTCAGCCTGCTCTGCTTCTTGCCGCTGATGGGAGCGATGGTACCTGGCATGCCCCGAGCGCACTGGGGAGTGGAGGCAGTGCTGGCAGCCGTCGCAACCTTTGGAGCGGGAGCGTCGTTCCTCGGACGAGCGTGGAAGGCGCTGAAGGCACGCTCCGCCGACATGAGCGTGTTGATCAGCATCGGGGCGGTTTCGGCTTTCGCTTATAGTCTCTATCTGTGCCTGATTGGGCACTGGCATCACACCTTCTTCGAGACTGCCGCAGGGCTCATCGCGCTCGTGACGCTCGGGAGGTATCTGGAGACGCGAGCGAGGGCCCGTGCCGGCGACGCGATGAAGGCGCTGATGAGTCTTCGCCCGAAAACCGCGTGGCTGCTGACGGCGGAGGGCGAGCGTGAGGTTCTGGCGGAAGAGCTGGCTGTTGGCGACCGCGTGTTGGTCCGCCCGGGAGAGAAGGTCCCGGCGGACGGCGTGATCCTGGTGGGGTCCTCGGAAGCCGACGAGTCCCTGTTGACCGGCGAGAGCGCACCGGTGCCGAAGGGTCCAGGCGACAAGGTGTTCGCAGGGTCGCTGAACGGTCACGGCGCCATCGAGGTGCGTGTGGACACCGCTCCGGGAGACAGCACTCTGATGCGCATTCTCAGGTTGGTGGACGCGGCGCAGGCTTCGCGACCGCCGGTCCAACGGCTGGCGGATCGCATTAGCGGCATTTTCGTGCCGCTCATTCTGCTCATCGCCATCGGCACATTCGTGCTGTGGTACGGGTTCTTGCCCTCCTTCGGACTGGAGCGCGCGGTGATGAACGCGGTGACCGTGCTGATCATCGCCTGCCCCTGTGCGCTCGGCCTCGCGACGCCAGCCAGCATCGTCGTCGGCATCGGCCGCGGAGCCTCGATGGGGGTGCTTTTCCGCGACGCCGAGGCGCTGGAGCAGCTGGGCGGCGTGCGTGCCATGTGCCTGGACAAGACCGGGACCCTGACCGAAGGCAAACCCAGGGTGGTTTCGCTCAGCCCAGCGAACGGGGCGTCTGATGATGAGCTGCTCGCGGTAGCGGCTGCTATCGAGGCTGGGTCCGAACACCCGCTGGCACGCGCCGTGACCGCCGAAGCCGCGAAGCGAGGAATGGCTTTGGAGCGACCAGCGCGTACGACTGCGGTTGCGGGGCTCGGAGTGCGTGCGGAGTGGCCGGACGGCAAGATCGGCGTTGTCGGGCGGCAGGCGCTGCTGGAGCAGGTCGGCGCCAAGGTAGACGGAGTGGGAACGCCTGACGAGGGGCACACGGTAGCACTGGTCGGGCTGGACGGGCGGTTCCTGGGTTCCATAGCCCTGGGAGACCCGCTACGGCCCGAGGCACCCGAAGCGCTGAAGCGACTGCGAGCCTTAGGCGTGGAGCTTCACCTGCTCACCGGAGACAACGCCGCTACTGCCGAAGCGATTGCCCAGCGGCTTGGGCTGGAAGAGGTTCATGCCGAGGTGATGCCGGACCAGAAGGCCAGTCTGGTGCGCTCGATCCGGCAGAAGAGCGGCGCGACCGCGATGGTGGGTGACGGTGTAAACGATGCTCCCGCGCTCGCGGCGGCCGACGTGGGTGTCGCGATGGGCTCGGGCTCGGAAGCCGCGATGGAGACCGCGGACGTTACCATCGTGAACTCCGACCTGCGAGCACTGCCGGATGCTGTCGAGCTGTCCCGCGCCACGTTGCGGAATATCAGGCAGAACCTGCTGTTTGCGTTTCTCTACAACACGCTTTGCATTCCGCTGGCCGCAGGCGCGCTGTATCCGCTGACGGGGCACTTCTTGCCGCCTCTGGCTGCAGCCGCAGCGATGGCATTCTCCTCGGTTTCGGTCGTAAGCAACTCACTGCGGCTTCGGCGATGGTCGCCATCGCGACCGGAGTAACCGCCTGTCCGCGAACTTCCCCCTTGCGAATCCGCGGAATCTGTGGAATCATGCACAAGCAGGTTTCTGTTGTTCAATTCTTGCATTGCCGACCCGACCTGGGGGGCAATGCGCCCACCCCGTGCCGCGGGGCGTAGCGCTCCATTCGAAGGAGGAACAAACAGCATGAGCGCCTCGAGGCTCTCGGCGCTGATGGCTTTCGGCGCATGCTTGCCTCTTGCAGCAAGCGCGCAATCCGCCTATCTTCCGCTCGTACCCGATGTGTGCATGCCGCCCGCCGCTGCCGGTGGCTGGCCGGTAGTCGTGACTTCCAGCTGGTGCACCCCCACCGCCGGCGCTAACATCATCCTGTATTGGGATGCGGGAGGCTACGCGGGAGTGGCGGGCAATCCTGCCCTCCCCGGTAAGGCAGTAGCCTATGAGTTGGGCTGGTTCATGGACACGAACGATTGGGCGGTCGCCGACGACGGACACGGCGGCACGCACCTCACGGACCCGAACGGGAGCGGCTTCGACGCAGTCAACGGCATCCGCAATTTCGCGCGGTGGGATGCCAACCACACCAAGTTTGGAGCAAACCAGCTCACTCCACCCGGCCCCCTGCCCGCGGGTAAGGTGGGTTATGGCTGGGGTGTCGGCCTGGTCCTCGCCAACGGATATGCAAACGCCGTCGCAGAGATCAACGCGGGCAGACCGCTTCTCACGAGCTTCCAACATTGGGGCATCTTGAACACCGGCCAGTTCGCCAACATCGGCGGCACCAACTATCCTGTCTACGACTTCGGCGAAAATCCCGGGCATATCGGCGGGATAGACGAGTACGGCAATCCGTGGGACCAAGACTTCGGCCTGGGTCACACGGTTACTACCGTCGGTTACTTCTCCAACTTCAATCTGCAGGGCCAGAACGTCAACCTGCTGATCGTGCACGATGGCGTTCCGGCCATGGGCCAGGGTTTCGTGACCCCCGTGGACCTGGCGATCGTCTTCCGCGGCAACCTGTGGAACGGGAATATCAACATCAATCCCGTGCCGGAGCCTGGCACGCTGGGAATGATCCTAGCTGGAGGCATCTGGCTGGCTGCCGCATTGCGCAGGCGATAGTTCATCTCGGATAGGTACGCGCCGGCGGCCTAAGGGCCGCCGGCGCGGTACCATTGCGGTACCCAACAAGGAGTGTCCCTGAGATGATCCATTTCCTTCTCCCTCTTCTCGCTTTGTCCGTTGTCAGCGCCGCGTCGCCGGCCCAGAAGCAGGCCCAGCCATCTTGGAAATCTCTCCCCATCGTCCAGCCCGAAGGCGACAAGCAGATGACAGGGTCTTACACCGTTCGCGATCGTGCTGCGGCGAAGTGGACGCGACCGAAGTTCGTGTACAACGAGAAGGCGGCTACGGGGCGCAAGCTCGCAAAAGTGATCGTGCTCATCTACAACCCCACTCTGAAGAGCGAGGGCGGAAAACGTCTCATCGAGTACCTGAAGGCCAACGACCCCGTCGAGTACTCCTACATCCTTGCCAACGTGGTACGCGAAGCGAGCTGGGGGTACATCAACTACCAGATCGTGGACATCATCGAGGTAGATGCGTTCCCTATCAAGACCGATGGATTCCGCTACACGGACGAGACCTACCTGGCGGCACGGAAGACCGAGAAGTGGCAACCTACCACGAGCAGTTACCGCATGTTCTTCGTTGAGAACGGCCTACTAGAGCGATGCAAGAAGGAGCATATTACCGAGCTGTGGGTGTGGGGTGCTTCGGGGATGCACATGGACGAGTTCGCAGGCTATATTCCCAACCGGTACGCGAGGTTCGGCCCCACCGACAACCCATGGTTCTATCGTCCTTACGACATTCCGGAAGAGATTGGTCACACCATGTGGGTGATGGGGTTCAACTACGAGGTGGGCCCGGACAACATGATCCACAGTTATGCACACCGCATCGAGAGCATGGCAGCGCTGGCGTTGGCGGACGGCATCTGGGACACGCACAACAAGCGTGACCCTTGGAACGTGTTCTCGTGGCTCGAGTTGGACCATGTCGGCACTCCTTCACACGTTGGCAACTGCCACGTGCCACCGAACGGACAGGGCGGATACGATTATAACAACTCGCGGCGTGTCGAGTCCTGGGCCGACAACTGGGCGAGGTATCCGGATCTGCGTGGCAAGCCGCGCTTAGTGTCCAGTCAGGAGTGGGGGAACAACCATTTCGGCTACATGAAGTGGCTTCTGGAGCGGGTACCGAAGTTCCCCGGCTACACCCAGTACGGCTATAACAACTGGTGGCTGTATATCGCGAACGTGGACGAGGACCTGCCGGACCTGCCGATGCAGGATCTAACGCGCTTCCGGTTGCCTGCCGACATGCCGCCACCCGCACCGAAGGAGCGTGGGAACTAGGCGACCTCAGTTAGCGCTGTCCCTCCATCCGAGGGCGGATGGAGGGATGGTGCGCCGACGGGCGCCTATGCCGGGGTCCAGCCGCGGGTCATGTAGTCCAGGATCGCGCCGAAGAGAATGATGAGCCACAGGAATCCGGCTGCAGCCCAGAGCCAGACGAGTCGGCTGCTGTACCGCACTCCCATGAAGTAGAGCACGACGAGCAGCGCTTTCACGGACGCGATCAGCAATGCAACGAGATTACTGAAGATCCCGAGGTGCAAGTACGACACTCCCACGGTCACACCCAGCAGGATCACCAGCAACACATAAACGATGACGTAGGTGCTCACCGGGACTACAGGATGCTCATGCTGCCCTTCACTCATTCGTCTACCCCTGCGGTATCAGATAGAAAAGCGGGAACAAGAAGATCCACACGATGTCCACGAAGTGCCAGTACAAGCCGATCAACTCGATCGGCATGAAGTACTGCACCGACTTGTGTCGCCTAGCCACCAGTAGTACCGCGGTACCGATGACCAGGATCCCTACGATCACGTGCAGTGCATGTAGGCCTGTCATTACGAAGTAGAGACCGAAGAACATCTGCACGCTCTGCGCCTGCATCTGTCCGGAGCCCAATCGCACTGCGCCGATCATCGGACCGCCGACATCCACGCCCTGCTGCACAGCGGGTGTGTCCACGAGGCCACGATCCGGCTGGGTCGGCAGTTTGCCTTCGTACTGGAAGTTGGGACCCGGTACTAGGTTGTGCTCGAACTTGTGGCTATATTCCACGGCTTTGATCCCGAGAAAGCCGAAGGCGCACAGCAGCGTTAGCGAGAGCCAGAGCAAAACACCCCTTCGATTGCCGAGCTGCGCCGCACGGACGCCGAGTGCTACGAAGAGGCTACTGGTAAGAAGCACGAACGTGTTGATCGCACCGAGCGGAACGTCCAGCTCGCGGTGGGCGTCGAGGAACGTGTGTGGATATGTGAATCGGTAGATCATGTACGCCGTGAAGAGTGCTCCGAAGAACATGATCTCGGTGACGAGGAAGGCCCACATGCCGACCAGGTACGCATCGTTCTGTTGCGGCATGTCCTCGAACTGATGTGCGAGGTGCTCGTCGTGAACGCTGTGAGCGGTTGCCTCTAGGCTCATCGCTTCGCCGCCTCTCCCGATCCTACTGCCAGCAGTTGTTCTTCATCGTCCAGGTCCGGCAAGGGATCGTCCTCTTCATTCTCTGGGTAGTCGTAGGCTTCCCACGTTACGATCGGCGTCTTCTCGAAGTTGTAGGTGATAGGCGGCGAATCGGTCATCCACTCGAGGCCCGCAGCGCGCCACGGATTCGGGCCGGCCTTCTTGCCATACCACAGCGACCACAAGAAGTAGATCAGGGGAATGAGGTATCCCACTGCGAGAATGCTGGAGCCCGCCGAGGACAACACGTTGAGGGCCTGGAACTCCGCGGGATAATAGTGGTAGCGCCGTGTCATGCCCTGCAAGCCCATGATGAACTGCGGGAAGAATGTAAGGTTATAGCCTAGGAAGGTAATGCCTGCTGCGAGCTTCGCCCAGGACTCGGGATACATGCGCCCCGTCATCTTCGGCCACCAGAAGTGCAACCCGCCCATGTAGCCCATGATCGCGCCACCTACCATGATGTAGTGGAAGTGAGCGATCACGAAGTAGGTGTCGTGAAGGTGCACGTCGGTCGCCATCGAAGCTAGGAACAACCCAGTTAGACCGCCGACGGTGAACAGGCCGATGAAGCCCAGCGCATACAGCATCGGCGCCGTGAACCAGATACGACCTTTGTACATGGTAGCAGTCCAGTTGAAGGTCTTGACCGCAGAGGGCACGGCTACCACGAAGCTGAGCACCGAGAACACAATGCCCAGGTAGACCGACTGGCCACTTACGAACATGTGGTGTCCCCATACGAGGAAGCCGAAGACTGCGATAGCCAAGCTGGAGAACGCGATGAAGCTATATCCGAACGGTCTTCGGCGCGAGAAACAGGTGATGATCTCGCTGACCACACCCATCGAGGGCAGGATCATGATGTACACGGCCGGATGAGAGTAGAACCAGAACAGATGCTGGAAGAGCACGGGGTCGCCACCCTGCGCCGGGTCGAAGATGCCGATGTGGAACAGCCGCTCGACGGCGACGAGCGCCAGGGTGATTGCCACCACCGGCGTTCCGAGTACGATGATGATGCTGGTCGCGTAGTGCGCCCACACGAACAGCGGCAGCCGGAACCATGTGAGCCCCGGCGCCCGCATCTTGTGGATGGTGGCTATGAAGTTGATGCCCGTAGCGATGGACGAGAACCCGACGATGAACGCACCGCAGATAACGAGCACCACGTTGCTGTTCGCGTACACGCTGCTGTATGGAACGTAGAAGGTCCAGCCCGTGTCCACTCCGCCAGTGATCATTGCCACCACAGCGAGAATGGAACCTGCCATGTACAAGTACCAACTCAGCAGGTTCAGTCGTGGGAATGCGAGGTCCTTCGCACCGATCATCATCGGGATGAGGAAGTTCCCCAGCACTGCAGGAATGGACGGGATGAGGAACAGGAAGATCATCACGATGCCGTGCATCGAGAACATCTTGTTGTAGGTCTCGTGCTCCAGCAGCACTCCGGTGGGCGATGTCAACTCGATACGAATCATCGCGGCCGCCGCACCACCGATGATGAATGCGAACGTGATCGAGATCATGTATAGGATCGCGATGCGCTTGTGGTCGGTGGTGAGCAGCCATGATGCGATGGTATGCCCGGCATTCAGATAGTGCGTTTTCGGCTGCTCGATTGCGCCGGGAGTGGCGGTCTGCACGCTCATCGCGTACCACCCCCAGCCGAGCCTGCCTGCGTAGGAGCCGGCGCCTGCATGCCGCTCCTAAGGGTCTTGATGAAAGCGATTAGCTGCAACAACTGGTCCTCGCTCAGTTGGTTTCGATAGGACGGCATGATAGCCTGGTAGCCCTCGACGATCTTCATGTCCGGCGCGACGATGGACTCCCTCAGATAGGTTTCGTCCACGGTGACGGTCCGACCATCGGCCAGCTTGGCCTTCGAGCCGTACAGGTCTATTAGGGACGGCGCACGTGCCGGCGCGAAACCGTGACACGAGCCGCACTGAAGGCGGTCGTAGATCTGCTGCCCGGCCTCGTCCATCGTAAGTTGGGTCATGCGAGTCTTGTCGCCGCCGCTGGCCAGCCAAGCCTGATAGTCGGCCGGCTCCATCACGTACACGAAGCCCGTCATTTGTGAGTGCTGAGTGCCGCAGTACTGGCCGCAGTAGATGCGGAACTTGCCCGTCTTGGTCGCCTCGAACCAAGCATAGGTGTACTTACCCGGCAGCACGTCCTGATGAATACGAAAGGCAGGGATGTAGAGGTCGTGAATGACGTCCTGCGATATCATCACCAGCTTGATAGGTCTGCCGACCGGTACGTGCAGCTCGTTGTTTTCGCGGACGCCATTAGGATGTTGCATGTGCCACATCCACTGTTTGCCGATGACGAAGATCTCAATGGCATCTTCTGGTACGGTCCGCGCATAGCCGAAAAGCTTGGCAGACCAGAAGAAGACGATTAGGGCAAGCCCTAGAGGAATCGCTGTCCAAATGATTTCGAGCTTGTAGTTGTGGGAGGTAGCACCCTTGCGACTTGCCTTGCTGCCTCGCCGGTACCGCACGGCGAAGAAGATAACTAGGGTGAAGACCAGCACCGTGAAGAAGAGGCTAAGCAGCAACATCGCGTAGAAGAGGGGGTCCATCTTCTCTGCGAAGGTAGAAGCCTGTTCGGGGAGCAACGTGAAATCCGGCATCTGATACTCCTATCGCCCTACGCGGCGTCGGGCGTGGGACCCTCCCCTCCGTTCGCTGGAACCTGCGCCTTGTACCGTCGAGACAAGTAGAAAATGCTTCCGAAGAGCACCGCGATCGTGATGCCACCCGCGATCTGGAGTATGCGTGTGATGGCCAGGTTGTACTTTCCCGTCGTAAGATCCACGTGGTAACACGTGAGCAGTACCTTGTCGACAGGGGTGCCAATCTTCCCGCCTGCTGCCGAAACGAGAGCCAGCCGCAGGTCTCTGGGGCGATACTCTACTCCGTAGAAGTAGTGGGAGATCTTGCCCTGAGGCGTCAGCACGATGAGACCCGCGGGATGCGCGTATTGCTGCGTCTTGGCGTCGTACACGAAGCGGTAACCGACCGTGGAGGTAAGTCTGGCGATCGACTCCTTGGTACCCGTCAGGAAGTGCCAGCCCTCCTTAGCTTCGGGCTTACCATAGCGCTCGATGGCATCTGCTTGCTTGGCCTTCGCCAGCTCCGGGCCTTCTTCCGCAGCGATGCTGACGCTAAGCACCTTGTAGTCCTTGCCGATCTGGAACGACTGCTCGCGGAATGAGAGGATCATCCCCTCCTCGATGGCAATGCAGATGCCCGGGCACTTGTACCACACGAGTGCGAGCACGATCGGCTTGTCGCCGAAGTAGTCACCGATTCGAACGGCTTGGCCGTTCTCGTCCACGAACGGAATGTCGGCAGGCACTACGGTGCCCAGCTTCTGATCCAGTGCTACTTCGCGAGTGACATCGTCGGCGCCTTGCGACCACGAGACCGCGCAGGCCACACATAGCAGCCAAGTCGCGATGTTCCTCCATATCAACTTCATTGCATGCCTCCCTCGGGGGTGGGGGCGGACTGCCGAGTGGGCAATCCCTTTTCTTCTATCAGTTCCATCGCCCGCTCGATGGGGATGCGCGCGACGCCGCCCGCCTGATCCACCCATCCGTAGCTGTGCAGCGTGCGGTCTTCCTTTATGCGGAACTCGCGCATATCCAGCGCGGGATTCACCTGGAGAGGCGGTGCATTCGGGATCGGCTGCACAGCGTTGACTGGGCCAGTTTTCTGTCGCATCTTCTCGGGCGGCGGCATCGTCAGGTTGTAGATTCCCAGCGAGGCGAGTAGTGCTACTGCGATAAAAACTCCCAAGGCTATCGCCCACTTTAGCAGCGGACCCGTCGAGACGTCTCGCGGTTCATAGCCCAGTTGGGTCAGCGGATCGGGTGCGCGATGCTCATCCGACATGCTGCGGCACCTCCTCCGACAGGGTTTGGTGGCGAGCCACCAGCGGATACCGGCCCAGCCGATGCGCGTAGAGGAGCAGCCAGATGCCGCCCATCGCAAGCAGCGTAGAGGCCGAGCCCCAGTAGGCCACTGCGGGCACGGCGCCACCGTCACCATAGAAGAACGGCGTGACGACCCAGAAGGTGTCAACCACTCTCATGAGCAGAATCCAAACGGCGACCGACACGATGAGGCTCGGGGTGCGCTTCGTGCGACCGGACAGTAGCAGAAGGAAGGGGACGAAGAACTGGAAGATAACCAGCCCCGTTCCGATGGCCCACCAGGTGCCCTGTAGGCGCGCTGTATAGTAGGTGATCTCTTCCGGCAGGTTGCCCGAGTACATGATCACATACTGCGAGAAGGCGATATAGGCCCACAGCATGGTGAACGTGAGCAGCATGTTGCCGAGGTCGCGCGTCAGGCGCGGAGTCAGCTCGTCCGACACTGGCTTGTGCTTTCCGAATAACCCTAGCATGACGGTCGCGAGCGCTAGCGCACCGTATCCTTGAGCAACCACGAACATCACGCCGTACACGGTGGAGTACCAGTGGGGATCGAGCGACATTACCCAATCGGTGGTAGCGAAGGTGACTGTCAGCACATACACCACGAGGCCTGCGGCACCCAGGTTGGCCCGACCCTGTGCAAGCGTGGCATTGCCACTGCTCTCTTGCGCTGCCGAGGATCGATTCAGGATGGACGCAAGCCCTATCCACACGACGAAGTACCCGATGGCGAAAAGGATGAACCGTGTCGAGTTGAGGTATGGCGACTTGAAGCGTATCACCGCGTCGTGCGCGGCCGCATCGGGAGCGGCCCATGGGTACAGATTCGGCAACCACAACAACACGGGGATGAATAACAGCAAGATGTACGGCAGCAGCGAAGACCCCGCTTCGAAGAAGCGCAGCACGGGTAGAGACCAACGAGCCCGGATCGAGTGGTGTAACAAGCTGACGCCCAAGCACCCGAGCGACAGGTTGCACCAGAAAACGAACCCGAACAGGTAGCTCTGCTGAAACACCTTAGCGTCCTGCCCGAAGGCCAACGCGCAACCTATCAGGCCTAGCACAACGGCGATCACGCCAGCAATCTGCAGGCGGGTCAGGACGGGTCGGCTCTCTACGTTCACTGCCGCTCCCCTTCCGTTCGAACAGCTTCGTTCAGACGCTCGCGGTCTGCCGGCGTCAATTCAGATACCGGTGCACCCTGCGAAAGCTGCAAGGCTCGGATGTAGGCGACGATCCTCCAGCGATCCTTTACATCGATGCGAGAGGCGTAACCGTACATCACACCGAAGCCGTTCGTGATCACGTCATAGAAGTGACCTATCGGCATCCGTCGCAAACGGTCGGTATGATAGTTGGCCGGTCGGCGTTGAAGATTGAACCCTCGCGCTCCGATCATGCCATTGCCATCGCCCGCGCGCCCATGACAGGGCGAGCAGAACGCATCGAACTGCGCCTGGCCTCTGAGGAGGTCCTGCCGCGTGATCGCAAACGGGAACTTGTCCACGTACGTCCCTCGGAAGATACCCGTTTGAACGGGCGAGCCCGACCGAATGTCAATCGGGACGCGAGTGCCACCGATGATGCCGGTGTACATCTCCCGGTCTGTGCGAAGCTCCCCTTGCGGCACGGTGTATGGTACGCGGGGTCGAGCCGACTGTTTGTCGGGGAAGAAGTCGCTCGGCTGGTACGGCTTGTGCACCTTGTTCTGCACCCACATGTCGGTGTGACAACCGGCCAGGAATGCCACTGCGAGCAGAGGACCTATCACTCTAAGCAGCCGCATCATTCTGGCACCTCTTCCACGCCGTACGGACCGAGCGAGCGGAGGAACCGCGCCGTCTCAGTGGGGTCGAACTGCGGGTCATCGGCCTCGATGCACAGGAAGAATCGGTCATCCGTCGCCAGTTCGAAACGGCTATGGTTGAAGATCGGGTGGTGTGGGTGCGGCAGGCCGTTGAGCGCAAGCATCCCTAACACAGCGGCAAATGCCGCCAGCAGCACGGCGCTCTCGAACGTAACGGGGATGTAATGCGGCCAGCTGTGTGTCGGTCTTCCTCCTACGTTCAGTTGGTAGTTGATGGTTGTTATGTAGTACTGCAGGCCGTAGCCGATGGCCGCCCCGAGCACGCCGAAAATGAAGATGATCCAAGGGACGCGATTGTCCTTGAAGCCGATGGCTTCGGCCAAGCCGTGTATGGGAAACGGCGTGTAAGCGTCGAGCCGAGTGTAGCCGTTCTCCCGCGCCTTGTGCACCGCCACTACCAAGTCCTCGGGATTGTCGAACTCCGCCACGATGCCGTGCAGGCCATTCATTGCGTCTCACCACCCCCAGGGCCGTGGAGCGCAACGGCCGGAGCCGCGTGGCCGGGCTTCATCTTGTGCAGCAGATCCTTCATCTCGAAGATATTGATCATGGGCAGGTATCGGATGAAAAGGAACATCAAGAACGTGAACAGACCGATCGTGCCGAGGAACAGGCCCCAGTCCCAAATGGTAGGATCGTAGAAGCCCCAAGCGGAAGGCACGAAGTCCTCGTGCAGGCTAGTGACCACGATGATGAAGCGCTCGAGCCACATCCCCACGCTTACTACCAAACTGATAGCGAACAGCATGAGCGTGTTGCGACGGACCTTCGGCCACCACAACAGCTGCGGCACCAATCCGTTGCAGAAGATCAGGGACCAATACAGCAACGAGTAGGTGCCTGTCATGCGGTTATTCCACATCATGTGCCACTCGAACTCGTTGGCGCTGTACCAGCCATAGAACGCCTCGGCGATGTAGCCGTAGAAAACGATCAATCCAGTCGCCAACATGATCTTCGCCATCCAATCTATGTGGCGCATCGTGATCATGTGTTCTAGCCCGTACCACTTGCGGATTGGTATGGTCAGCAGAAGAACCATCGCGAAACCAGCGTAAATGGCCCCAGCGACGAAGTAGGGCGGGAAGATGGTTGCATGCCAACCCGGGATGATGGAGACGGCAAAGTCCAAACTGACGACGCTATGCACCGAGAGAACCAGCGGGGTCGAGAGGCCGGCGAGGATCAGGTAGGCCGTCTCATACCGGAACCAGTGTTTGACCGAGCCGCGCCATCCGAACGACGCGATTCCGAACAAACGCTTGACGATCAGGTTCTTCGCCTTGTCTCGCAGGGTGGCGAAATCCGGAATGAGGCCCACGAACCAGAACAGTGCCGAGACGGTTATGTAGGTGGTGACCGCAAACACGTCCCAGATCAGGGGGCTCTGAAACTGCGGCCAGGCGCCTAGGATGTTAGGGTAAGGCAACATCCAGTAGGCCGCCCATGGGCGACCCGTGTGCAGCAGTGGGAAGAGACCCGCGCACATGACGGCGAAGATGGTCATCGCTTCGGCGAAGCGGTTGATCGAGTTGCGCCAGTTCTGGCGTGTCAGCAAGAGTATCGCAGAGATGAGCGTACCCGCGTGGCCGATACCGATCCACCACACGAAGTTGATGATCGCGAAGCCCCAGCCGACGGGGACGTTCACACCCCACACGCCGATGCCCATGTAGAGCAGCCACGCGAGGGAGAGCAACATCACGTTCAGCAACAGGAAACCGAGCGCGAAGCCGCCATACCAAGGCAGCTTGTGCGTGCGCTGGTCCAGGACGATCGAGCTGATCTGATCGCCCAGCGAACTGTAGCTGTTGCTGCCGGTCAGGACTCGGGTGTCCACTACGTCGCTCACGCCTGCTCCTCGCTAAGCCGTGGATTGGGGTTCTTGATCCTTGCCAGGTAGGTGGTGCGCGGTCGAGTATTCAGTTCCGTTAGCAGGCCGTAATCGTGTGGTTCCGACTTCAGCTTGGAAACAGCACTACCGGCATCTGCCACGTCACCGAAGACGATGGCACCGGTGGGGCACGTCTGCACGCACGCGGGCACCACTTCCCCATCCGCGATGGGTCTACGCTCCTGCTTCGCTTTGATACGAGCGGCGTTGATGCGCTGCACGCAGTAGGTGCATTTCTCCATCACGCCTCGGCCACGGATGGTAACGTCCGGGTTTGCCAGCAGCTTCAGGGTGGGGTGATCGTAGTTGCCGGGTGCCATGTTCGGCTGGCCTGCCGAATACTTGTAGAAGTTGAAGCGCCGCACCTTGTAGGGGCAGTTGTTCGAGCAATACCTGGTACCAATGCACCGGTTGTACACCATCTGGTTCAGCCCTTCGTGGCTGTGTGTGGTTGCAGCCACGGGGCATACCGGCTCGCAGGGCGCCTTTTCACAGTGCATGCAGGGCACGGGCTGGAAGTGCACATCGGGGTCGTCCAGCCCTCGCTCGAAGTAACGGTCTATGCGGATCCAGTGCATCTCTCGGCCACGGCGGACCTGGTCTTTGCCCACGACGGGGATGTTGTTCTCGGCCTGACACGCAACCACACACGCGTTGCAGCCGATGCATGCGGAGAGGTCAATGGACATTCCCCAGCGGTGGCCTTGGTAGTCCCGGAAGGATTTGGGGGGTTCGTAAAGCGTTAGGTCCTTCTCATGCCCGTCATGACCACCGTGTCCCAGCGAAGGATCGCGAACGAACTCCGCCAGCGTGCCGACGCGCAACAGGTCGCGACCATGCTGGGTGACACTGCCATGCAGAGTGTGGTGGTTCTGGGTGGCGGCGAGTGTATGCTTCCTGCCCGTCTTGCGGATCTCCGCGCCCGGCGCGAAGTCGTGCCCGGACACGGTGCGAAGGCGGTATGTGTCGAAACCGACTCCGGTGCCGAGTTTGCCTGCTCGAGTTCGGCCACCCCCCAGGTAGGCGGTTACGGTGTCTTCGGGGTGACCAGGCTGAACCCACGCCACCGCCTCTAGCTGCTGACCCGCCACACGAATCGCGATGACGTCCTGCGTGTCCACACCCAAGCGCTCCGCCAGAGCCGGCGACATCAACACGGGATTGTCCCACGTGACGGTGATCAAGGGCTTCGGCAACTCTTGAAGCCACCCGTTGTTCGCGTCGCGGCCGTCTCCTACCGTCGGGTCCGGGCGGAACACCAGATCGATGCCATTTGCAGCTGACACACGCGGTAGGACCGAGGCGAGGTCGGGTCGAAGCGTTACTGAAATCGGCGGCAGCGCGCTGTTAGCGATGAACCCGTCGTGCTTGGCACGCTCCCACCAATTCTCGAAGTCTGCTCGTGCCTGAACGGACCGCCAGTGGTCGGTTAGGATGTCATACCCGCGGCGCGGATCTCCTTCCAGAAGCTGCAGCACTTCCAGGGGGGATCTGCTGCGGTAGAGCGGCTCGATGAGCGGTTGGGTGATGGACACGGTGCCATCATACGCTCGGGCGTCTTCCCAGCGCTCCAAGAAGTGCGATTCGGGGACATGCCAATCCGACAGGACTGCGGTCTCGTCCACATGCGAGCCCACGTGGATCTTCAGCCGGGCCTTCGCGAAAGCAGCGGCGAAGCCGAGGTCGGCCGGGGAGTAGTACGCCGGGTTGCCTCCGAGCACTAACACGGTCTGCACCCTGCCGGCATTCAGGTCGGAAACGAGTGCTCGGAGCGACGCCCTCTGAGAGCCGTGCGTGGGTCGGGGAGGCGCCTCGACGTAGGTGACTGTTCGGCCGACGTTGCCGAGTGCGGCGTTCATAGTATGGGCCAGGGCATGAACCTCCGCCGGCTGCTCATCGCCCACGATGACCAAGCTGCGACCGGCATGCGCCCGAAGGTCCTCCACCACGGCATTCAGCCACGCATCAGGCAGCGGCGAAGGGGCACCGCTGACAGCCACCCCTAGCCGGGAGGCCAAGGAGCGAGCGGTGTCCGCCATGGCACTCGGCTTGACCCCGATTCGATGATCGGCGTTGGCACCCGTGACCGAGACCGAGGATTCGATCGCGTAGAGCCGGTTCGCCTCGGTGACTCCTTTGCGAACCTTCCGCCGAGAAGCGAAGTCGTGGGCATACCGGACACTGCCCGGCATCGAGCAAAGAAAATCGGCATCCAGTGAGAGGATGCGGTCCGCCTGGTCGAGATGATAGACGGAGTCCACTACGGTGCCGAAGGCCAGCCGAGCACCCTCCCACACGTTGTCGCGGTTCACGGGCTCGTAGGCGTGCCACACCATCTGGGGATAGCGCTGCTGTAAGCGACGCAGCAGCGCGAGCATCGAGGGCGAGGTGATTGTTTCGGTCAGCACTCGGAGCCCAGCACCGCCATCCATCGCGTGCTGCCTGCGGACGTCCCGCATCATGCTGACGAAAGCATCCCAGAGTGCGGGCTCGCCTTTGAACAGCACGTCCGTGGAGCGGTCCGGATCGTACAGATTGAGCACGGAGGCCTGAGCCACTGCATCGGCCGCACCCAGGCTTGCCGGGTGCTTGGGGTTGCCTTCGAGTTTGGTCGGTCTGCCCTCGTGGCTCGTCGCGATCAATCCGGTCGCGTAGCCATGGCGGGTAATCGCCGTCGCGAAGTACAGCGGCTTGCCCGGAATCGCGTCCTCGGGGGCCTTCACGTAGGGCACGATCTTCTCTTGCGGCAGGAAGCGGCAGCCGGACACGAGACCGGCAAGCGCCAGCGAGGCGCCAGCGAACTTCAAGAACTGACGGCGGTCCATCTCCGCCGCCCAGCTTCGCGCTTGCTGCGGGAACTCGTCTTGCAGGAACTCGCGAAACTCCGGGGTGTCGGCCAGCTCGTCCAGGCTGCGCCAGTAGGCACGGCCTGTCTTGCCCTCGAGCCGTGCCCGAATCTCGGCGATGGTCAGCTTTCTGTTGCTGTTGTCGTTTGTGTTCTCGGTTCCCATGCGTTCGTCGTTAGCGATGGCAGATCGAGCAGTCGGTTAACTGCTCTTTGTCCACCTTATATTCCTTCATCAACTTCTTGCCCTCTGCGATCTCGGCGGGGGTGGGGTTGTAGGTCACACCGCGCAGAATGGCCTTCTCGCGCTCGGTTAGCGGTTCACCCCTTTGCGGCTTCAGATAGAGCTGGAAGATCTGCTCCGAGGGGGTCCGCTCGGGATGCGATCCGTCTTTGTAAAGGTGCTTTTCGACGTTTCGATGGCAGTCGAGGCACCACACCATGGTGAAGGCCTTCGCCTTGTACGTGAGGTCCATGGCTTGAACCGGGCCGTGGCACTCGTTGCAGTGGATGCCGCGGTCGACGTGGATCGCATGATTGAAGTACACGAACTCCGGCAGCTTGTTCACGCGGTTCCACTCGATGGGCACATTATCTTTGAAGCTGTCGCGCACCACGGCTAGCAACGGGCTGTTGGTCCACACCTGCGAGTGGCAAGACATACAAGTGTGGGTCGGCGGGATGCCCGCGAACGACGACTTCTCGACCGAAGAATGGCAATACCGGCAGTCGATCCCGAGTTGGTTCACGTGGTGCTTGTGGCTGAAGGGAGCCGGCTGGTTTAGCGCGACGTCCACGTTAGTCTGATATGGCGAGCGAGTTACGGCCGAGAGTGTGAAGATGAGTCCCAGAGGTAGGATGGGAAGGAGTGAGACACTCACCTTAGCAAGCGTATTCGCGTAGGGCGGAAAGATCTGCGCCATTGCTCCGAATCAGGATAGCCCGCCCGCGCGGCAGAGAGCGGTGCCCCCTCCGATCCTTCCCATAATCCGATTGTGAACCGGCAGCACGCGGCTGCCGAGCGAACGCCCCAACGTACCCGTTCTCCTTCCCCCGCATCGCGACGCGTCCATCCCGGAGGCCTGCTCCCCGGTTGCGTCGCTGCTTCGGTGGCGCCTCGGCGCGTCCCAGAAAAAGGAAACCCCGCCGAGGGCTTCCGCGTGGGACCATACCCGATGCCTCAAACCTTATGCAAGCGAAGTATTCGCTCCTCGCGTAAAAACTCGCGAACTGGGTACATAAGTACGCGGGACCGTGCGGGCTGGCGGTCCTGTGTGTTCCTGGACCATTTCGGGCGTCTCGGGTCCTCACGCAAAGGGCGCAACGGCACCGCAAAGATCCCAGAAGGGAGAGCGGACAAGGCGACGGGTTTCCCTCAGGCTAGGACAACCCTGGGACGTCACGAGCGAGTGTCCGGAGACGTTTTGACCGCCCTGACACGGGCGCTACGATCTCGGCGTACCCTCTGTGCACTTGGCGTGACACCTCGAGCTGCATTCAGGCCCAGCCTCTGACGATTGTGAACTGCAGCAGAGTCATGGCTCGGCACTCACGCACAACATGCGAAGGGGGCAGCGTCTCGAGGTTCTGGCCGGTCACAGTGAGCGGTCTATGGCCAGAGTAAGGAAGAGCAGGGCGAGGTAGAGCATCGAGTACTTGTAGAGCGACAGGGCGTGGGGACGGTCCGGGGTTCGCAAGAGCTGCGCGGAGCGCAGGATGAGCACTAGGTTCAGTGCGATGACCACACCGAGATACACGAGCCCTGTGTGCCTTTGCACCAGCGGCAGGAGAGAGATGATCGACGTAAGCAGCGCGTACAGCCCGATCTGCACCACCGTGAGGCGCTCGCCGAGCACCACCGGTGCCATGGGGATACCCGCCCGCGCATAGTCGTCGCGGATCAGCAACGAGAGAGCCCAGAAGTGCACCGGGGTCCAGGCGAAGACGATGGCGAAGAGCAGCCAGGCCAGCGGGCTCAGGCTTCCCGTGACCGCAGCCCATCCGACGAGCGGCGGGAAGGAGCCCGCGGCACCACCGATGACGATGTTGTGCCAGGTCCTTCGTTTCAGCACCAGCGTGTAGATAATCACGTAGAACACGAGCCCGGCGAGGGCGAGCATCGCCGCCAGCAGGTTGGCCGCCCACGTCAGGATGATGAACGACAGAAGCGCGAGCACCAGGCCGAAGATAAGCGCGTTGGTCGGCGGGACTTCGCGCGTGACAGTTGGACGCTTGGAGGTGCGGCCCATGCGGGCGTCCACATCCACGTCAATCGCCATGTTGATGGCGTTGGCAGCTCCCGCAGCCATATAGCCACCGATGAGCACCGCGAGCAACAAGCCGCCGCCGGGCCAGCCCCGCGCAGCCGCGAACATCGCGGCTACCGTCGTGAACAGTAATAGGCTGATGACGCGTGGCTTGGTCAGCAGCAGGTAACTGCGCCACGTCGCCCGAGTGGCGCTCGGGGCATCGGATGCGGGCGGAGCTTCCGCGAAGCGCTCTGTGCGAGGGACGGTCTCCTGCATAGCGGACGCCGCGAACAGCAGGAGCACGATCCACATCACGTCTGCGACGACGAGGTGCACCATTTGAAGCCAGTGCGGAGTGAACAGCGCGATATTCGCCAGACCGATGACGCTTTGCGCTAGCACCAGTCCGACCAGCGCGCGGCTCCATACACGCACCTCGTTACTCGGCCGCAGGTATGCGACGAGCCCCGCGATAAGAATGAGATAGAGCCCCACCGAGACCGCGAGAAGCGGGTGGACGCCGCGGACCTGCATGAGGAAGTGGGAGGTTGCGGGAACGCTCTGTTCCATCACCTGGGCCATGTTCGCAGGCGGAAAGAGCGTATCTGCCAAGGCAGTCAGCGCCCCACTCACACCGAGAAGCAGGGTGGTGACGATGCCGATCCAAAGCCCCCAACCGACCGCACCTTGTCCTCGCGCGACGACCTTGCGTTCCGCACCGCCGTGCCAAGCCGCCATGGCCGTGAGCGCAACGAGCAAGAACGTGTTGGCGAGGTGCAACGACACGGCGAAAGCACGCAAAGCCGAGGCGTTGTCTTCGACGAGGTCGAACTTCACCAGGCCTGCCCCGAGCAACACCTCGATCACCATGACGAGGAGCGCCAGGGCCGCGTAGCGCCGGGCAGCATGACGAGGCGCGAAGCGCCGTCGAGCCCACACCGCCAGAACTACCACCATGAAGAAGGAGAGCGCGCTGGTGAGACGGTGGGTCAGCTCGACGAAGAAATGAAACGCCTTGTTCGGGTCAATCCCTTCCTTGCTCCAGAAAGGCCACTGGTTGCCGAGACCCGCGCCGGAGCCGCTGGCACGAACGTAGGCTCCCCAAGCGATAACGGCAAGGAGAACCGCGAGCGTTAGCCAGGCGAAGTGGTTGAACCGGACCCTTCTCATCGAACTTTACATCGTTCTACGGCTGCGGGCGACCTGAACCGCCGACAACCGAGACGAACCGAGGGAGGTTACCTATCGAGTTCGGCGCTGCGCAAGCCGGACCCAGTGGTGCCACAATCCACAGCGACCCGTTCGGTCCAGGAGGCAGGTCATGAACCTCGCGTGTTTGGCGCTCGTTACGGCACTCTTGGCTCAGACGCCGCTATCGGAGAGTCGAGAGGAGTTCGACAAGCGGATGGCTTGGTGGCGGGAGGCGCGCTTCGGCATGTTCATCCACTGGGGCCTGTATGCTGTGCCGGCGGGAGTGTGGAACGGAGAACAGGTGCCGGGAGCCGGCGAGTGGATCATGTACACGAAGCGCATTCCTCGCGAGGAGTACGAGACCTTACTGAAGTTGTTCAACCCGGTGAAGTACGACGCAGACGCATGGGTTCGGCTGGCCAAGGAAGCCGGCATGAAGTACATCGTCATCACCTCCAAACACCACGACGGCTTCTGCCTTTGGGACAGCAAGCACACCGAGTACGACGTGATGTCCACGCCCTACGGCCGCGACCTGCTGAAGCCGCTGGCCGAAGCATGCCGGCGTCACGGGATTCGGCTCTGTTTTTATCACTCGATCATGGACTGGCACCACCCGGACGCCAACGAGGATCGGTGGCCGGAGTACGTGGCGGTGATGAAGGCGCAGCTTCGGGAGCTGATCGAGAACTATGGGCCGCTCGGAGTGCTTTGGTTCGACGGCGAGTGGGTTCCCGAGTGGACGCCGGAGCAAGGCGCCCAGCTCTACGCCGAGCTTCGTCGCCTGCAGCCGGACCTGATCATCAACAACCGAATCGGCAAGAGCCGCATGATGCCCGGTGCGGGCGGAGTGGGGGACTTCGACACGCCGGAGCAGTACATCCCAGGCACGGGCCTTCCCTTCGACTGGGAGTCGTGCATGACGATGAACGACACTTGGGGCTTCAAGCTGCACGACCGCAACTGGAAGTCCACTGAGACCCTCATCCGCATGTTGGCTGATACCGCGTCGAAGGGAGGAAACTTCCTGCTGAACGTAGGACCTACGGCGGAAGGCCTGATCCCCGAGCCGAGCGTGGAGCGTCTGCGGGCCATTGGCGCGTGGCTGCGGCGAAACGGCGAGGCCATCTACGGCACGGGGCCGAGCCCTTTCCGTTCGCTCCCGTGGGGACGATGCACGTCGAAGCCAGGAAAGCTGTATCTGCACGTGTTCGACTGGCCGTCCAGCGGTCGGTTGGCGGTTCCCGGGCTGCGTTCTCCGGTGAAGCGTGCGTGGCTGTTGGCGAACGGGAGACCCGTTACGGTCAGGGCCCATGCGAGCGGGGTCGAGATGCTGGTCCCACTGGCTGCGCCGGACCCGGTGAACAGCGTGATCGTACTGGAGCTGGCCGGGCCCGTCGTCGTAGAAGCCGTGCCGATCCTGCAACGGCCGAGCGGCGTGGTTACCCTGCGGGCCGCCGAAGCCGAGATCCTCGGTGACACCGCGCGATACGAGAAGGGTGACGGAAAGGACAACATCGGCTTCTGGACGTCGGAGAAGGACAGCGTCCGGTGGGCCTTCGAGCTTCGAAGACCTGGCCGCTACACGGTGGACGTGCTGTACGCTTGCGAGGACGGCTCCGCAGGCTCCGAGTTTGAAGTGCGCGTGGGGACAGCGGCAGTGCGCGGTCGGGTGGCGGGCACGGGCGGTTGGGCAGCGTTTCGGACACTCACCTTGGGCGAGCTGGAGCTCCGGACGCCGGGCACGCTAACGCTGGAGGTCCGTCCGCTGAGCAAGCCGGGAGCCGCGGTGTTGAACCTGCAGCTCGTAAGGCTGTCTCCTGCCGACTGATGGGTTAGGCTCTCCGCGCCGCGTGCACCCATGCCACGCCGGTGAGACCTCCGGGCGGCACCTCGGCCAGCGCGTCGAGGATTCGCTTACGGAGGGCTAGCCTCTCGTCCTCCGGCGTGCGCTCGAAGAGTGCCCCGATCGGTCCGGCTGTCGCGCGAAGGCGTTCCCAAGTTTGTTCGGGCCCACCCTCCTCCCAGCCGGGGACGAGCACGGGCTCCTGCGCATAGGTCCGCCAACCGGCCTCGGTCAGTGCGAGGCGAACGGCTTGCGGGTCCGCCATATGGAAGGCGCTGGGGTCATCGGGGCCGGGTGGCGTCAGTCCGTGGTGTTCGATCAGGATGCGGGAAGGCACTTCGGACCACTGGTTCTGATTAGCGGGGCCCCAGACCGCGATGCATAGAGTTCCCTCGGGCTTCACGACATCCGCGATCCGCCGAAGGGCCAGCCCGACATCTGCGCAGAACATGATGCCGAGCCTGGAGTACGCCGCATCGAAAGGTCGGGGGGTGTCCACGGGGTCTTCCGCTCCGACGGCCTCGAACGCGACGTTGTCGAGGCCCTCACACGCGCTCTCTGCCGCCGCGACCATCTCCGGCGCTAAGTCCGTGCCGACGACATAGGCTGCGTTCGTAGCGAGGCGTCGGGTGAGGCCGCCCGTACCACAGGCGACGTCGAGGATCCGGCCGCCCTCAGGCGGCGGGGCCAGACGAAGCATGGCCGAGGTGATGGGCGTATAGTGGAGTTCCAGCCAGCCGGAGAGCTCGAGGCAGCCGGCAGCGGCGAAGTCCCAGCAGCGACGCTGGCGCTCCAGCCACTTCTCACGAGTCGCTCTCACCGCCGCTCTCTTCCTCGTCTTCCAGCCAGTAGTAGATGATGATACGGCCGTCGGGCATCTGCTGCACTTCTTTGCGCATCGGGTTCCTCTTGCCTAGCGACCCCTACTCCGCGATGATCTCGACGTTAGCGCGCGGAATGACGACTTCTTCGCCGTTCTCGTTCAGCTTGGCGTACAGCACACGAACGTGCGCCCCGGACTCGATCTCCCGGAGCTCTGGAGGGAGCTGCGTGACGGTGGCAAGAGCGCCGAAGTACGGCTCGCGGATGATACGAATGGGTTTTCCGATCTCGAGGGCCTGGTCCTCGACTACCTCAGCGGCTCCGCGGGGCTCCGACAGTGGCACGATGATCTCGGGTCGGATGACGCCGGCGCGAATCTGCGTGGCGCCGTTGATTGCTGCATCTCGGCCCTCGAGCGACTTCAGCAGCCGGAAGGTTCGGTCGGCCATACGCAACATGCCAAAGCCTTCGGTGACGATGAGCGTGAGGGGGATCTTCTCTTGTCCCGTGATGGCGACGCCGATGTCGAAGCCGAGGTACTCGATGAGATCGGAGTCCTTTACTCCACCACACACGATTCCCACCGCGCCAACCTCGACCGCCCGTTTGATGCCGTCGGCAAGCACCCCCGCCCCACCCACGAGCACCTTGCCTTTGTGCTCCTCTGTGATGTGACGCGGTTCGAGGATGGTGTCCGGTCCCTCGACGGGCACCGCGAGCAGTCCGTGTCGCTCGCCACCGACGCCGAAGATGCCCTGAACGAAGGCTCCTTCGGTCTCGATGACGGCCCCGTCACCCTCCATCACCTCTACGACGCGCCCCATGATGTACGCCGTCTTCTCGATGGGGATGGGAGGCTCGCGGAGCGCCATGTGTCCCGATGCCTTGAACAGCGACTCGAAGGTGCCGTCGCAGGGGGCGGTTACGCTGGCTTTGAACAAGCCGAAGAAGCCTTTCGTCTCTGCGAGAAGTTGCCCCTTGGTGACCTTGTCCCCTTCCTTGACCAGAAGGTAGTTGTGGACCTCCCTCGCCTCCACGCCGAGCAACTCCGCCAACTTCACCGTCTGAATGAGGCCGGGTAGCTCGGCCCGGGCCACGATCTGGTCGGGCTGGACCTGATCGCCGACTTTGACCAGCACCTGGCCTTTGATGGGAAGAAGACGGGTCTTGCGGATTACGGCCTGACCGCTGACGGTCAGGCCCGGGGTATATGCGGTTCCCAACGGATCCTCCTGACTTCCCTGGGGTCTCGCGGCACGATGCCTTCGCACCGCCCTGCGCAAGTGGGGCACCCGAAACGCCGCCGGGGAGAAGAGTGTAGCACGGGCCAAGACACCGAAGTCAAACCAGGGTCTCAGAAGCGATGCCGTGTTATAATGTCACTGTCTCGATCTTGGCCGTGCAGTCCCGAGCGCAGCCCCGGCGTCGCTATCTCAGTCGGTCGGTGGTGCTGGGACCACTCGACAGACTGGACGGCCCGAGGTGCGAGACACTCTCGGAGTGGAGAAGTGCGTCCGCATCGGCGATCCGACTGAGGTCATCGAGCGGGCGCATCAATTTGGGAGGGACCCCGCCGCAGAAGGCCGGCGCTAGTCGTCGCTAGGCTCTGCAGTATCGGTGAGTACCGGTTCAGGACTAGCCTTCTCCGGCTCACGCTGCACTGGGGCCGGAGCAGCTTGACTTGGCCCCACGCGAACGATGCGGGTCGAGGGGTTGTAGCGACTGCGGCCGAGGAAGTCTTTTCGCACCAACTTGTCCCCATCGTACACGTACCGCCATGCCGCGCAGCGGAAGCCGGCGCCACCCTTCTCCACGACTTTCTGCTGGCCCGGTGCGAGTGAGGGATCGGGGATTTTCTTCGTGGTGTAGCCCGTGGAGCTCTTGTCGGTCACCACCAGCTTATAGGTGAGCCCGCTCGGAGGTTTGGAGCCCAGTACGCGTACCGTGAGCCGGCCAGGCTTGTACTCGGTTACGAGCGCTATCGGGCCGCCGGTGTTGTTCTCGAACTTCAGGTCTTTGTTCCCGAAGTCTACGGTCGCATCGAGCCCGACGGGTACGTAGCCCACCACCATCTGGTGGTTGTGGCGTTCTCGAATCTTCAGGCCGGCGAGCAACGCCGCGTTGTAGGTGGTCGAGGACACCTGACACACCCCGCCGCCGATGCCCGGCACATGACGCCCGTTGGCGAAGATGGGAGCAATTCGGAAGCCTCGCGAAGCCGACCGCTTCCCTACCACGGTGTTGTATGAGAAGACCTCACCGGGCAAGAGCACCACTCCGTTGAGTTCCTGTGCAGCCAGCTTGATGTTGTGACTTCGGGAGGTCTCGCCCGCGCGGAAACTCGTGGTCTTGCTTGCCAGCTCATAGCGGATCGAAGCGAGCGCCTTGTCCCGCTCGTCTGGCTTCGGCTCAGTGAAGGGCGCCTCGATGGTGCGCATGCGCGTGCAGAGGGCTTGCTCGATTCGCCGCAGTGCCTCGTCCGCGTCGAATGCGCGGCCCGGCTCGCCGTGCACTACCGAGATGTTGCCGTCCACATACTCGATACGTGGTCTACCGCGAGGGCGGTCATAACGAGACATCCTCTTTACAAAGGCTGCGAAGGGCTCGTCCTCCACGACCCAGCGGAGGCACTGTGCTGCAGAGACCGTCTTGCCAGGTCGGTTGGCGGGGATGCGGAACATTTCGACCTGGCGAATTGCTGCGTCGAGCGAGGCTCGCGAGTCCACTCGTAAGCCGATCTCGTAAGGGGATACGGAGACGGACGGCGCAGCGGCATCCGGCACCGAGAGCCGGATTTCCTCTAGAAGCTCGGAATCCCAGTGGCGCAGGAGCTCTGCCTCGGCCTGCTCGCGGGTCAGGCCACCCACCGGAACGTCCGCAATTACGGTGCCGTTGGGGAAGCGCGGAGCAACCAGTGCAAGCGCAAGCGCAGCTCCTATCGCGCCGGCGGCCACGCACACCAGACTCCACAGCAGAAACCGTTTCACGACTTTTCCACCCTACTAGCTTCGCCTACGACTTTAGCTTCCAAGTCGTTCCAGTTGGCGAGTCCTCGAGCACGATGCCCAGTTGCTTCAGGTCCTCACGAACCATATCGGCGAGTTCGTATTGTTTCTGCTGTCGTAGCCTTGCTCTCCATGCAATCGCTTTCTCAATCAAACCAGTGAGCAACTCGTCCGAGTGGGCGTTCGCGCCCGATTCCAAAGGCAAGCCGAGAATGCCTGCCATGAACCGTATCGCTTCGAGCAGCGAAACGACCGACTTTGCCGCGTCCGGGTCTTCCGCGGGGCTAGGCGATTCGGACAACAGCTGGTTCAGGGCACTCACCGCCTCGAAGAGCGGTGCAAGTGCCTGAGCGGTGTTGAAATCATCGTCCATGGCCGCCGAGAACCGCTCGATGTAAAGGTTGCCAGCGTCCGAGGGTTCCGGCTTGCTGTCACCCAGCCACCGCACGGCGTTGCGCACTGCGTTCTGGATGCGTCGGACGCCCGCCTCTGCCTGGTCCACACGGTCGTAGCTGAATTCTAACTCCGAAGTGTAGGACGTGCCCAGCAGGAACAAGCGAATGGCACCGGGCGAATAGCGCTCTACGACGTCGCGCAGAGCGGTCACGTTGCCGGTGGACTTGGACATCTTCTCGCCGCCGAGGGTCACCCTGCCCCAGTGCATCCAGTAGCGGGCGAAGATCTGCCCGTCTAGGTAGGCTTCGGACTGGGCGATCTCGTTCTCGTGGTGCGGAAACTTCAGGTCTGCACCGCCTGCGTGAATGTCGAACCCTGGGCCGAGGTACTTGATGCTGAGTGCGGAGCACTCGATGTGCCATCCCGGCCGACCAGGGCCCCAGGGGCTATCCCAGCTGGGTTCACCGGGTTTGGCGGCCTTCCAGAGCGCGAAGTCCTTCGGGTCGCGCTTTCGCTCGTCCACGGCGAGGCGCGCGCCGGCGATCATGTCGTCCGTCTTACGCCCCGACAGCTTGCCGTACTGCTCGAACTTCTCGACCGAGTAGTAAACGTCGCCATCCAGTTCGTAGGCGTACCCCTTTTCGATAAGGCGCTGAACCATCTCGATGATGGAGTCCATATTCTCGGTTACGTACACCCACTTCGCCGGGATGACGCCGAGCTGTTCGAGGTCGTGGAGGTACTTCTCGCCATACTTGCGCGCGACGTCCGCAGCCGAAATGCCTTCCTCCGCCGCTCGGTTGATGATCTTGTCGTCTACGTCGGTGAAGTTCTGGACGAACTCGACCTCGTACCCTCGGTGCATGAGCCATCGGCGGACGACATCGAAGAACACCGCTCCGCGCATGTGTCCGAGGTGCGCGGGAGCTTGAGGCGTTAGGCCGCAGGCATAGATGGTTACCTTGCCTGGGTCACGCGGGACGAAGTCGGTCTTCGTGCGGGTAAGCGAGTTGTATATTCTTATTTGCGCCATAACCTCGGACGGCGGCCGTTCGATTCGACAACATCCTCGAGCCTCTGTTCGAGCTGCCTAATCCGCTCCGCGAGTTCGAGTAGGGTCTCGTCCTCGGGGTCCAAGCGGTTCAGGACGTTGTCCATCACCGGCTCCTCCTGCGGAACCTTTCCGCCGTCGCGAATTATGACGCGTCCCGGCACTCCGACCACGGTGCAGTTGGGCGGCACGTCCTTGTTCACGACAGCGTTCGCGCCAATTCTACAATGGTCGCCGATCGTGACGGGTCCTATGATCTTCGCTCCCATGCCAATCAGGACGCTATTCCCAATGGTGGGGTGGCGCTTGGTCTTCTCTAGCGACGTTCCTCCCAGGGTGACGCTGTGGTAGATGAGGCAGTCGTCGCCGACCTCGGCCGTCTCGCCTATGACGATCCCCATGCCATGGTCTATGAACACTCGCCTCCCGATTTTGGCTGCGGGATGGATCTCCACGCCGGTAAGGCTGCGGGATATGTTGGAATACATCCTCGCGAGAGTCTTGAGCCCGAGGCGCCACAGCAGGTGGGCCGCTCGGTAATGCCAGATGGCCCATAGACCGGGATAGGTGAGCACCTCGAAAATATTCCTGGCCGCTGGGTCCTTGCGGAACACGGTTCGGATGTCTTCGGCTGCCCTGCGGAAGATGTTCATTCACTAGCCTCTGAGAAGGCAGAAAGTATACCAATCGTAACGTTGGCAGGACTACAATCGGCGGCACCCGTCCCGGGACCGACTGCCTACCGGCTGCCCTCTCTGGGGCACCCCGACTCAACCCTCACCTCTATCCTCTCCCTTAGGAAGGGAGAGGAAGGCAACCTACCCTTGCCCGGCATCGGGGGAGAGGGCGTTGCATCGCTGCTGGTAGTCTGGCCGCAGATCGAAGAGCAAGGCGTTTGGGAGTGCGCGAGCCTGCTCGCGCTTTCGAGGGGTCCGACTCTTCATACTGTGTCCGAAGGAGAGGTTGCGCGCACAACGCCTACCAAAGCGCGAGCAGGCTCGCGGAATCCCGAACGCCACCAAAGCGCGAGCAGGCTCGCGCACTCCCAGACTTGACACCCTATTCCGTCGGAAGCTCGGAGCGCATGCGGGCGATCAGGTCCTCCAGGGACATGGGGCCGAGATCGCCTTGCCCTCGGGCTCGCACGGAGATCGAGCCCGAGGCCACTTCCTTGTCACCACACACCAGCGTGTAAGGGTTCTTCTGCTTTTCCGAGTCGCGTATCTTGTGACCCACGGTCTCTCGGCGATCGTCCAGCGTCACGCGAAAACCTTCGGCGGCGAGGCGATCTCGCACGGTGGCACCGTATTCGGCGTGGCGGTCTGCGATGGGTACTACCACGGCCTGAACGGGAGCGAGCCACAGCGGGAAGGCACCCGCGTATAGCTCGATCAGGTAGGCCATCATGCGGTCGAAAGAACCTATGGGTGCCCGGTGGAAAACGACGGGCCTGTGCTCCCTACCATCCTCGCCGATGTAGTGCATGTCGAACGTCTCGGGTGCTAACAGGTCTAGCTGGATGGTGGATGCAGTCTCTTCACGACCCAGAGCGTCCTGAAGCTCCACGTCGATCTTCGGTCCATAGAATGCGGCCTCGCCTTTCACTGCCATGTAGTCGCGGCCCATCTCGTCCATGGCACGTCTTAGTTCGGCTTCCGCCATCTCCCACTTCTCGAGGTCGCCGTGATACTTCTCTTTGTCGTTCAGGTCCGGGAGCGAGAGGCGATACCAGTACATGTCCTCGGGGATCTGCAAGCGGCGATACACCTCTTCCAGCATGAGAACGTGGTGCTTTACCTCGTCGCCGATCTGGTCGGGCCGCACGAAACAGTGTGCATCGTTGATAGTGAAGCAGCGTACGCGCATCATGCCAGACAGCACGCCGGAGCGCTCATAACGGTACACGGTACCTGGCTCGCCGATGCGTAGCGGAAGGTCTCGGTAGGATCTCACCTCGGCCTTATAGATCATGTAGTGGTGCGGGCAGTTCATGGGACGTAGCACGAACTCCTCGCCATCCAGGTCCATGATGGGATACATGCTCTGCTTGTAGTGGGCGAGGTGGCCGGACTGGCGGTACAGCGAGGCTTTGGCGAGCGCGGGAGTTAGCACGTGCCAGTATCCGTGCCGCTCCTCTACGCCGTGGATGTACTCCTCGAGCAGCTTGCGTATCACAGCGCCCTTGGGAAGCAGCATCGGCAGTCCGCTGCCTACCTCGGGCGAGATCATGAAGATGCCGAGTTCTTTGCCCAACCGCCTGTGGTCGCGCAGCTTCGCGTCTTCCACGCGCTTTAGGTACGCGTCGAGTTCCTCCTGAGTGAACCATGCGGTGCCGTAGATGCGTGTCAGCATCTTGTTCCGCTCGCTGCCCTTCCAATAGGCACCGGCGATACTCAGCAGCTTGAAGTACTGGATAACATGGGTGTCCTCGACGTGAGGGCCTCGGCACAGGTCTACGAAGTCCCCCTGCTTATAGAAACTAATCGTTTCGCCTTCTGGGATGTCGGCGAGTAGCTCTAGCTTGTAGGGGTCGTCCGGATGATGCTCCTCGATGTACTTGCGTGCCTCATCGCGCGGCAGCTCGAAGCGCTCGATGGGCTGGGAAGCATCCGCCAGCTCGTGCATCCGCTGCTCGATCTTGGGAAGGTCCTCCTCCGTGATCGGATGCGGCAGGTCGAAATCGTAGTAGAACCCGTTCTCGATGGGCGGGCCGATCCCGAGCTTAGTGCCTGGGAAGAGCTGGGTGACGGCCTGAGCCATCAGATGGGCGGCGGAGTGCCGGAGCCTGAAGATGGGCTGTTCGGCGTACGGCTGCTTGAGCATGAAGACCTCCCCTACCAAGGGAATTGGGATTGGCGGCGATTATACCGGCCCGGTCCCTTCTTGAGTATCGGTAGGTTATACGGAGCCTGTACCGGCACGGTCGCTGCGAGGCCTGGCTCAGGACGGTCGCTTGATGGGGCGCGACGCGGGCCGGGGCATGGACAGCGCATCATCAGCCACCTCATCTCTTCACTCCCGCGGCAGCGGCAACGAAGTCGTGCCAAAGGCAGGAAGGGTCGCTAGTTTAGCGAAAGTGCACCGCGAGGACCTTGGGGGACCCACGTTGCCTTTGGAGAGCACGAATGAACGCCTCGCCCGAACTTCGCAACAAACTCGAAAGATGGCTCGAGAAGGTTCGCGGCTATCGCGAGAACCCGCCGCCCAACGAGTCCACGACGTGCTACTGGGTCATCGATCCCCTGCTCGAGGCACTCGGATACGAAAGGGAGGACATCGAGCCCCAGGTCGGTGACGTAGCAAGGCAGTACCCCGACTACACAATTATGCCTCGGTCGGACTCCACGTGGTATATCGAGGCGAAGCAGTGGAAAGACAGTCTCGATGACCTTCAGGCCTCGCAGGCCCTAACCTACGCAAACAATAACGGTCGGCGATTCGTGCTGCTCACGAACGGTAGGGATTGGCGGCTGTACGACAACGATCGTAGAGGTACCATTCGTGAGAAGCTGGTGGCACGAGCCGAGCTGGACGACGGCGACGGATTGGTGCAACTACTCACGGCCCTCAGCAAGACTGCGGTCACGAGCAGGCGCCTAGACGCTTTCGCCGACCGGTTTCGCATTCGCAGTCTCTTGGAGGAAGGCCTCACGGATCCAAAGGGGGAGATCGTCAAGGCCATCGGCCGCGCCTTGGCGAGGACCTATCCGGAACTCGGAAGGTTGAGCACTAGCGAGCTCGCCGAGTGCCTCTCGGAAATCCTTCACCCACGAGAGCCCATCTCGTTGGATACCGGGCGGACGGGGACTGGGGAGGAGAAGGTCCCGGATCGGCCTCAGGTAAGCAGCGCCACATTGAAGGACTTGGCAGAAAGGCGTGTCGACCCGACGGGCAGGAATCTCCAGTCGGTCCGACTCCCTACGGGCGAGACCCTCGACATCCGCACTTGGCGTGACCTGATGCTACGCGTTGTGGAGTGGGCTGACCGCCAAAAGCCGATTCCGGTGCCTTTCAGAGGGCAATCGCGGGGAAAGCGCCTGTTCATCAACAAGAGTCCCGTGCATGAGGACGGCCACGGCATGCGTGGCTACTATCAGATTACGCTTTCCACCGGAACGGGGTACGTTGACGTCTTTCGGTCGGCCCGAGACTTCGCCAGGTCCCTAGCGACCCTCTGCGAATCGCTGGGCATGGACCCATCCGAGATTGTCGTAGAGCTCTCCTAGGGCCCTTGTCGTGACGGCGTGAAGCCGCTGCGAAGTTACGTGGTTATTTAGGATCGCTGTCCCATGTCACCACTGCGCCTGACGGATCGGTCGCTGAGACGCGAGAGCATCCCAGCGGCGCACTGAATCGTCGTTCCCCTACGGTGGAGCTACTCACCTGAGCGGAGAAACTAGGCGATCTCGGTGGGAGGAATCTACTCGGGGGTCTTCGTCTCTTCTGGTTCCCCTTCCACGGTCTCTCGCACGACCCTTTGGGACTCGCGAATGCCCTTCTGCAACTCGCCGACGGCCTGCCCGACCGAGCGGGCCAACTCGGGAATGCGCTTGGCGCCAAAGAGCACGAGGATGAGGATGCCACCGACGACGAGTTCAGGCGTACCGATCACAATTGAACCTCCACCCGCCACAGCCGAACGAAGCGGTGTAGGCGGACAACCTTATTATACGTCTTTGGAGCCCGCTTTGGTTGACTTCGCGTTGCGGTATCAGCGACGCGGCGCGGGGCTCGGCTGGAATCGGACCGATCCATCCGCAAACGCCGCGTTGTTACCGGGGCCCGACTTCGTGCGGTGGCGGCCTTCCGGCGGCAGGCTGGTGACGGGGTCGGCGGCGTTTCGCGCGAGGTTGGCCGAGTCGTACAGAAGGAAGGTGAGGCGGGGAGCGGCGATACGCGGGAGCGGCCGGGCGGCGAGATCCGCGTTCAACGCATAGCCGTACCTGTCCGACTCTGAACCGAACACCGGACACCGCAGGGAACGGCTCGAGGAGAGGTTCGGTCGTAGCGCGTCCATCCACACGGCGGCTGGAGGAAAGTAGCCGGAGTGGTCCTCGGCATACGCCAGGGCGGCTTGCGAGAGCAGGCGGAGGCGCGACTGACACCGATCGGTGTTACGTTCGGCCCACTGCAGGCTTAGTTTGGGGAACGCGATTGCGAGGAGCGCGCCCGACAAAACCAACAGCGTCCCGAACGCGACCAGCACCCACACGATGACACGCGCCCTTCGGCGAACCACATCGCGATTATGCGGAAGCCGCGTCGGTCGGGTCAACCGAAGGGCGAAAGGAGCCCGGTCGGCTGGGGCATAATGGCGGCGTGAGCGACGATGCGAGGCGCAGGCTGCCTTCTGTAGACCGCCTTCTTGGGCGGCCCGAGCTGGCCCCTTACTTCGTGCTCGGCCGGGTGCTGCTGCGTGACTGCTGTCGCGAGGTACTCGAGGATGCCCGCCGGACCGGGGAGACGCCGGATGCGACGGAACTGGCCCAACGCGTGGCGACCAGGGCTGCCGATGCCAGGACCGTCCGGCTTCGCTACGCCATCAACGCCACCGGGGTGGTGCTTCACACAGGGCTCGGGCGAGCGAGGCTGAGTGAAAAGGCAGAGTCCGCCGTGCACGACGTGGCGAAGGGCCACAGCGTGTTGGAGATCGACGAGGAGACCGGACGGCGAGGCTCCCGCGTGGAGAGCATCCGTACTCTGCTGCGGCGCCTGACCGGAGCGGAGGACGCGCACGTCGTCAACAACAACGCCGCGGCGGTACTGCTATGCGTGAACACCCTGGCCGCGGGTCGCGAAGTGATCCTGTCGCGAGGTCAGAGCGTGGAGATCGGCGGGTCCTTCCGAATGCCGGAAGTGATCGCCGCCGCGGGGGCGACGTTGGTGGAGGTGGGCACCACCAACCGTACGAGGCTGTCCGACTACGAACAGGCCATCGGACCGAATACCGGCTGCATCGTGCGCTGCCATCCGAGCAACTTCCGCATCGTGGGCTTCACCGAGGAGCCATCGGCAGCGGCGCTGGCAGCGCTGGGGCGGGAGCGCGGGGTGCCCGTGCTGGACGACGTGGGCAGCGGCTGCCTGGTGGATATGGAGAGGGCCGGGCTACCGCACGAGCTGACACTCTCGGAAGCGGTGCGAGCGGGTGCGGACTTGATCACCGCGAGCGGAGACAAGCTGCTAGGCGGCCCGCAGGCCGGGATCGTTCTGGGCCGGCCCGAGCTCGTGCGTGCTGCGGCGAGGAACCCCATCGCACGCGCGGTTCGGTGTGACAAGCTGACGCTGGCGGCGCTGGAAGCCACTCTTCGCGAGTATCTCGATCCCGAGGCCGTGTGGAGCGCCATCCCTACCCTTCGCTACCTCTCCCGTCGTGCGGAGGACGTCGGGCAGCTTGCCGAGATGCTAGCAGCGGAGCTCGGGCCAAACCGGTGTGAGGTCTGCGACGGCGTGTCTGAGATAGGCGGTGGAGCGCTACCGGGTAGCCAGTTGCCGACTCGTGTTGTTAGGCTCCGGTCGGGGAGGCCTGCCGAGGAGGTGGCGCGGGCGCTGCGATTGGGAACTCCTCCCGTGTACGGGCGGATCGCGGAGGATGCCGTGTGTCTGGACCTGCGGACGGTAGAGGAGAACGAGGTGCCGTTGTTAGCCAGGGCTGCTCTGTCGGTTTTGGCGTCGGCGGGGGAGTAGAGGCATGCAACGCTCTCATGTCCGCAGCACCTATTCTGTCGGGTACCAATCCAGACATCTTGCCGTGATTCTGAGCTCGACGAGGCATGGCAACCGCTCATCCACCCGCGACGCGGCGAGCCACACCGTCATGCTGAGCCTGTCGAAGCATGGCAACCACCCAACGCGCTCAGAGCGCAGGCCCGGCAACGTCTCCTCGAGGCGCGAGACCGTGATGGTAGGTCCTCTGCATCGGGACCACCACGCAGCCACGCGGGAGGACAGTCCCCACACCGTCATGCTGAGCCTGTCGAAGCATGGCGACCACCCAACGCGCTCAGGGCGCAGTCCTGGCAGCGTCACCTCGAGGCGCGAGACCGTGATGGTAGGTCCTCTGCATCGGGACCACCACGCAGCCACGCGGGAGGACAGTCCCCACACCGTCATGCTGAGCCTGTCGAAGCATGGCAACCACCCAACGCGCTCAGGGCGCAGGCCCGGCAACGTCTCCTCGAGGCGCGAGACCGTGATGGTAGGTCCTCTGCATCGGGACCACCACGCAGCCACGCGGGAGGACAGTCCCCACACCGTCATGCTGAGCCTGTCGAAGCATGCGATCGGTAGCCGCATGGCAGCAGATCAAAGAGTCGGGTTGGCGGCCCCTGCCCGCATGCTTCGACAGGCTCAGCATGACGGGCACTGGTCCTGCGTATCTCCTAAGGTCTCCACAGACGTCCACACCCTTCCGGGTGATGCTGGCAGGTGCTCCTAATGAAGGGGAAGGTGCTGATCGGTCTCGGGCTGATAGTGGTCCTACTCCTGCTGCGCCTGCTGCTCTCGGCACTGGGCCCTGCACCCAACGACGTGGACCAGATTCAAGCGTTGATCGAGGAAGCGCGCATCGGTGCCGAGGCGGGCGAGCCGAATCGCATCACCGACTCGATTGCGGAGAACGCCGTGGTGCAAGGCATGACGCGGCGCGAGTTGGTACGTCTCATGCGTGCCAGTCTCCGCCAAGCAGAGAACATCCGAGTTACGCTCTCGAGGCCATCGGTGCGCGTCGAAGGCGACAAAGCTACGGCGCAGATTGACAAGGCGAGCGTGTCTTATACGTGGAATGGTATGGACACCAGTCTCGGGCTGACCGGCTTGACGCTGCACCTGGAACGGCAGAAGGTGCGGAAGTGGCTGGTGTTCACCGAGAGCCGCTGGCAGATCGTGCGCGCAACGGCGTCGGGAGCACCCAGTATGGGAGGTTTCTAGGCGTGGCACTTGCACACGTGCGCTTCTTCAGCCAATCGCTGGAGAAGTGTTCCGAAATGGTAGTGTTGTTGCCCGAAGGGGATCGGCTCGGCCCCTACCCCGTGTGGTATCTGCTGCATGGCCTGAGCGACGATTGCACGGCCTGGAGCCGATACACCACCATTCAGCGCGCCGTGGAGGGGTTGCCTCTGGTAGTAGTCATGCCTGACGGCGGTCGGGGCTACTACACCGACAACGCACAAGGGCCGGCATGGGAGGCGCACTTCTTTCGAGACGTGGTACCGTTCGTCGAGCGCACCTTCTCTGTTAGGACGGAGGGAGCGTGCCGCGTCGTCTCGGGGCACTCGATGGGTGGATACGGTGCGATCAAGTTCGCGCTTCGTCGACCGGACATGTTCGTAGCCGCGGTGGGGCATTCGGGAGCTTACCTCGCCCCGTTCGAGCGAACGGATCCGGAGGGAGTACGCATCTTCGGCCGTGCTCCGGCGGGCGGGCCGGACGACCTGCTATCGCTTGTCGCCTCCGCTAGCGGTTCGGAACTCCCGGCGCTTCGGCTGGATTGCGGGACCGATGACTACCTCCTCCACCACTCGCGCAGTCTGCATGACAGGCTGATGGAACTAGGTATCGAGCACGACTACCACGAGTACGCCGGCGCCCACACGTGGGACTATTGGCAACAGCGCCTACCGCAGACGGTGGCATTCGTGGCCCGCCAACTAGGGCTACGGTAGGCACGCGGCTCGTCGAGGCCGAGCTACCAGGAGACGAACTTCACATGACCGCCCACGTATAGCACGTTCGACCTTCGCACGCCGTGAACACTACGGGTTGCCGCTCCCGCAGCATAGTCCAGCCACAGCGCATCCTCGAGGTAGGGTGTATCCGGCGCCAAACTTCGCAGCCGATGTCGCAAGGTGTGACCTTCGCCCTCATACATGCAACGCTGCAGACGAAAGTCCAACTCGTAGCTAGTGTACAGCGAACGATGGTCCTTCGGATCGTCCATGTCGGCCAGAAAGCTCGGGTCGGCGCGGAACCTATCCGCGGCACACCAGAAGACCTCGTCGGAGCGAGTGTACATCTTAAGGGAGTCCCGCCAGAGCTGTGGTCGGCCTGCGATGAAGCATTTCAGGTTGTCATAGGGGGGCGGGTAGTCGTCCCGGTACTCTTCGGGAGGGGGCGCAGATGTACCGCCGCCCTCCCCTGGCTTCAGCGCCCAGTAATGGGTCTGGAGCGGATGGCACGGTAGCAGTCCTACGTGATCGTCTGCGTACATCACGCTAGCTTTGTGAAGCTGCGCAAGATTGGATGCGCAGCTCCCGGCTTGCGCTTTCGACTTGACGAAGTTGAGAACCGGCATGCTAATCGCGGCGAGCGCGAGCAGGATGGCGATGACCACGAGGGTCTCGACCAGAGTAAGCGCTCGTGAGCAGCAGCTTCGGCCCAGCGAGGTTGACCTAGTTACGGCTATTCCGGCCATAGGAGTTCGCATCGCTTCCTGGCAACCTGCCCCACGTCATACTCCCCAGTGCAGTCGGTAGTGTAGTAGTAGTGCCTCTGGCAAGAAGTCGGGTAGCAATTGTAGTTCTCGTTGATGCACTGCGTAGCGTGATTCGCGAGCTGCCGGTACGACATCCCCGAGCCCCACGGCGCGCACGCGATAAGCTCGCACACGCGGTGCCCTTGTCTGCAATTCGAACGGTCTTCCAGCATTAGACCGATGCTGGCCCAGCCTAGTCCTACCGCTAGGAACAGGACAACGGCCCCAACGCTGCGCGCGGCAACGGTAGGACACTGGCTAGCCGACATCTGTCGCACCGTCGCTACAGCTATGACAGCGAAACAAGTCCAGACGCCGAGGCACAGCGGGCAGACCATGCCACCGACGGCCATGGAATTCAGGGCCACCACCGCGACAGGCAGCCCGCAGAACGTGCAGAAGCGCCCTAGGCGCTGCCATATGCCGTGCTCGCCGCGAGCGAAAAGCTGAAGCACGAAGTAGCCGATGCCAGCGATTGGAGGCATGAACGCGATGAGTGTCGCTCCGACGAGAACAGCGCCCGAGCAGTCGCAGATGCGCAACCCTCCGGCAGATGCGATCCTAGCAGCTAATAGGGAAAGGGAAAGTACTACCCCTACCCAGCACGCCCAGTTCGTAAGCTTATTCGTCATTCCTACACCTCTCCGTTGCATCCTCTGCGGTCTGCAGAGCATGCCTAGTCAAATATACAGCGTCTCGCTCCGCAGGTCAAGTTCTCACCGCGAAACTCCTGTAAACCTACACGAGGAAAAGGCTTGCGGTCAATCTGGTGCCTGGACTCACGTCAGCGTTTGCGGACCGAGGCGCAGGCGCAGATGTACCGCCGCCCTCCCCTGGCTTCAGCGCCCAGTAATGGGTCTGAAGCGGATGGCACGGTAGCAGTCCTACGTGATCGTCTGCGTACATCACGCTAGCTTTGTGGAGCTGCGCAAGATTGGATGCGCAGCTCCCGGCTTGCGCTCTCGACTTGACGAAGTTGAGAACCGACATGCTAATCGCGGCGAGCGCGAGGATGATCACCACTACCACCAGCAGCTCCACAAGCGTTATTGCGCCTAGTCTCACACCACACCTCGTTTCGGCCGGCCCACATTGGCGGTGGGAGCAACTGCGGGCCTACCCGCCGCAGCCCCACGGTACCTCGCGGCAGGCGACGAAACTGGCAGTCTCGTTGTCGGATGCCTCCGCTGTGCCCGGCATCGGGCAGCTCGTGGTGCCAGCGTAGTTCAGGACTAGTCCGCCCGCGTATACCGCACGCTGCCATCGAGGTAGAGCGCGTTGGCGCCGCCACCGTGGAACGTCTTCCAAGACGTCGAACCTGGTCGCGGCCACCACTGCGCGTCGCCGATGTAGGGGGTCTCAGCCGGTCCGCGCTTTGTCCTGTCAAGACGAATCGCGAGGGCCTGGCTTGGTCCCCACGATGACCTCATGTGGGCGAGAACTGCCATCCGATAGCTGGTATACAGGTAGCTCTTGTCTTCTGGGTAGTCGAGGAAGACCACGAAGGGCTTCCCCCGATACCCGTCGGCGGGACACCAGAACACCTCTCGGGACTTGGCGTAAACGGCTAGCGCGTCCCGCCACTCCCTGGGACGACCGATCACCTTGGTCTCCATCCTACCACGTTCGTCAACAGCCTTGATAGACTGAATGGAGTGGCAAGGTAGCCAGCCGCTGTGGTCGCCCGCATACATCAGGACGGCCTTTCCGATCTGGCTCAGGTTATTTGCGCACCCGGACACGAGGCTTCGGGACCTAACGATGTTCGCGACAGGCAGAGCGATAGCAATCAGCGCCAACAAGATCACCACGACGACCAATAGCTCGACGAGCGTGAAGGCTTTAGTCCTCATATCACACCGCTACTTCGGGGGTGGAGGCAGATGATGACAGCATTTCCTGCTATAGTACTGGCCGTACCACCACCCGTTGCCTGGGCAGTCCGGCTCCTCGTACACCCTCATGAAGCAGCTCATCCAGTCGCAGCCCGGGCCATTCCAGTCATAGCAGCGATCGTAACCATTTGGCAGTCTCAACGTCGAACCGCCGAGAGGGCCCTCAGGGTAGCAGCCGTAGTCACAGCAGTGGCCGTCCGGATCGCAATTTGGATTGGGCTCAGACATTGCGCCCACGCCCTGTGCGACCGCGATACCTACTACGAGAAGCACTACTACCGATGCGAGGCTACGAACCACCGAGAGGGGCTTGGCACGAGCCACGATCTCCCGCACGGTCGCCGCGACTACGACACCGAAGCACACCCAGACGCCGAGGCACAGCGGGCAGACCATGCCACCGACGGACATGGAATTCAGGGCCACCACCGCGACAGGCAGCGCGCAGAACGTAGACAGGCGTGAGAAACCCTGCCATCTTCCGCGCTTCCAGCTGCCGAGTAGCTGGATGATGAAGTAGCCGATGCCCGCGATTGGAGGCATGAAGGTCATGAGTGTCGCCCCGACGAGGACTGCGCCCGAGCAGTCGCAGATGCGCAACCTCCGGCTGATGCGATCCTAGCAGCTAATAGGGAAAGGGAAAGTACTACCCCTCCCCAGCACGCCCAGCTTGTGAGTTTGTTCATCACGCCTACACCTCTTCCGGGGCACCCTGTGCGTGCTGCAGAGCATGCCCAGTTAAAAGATACGGCGACCGCTGTAAGATGTCAAGTCCTCACCAAGAGATTCCTGTGACTCCGCATGAGGGTAAGGCTTGCGGCCACGCCCGTGCCTGGTTTCACGCTAGCGTCTCCGGCCCGTCGCACAGGCACAGCTTTCTGGCGGGAGAGCGTAGGTGTGACAACCCTCACCCCGGCCCTCTCCCTTCGAAGGGAGAGGGAGGGGCTACTGTGCGGCAGCGGCGAGAAGCTTGGCTTGGTGATCGGCGATGAGGGCGTCGCAAAGGGGCTGCAGGTCGCCGTCCATGATGCCTGACAGGTTAGTGATGGTCAAGTTGATCCGATGGTCGGTTACGCGGTTCTGGGGGTAGTTGTAAGTGCGTATCTTGTCGCTCCTATCACCGGTTCCGATGGCAGCCTTTCGGGAGGCGTCGGCCGTGGCGGTCTGCGCAGCCAGCTCGCGTTCATACAGCTTCGCGCGCAGTACCTTCATCGCCTTGTACTTGTTTTGTGCCTGCGAGCGCTCGTCCTGACACTGCACCACGATGCCCGATGGCTTGTGCACCAAACGGACTGCCGTCTCGTTCTTCTGCATGTGCTGCCCGCCCGCGCTGCTCGCACGGAAGCTCTCCCACTCGATATCCGCCGGATTGATCTCGACGTCCACCTCATCGGCCTCTGGGATCACTACCACGCTGGCAGCGCTGGTATGGATGCGTCCGCTGCTCTCGGTGGCGGGGACCCGCTGCACTCGATGCACGCCGCTCTCGTGCTTCAGCTGGCTGTATGCGCCTTTGCCCTCGATGTTGAAGGTGATCAGGCTTGCCCCGCCCATGTCGGACTCTTCGTAGTCCACCAGTTCGGTCTTCCAGCCTTTGCGTTCGGCAAAGCGGGCGTACATGTTGTACAGGTCTCGCGCAAAGAGGGCAGCTTCCTCGCCGCCGACCCCCGCACGGATCTCGATCACGACGTTCTTTTCGTCGTTCGGATCCTTGGGTAGCAGCATGATGCGCAGCTTGTCCTCGAATTCTGCGATCTGGGCGCGGAGCCGGTCCACCTCGTCGAGGGCCATGTCCCTCATCTCGGGGTCATCCACCAGGGCTCGCGCCTCGGCGAGCTGCTCGTGGGCCTCTCGATAGGCGCGATACACGCCGACGATGTCCTCCAGCTCGGCCCGGATCTTCCCTAGCCGCTGCAGTTCCTTGGGGTTCGAGGCAACGTCCGGGTCCGCCAGCAGACGCTCTGCCTCTTCATAGCGCTCTTCTACCTGTTTCAGCTTGTCTAGCACGAGGATAAGGATACCAGCGGGAACCGGTCCTCTTTGTGGAGTAGTATCCGCATTGGGCTGTTCCCGGTTGCCCGCTGGTGCAGATGTATGGTCGAAGTGTGCCTTCTTGCCGCGCTGTCTCCCATAGTTGCTGAGCCTGTAGAGATCGTTCGTAGCTTTCGGCAGGGCGAGAAGGCTTCATACGTGGTCACCCGCAAGCAGAAGGATGCGGACGCCGTGATGAAGGGCTCGGGAGGCACCTGGCGCGTGGACCTCGAGGTGCTGTCGGTCCGCCCGGACGAGACCAAGTTGCGGCTGACTCGGACCACGGTCAAGCTGGACGCCGAGGGCTCGCCAGCGCTTAGCGACGATTTGCTGCAGCAGATGAAGCGTTCCTCTCAGGTTCAGGTGCTGATTCGCAGCGACGGCAAGCTGGAGGTAACGGGCGACACTGCGGCGCCCGGGGGCTTCGAGGGCTGGATGCAGTGGTACCGGGACGTGATGCTCTCCGCCCTGCCTCCCAAGCCGGTCGAGCCTGGCGATACGTGGGACGAGCCGTATCCCGTCGTAGACCTTTCCCCCGCCCTGCGCCCGGTTGGCGCTCCCAAGATATCTTACAAGTTCGAGGGGATGGAGGACCTCGCGGGACAGCCGAGCCTGAAGCTAGGCGCAGTGACTGCACTCGACCAGGTCAGCGATGCGGGGCTGGGGGGTGAAAGGCCGAAGATAGACCTTCGTATCCACCGTGAGCTGCGCTACACGATGTGGTTGCGCCCTGCCGATGGCCGACTGCTGAAAAACACGGGCACGGAGACCCTCACGCTCGAGTCCAAGTCCCCGGAGCTGCCTTTCCGTCACAGCTTTACCATGACCTTGGAGGTACTGCCTCTGCCTGGGGAGGCAAAGCGCAGTATGCGAGTGCTGTGGATCCCCTTTGCGGTAGTCGCCTACTTGGACTGAAGGGAGTAGGTATCTAGAGCCCGACCTGCTCGAGGGAGTAGCACTCGATGAGGTCCCCTTCGGCGTAGCCAGTGAACCCTTCGAGCTGAATACCGCACTCGAAGCCCGCCGCCATCTCCCGCACGTCCTCTTTGACGTGCTTTAGCGAGGCGATAGAGCCGTCGAACAGGGGCTCTTCGACACCCGGACGTCGGACCCGAGCACGGGCGCTGCGCAGGATCTTCCCTTCTGTCACGTAACACCCAGCGACGGTATAGCCTTTCGAGAGCTTGAAGACCTTTCGGATTTCGGCGACCCCGTGGAGCACCTCCTCGAACTTCGGAGCGAGCAGGCCCTTGGCGGCCAACTCCATATCTTCCAGTAGCTCGTAGATGATGCTGTACTGGCGCACGTCTATGTTCTGGTCCTTGGCCGCCCTCTTGGCTCCCGGCTCGATGCCGGTGTTGAAGGCGACGCACACCGCTGATGCGGCGCGTGCGAGAAGAATGTCGTTTTCGGTGATCGAGCCGACGCCTTGGGATATCACCTTGACCTTGACGTCTTCGAACTCGAGTTTGTTGAGCTGCTCGGCGATAGCCTCGACCGAACCGCGCACGTCGGCTCGAAGGATGATGTTCAGCTCTCTAGTCTCGCTCTCGGCCATGGAGCGGAGGAGGTCCTGGAGGCTGGCCCTGTGGTGGGGTGTGGGTGCCATGCTCTGCTCACGAAGGGCCATTTTCACCTCTTCGGCCTTCGCGCGCGCCTCGCGCTCGTTCTTACAGGCAACCACCTTGTCTCCAGCGTTTGGCGGTTCGGAGAGGCCGAGCACCTCGACCGGAGTGCCGGGACCCGCCTCGGTCACCGTCTTGCCTTCGAAGTCGCTCATCGCCCGCACGGTGCCGTATGCTCCCGACACCTGAATGGCATCGCCTCTCCGAAGGGTGCCCTCGTGGACGAGAATGGTGGCTACGGGCCCCCGCCCCTTGTCCAACTTGGCCTCGATCACCACCGCGTCGAGTGGCGCCTTGGGGTCGGCCGCGATCTCGGCCATGTCGGCTACCAAAAGGATCATCTCGAGCAGGTGGGGGACGCCGTCGCCCGTCAGTGCCGAGATGTTGCAAACAACGGTCTCGCCGCCCCAGTCTTCGGGCACGAGGCCATGCTCCGTGAGCTGCTGCTTCACGCGCTCGGGGTTCGCGTCGGGCTTGTCGCACTTGTTGATGGCGACGATGATGGGGACGCCGGCACTTTTCGCGTGGTCTATGGCCTCGCGGGTCTGCGGCATGATGCCGTCGTCGGCGGCAACCACCAAGATTGCGATATCGGTGACCTGAGCGCCTCGCGCACGCATGGCGGTGAAGGCCTCGTGGCCGGGGGTGTCCAGGAAGGTGATCTTGCGCCCCTCCGCCTCCACCTGGTAGGCACCGATGTGTTGCGTGATGCCGCCCGCCTCCCCCGCGGCCACTGCGGAGTGGCGGATATGGTCCAGAAGCGTGGTCTTGCCGTGGTCTACGTGGCCGAGGATGGTGACGATGGGTGGGCGAGGCTGTGCACCCGTCTTCGGCTTAGGCTTGTGAGCGGCGGGCTTGGGGGGGGCAGCGGGGGTGGTGCCCTCGTCCCACTCCAGAATGTAACCGAGTTCGTCGGCGAGCTGCTCCACGACCTCCGGCTTGAGGCGTTGTGTCAGGCCGACCAAGAGGCCGTCCTGCATCAGCCGCTTTTGCAGTTCTTCCGGCTTGGTGTCGAACACCTTGGCGAGGGAGCGCACCGTCTGGTTGGGCTTGACGTACACGCGGTCGTTGTCGAAGGATTCGTCCTGAACGAGTTCCCTGGCGGCCTCGATCACGTCCTCGGACAGCTCGGGGTCGTCGGTCTTGACTTCGACCCCGACCTGTTGCAAGACGCGAAGAAGCTGGTGCGGCAGGATGCCCAGTTCTTTTGCCAGATCACTCAGTTTCAGTTTGGTTACCGCCAATATTCACCTCGTTTTCCCAGGTCGCCACGAACTCCTCGATAGCATTTTTGGCTACCGAGCGGCGAAAGGCTCGTTCGAACCTGCCGCGCTTCGCAGCAGCTCGCGCGCACGCTGCGCCGCACACGTAAGCGCCTCGGCCGGGCAAGCGGTTGCGCTGGTCCCGCCGAAGCCGGCCTTTCGGGTCGAGGGCCAGCCGAACCAGATCGCCTTTTGCAGCCTTGCGCGCACAGCCCACGCAGGTGCGGACCGGTACATGACTTCTGCCGTCGCCCATCTCGCATCCGTTCGCGCCGCTGCGCGGCACACGATCCCGGGATAACGCATCATTATACCCGCGAACGCCCGGCGTCCCGGCTTCGAACCTGGGCCCCGATGGCCGAGCCCAATCCTGGGGAAGGCATAATAGCCCTTAGGTATGAGTTCCCTGTTCCTAGAGACGCTGCAGAAGCGCTTGCTGATTTTCGACGGTGCGACCGGTACATCGCTGCAGGCCGCGGGTCTAACGGCTGCCGACTTCGACGGTCTGGAAGGCTGCAATGAGATACTGAATGCTACTCGGCCGGACGTGGTGGCATCTCTAGCACGGGGGTATTTCGAGGCAGGCGCCGATGCCGTGGAGACCAATAGCTTCGGTGCAAACTGCATGAACCTGGGCGAGTACGGCATTGCCGACAGGACGCGCGAGCTGAGCAGGTTGGCCGCGTCCATAGCGAAAGAGGTGGCAGCCGAGTTCTCGACACCTGATAGGCCACGGTTCGTGGTCGGCTCGATGGGCCCTGGGACGAAGCTGGTCACGATGGGGATGATCGGCTTCGACGAGCTGCTCGCCAGCTATCGTGAGAACGCACTGGGGCTGATCGAAGGCGGCGCCGACGCACTGATGATCGAGACGTGCCAGGATCTGCTGCAAGCCAAGTGCGCGGTGATTGCGGCATGCGAGGCCTTCTCGGAGTCGGGTGGCAAGCTACCGCTCATCGTCTCGGTAACCATGGAAAGCAACGGCAAGATGTTGCTGGGCACCGAGATCGGCGCGGCGCTAACAACCCTAGAAGCGTTTCCGGAAGTGGATGTCATCGGCCTGAACTGCGCGACCGGGCCGCAGGAAATGGTAGCGCACGTTCGCTACCTGAGTGCGCACTCACAGAGGCCGATCAGCGTGCTTCCGAATGCCGGGCTTCCGCAAATGGTGGATGGCAAGGCACACTATCCGCTATCCCCCGAAGAGCTGGTGGAATACCACTCGCTCTTCGTGCACGAGTTCGGGGTGAACATCGTAGGTGGTTGCTGCGGGACTACCACAGAGCACATCCGTGCAGTGTCACAGGCATTGGCGGGTGCGATGCCCGCAAGGCGTAACCCTCACCATGTCCCCGCGTGTGCGAGCCTGTATCAGCAGGTGCCCTATCAGCAGGACACTAGCTTCTTGATCGTGGGTGAGCGGACCAACGCCAATGGAAGCCGAAAGTTCCGCGATCTCCTGCTGGCAGGGGACTGGGACGAGATGGCGCAGATGGCACGCGATCAGGAGCGCGAGGGCGCACACGTGCTCGATGTGTGCATGGCATACGTAGGGCGAGACGAGGTCGCGGATGCAACCACACTGATCCCTCTTATCAATCAGCAGGCCACCATTCCGATCATGATCGACTCCACCCAGCCCGAGGTCATGGAGGCGGCGCTAAAGCTGATCTCCGGCAAGCCTATCGTGAACTCGGTGAACTTGGAGGACGGTGGCGAGCGTCTGCGCAGAGTGCTGGCCCTGTGTCGTAGGTACGGTGCAGCAGTCGTAGCACTCACGATTGACGAAGAGGGCATGGCGAAGACCGTAGACCACAAGCTGCAAGTAGCCGAGCGGCTGCACCGGATCGCCACACAGGAATTCGGCATTGCACCCGAGGACATCTTCTTCGATGCGCTGACATTCACGCTGGGCAGTGGGGATGAGGAGTTTCGCGGGGCGGGCGCTAATACCATAGCTGCAGTGCGTGAAATCAAGAGACGCTGGCCGGAGTGCAATACGCTGTTAGGTGTCAGCAACATCTCCTTCGGTCTGAAGCCTGCTGCGAGGGTGGCACTCAACTCCGTGTTTCTTCACTATGCGTTGGAAGCAGGCCTGGACGCTGCCATCGTTCATGCGGGCAAGATCGTGCCTTTGAACCGCATTGACCCCGAGGTTCGGGAGATCGCCCGACGTCTCATCTTCGACGAGAGGGTGGATGGTGAGGACCCGCTGCACGCCCTCATGGCACTCTTTCGTGAAGACGTTGCGGTCGAGCCGACCACCGAGGACCTAACCGCCCTGCCTATCGAAGAAAGACTGCAGAGGCACATTGTGGATGGTGTCAAGACGTCGCTCGAGGCATCGCTCGATGAAGCGCTCACGACGTACGAACCGTTGGCTATCATCAACGAGATTCTGCTGCAAGGGATGAAGACGGTGGGCGAGCTTTTCGCCTCGGGCGAGATGCAACTGCCGTTCGTGCTACAGAGCGCCGAGGTGATGAAGCGCGCAGTGACATACCTGCAGCCCAAGATGCAGAAGGTCGAGGGGGCTTCTCGGGGCAAGCTGGTGCTAGCGACCGTCGCGGGAGACGTTCACGACATCGGCAAGAATCTCGTGGACATCATCCTTAGCAACAACGGCTACGAGGTGGTCAATCTCGGTATCAAGCAGCCCATCGCGAACATCCTCAAAGCGTACGAGGAAACGGGCGCGGATGCGATTGGGATGAGTGGCTTGTTAGTGAAGTCCACGCTGATCATGCGCGAGAACTTGGAGGAGATGAACCGCCTCGGATTGTTCAGTGCGCCTGTGCTGTTGGGTGGAGCTGCGTTGACACGTAGCTACGTGGAGAATGAGCTACGTAACATCTACCACGGCAAGGTGTTCTATGCGCAAGACGCATTCGAGGGATTACGCCTGATGGACGAGGTGATGAAGGGACCTGCCGCGATGGAGGAGCTGTATCGCAGGTCTGCCCCCACGACGCACTCGGAAGTCAGGCTGCCAACGGCGACAGCGGGCACGACCGACACTCGACGCAGTGACGTGTCCCCCGATGTGCCTATTCCCGAACCGCCGTTCTGGGGCGTCCGTGTGGTCGACGACATAGATGTGTGGGACGTGTACCCCTTCGTAAATTCCGAGGTCGCTCTGTTTCGCGGGCAGTGGCAGATGCGCAGAGGCAAGCTGACGAAGGAGGAGTTCGAACGGCTACTAGAAGAGGTTGCACGCCCGACCTACGAGCGACTGAAGAAGCAGTGTGCAGAGGAACGACTGTTAGTGCCGAAGGTGGTGTACGGGTATTTCCCGGCCCAGTCCGAGGGTAACGACCTGATCGTGTACCACGAGGATCGCAAGACGGAACGCCTGCGGTTCACGTTTCCTCGGCAGGCGTCGGATCGCAGGCTCTGCTTGGCGGACTTTTTTGCTCCCAAAGACAGTGGCCGAATGGATGTCGTGTGCTTCACCTGTGTAACGGTGGGCAGCCGCATCTCCGAGTACGAGAGAGAGCGGTTTGCCGCAGGAGACTATCAGGAGTACCTGTACCTCCACGGCATGGGAGTGGAAGTTGCGGAAGGCTTGGCCGAGTACTGGCACAAGAAGGTGCGAGAGGAGTTGGGGATCGCAGACAAGGATGCCAAAGAGATCCGACTGCTGTTCAGCATGAGCTACCAGGGGGCACGCTATAGCTTCGGCTATCCGGCATGTCCGAACCTGGAGGACCAGCGGCTCTTGTTCGAGCTGCTCGACCCCAGCCGCATCGGGGTGGATCTGACCGAGGAGTGTCACATGGTGCCGGAGCAGTCCACGTCTGCGATCATCTGTCATCACCCGGAGGCTAGGTACTTCAACATCCGGTAGTTCCTCTGGCGATCGTGTGACCCTAACCACTTCGCATGGATGGGTCGGGGAGGGCGTGCAGCCGTCCGGAACCGTCATGCTGAGCCTGTCGAAGCATGCGCCCTTGGGTGCCAAGGCCAACGAGTGAACTCGAGGACGTGCGGCTGGCGGGGTCTGGGAGGGCGTGCAGCCGTCCGGGACCGTCATGCTGAGCCTGTCGAAGCATGCGCCCGTGGGTGCCAAGGCCAACGAGTGAACCCGAAGACGTGCGGCTGGTGGGGTCATGCTTCGACTGGCTCAGCATGACGAAGGGTGTGGTATGACATCGGGTCGGCATGGCGTGAGGTCCTGCATGGCGAACGGTTTGCTATTGGCGGCAGGCTTGGCATGGTCACAGGTTCGGTATGGCGTCGCCGGTGATCCACCCTCTGAGCGTTGATGGCTCAGGGAGAAGGAAGCACCGCACCCGGGGCGCGTCCCAAACCGTCATGCTGAGCCTGTCGAAGCATGCGCCCGTGGGTACCAAGGCCAACGAGTGAACTCGAAGACGTGCGGCTGGTGGGGTCTGGGAGGGCGTGCAGCCGTCCGGGACCGTCATGCTGAGCCTGTCGCAGCATGCGCCCGTGGGTGCCAGGGCCAACGAGTGAATTCGAAGACGTGCGGCTGGCGGGGTCATGCTTCGACAGGCTCAGCATGACGGAGGGTTCAGCGTGGCGATCCAAAGACGTGCGGTCGGCGGGGTCATGCTTCGACAGGCTCAGCATGACGAAGGGGCTGGTATGACGACGGGTCGGTATGGCGACAAGCTCAGCATGGTCACAGGCTTGGCATGGTGGCAGGTTCGGTATGGCGCCGCCGGTGATCCACCCTCTGAGCGTTGGTGGCTCAGGGAGAAGGAAGCACCGCACCCGGGGCGCGTCCCAAACCGTCATGCTGAGCCTGTCGAAGCATGCGCCCGTGGGTACCAAGGCCACCGCGTGAACTCGAAGACGTGCGGCTGGTGGGGTCATGCTTCGACAGGCTCAGCATGACGAAGGGTGTGGTACTGGCGACAGGCTCAGCATGACGAAGGGTTCAGCGTGGCGATCCAAAGACGTGCGGTCTGCGGGGTCATGCTTCGACAGGCTCAGCATGACGAAGGGGCTGGTATGACGACGGGTCGGTATGGCGACAGGCTCAGCATGACGGAGGGTGTGGTATGACATCAGGTCGGCATGGCGTGAGGTCCTGCATGGCGAACGGTCTGCTATGGGCGGCAGGCTTGGCATGGTCACAGGTTCGGCGTGGAGATTCGAAAACGGGCGGTCAGCGGGGTCATGCTTCGACAGGCTCAGCATGACGAAGGGTGTGGTATTGGCGGCAGGCTTGGCATGATCACAGGTTCAGCGTGGCGATTCGAAGACGTGCGGCTGGCGGGGTCATGCTTCGACAAGCTCAGCATGACGAAGGGTGTGGTATTGGCGACAGGCTCAGCATGACGAAGGGTTCAGCGTGGCGATCCAAAGACGTGCGGTCGGCGGGGTCATGCTTCGACAGGCTCAGCATGTCGAAGGGGCTGGTATGACGACGGGTCGGTATGGCGACGGGCTCAGCATGACGGAGGGTGTGGTATGACATCAGGTCGGCATGGCGTGAGGTACTGCATGACGAAGGGGCTGGTATGACGACAGGCTCAGCATGGTCACAGGTTTGGCATGGTGACAGGTTCGGTATGCCGTCGCCGGTGATCCACCCTCTGCGCATGGTGAGGAGTAGCAGCGCGGCGTAGGAAACCCTCACCCCAACCCTCTCCCTTTCAAAAGGGAGAGGGAGGGGGAGCCCCTCCCTCTGCAGCGGTGTCCACAATGATGGCTAACGCATGCGCGGACCTACTCCTGCACCACTCGTACTGTGAGAAACAGTACCACCTCGGACCCGGTCTTGGTCTTCGAGCGATGGCGGAATAGCTGTCCCAAGAAGGGCAGGTCACCTAACAGCGGCACCTTGGTCATCGTCATCAGCTCTTCTTCGCGGATGAGGCCGCCGATGACGATGGTCTCGCCGTCCCTCATGCGGATGTTAGTGTCCACGTTGCGCGATGCCACCTGCGGGAGCTTCCCGCCACCGGGTACGTCGTTGAACGCAGTGATGAGGCTCACGTCGGTCGCCAATGACAGTGTCACGCTGTTGTCGGGTGCTACGCGAGGCGTGGCGTTCAGCAGGATGCCGGCTTGGACCTCGCCGATGGTGATGGTCGGACCGGTGGTAGTCTGCGATATCTGCTCGACGTACTTCACGATGTCGCCGATGAAGATTCTCGCCGGCCTGCCATCCAGCGCCGACACCTTGGGACTGGCTAGCAACTTGGATCTCTTACTTACTACCAGGGCGTCCAAGATGCCGTTGATAGATCCGATGAAGGTTTTCGGATTGAACGACATGTTGAACGTGTTGACGATGGGATCGCCGAGCGTCTCGAACGTTCGCTGCCAGTCGTTAGTAGTATTGTACTGGTTCCTCTGCTCGAAGGTATTGTTACCCACCTTATCGTTCAGCTGCGAGTTGCCGTCGCGTACGTTCTGCTGAGTCTCGCCGGTACTGGCACGCTCGATGTTCTGAACGTTGATGACACCGTTGTCGAATAGGTCCCACTTGACACCCAGCTTGTCCAAGTCGTCGCGCAGAACGTCCATGACCTTGGCCTCTATGACCACCTGCGGCTCCGGCTTGTCGAGCTGAGCTAGCAGCTGCAGTGCCTGCCCGACCTGCTCTTTGGGGCCGGTCACTAACAGGTGCCGAGAGGGCTCGGGTTCCCGTTGCTGTGTCTTCACTCCGGCGGGCACGATGGTCATCGGACCTTCGGTTACCTTCACCCCAGGGATGAGGCTCGATGTGCCGTCGCCCGACTTGCCACCCGAATCGGTTCCGCCGGAGAAGAGGGATTGTAGCGAGCGGCTGCTCAGGTGCTTGGCGACGTACACCTCGGTAACCTGATCGAACGGCACGTCGAGAACGGCGAGAATTTCGAGAGCCTTATCTACCGCCGCTCGCGGGCCCTTCAGAACCAGCTTGCGATCGTCGCCGCTCGCAGGGCCCGTTTCGCCGCCGCCTGCCGGCTTCGTCTCCGTCTTGGCAGCTTCTTCCTGCGCGGCGCCGCCGGCCTCTTGCGGCTCCTCGGGCACAGCGCCACCGGTCGTCTTCGTGGTCGCGGCCTGTTCCGTGTCCTTTGCCTTGGCCGCAGACGCGCCGGCCTGGGCTCCTTTGGCCTGCTTAGCAGCCATGCCGAGGGCGGAAGGGCCCACCATCGCTAGCACGCCGGGCACCAGGTTCTTCGCTCCCTGGAAGTAAGTCTTCAGGTCGTGAGCGTCACGGTGGCGCGCGGTGTAGATCTCGATCACCTCATCCTGCGAGAGGTGCGTAGTGAGCAGCATTCGCGCGCGTTGCACCTCTGGAGCCGGTCCCCGAATGGCTACCACCGGCGCTCCGCCAGCAGGCCCGGGCATCACCTTGACGCTCGGCATGAGCGATTGTAGGGACTCCGCGATCTCCTGTGGCGAGCCTGTCACTGGCACGAACTCCGTGACATCCTGAAGCGGTACATCCTGCTGACCGGGAGGCGCCTCGGTGGTAGCGAAGCGCTTCAGGAAATCCTCGGTGCCGACAACGTAGGTTCGGCCGACCAGCGCGTAGCGATACCCGGCCATGGTGGTGATTAGTTCGAGTGCGGTTCGCACACTCTCGTCGCGCATCGAGACGGTGATCTCCCCCTTCACGTCCGGTGCAGTGACGATGTTCACACCGGCGTTCTGGGCGAGTGCGCGCAGGATAACCACCACGTCGGCCTTCGGGAACTCGAGCGAGACCTTGGCATCCGGCACCGGCGGCCGCTGAGCCGCTTGGGGAGCCGCGGCACGCACGCGCTGCTGCTGAGTCTCACGCTGCCGCTGCTGTTCTGCCAGGTCTGCCTTGCCTTCGTAGGTGTTCTGGCGGACGGTGTCAGCAGTCTTCGGAGCTACCGTCGGCATCGGCTCGGAAGCGGGTATCACGGCAGGCGCAACCGGCTTCGTAGCCGGGTCGACCTTCGGAGTGACATCGGGCTTTGGCGCGACAGCAGGCGACTTTTCCGAGACCACTCCCAGCCAGATCAGCCAGTCGCCGTTAGATGCTTGCTCCACGACGGGCTGGACGCCTGGGTCGATCCAGGCAAGCACATTGACGACCGGAGGCTTAGCTTTGAACCACCCATACTGGACGTAACGTACCTTAGGCTGCTTGAGCGAGACGTACTGCGCCTTAATTCCGAGCGAGGCATTGAACGATGCGATCCATGCCTTGCCGGCGTTCGACCGTGAAAATGTAGGCTGCGGGAGGTCGGTGCCTTGCACACGGACGACTGCGCCGTCGCCCTGCTTGGTCACGGTTACTTTGGTGATGGTCGGCCCTGCCCAAGCCATGCCGGTGAGCAGCAGGCCGGCCCCCAGAACAACGAAGCTATTTCTTGTCTTCAACAACGCCCCCTCCGATTGCCAGAGTCACGGTCTTCTTTAGATGCCGTACGGTCACGGAACGAGGTGTCACCTTCAGAATGCGAGTCGTGTCGTCTGCCGTGTGGCCCTCGCGAACCAACACCTGTTCTCCCGTGGCATTGCGCAGGACGACGATGGGAACGGGTCCGACCACCACCCCGACTGCTTCCCAGCCACAGCCGTTCAGGGCCTTCTCGGCAGGCAGTGATGGAGGTGGGTTGCCGCCGAGCGGCTCGAGCTTGGGCGAATCGATGGCCTGGGTAGGGCGCTCCGCTTCCGGCGGCCTGAACCGCGTGCCATCCGGCAGACGCCCCGGGCCTGTCTCGGTTGCCGCCGTTGCACCCGCAGGCTTCGCGAACGGGTCTCGCACCGGCCCGATGCGTACGCCGTCGGGCAGCGGCATCTCTTGCGCCGGCTCGGCGCCCTTGGTCTCTGCCTGCTTCTTCGGCTGCTTGGGCTCGGGACGCGGCTCGTTCTTCGGCCCTCCTATGAATTGGAGTGCGCCCACGCCGAGCAACGCCACTGCCAAGGCACCGACGATGAGAACCTTCTTATCCGCCACCGCTCACCCCCTGAGTCGAGCCCGGACGATCCGTGGACGCTCGGGATGGGGACTCCGCGAGGTTTTGTGGTTTCGTCGGGAAGATGTACGCCCTAACGCCAAAGGTTGCGGTCAGCTTTGGCGGACCTACGTCTCTCGGGTTCGGCGAGGCGCTGATGGACACGGATCTCACGGCAATGATCTTCGGGAATCCGCTGACCATTTCGAGGAACTTGAGGACCTGAAGGTACTGGCCGGTGGCCTCGATTTCGAAATCCATCTCCTCGTAAGGCTTCCGCTCTTCCTTTTTCTTGGAATCGTCCTTCGGTGCACCGGGAGCGGCCTGCTCTTTCTCCTCGCCCGTGGGCTTCGGCTTCTCCTTTTTGGGCACGGGGCGCACACCGGTAATGCGCAGGCCCGAGGCATGCCCCATCGCCTCTAGCTCGCGGAGCATGGTGGGGACGTAGTCGCGGGTCGGGAGGTTGAGCTCCAAGTGCGCGACGGCCAGCCGGCTGGAAACCGTGGCGTTTCGCAGCTGCGAGACCTGGCGGCGCAGGGCTTCCGGGTTCTCCAGCTCTTTCGCCAGCTTGTCGGCTTCGGATTTGACCGACTGCCACTCGGCTGCCTGCATGTAGCTCAGTCCACCGGCGAGGATCAGTGAAATCACCGTCAGTAATAGGAACACACGCTGCGACTTTGCGAGGGCATCATGAGTCACCGGCCTTGCCTCCTTCCTTCGCTTCGGCGTCCCTCGGAACGGTGAGCTTTGCAACGATTTCGAACTCGACGCCGACGTTGTTGCCGGACTCCTTTTCCTTGGTGTACTTCAGCTCCACTTGAGCGAGGTCTGGACACTCGTTCAGTCTTTGCATAACCGTGCCGACCAAGCTCTGGTCCTGAGCGTAACCTGCGAACCGAATCTCCACACCTTGCCCCGCGGTCTTCGCCTCCTGAGCTCGGAGGCTCGTCAGCCAGGTGTTCTGGGGCATTCGAGCCGCGACGTGGCCGAGCACACGATGCCACGTCCCGGTTGCGCGGCTTGCTGCTTGGAGGGTGGTCAGCTTGGGACGAAGGACTGCCAGTTCCTTTTGACCTTCTGTGATGGCATGCTGATAGGGTTGCATGCCGGCACTCTTAGACTTCAGGTCAGCGAGTCGGTCATTCTGGCGGTCCACTTGCCACGTCAGCCCACCGACAGCTGCCAGCCCGGCACCGAGTGAGATGACCCAGGCAAGCATGAACGCACGCGTCTTGCGCACCGCCAGCCGCTTCAGGGCCCTCTGTTCTGAGATCAGGTTGACTAAAGGCACGGTGAACTCACCTCCTAAGCCACCATCGCCTGGCGGCCGGTGCGTCGCATGGCCAATCCTGTGGCTACGCCGTATTCGGAGCCTTCTTCTGGGTCCACCCCCTCGCTGCCGACGAGGAACCTCGGGCTTTCCCAGGCACTGAGGAACTGACAGGGCAGACCCAGCTTGTATCCGAGGTAATCGGCGATCCCCTTCATTCGCGCTGCCCCGCCGCTTAGTAACAGCACCGACACAGGCGCGACCGATGAGGCCTCGGACTGCTGGGTCTGGTAGTAGTTGATGGAGCGGCGCAGCTCTCGAACCATCTCGTCCACGATGGGTTGCACCAGGCGGAGCTGGGGTGGCACCTCGGTGTTCTGTTCTGCACCGACGAGCGGCGAGAAGTCGAGCGAGTGCTTGGAGGTCCTTGCTGTCTCCTCGTCAGTCCGGAAGAAGGTCTTGAGGGCTTCTGTGAGGGTCTCTCCGGCGATGGGGATGGAGCGCGTAAGGGAGAACTGTCCGTTAGCCACCACGCTTATGTGGGTGTGTGCCGCCCCCATGTCGACCAGAGCCATCGTACGCTCCGCGTAGGCATCGTCACGACGTGCCTCGATGAGGGCCCGGTAGAGAGCGAAGCCTTCGATGTCTACCACCTCGGTCTCGAGGCCCGCGTGATGGAGCGCGGCAACACGGCTCTCGACCATGTCCTTCGGCGCGGCGACAACCAAGACATCCATCTTGCCGTCCCCCGCGTCTCCCATCATGTCGAACTCGATGTAGCTGTCCTCCACCGAGGACGGCACGTACTTGCCAGCTTCGAACTTGATGGACTTGCGGAGAGCCGCTTCGTTCATTTTGGGGAGCTTGATGGAGCGTACGATGACCGAGGAGCCGGCGACTGCGATGTTGGCGGCGGTAGCTCCTACTCCCGTGCGTCTCAACAGGTCCCGCAACGCAACGCCGAGCCTGTCCGGGTCCACGACGACACCGTCCCGCACCGTCTCCTCTGGCGTTTCGGCCTTAGCGAAGTGGCTAACCAGCAGTCTGTCGCCCGCGGGCTCGACCTGAGCGATCTTGATGGAATAGCTCCCTATGTCTACGCCGACGAACGTGTCTCGGCTGAATAGCTTAAGACCCATCCGTGTCCTCCTCCAAGTCCGTCTCGGCCAGAACCGGATCCAGGGACTGGGCCGCCAGCCAGTCGTCCAGGGCAGCCTTCGGGAAGCGCCATTTGCCCTGCAATCGGAACGCTGGCACCTGGTGTGTCTCGCATAGCTGTTCGAGCTCCGCAGCCGAGAGCCTGACGTACTTCGCGGCCTCGCGCAGGGTGAGAACCGAGTGCGCTCCTCCGATGATGCCGCGGAACAACACGCTGAGCTGGTCGGGGCTTAGGAACAGTTCGAGTCGAACTACGCTGCCGCCGAAGACGCTTGCGGAGGGAGGCGCAGGCTGAGCCACGTGTACCGGTCGGGTCCCTGCCGTGGCAGAGGAGGGCGGCACGACGGGAGGGGATTCCGGCACGAGAGCCGGATCGGCCACCGGCGTTGGGTTCTTGGCGGCTTGCCTTATGGCGTCTACGAGCTGCATTCTAGGCTGCCCTCTCCTCGAAGTCCTGCGTGATCGAGTGCATCGTCACCCCGTCTATGTGCCTCAGCCCCTGGGCCATCCCAACCATCAGTGCGTTGTCGGCGAGCTGACTAATAAGTCGTGGGGTCCCGCCACTGACCCGATGGATTTCGAACACTGCGTCCGGAGTGAAGGGAGACTGCCCGTTGGCGTAGCCCGCTACCCTCATGCGATGGGCGATCATTTCGCCGGTCTCTTGGGGATCGAGCGCCTTCAGCTCGTACTTCACGGCGATGCGCTGCTTGAGGGCGGGCACCTTCTCCAGCCGATCTCGCAGTTCGAGCTGTCCCATGAGCAGAAGGCTCATCAAGAACTGGTCGTTCATCTGGCAGTTCAGCAGCAGCCTCAGCTCCTCGAAGGTCTGGGCTGATTTGATGAGATGGGCTTCGTCTACGAGAAGCACCACCTGCTGACCACGCTCGTAGGCACTCAGGAGGGTTCCGTGGAGTGCGCTAACCATGGCTTGGCGCGTGCGACCCGTCGCCGTGGCTCCCAGCTGTTCGAGGATTTCTCGAAGCATCTGGGTTGGGGACAACAGCGGGTCCACGATCAAGACCACCTTGTAATTCACTGGGTCGAGCAGCTCGAGGAGCTTTCTGCTGACGGTGGTCTTGCCGTAGCCGATGTCTCCGGTCAGCAGACCTGCCCCCTTGTTGCGCGTGATGGCGTAGTGCAGCATCATCAGCGCATCCTCGTGCTTTCGGCTCAAGTACAGGAAGCGCGGGTCGGGCGTGAGGCTAAACGGAGGCTCTAGCAGCCCCCAGTACTGCTCATACAATTCAGTTCCTCCCGGCGGGACTCACGCTGCAATTATCGTCACCGCCCAGGCAAACCTATAGGCGCGCTCCAGGTTTCCTTGCGCAGGGTTTTGAGCGTGGGCGGGCGCTCCGGGTAACCTTGCTAGGTGCCTCCGCCCGTTGCGGTGAAGGTAGTTGCTCGATATGGGAGGAAGCGATGGCTCTCATGGAAATCTCGGTGGTGCCGGTGGGCACCGGAAGCCCTTCGATTGGCGACTACGTTGCCGCTGCGCATCGGATTGCGGTCGAGTCGGGCCTCCCCCACATGCTCTGCGAGTTCGGCACGGTCATCGAAGGCGAGCCAGAGGAATTGCTGGCATTGGCGGCACGCATTCACGCCGCCCCTTTCGCGTCCGGGGCGAAGCGGGTGGTCACCACGATCAAACTGGATCAGAGGACGGACAAGGAGGTCCACCTCGGCGACAAGGCTGCCGCGGTTCAGCGTAGATTGGAATAGGAGAGGTTCGGGATGGAACCCATACGTAGGCCCGACCCACAGCATCTGGTTCACGCTGTGAAATTCCGGCTCAAGGCGACGCCGCTGGACGCGAACCACATCGCGGACGTGGTGGTAAGCATGTTCGACGAGGTACTGGTTCAAGTGGAGCAACGGCTGGCGGAGCTGGAACAGCGAGTTCGCCGGCTGGAGGAAAGGTAGTTGCCTGGAGCCTTCGGGAAGCGGTTTCTCGCTTAGACAAGCTCGGCGTGAGGGCTTCTTGGGTGCGCGAAGGCTCCAAAGGACCCAAGCCCGGGGTCGAGTGCAGGTTACTGCTGTTGGGGAGGTACGCTAGCGAAGCCCAAGAGCGCTGCTCGGGCGCGCCCCAGACGACGTGCGAGCATTTGCTGCGTTCCGTGCCGACAATTAGGCAGATTGCGCCGATAATCAACAGCGACGCCATGGGCGGCGTCGCTAGGGAGGGTGGTTCATGAGCCTGGTCCCCATGGTGGTGGAACAGACTGCACGCGGTGAGCGTGCCTATGACATCTATTCGCGGCTTCTGAAGGACCGCATCGTCTTCCTGGGCGAGCCGGTTGACGACCACGTCGCCAACCTGATCATCGCCGAGATGCTGTTCCTGGAGAAGGAAGACCCGGATAAAGACATAGAGCTATATATCAATACTCCGGGCGGGGTAGTTGCGGCCGGCTTGGCCATCTATGACACGATGCAGATCCTGAAGTGCGACGTTGCGACGATCTGTGTCGGGCAAGCCGCGAGCATGGGAGCCGTCTTGCTCTGTGGAGGTACCGAGGGCAAGAGATACGCACTGCCGCACGCTCGAATCATGATCCATCAGGTCCATGGGGGCTTTCAGGGCACTGCGATAGACATCAACATTCAGGCCCGAGAGATCGAGCGCAACATGGAATACCTGAAGCAGATCCTCTCTCGGCACACGAAGCAGCCCATCGAGAAGGTCTCCAAGGACACGGAGCGGGACTACTTCATGTCCGCTGAAGAGGCGAAGGCATACGGTCTCATCGATCAGGTTCTCGACCGAGGCGGTCGCTAGGGAGGACATCGGAGTGGCGAAGATGGGAATGGAGCGTCTTGACGGGCGGTGCGTTCTTTGTGGGAAGTCTCGCGATCAGGTGCGCAAGCTGATCGTCGGCCTTTACGGGGGCGTATGCTCGGAATGCATTGATTTGTGCCTGGATATCATGCGCACCGAACCGCCGAAGACGCCAAAACCGGCGGGCCGCACGTTCGTAGAAACCATTCCCAAGCCCAGAGAAATCTACGACTTTCTCTGCCAGTACGTGGTGGGGCAAGAGGCGGCAAAGCGCACTCTCTCCGTCGCTGTGTACAATCACTACAAGCGCATCCGGATGGGCCCGAGTTCCGACGTCGAGCTGCAGAAAAGCAACATCATGCTGGTGGGCCCGACTGGCAGCGGCAAGACGCTGCTTGCACAGACCTTGGCCAAGATCCTCAACGTACCCTTTGCCATCGCCGACGCTACGTCTCTCACAGAAGCGGGCTACGTGGGCGAGGACGTAGAAAACATTCTCCTCAAGCTCTACCAAGCGGCAGATACGGGCGACCCGAAGACCACGGTGGAGGCTGCCGAGCGCGGCATTATCTATGTGGACGAGGTGGACAAGATCGGGCGCAAGTCCGATAACCCTTCCATCACGCGCGATGTGTCGGGCGAAGGCGTGCAGCAAGCGCTACTCAAGATCTTGGAAGGGACGATTGCGAACGTGCCGCCGCAAGGAGGCCGCAAGCACCCCCATCAGGAGTACATCCAGATGGACACCTCGAACATCCTATTCATCTGTGGCGGGACGTTCGAGGGAGTGGAGAACATCATCGCGCGACGACTGCGCGACAACTCGATGGGCTTTCGGGCCAAGCCTGCCAGCAAGTCCAAGCCGTCGCAGAGCCTGCTACCCCATCTGCTTCCCGAAGACCTGCTTCGCTTCGGGTTGATTCCGGAGTTCATTGGACGACTGCCGGTGATTGCCACGCTGGATCCGCTGGACGAAGCGACCTTGGTGCGCATCTTGGTGGAGCCGAAAAACGCACTCGTGAAGCAATATCAGAAGTTCTTCGACATAGACGGCGTGGAGCTGGAGTTCGAGGAGGGGGCGCTTCAGGAGATTGCGCGGGAGGCCATGAAGCGCGGCACCGGCGCGCGGGCGCTGCGGGCGATCATCGAGAGCATCATGGTCAACGTGATGTATGAAGCCCCTTCCACGCCGAGCGTAAAGAAGGTGATCATTCCACCGAAGCCTTTCAGCGAAGGCCAGCAGCCGCGCATGCTTACAGCGGACGAGATAAAGCAGGCCAGCTAGGGCGGCGGATAGGTATGCGCGTGCGCGATACGTCTCAGCAGAGCTCTACGCGACGGCGACGTAGCGGCGAACACGACGGCGTTCTTTCCACGCTGCCCGTCCTCCCGATTCGCGATGCAGTTCACTTCCCCGAAGAGCTCTCAACCCTTCTCGTCGGACGCGAGAGGTCACTGAGGGCGCTGGACCGCGCGTTGAAGACGGACCGCCTGCTGCTCGTCGTGGCGCAGAAAGACGTGACGGTCGACGAGCCCGAGCCGAGCGACCTGTACCGTGTGGGGGTGGTGTCCGAGGCGGTACAAGCGCTGCCCGTCCCGGACGGCACGATGCGCGTCGTTCTCCGCGGCCAGCGTCGTGCCGAGATCGCTGAGATCGTCTCCTCTCACCCCTTCGCCCTAGCGGCCATCAAGCCGATCGAGGTGACCGAGACGCACTCGTCGGAGATGGAAGCGCTGATGCGTGAGTGCGCGAGCCTGTTCGAGCGGGTCGCGCAGATGAGCAAGCAGGTTCCAGCCGAAGCGGTCACCTCGGTCATGTACATCGAGCGTCCGGGCCGGTTGGCCGATGCAGTGGCTCACCACCTACCTTTGAAGCCTGCGTTGAAACAGCAGGTGCTGGAGGCTGCGGATACGCGCGCGCGCCTCGAGGTGGTAATTCGGCTGCTGCTGAACGAGCTCGAAGTCTTGCAGGTCCAGCAGGACATCCGCAGCCGTGTAGAGCGGGAGATGGGTGACACGCAGCGGGAGTACTACCTTCGCGAGCAGCTTCGCGTCATTCAGCAGGAGTTGAACGAGCGCGACGAGCGCGGAAGCGAGATCGAGGAATACGCCGAGCGGATCGCCCGCGCGAAGATGCCTGAGGAAGTCGCCGAGCACGCCGAGCACGAGATTCGGCGGCTCGAGAAGATGCCCAGCGCCGCACCCGAAGGCGTGGTGATCCGCACGTACCTGGACTGGCTGTGCGGGCTACCGTGGGCGATCGAGACGGAAGACACGGTGGACATTCGTGCAGCGGCACGGATCCTGGACGAGGACCACTACGGTCTGCAGAACGTGAAGGAACGCATCATCGAGTTCCTTGCGGTCCGACAGCTTACGGCGCGGCAGAAGGGCCCGATCCTGTGCTTCGTTGGGCCTCCTGGAGTAGGCAAGACCTCGATCGGACGCAGCATCGCCCGCAGCATGGGGCGCAAGTTCGTGCGAGTTTCGCTGGGCGGTGTGCGGGACGAGGCGGAGATACGCGGCCATCGCCGCACGTACATCGGCGCGATGCCCGGCCGTATCATTCAGGGCATCAAGCAGTGCGGCACCCGCAACCCTGTGTTCATGCTGGACGAGATCGACAAGCTGGGCATGGACTTCCGGGGGGACCCGACTGCAGCGCTTCTCGAGGCCTTGGACCCCGAGCAGAACGAGCGCTTCTCCGACCACTATCTGGAAGTGCCGTTCGACCTGTCCAACGTGATGTTCATCATGACTGCGAACATTCTGGACACTGTGCCGCCGGCGCTGCAGGACCGCATGGAGACGATCCGCTTCCCCGGGTACACGGAAGAGGAGAAGCTGGCTATCGCAAAGGGTTTCCTGCTGCCGCAGAACCTGGCAGAGCACGGCCTGACAGCCAGCAAGCTGAAGATGGATGACGCCGCCCTGCGCACCGTAATCCGCAGCTACACGCGGGAGGCTGGCGTGCGGGGCCTCGAGCGGGAGATCGCGAGGGTCTGCCGCAAGGTTGCGCGCAAGATCGCCGAGGGGACCGCGCGCTCCACCACTGTGCGCACCAAGAACCTCGCCGAATACCTCGGCAGGCGGCGGTACCGGTACGGCGTTGCGGAGGCGGAAGATCAAGTGGCCGCCGCAACAGGCCTGGTCTACACGGAGTTCGGTGGAGACATCATCACCATCGAGGTGAGCTTCGTGCCGGGCGAGGGAAAGGAGCTTCTGCTCACGGGGCAATTGGGCGAGGTGATGAAGGAGTCGGCTCATGCGGCGCTTACGTACGTGCGGTCCCGCGTAAAGGACCTCGGCGGGAACGCGGAGTTGTTCCGGACGCACGACCTGCACATCCATGTTCCAGCGGGGGCGGTTCCCAAGGACGGGCCGAGCGCGGGCATCACGATAGCGGTAGCCCTGGCAAGCGCAGTGACCGGCCGGCGGGTGCATCGGGACATGGTGATGACCGGCGAGATCACGCTACGTGGGAAGGTGCTTCCTGTCGGGGGCATCAAGGAGAAGATGCTGGCCGCGCACCGCGCGGGCATGTCGAACGTGATTCTGCCGAAGGACAACGACGCCGACCTGGCAGACTTGCCCGAGGTGGTGCGGGAGACGATGCACTTTCACTTGGTCTCGTCGGTGGACGAGGCTCTTCGGCTCGCGCTGGTCTAGGTACTCTCTCCCGGTATTCGACTTACGTCCCCGAGTATAATGCCGCGCGGCAACCCGCGAGGGACCCCTGGCGTATTGGAGTCGAGAACGGGTTATCCCGCGGCGGCTCGCAGGCGAGCCGACGATCATCCCAACGTAGGGTAACTGAGGAGGATTTCGTGAGAGCACTGCATCTTTCGGCCATACCTGTCGCCTTTGCGCTTCTTGCCGCCGCGGCCGCACAGGAGGGCTACCTGCTTCGGCTCAAGCTCGAGCCAGGCGTCATCACGTCGTACAAGGTCACCAACAACATGAGCGGCACCATGAGCAGTGGCATGATGGGTGGATACGAAGCTCAGGAGATGGTGATCAAGCAGACGATGGTGATGCGCCACAAGCTGGCCGGGGTCAAGGAGGACATCGGCACTTTCATCACCACGTTCAAGGACTTCGACATCGAGATGACCATGGGTGGCATGGACATTTCACAGTTCGCTGGAGCCGACAAGGACCAGGTCGAGAAGATCACCATCACGTCCCGCATCAACCAGCGCGGTGAGACCGTCGAGAGTAAGTTCGAAGGTCTGCCGGAGTCGATGGCGGGCATGAGCATGAGCGGCGGCGCCAACTTCAACATGATGGCTCTGCTGCCCGTGTTCCCTGAGAACCCCATTCAGATTGGCGAGAGCTGGACCTCGGTCGTCAAGAACCCGATGCTCGCGACGATGGGAGAGCGGGGCAAGAACATGAAGCTCCCGGACGTGAAGATCGTGTCGAAGCTCGAAGCCGTGGAGAAGCTGAAGGACGTGGACTGCTACCGCATCAGCTTCGAGCTGAGCCTCCCGATGGACATGGACATGAGCGGCATGATGGGTGGCGGAGGCGGTGAAGACACCTCCGTCAAGTCCAGCGGCACGTCCAAAATCAAGGGCATGGTGTGGCTGAACAAGGACACCTGCGCGCTGGCTAAGCAGACCTTCGACTCGCAGACGGACATGACCATCAAAGTCCAGGGCATGACCGAGATGGAGATGAATATTAGGATGGCCGGCAAGGGTTCGGTCGAGCAAATCGAGACGAAATAGGTTCGCTGCGAGTGTCACGACACAAGGCCGCTGTGCGCTACGGGCGGGCACGGCTACAGCCAACAACCCGCGCGAACCGTGCACGGGGGCCGGGCTCGATGAGTGACCAGAGCGGCCTCTCGGGCACGCAGAACGAGGAAGGACAGACTATGTCGAAAAAAGCACGCGCCGCAGGCTGGCTCCTCGGCGTCTTTGCGCTTATCGCGTTGCTGGCTGGCTGCACGGCGGAGCCGGCGCAGACTGGCCAAAGCGAGAACGGGAAGCAGACCGCAACCAAGAGCGACAACGGCCAGCCGAGGTCGGATGTTGCTGGCACGACGGAGGCGGAGAAACCGGCCGTTTCCGAGGAGGCCAAGCCGGGCTCTGCTGTGGATATGGCGGAGCAGAAACCCGCTGAGGACCCGGCCAAGGTGGGCCCGTGGGACCTAAAGGTGCGTTTCAAGAAGGGCGAGGCGCACACCTACTCCATCAAGAGTGACAGTTCGGTCAGCGTCAAGATCGGGGACGGCGATCCCATGCCGCCCCAGCGGATGACTGACGAAGCGACTATCTCGGTGAAAGCCCTCGAGGCGAGTGACAAGATGGCCAAGGTCGAGTACAAGGTCACTCCCAAGAAGAAGAAGGAGGGCGCGGAAGCAGAGAAACCGACGACGCTCGTGGTGTCGGTGGACAGCAAGGGCAACTCGAAGGCGCAGGGGGAGTCGAAGGACCCCCGTGATCGGATGCTCGCCTCGCTCCCGCTCTCTGCAATCCACTGTCCGGACAAGCCGGTGAAGCTGAACGACAAGTGGACGGCGAGTATTCAGCACCCGTTGAAGGCGTTCCCACAGCTTGCCATGATGGGCCTCAAAGTTGCTGATACGATGAAGATCTCGTATCAGCTCGTCGGGATAACGGACAAGGGGTTGAAGGTGCGAGCCACCGCGGGAGACAAACTCGCATTGAACGTAAAGGAAGGCACCGCGGGTGCACCCGGACCGGGGCATGTCGATATCTCGCTGCAGTTCACGATGGACTACCTCGTGGACCCGAAGACGGCGCAGGTTTTGAGCGCAAGTATCGTCCAGGCCTCCAAGTCCAACGCCGAGCAAACGATGGGCGAGGGCAAGAAGGTGAAGCAGAGCAGCGACTCGAAGACGACGGTCACGCTGAAGCGAACGAAGTAAGTCGAGGCCGTCATGAGGGGCGGGTTCGTCTGGTTGGTCGCCGTGATCTTGGGCAGCCGCTTGCCGGCGCAGGAGTACAACCTGCGCCGGCTGTTTCATGCCGAAGAGCTGTGCACCTACTCGATGTCCGTAGAAGCCTCTCTGAGCATCCGCTCGAACGAGCTGCGGTTCGACAAGGCGGAATACGTGGCGACGACGAGGTTGAAGACCGCAGGCATTCGTGAGGGAGTCGCCACCCAGTACCTCAGCTTCCAGGGAGAGCCGAAGGTCGCGTCGGCACCGAAAGTCGGCCCGCCGGCGGCTCGGTTGGCCGAGTTGATCGTCGGTGCCAAGGTGCAGAACGCAGGGGTGGTGTCTTGGGAGGCGAACGCGGGAACCTTCAAGGGCCCGCTCCCATGGCACGCGCAATGCTTCGTGCCGACCGAGTGGGCGCCGCCGATGCCGAGCCGTCTCCTGCCGATTGCTGCCTCGTACGATGCCGAACTGGTCTTTGCGCTGGCCGCGTACCTTCCGGAGCCCGGCTGGCCGACCGAGGTTCGCGTGCCCGCCAAGATCACGTTTCTCGGCTCGGCGGGTCCCCGCGATGCGATGTTGTTCCGCTTGTCGCGCGAGGGTCAGCTAGCGCTGAAGATCGCTTCGGCCGACGGCAAGGGCGAGGCCAGAGGCACTTTGAAGGCCCTGGGGAACTGGGGCCTGGACGCGGCGACGGGCAGACTGGTCGAGTGCGACCTGACCTGGCTGATCCGCATCGAAGTAGATGCTCCCGCTAACCTCGGGGGGGCACGAGTGATAGACGCGATGCTGCATCTCAAAGGGAAGCTGATGGAGGTAGGATCGCTGCGTGACCGCTGACCCGGAGGCAAGGATTCGGGAGCTGCGCGAGCGGATCGAGCGCGCCAACCGCATGTACTACCAGTTGGACGCTCCCGAAATATCCGACGCCGAGTACGATGCGCTGATGCGCGAGTTACTGGAGTTGGAAGAGGCGCATCCCGAGCTGCAGTCCCCCGACTCCCCTTCGCAGCGTGTGGGCGCTCCGCCGCTCCCCCAGTTCTCGCCGCACAGGCACCTTTCTCCGATGCTCAGTCTGGACAACGCCTTCGGGCCCGACGAACTGAGGGCGTTCGACGCAAGGGTGCGGCGTGCGCTGGGTCTTTCTCCTGACCAGGCGGTCACTTACATGGGAGAACTGAAGATTGACGGCCTAGCCATCTCGCTGACCTACGAGGAAGGGGTTTTGACCACGGCCGCCACGCGCGGGGATGGTCGCACGGGAGAGAACGTCACACCGAATGCCAAGACCATCCGCGCCATCCCGCTCCGCCTCGAAGGCAACGTTCCTAGCCCCCTCGAGGTGCGAGGCGAGGTGTACATGCTCCGCCCGGAGTTCGCGCGGGTGAACCGGGAGCGGGAGGCTAACGGTGAGCCGCCCTTTGCCAACCCGCGCAACGCCGCTGCCGGGTCTATGCGGCAGCTCGATTCGAAGGTAACCGCATCGCGGAAGCTGGGGTTCTGGGCATACGGAGTGGGAACTCCGGAGACCGTACCGGTCGCAACGCAGTCGGAGCTCTTGAAGTGGCTCTCGGGATTGGGGTTCCCTACCAACCCACACGCACGATTGTTGCACGGCATTGAAGCGTGTCTGGCTTTTACGGAGCACTGGCGCACGGCACGCGAAGAACTTGCCTTCGATGCCGACGGCCTCGTTTTCAAGGTGGACTCGTTCGCTCTGCAGGCGGAGCTGGGCAGCACCGCGCGAGGGCCGAGGTGGGCGATCGCTTTCAAGTTCCCTGCTGCCGAAGAGCAGACCGTCATTCTGGATGTGACTTGGCAGGTCGGCAGGACCGGTGTGCTGACCCCCGTTGCCGAGCTAGAGCCTGTGTCCGTGGGTGGAGTGACCGTATCGCGCGCGACACTTCACAACGAAGGAGAGATCGAGCGCAAGGGACTGCAGATAGGCGACCGGGTCTCGGTGCGTCGTGCAGGCGAGGTGATCCCAGAGGTAGTAGCCGTGGTGGAACGATCCGCGGGCTCACGCCCCATCGTTCCGCCTACCCACTGCCCGGCGTGTGGCGCGCTGGTGGAGAAAAGCGAGGACGAAGCTGCTCGGCGGTGCGTGAACTTCGCCTGTCCCGCACAGACCCTCGAACGTATCCGGCACTTTGCCAGCCGCGATGCGATGGACATCGTCGGGTTGGGTGACAAGATCGTGGCCCTGCTGGTGGAGAGAGGTTTCATTGCCGATGCAGCCGACCTGTACGTGCTTCACGAGCGGAGGGCCGAGTTGGAGCGGGTGGAGGGGCTCGGCGAGGTGAGCGTCTCGAAGCTGCTGGCAGCCATCGAGGACTCGCGCACGCGCCCCCTGGAGAGGGTGCTTTTCGCCCTCGGCATACGGCACGTGGGAGCCTCCGCCGCGCGAAACCTTGCTCAGCGCTTCGGCTCGTTCGAGCGGCTGATGGCGGCGGACGAGCAGGAGCTGCTCGGCACAGAGGACATCGGCCCAGCCACGGCCACCGAAGTGATCGAGTTCTTCCGACGGGATGAGAACGTTCGGCTGGTGCGGCGGCTATTGGAACACCTAAGGCCGGAGGCACCGAGCCAGGCTCGGGGCTCGCTCTTCGAGGGGCAGACCTTCGTATTCACGGGAACCCTTCAGCGGATGAGCCGCGAGGAGGCCGAGGCGCTGGTGCGCAGCATGGGTGGGCGCGCATCCAGCAGCGTAAGCTCGAAGACCGACTTCGTGGTGGCAGGCGAGAAGGCTGGCTCCAAGCTCGATCGCGCGCGCGAACTCGGGGTCCCGGTGCTAACCGAAGAGGAGTTCCTCAGCCGCTTGCAAGGCTCGAGCGAAGGACAGAGCGCACCACCTGAGGAAACGCTCTTCTGATGCTGCCGATGGCCATCGCCCTCATTCGAGATGTTCCGGGCTTCATAGAGATTCTGGCGAAGCTCGGGCTGGCGGCGCTCCTCGGTGGGGTCATTGGGTGGGAGCGCGAGCGCGCGGGACGGCCTGCCGGTGTGCGCACCCACATGCTCATCGTGCTGGGCTGCACTTTGTTCACCGAGCTTTCCTCGCAGTTCGGAAGTGGCACCGACAACTCGCGGGTAGCTGCACAGATCGTGACGGGTGTGGGCTTTCTGGGGGCAGGAGCTATCATCCGGCGCGGAGGCGAAATCCGGGGTCTTACGACGGCCGCGAGCGTGTGGATGTCGGCGGCCATCGGTATGGCCGTGGGCGTGGGAGGGGACTTTTACCTCGTGGCCGTTGCGGCGACCCTGCTGGCCTTACTAACGCTCGGCGTGGTAGACGTGTTGACGGACCGAGCCTTCGGCAACCGGGCGCATTGCGAACTCGAAGTGACCCTTCAGGTCGGCGCGCCCGCTGCTTCGGTGTTCGCCCTGCTCGAAGAGTCCGGCATCGAGTTGATGCGATCGCAACGCGCGGTCCGGCACGACGGGTCGGTGCTCGATCTGACGCTCGCAGGCTCGCGCGAGGATTTGCACTCGGTGATTGACCGTCTCGCCGCTCTGCCGGAAGTGAGGTCCATCGTCCGCGATCACGCCTAAGGGCCCGTTCTCCTATCCTGCCTCCTCCGTGACCGGTAGAATCCCTTTGCGAGGCACCTTTGCCCCTGGGCGAATGCGGGTGCCGACAGACGTCGCGGAGGACCCTGCGAGATGGATTGCGCTCACGCTGCACCGACGAATTCCGAAGTGAACTGGGAGGTGGCACGCTCGTTTCACGGTCACCTGGGGCCTTGGTTGGCTTTGGGGCTGAAGATCGGTCACGAAGCTGTTAGGCGGCTGAATGCCGAGCCGCACTGGGGCCTCGATGTGAAGGCGGAGTGCACGCTGGAGCCTCCGGTCTCCTGTCTGCTGGACGGGCTGCAGCTAGGTACGGGTGCCACCTATGGCAAGCGGAACATCGAGGCAACTCAGTCGGACTCCGTGTGCGTGCGCACGGTGAACACGGAGAGCGGCGAGGGCCTGGAGTTTCGCCTGCGCCCGGAGGCAGAGCGCCTCTTCGATGAGTGGTATCGGGCAGTCGGTGAGGACGAGACGGCTTACCGCGTGTATGCTGCCGACCCCTCGATGCTATACGAGGTGGTCGAGCTCGACCTCGGCTAGTCCACTCGCAGGCCGAGGGTGCTAGCTAACCGCACCGCTTCGAGGTACTCCTCTTCGCTAACACGGCGATAGATCTCGGGAAAGTTGCGGAGTGAGACGAGTCCTGCGGGACGATACTGGGCCATCACGTTGACGTAGGTATCCGGTGCGATCTCGTTGGCCAGGAAGCGAAGGATCGAGGAGGTGTCCTCTCCCCTGCCCGGCACTACCAGATGTCTGACGAGTACTCCACGCACGGCAAGGCCTCCCTCGTCGAAGCGCAGCACTCCTACCTGCCTATGCATTTCACGGATGGCTTCGCGAGCTGCTTCGGGGTAATTCGGTGCTGTTAGGTATCGCTGTGCCGCATCCTCCTTCCACAGCTTGAAATCGGGCATGTAGATGTCCACGATACCGTCCAGCAGTCGGAGGGATTCGAGGGAGTCGTAGGCCGAGGTGTTGTACACGATGGGCAGCCGTAGGCCTCGGGCCACGGCGATGGGCAGGGCCTCCAGTAGGTGCGGCACCACGTGACTGGGAGTAACCAGGTTGAGGTTGTGACACCCATACTCCTGCACGGCGAGGAAGATGCGCGCGAGCCGCTCGGCGGAGACCTCCGCGCCCTCCTCTTCGTGGCTAATCTCGAAGTTCTGACAGAACACACAGCGGAGGTTGCAGCCAGCGAAAAACACGGTCCCACTGCCGCGCGTACCTCTCAGGCATCGCTCCTCACCATGGTGGGGGCCATAGCTGGCAACTTTGGCATGCCTACCAATGCCGCACGTGCCGGTTGCCTCTGTGCGGTCGACCCTGCACGCACGCGGGCAGGTGCGGCAGTCCGCGAGCATCTCGCGAGCCGCCTCTGCGCGGCGCTCCAGCTCGCCGCTCTGGTGAAGCGGCAGGTAGGCCGGGCTGAACCCGCGGACGACGTAACGATCTCTGTCACCCATCAGCATCGCAGGTCCCGTCGCTCAGAATGGCGGCAGAACAACGTCCTTTCGCCGCTCCGGCGGCCTGACTTCGAGACGCAGCAGCTTGCCACCCTTGTACACTCCCTCCACCGTGGTCTTCTTCGGGGCGCAAAGCTTGAACTCTACATCCCACTCAGCGGGCCACGCGGGTAACAAGAGTATCCTATCGTCATCCCATTGCATCAGCATCGTCTGCAGGGCCATCATCCCGTTGCCCCCATGATCCTGGTCTGGTATCCAATCGAAGTTCGGGCCCCAGAAGGCGGGAAACCGACTCCCTTCGTCTTTCATGCCGAAGCGCTTCACTAGGTACTGCTTCGCGTCGTTCGTCATTCCGAGAAAGGCCATCTGCGTATCGTCCTGCTGCCAACCCCAGTAGCCTTTGAACCTCCTGTGTTCCATTGCGCGCCGTGCGAGTTCGATCTCGGGCTTGCCCACTCCATACAGGCGATAGGGGAAGATGGCGTACAGCTCGGGGTTTTCCACATTGCTGAGTCGTGCGAACGAATCGGCCGGAGCCAGCATCGGCTGACCGCCTTCGGTACGCGTGGGTATCGGCGGCAGCTTGGCGAGCACGCTCGACCAGTAGGCCCTCCGGTCGGCACCAACAGAAGCTTCGGGCAGCTTCAGCGCCTGCTGTAGCACGAAGCGCAGACCGGCCACCTCGGGCAGTGGGTTGACGCAGTCCCACCAGGTCTCCAGCGCTTGCGCTGGATGGAAGCGTATCTTTCCTTTCTCGTCCGTAGGATAGTGCTCGGCGAAGTAACGTACGATGTCGGTCAAGAGTGGCAGCATCGTATCACGCAGGAACGCGTCGTCTTCGGTGAACTGGTAGTAGTCGAGCATCATCGCGCTCAGCTCGAGTCCACCGGACATGTAGTTGCCGATGTAGTGATTTTGCGGCGGCCACAGCCCCAGTCCCTCGCGGTCCCAGCCGTACCCCATCTCTCCATTGTGGTATGTGCCCCAGAACTGCATCGTCTCGGGAAAGCAAGCGCCGTCGTGGCCGAAGTACAGCTTGGTGCGGACACGCGCGAGCTCCAGTGCATTTCTGTACATGTGGAAGAGCGGAAGCATCATCTCGTGGTCGCCCGATGCGAGCAAGGGCCAGTAGGGTAGGCGCGTGTTTTGGAACCAGTACGCTCCTCCCCAGCGCCGGTAGTCCGGATCGTACTTGCCTTGCACGTCTACCGTGAAGATGGAGCCGTTGAACTTGATAGGATACGCGCCCCGGCCAGCGCAAGCCGTGACGTACCGCTGCAGCACGTAGCCCTGCGTGACCACCTCGTGCTCATCTGCCTCGCTCCGATGGACGGCTACCATCTCTCCGTTGACGTACAGACACTGCTCCCCCTTTCGCGCGTCGAACACTCCTACCACGTGTGTCCACCGGTCTGTGGGTAGCTTGGCATCGTAGGTCAGCACGGCGTAAGCCGTGATCATGCGCAGCGAGGATCCCGGGTACGTGTCGAGCAGATATCCATTCTGAGTACCTGCCTTGGACTTGTCTATGATGCGGCCCCCTCCCGCGGGCAAAGCCCCAGGCTTCACCCACGCCTCCAAGGTAACGGCCTCGCTGAGGTTCAAGGAGCTGGGGTCCTCAGCCTGAAGGTAGCCGTGTCCCGAGAAGCCAATCGAGCCTTCGCCTGTCTTCACGTCGCCGATTGGCTTTACGGTTGCGGCGCCCGGAATGCGTTGACCACCTACCACTAACACACAGCCGGGAGGTGGCTTTCCACCCGATGATAGCCGCTTCACTTCGTCGGCATTCAATGCCCGCGAATACACACGCACCTCGCGCATCTGTCCTACGAAACCGTTGTCACCTTCGCTGTCCGCGCCGATGCGAAGAGGCAGGTCGTTGGTCTCCAGTGGGACGGCGCGCAGGCGTGGGTGCGAGTCCGTGATCCGGATCCAACTGCGATCCCAAAACTCGCGCCACCATCTGCGATGATCGCGAAGCGCTCTGGAGCCGTCGTTCGCCTCGCACGCATCAGCGCTCCGTTCTGCCCGACGCACCCAGTCCTCCGCTGTAGGAGTCGTCGCTGTTAGTGGGTAGATGCGTAGGGAGAAGGAACGGGAGGGTCGTGCAGTCGTGAGCGCCGTGTCGGAGTGCCGCACGAAACCGTCGCCGCGCAGGATCGCACCGAAGGTGCGATTGAGCAGTGGGTCCTCCTGGCGCTCCAGAAGCTCGGCCAGCCCTTGGTGCCGAAGCGAGGTCTCCCAGAGGGACTTCTCGTTGCGGTGGTACCACACAACATCGTTCCTGCGCCCGGCGAGCACGACGTCCGGATACGAGATGGCGATCTCGCCCTGGTAGAAGGTGTCAACGCCGAACATCTCCCCCTCTTGGTCCAGAGGGCGCTCGCGTCGGCGCCAGTTCTCTAGCGTGGCTCTCACATGCACCGGCTTCTCACTGGTGCCCTCCAGCCTGATCACTGGAAGGTTGGCATCTACCCAGAGATGAAGCGAGACGCTCTCGCCGCTACGTCCCGCCTCTACTACCATCTCGCCGTCGCGCAGCCTCAGTTCTTGTCGGAATGGCAGGCCCGCGGCGAAGGGATTGGGGTGAATGGTGACCCGTATTCGGCCGAGTTTCAACAGACGGGCATAGGCATCCCATGCGTCCGTCTTGCTGATGTAGAACAGTAGGTCGCCATCCTCCTCCACCCACGCGTTGACCCCGATGTCGCCGTTCCCCAAGGGCATCGAACCGGAGGAGTTCGAGCTGGGAGTGTCCCAGACGACGTTGTAGCGGTCCACAGGGTCACCTGCCACGGCTACACCAGATGCCAGGACTGCCGTCAGCGTGGCAATGACACGGTTCCGGATCTGCCCGCTCACCATCTCACCTCGATTCGGGTGTTTGTCCACTTGGTGGGGTTTTCGGGGCGAGGGAGAGCATTTCCTTGTACACCTGCACTTCCCCATCGCGGGTGGGGTATCACTAGCCTCGTGCTGTGCCCGACACCGACACTTTCGATTCCCCGGTTGCCTTTGCCGCAGGCTGTCGCGTCATCGCGGCGATCTTCCGGTGGCTGTCCGGAAGCATCTTCGCGCGGTCGCACCGGGCACGAGTCCCGCTTACGAGGTGACTCGCGCTGAACGCTACAGTCGCGTACCTCCGTTCCTCTGGATTGTTGCGTCCCGGTGTTCTCGTCGCAGCAGGCGCTTTCCTCCTCACCTGTGCCGCGGGCTATGTGTTCGCGCTCTCCCGGCCCCTAGCAGAGCGGGCAGAGCTGCCACTGAAGATGACGCTCTCGGTTCCCATCATCTATGCGTTTCTCTACGCGGCGCTTACGCTCGGGTCGCCGCGAGTGGTGGCGCGATGGCGCGAGCGCGTGGATGCGAACCCTGCACTCATCTGGACCTATCCGTACCTGGTAGTGGTGCTCTACCTCGCGTTCGCAGTGCCCACTCACCAAGTGCGACTGTGGGAGTTCTCGACGCTGTTAGGTTATGCCTTCGTGCCAGTAGCCCTGGCCACCCTGCGACGGCTTTGGGCGGACTGGCTGATCGCCATATGCTTATGGTGGCCGGTGCAGGTAAAGGCGCTGAGCCTTCCGCAGATGCCGCTGGAGAACGGCGGGTTACCTACGGAGGTGCTCGTCGCTGTCACGATCGCATTCTGGACGCTACTCGTTGTGCGGAGGCTAGAAGGCTTCCACCTACCACTAACGGTGTCACTGAGCGACCTGAGATACGGCCTTAAGCTCTTCGCGGTGTTTGCCGTGGTTATGCTGCCGCTCGGGTTGCTGACAGGCTTTCTGCAGTGGAGACCGTTCACGTTACATCACACCTATGGCCTCTCGAACGGCGTCGGGCCGTTCCTGCCGTTCTTGTACGTGCTGCTACCGTTCGGTTTGTACTTCACCGTCGCGGTGCCGGAGGAGGCGCTGTTTCGCGGGATCGTGCAGAACCTGTTGAGTCGCACTCTGCGGGCGCCGATCGTGGCGTTGGTGTGCTCGGCAATCCTGTTCGGTATCGTGCACTCTAGGGGGCAGCACGAGCCATTCTACCTTGTCATGTACATGGCGTTCGCCGGACTGGCGGGAGCATTCTACGGTTGGGCGTACTACAAGACGGGCAGACTGGCCGCGGGCGCCGTAATGCATGCAGTAGTAGATTGGACGTGGCTGATTCTGTTCAATCCTAACTGGCAAGGATAGCCTAGCTGGCAGTCGAGAAGCGCATTCTGAGTAGGTTGCGGATCTGCAGCACGGTAAAGCCGATGAGTAGCGAGCCCATCACCCATGCCGCTGCGGTAGCATAGCCGAACTTCAGATACATGAAGGCGTTGTACCAGATTTCCAAACCCAGCACTCGCGTGGCGTTCAGCGGGCCGCCGCCGGTCATCACGAAGATGTTCTCCATCGCCTTGAAGCTCGCGATGAACACACCTACCAAGTTGATGAGGATGAGTGGTTTCAGCCCCGGCAGGGTGATGTGGCGGATCTTGTGCCAGATGCCTGCGCCGTCGAGGTCCGCGGCCTCGTAGGACTCCTCCGAGATGTTCTTCATGGCAGCAAGGTAAATAATGCTTCCCGGGCCTGCTCCCGCCCACACTGCTACGATCACGATGGACAGCATGGCCAACTTCGGGTTGCCGAGCCAGTCTTGCGTAACGGCAATCTGCCCGATGGAAGAGCCGAGCGCGCCGTTGATACTCCCTATCAGAGCATTCAGCCCATGGAACACCGGAGCTAGCAAGGTATTGATCAATCCGGTTTCTGCGGCGTCATAGAAGTCGCGCCACACCAGCATGATGACGATGCCGCTGGTGACGGCTGGTAGGTAGTAAAGCGTACGGAAGAGCATCTTGCCGCGCGGAATCTCGTTCAGCCCGATGGCCAGAATCAGGGGCGCGAAGAAGCCTATGGCCAGTGACATCACCGTATACAGCGTGCTGTTCCATAGGGATATCCAAAAGGTGTCCGAGAAGAACACCTCGATGAAGTTGTCCATGCCTGCCCACTTGGGTGGCAGCAGGATCTTGTAGTCCTGGAACGCGATCACGAGGCCACGGGCGAGTGGGTAGTACGCCCAGACCGCTATGGTCGCGACGGCGGGAAGCATCAACAGCCAGGCCGTAGCCCATTGCAGCGGTCCCCGCGTGCCTGCAGGCCGGCTTACGGGCCCGTCGTCGGTAGGTTTCCTTCGCAGAACCCATCGGATGACGAGCGCCGACGCGAGCACTAACAGCCCGGCGAGAATGCTCCAGGCCCAACGTCGCCGCGCTTCCATCACCTTCGGCGGCACGTAGTTGAGCATCTTGCGATTCATCTCGGCTGCCGCGTCGTCGAGCAGCTTACGGGAGTCCAGTTTCGGGTTCTGCACTGCGCGCTCGAGAGGCGTATCCAGAAGGAGATACACGAGCTGAGTGTTCTTGCCGTTCACTTCCGGGTGGCCATAGCGGAACATCTGCTCGTTTGCCGCCACCCACTGCGGATCTACCTCTTGGACGTACCGCTCGTACCCGAACTTCTTCAGGTGGTATGGGTTGATCAGCTTCGCGAAGCCCTGCTTGACGAAGGCCTCGGTCTGGACGCGCTGCGCCTCTTCGCCAGCCATGAACTTGATGAACTGCCAGGCGGCGTCGCGCTTGCGCTTGTCCTTGATAGTCGCGTTGATTGCCCAGCTGCCGGCATTGATCTCGTTGCCCCATCCGGCCGGCCCCTTCGGGATCGGCGCGATACCCAGCAGCTCGGGGTTCAGCTCGGACATGTTCACCATGACATCGCTGGAGTAGGAGAGCCACATGGCGACGCGTCCGGCGTTCACGTTCTCCCAAAGCGGCATGTTCGTGGGGGCGATGGGACCCATCACTTCGCCGTTGGGTCCTCGCCAGGTCTCCGTGGTGAGGCGTTTGTAGAAGTCCAGCGTCTTCACACCGGCATCGGTGTTGAACGCCGCTCGGAACTGCCCGTCCGGCCCGCGCTTCAGCACCTCTCCCCCCGCACCCCACAGGAAGTTGGTCCAGAACCAGGACTTGCCCTGGGGTGCCTGATCGAACATGAAGCCGTAAAGGCGCGGGTTCTTGCGTGTGAGCCTGCGGCCGTATTCGATAAACTCGTCCCAGTTTCGTGGCGGGCGGTCCGGGTCTAGGCCCACCGAGGCGAAGAGGTCCTTACGGTAATACAGCGCCATGCACACCTGGAACCACGGCAGACAGTAGACGTGCCCATCTATCGTGAGAACTTCGCGAATCGTGGGGTGGACCGTCTTCCAGACGTCGGGGTCCTTCGCGATGTACTCATCGAGCGGATACATGAACCCCTGCTCGTAGAAGTTCCAGAGCTGGCGGAAGTTGACGTAGAAGACGTCAGGCGCCACGTCGCCGGCCATGGACATGAGGAAGTTGGCCTCGCTGGCCGGCCCCCGGATCATCAGCCCGCCGATGGCCTCGATGCGGATGTTAGGATGGGCTTTGTGGAAGGCGTCGAAGACCGCGCGGGTCGCATTGGAGCGGGGGTCGCTGGCCTCCTTGGGCGGAATGCCCCAGGCCCCGATGCCCCCCAGCATGCGCAGCCGAACGACCTCCTCGGCCCGGGTAGGGCTAGCGAGCAGGGCTCCCAGAGCGAGCCATAGGCATGCGTGGACGCACCGCATTTCGTCGGATTGTTCGCTGTCGGGCAGGTTCGATCCTGTGTCGGCTGCCGGGGTACTGCCCGCTCGTCTAGCAGGTTCAGCGCCCCGAGGACACGATTCGGCGTTTCCGTCCTTCGGTCTAGTGCGGCAATGTGGAATGAATTCGAGGGGCGTTCGCGCGCCGCCCGTGCGTTTTGCTATGCATACCGGCGAAATCTTCGTACAGGAAGGGCTTATCACCCCCGAGCAGCTCGAACACGCGTTGCAGGTGCAGCGCGAATCGGGTGGCTCGGATACGATTGCGCGGGTATTGGTGAAGCTCGGAGCCATCTCCGAGAAAGATCGCCTCCGCTGCATGGGCAAGATGTGGGGTGTTCCCTTCGCCGACTTGTCCGAGCGACCGCCCTCGCCCGAAGCTGCGATGCTGATTCCCGGCAGGATTGCGAGGAAGCTGAAGAGCATTCCCGTGAGCCTCAGCGACGGCTCGCTGCACCTTGCCATGGCGAACCCACTGGACGTGTTTGCCATAGACGAGGTGCGGTCCATCGTGGAGATGGACGTGGAGCCGATGATCGCCTCCGAGGAGGAGATTGCCGCCTGCATCGAGGCGATGTACAAGACGGATTCGGACGTTCACAGCACCCTGAAGGGCGTGATATCGGAGTTCGAAGACGACGTGTTGGTAACCGATGCCGGTGGCGACGAGGATGTCTCCGTTGACGAACTGCGCGAGATGGGAGAAGAGGCTCCCGTCGTACGTCTTGCAAACCTCATCATCACCCAGGCGATTGCGGACGGAGCCAGCGACATCCACGTCGAGCCACATGCTACGGGTGTGAAGGTGCGATACCGCATCGACGGAGTCCTGGCGGACGCGATGAACCTGCCGAAGAAGCTGTTCCCGCCGCTTTCCAGCCGTCTGAAGATCATGGCGGACATGGATATCTCGGAGAAGCGCGTTCCGCAGGACAACCGCATCAGTGCGGTGATCGGCGGTCGGGAGTTCGACTTTCGTGTCTCGACGCTTCCTCTGATCCATGGCGAGAAGATCGTGTTGCGCGTGCTGGACAAGCAGAGCATCTCCATCGGCCTAGAGAAGCTCGGGTTCCTCGATGACACGCTCAGCCTGCTTCGCAGACTTTGTTCGCGCACCTTCGGGATACTACTGGTTACGGGACCGACCGGTTCTGGCAAGTCCACGACTCTCTACTCGATTCTCAACCAGGTGAACACGGGGCTGACGAACATCTCTACCATCGAGGACCCGGTGGAATACGAGCTGCCAGGCATCAACCAGTGCGGTGTGAACGTTCGGGCCGGTATGACGTTTGCGGCGGGACTGCGCGCACTGCTTCGCCAGGACCCCGACATCATCATGGTAGGGGAGATGCGCGACACGGAGACCGCCACCATTGCCATGGAGGCCGCTCTCACGGGCCACCTCGTGTTCTCGACCTTGCACACGAACGATGCCCCCAGCGCACCCAGCCGCTTGTTGGATATGGGTGTCGAGCCGTTCCTCATCGCATCCTCTATCATCGGCGTGCTCGCGCAACGGTTGGTACGCGTGGTCTGTCGCAAGTGCGCGGAGGAGTACGAGGAGAGTCTGGACGCTTTTCGACGATACGGTTTCGAAGTTCCCGAGGAGGTGGTACGCGAGTCGGGCGGCAAGCTGACGTTGAAGCGTGGCAAGGGCTGCGACTATTGCAAGGGCACGGGCTACAAGGGTCGCACAGGCATTCACGAGCTGATGGAACTAACAGACGAACTGCGTGACCTGGTACTGAAAAAGGAGCCCTCGCACAGACTGCGCGTTGTTGCCGAGCAACAAGGTATGCGCAACCTGAAGGACGATGCCGTGGCCAAGGTGTTGCGGGGAACTACCACGTTGGACGAGGTGGCCCGCGTGATCTATAGCGGGTGAGTCGTGGCATGACGGCATTCTCAGAACCTCGAGGCACCGTGGAGCAGATCCTTGGCAAGGTCAAGGAGATCGCGGTCCTCCCGCAGGTGGTATACAAGGTGATCGAGATTACCGGCAGCCAGACGGCCAGTCCCAAGGATATCGAGGCTGCGGTCGAAGTGGACCCAGGCTTCTGCGCGCGCATTTTGCGCGTAGTGAACTCTGCGTACTACGCTCTCCCCCGCCAGGTCAGCTCGCTTCGCGAGGCGGTCTTGCTATTAGGCTTTCGGGCTCTGCGGGAACTGGCAATGACGATTGGAGCCTTCGACCTGTTCATGGGCAAGACGGATAAGAGTAGCATGCGTAGGCGTGTGTGGTGGCGCCACTCACTCGACGCCGCGCTGGCGGCGAGAGCGATGGCGCGAGTGCTCCCTGATATGAATCCCGAAGAAGCGCATGCCGCGGCACTGCTACACGACATTGGGAAACCGATGCTAGACCGCCATAGCGGTGCCGCATACGATCAGGCCGAGCTGCTGATTGCAGCAGGAATGCCTATCTTGGAAGCAGAGCGGCGCACACTGGGTGCGGATCACTGTGAGGTTGGTGTGGCCGTCGCAAAGCTATGGAGGTTCCCCGCTGCACTGACGGAGACGATCGGGTGTCATCACGTGCCTGGGCCGGACATGGACTATCCTACGCTATGCGCGCTGATAGCCTTGTGCGACGCGTTCTCGCACTGCAAGATGGCAGGCTCGGACCCGGTGGGAGCCGTGCCCGAATGGGCCCATATCGCGCTCGGCTTCGATAGTGACCAAGTACTAGCTGCCTATGAGGTGTGCTGCAAGGCGATTGACGACTCGGCATCTTTCGGTGGTGCGTTCTAGGAGGTAGATACAAATGCCGCAGTATTTCGACTGGAAGAAGGTGGTCCCACAAGACCTGGAGTGCCCTACCCAGGGGATGTCGGAGGCACGCAACGAGCTGGACGTGGAGCGCGAGCTGATACGCAAGGCGCACGGCTATGATCCGGCAGAGGTACCATCCGTCGAAGAGCTGCACATAGATGATCTGCTGCGTGAGTGCGTAGAGAGAAAGGGGTCGGACCTGCATATCACGGTGGGTTTGGCACCCGTGATCCGTGTGGACGGTGAGTTGCAGCACCTGCAATACCGCCGGCTGGAGGAGCACGATACGCGACGGCTCGTCTACGATGTCTTGTCCACTGACCAGCTTCAGACTTTCGAGCGCACGCATGAGCTGGACTTCGCCTATGGTGTCAAGGGCGTCGCGCGATTCCGTTTCAATGTATATATGCAACGTGGCAGCGTGGCGGCGGCGATGCGCGTGATTCCGTCGCGCATACCGTCGTATGAGGACCTCCGCCTGCCCAGCGTGATCCGCGAGTTGTCGAAGCGTAGCAGCGGTTTGATCCTGGTGACTGGGCCGACCGGCTCAGGCAAGTCCACGACGATTGCTACGATGATTGACGATATCAACACTACGCGGACGTGCCACATTGTCACCATCGAAGATCCTATCGAGTACCTGCATACGCACAAAGGGTGTATGGTGAACCAGCGCGAGGTCGGACACGATACAGAGAACTTTCACAACGCATTGCGTGCGGTGCTGCGCGAGGACCCGGACGTGATTCTCGTGGGAGAGATGCGGGACTTGGAAACCATCCAGGCAGCACTGACACTCGCGGAGACGGGACACCTGGTGTTCGGAACACTCCACACGCGAAATGCTCCCCAGACGATAGACCGAGTGATTGACGTCTTTCCTCCTCAGCAGCAAGAGCAGATCCGCGTGCTGCTGAGCAATACACTGGAGGCAGTCATCTCCCAGCAATTGATCCCGATGCTAGGTGGAGGCCGTATCGCCGCTATCGAGATTATGGTGGCGACCGCAGCCATACGCAACTTGATTCGAGAGGCGAAGACCCATCAGATGTACTCAATCATCGAGACGGGGTCCGAATATGGGATGCAGACGATGGACCACAGTCTCGCTTTGCTTCATCGGCAGGGGTACATCAGCTTCGACGAGGCGAGCCGACGGGCGATTGACAGGGAGACGTTCATACGATTGGCAAAGGCGGCCTGAGTGCGCGACGGGGCGCGCTGACGACGCCTGTCGAGCAGGGGCTCGACCGCGGACCGACGGGTGCCGCGACACACTCGAAGGCCCGACCCCAGGGATGGGGTCGGGCCTTACACCTGGGACACGATGCGCTACTAGTATCCCATCATGCGTAGTCGGCAGCGATCCACTGCATAGTTGTGCGGTAGAGCGCTCGAGGTGAGTAGCCGAACCCGAACCTTGTTCGAGCTGGAGATGTAGTTCGATACTCCAGAGGGGAAGTCAATCGCCCACGTGTTCTCGGTCAGCCCGATGTTAGAGCTGATAAGGGCATACTCCCACCTAGCAGCAGACCAGTTGTACAGCTGTACTCTCTGGATTCCCGGGTTGGTAGTGAATGCGGTCAGGTCTATGGTTCCAGAAACCTTGGAGCCCGAGCCCACATCGAATTGTGCGTATAGGTCGGTGCCATAAGTCTCACGGATGGGAAAACCGGGAATGATGTAGGTGAAGAGGACGTCGGATTCCGTGTGCAGACGGTTGCCGTCCAGCGCGTGCAGTGACTGGTAGTTGCCCGACGTGAACATGCCGAGCAGCACCGTTACCGACTCTGCCTGATAGGTGAACTCGGTCGGCGGGCCCTGGAGCGACTGGAGCGCAGCGGCCACGTTGATCCTTCCATAGGCGACCCAAGTGCCGACGTTGACACAGGTGCTCTCGATGGCGTTCCTAACCACCACTGCATTGGCATTGGAACGGCTGGACGAGTACTTGCTGTACACCAGGCCTGCGGCTCCCGCAACGTGTGGGCAAGCCATGGAGGTGCCGTCGAGGTTCGTGTAGGAGCTGCCGTAGGTGGAGTAGATGCTAACACCAGGCGCTGCCACGTCTACCCAGCTGGAACCGTAGTTCGAGAACGATGCGCGGGTATCGCTGCTCGTGCTGGCTGCCACGGCAATGCAGTTGGTGTAGGCCGCAGGATAGAACTGCTGGGTCGACCCGTTGTTACCTGCAGCGGCTACCACGACGACGCCGTTGTTCCAGGCGTTGTTCACAGCACTCTCCATCGTACCGCTAGGGCTCGAGGAACCCAGGCTCAGGCTGACAACCTTTGCGCCGTTACTGGTAGCATAGTTGATTCCCGCAGCAACCGACGAGTCGCTGCCAGAGCCGCCCGCACCCAGCACCTTGCACGCCATCAGCTTGCAGTTGAAGGCAACACCGGCGATGCCTACACCGTTGTTGGTAGCGGCTGCAGCGATGCCGGCGCAGTGCGTCCCGTGACCGTTGTCGTCCATGGGATTGCTATCGTTGTTATAGAAATCGTAGCCGCCGACGTACTTGCTGCTCAAGTCGGGATGGTTGTAGTTGATTCCCGTATCCACGATGGCGATGACCGTACCTGCATCACCCTGATGAATGTCCCATGCGCCCTGGCAGTTGATCTTCTGTGGACCCCACTGCTGGCTCCAGTAGGTGTCGTTCGGCGTGAACTCGGCATAGACCACCCCGTCCGGCTCCGCGAAGCGCACCTGCGGGCTCTTACTGATCTGCGCGATTTTCGCGAAGATGTCGGTATCTTCCGGGTAGAGTACCACTGCCACCTTGATCTCGGGCATGTACATGCCCACTACGCCTCCGAAGAGGGCGGTGCCCTTCTGCACCGATGGGGTGGCGATGTTCTCCTTGAAACCTACAAGCACCCGACCCTTATAGTAGGGCTTGCCGTCCTTGTCCACGGCGATCGGCGTGTCCGCCAACTGGGCCGACGCCATACACGCGGAGACTGCGATGCACAGCGCGGCGACAATTCGTAAAAAGCTCATTCCCCACTTCTCCTTCGTAGTTGCCCTGCGGTGTCGTAGGTGGGCTGATAGGCGGGTTCCAGCGCGCAGCGACACTCAGCGGGTCGCACTCACGATGAACTCCCCCGGCCCTCTTCCGCCGGCTAAGCATACGACAAGATTCGGGCCGAAAGAGTTCCTGGGCCTCTCCGCTTCGAGCCCGAACCGCACCGGGAACATTCAGCAGAGTATGCACAGAGGACCGCGGGCCGGCACCTGCCGGCCCGCGGAACCCGTGGTGTCCGATACAGCCAATTACGGCATACCGGTCAAGCCGAAGTTGACGAGAATGATATTTAGGTCGGCCAGGGTGACGGTCCCGTCCCAGTCCAAGTCTCCCGAACCGCTCTCACCGATGCGTGTCAGCACCAAGTTCAGGTCCGTCAGATTCACCTGGTTGTCGTCGTTCGCGTCACCGTTCACAAGGTCGAAGTTCAGCGTCGTCGTCCCTGCGACCGACACACCAACCTTCACTTCCCGAAGCCAGTTCGAGAACTTTAGCGCGACGTCGTAGGTGCACGCAGTGGTGGAGGCCGTGTAGTTGCCGCCGCTGTCCAGCACGATAGGCACGCTGTCCAGCACGATCGACGTTCCCGGCTGTCGAAACTCCATCACTGCGCTTTGCCCAGCCCCGCCGAGATACTGTTGGAGCGTTACCTTGCCGGTCACTTGAGCGGTGGAGGAGCTCAAGCCGACCGTCATGTCGTAGGTGTTCTGCGTCCCGCTTGCGAGGTAGACGCGAATGAAGAAGTCGCGTGCCGGCGCGTTGTTGTGGAAGTTAACGGTCTCCGAGTTACCGGTCGACCTACTGAAGGCGACGGGCGAGCCGCCGCAAGCGTCGTACACTTCGAGATCCACGTTGCCATTGGCATGAGTGAAGCTGAGCGAGACGTTCAGTGTGCTGCACGATGGAACCGTGATGCGATACCAGTCTTCGCTCGTGTTCTTGACGATCAGCCCGGGCCACGTGCCGGGTGTCACCCATGCTGCGGCCCCGCAGGTGTCATTCGGCTCGAAGTCGTCGTCTTGCGGAATGAGTGACTGAATCGCCGCACTGAGATTGATTCGTCCCTTCGCCACCCAGTTGCCGACGTATACGCAGGTGTTCTCGAGAGCGTTCCTCACGATCTGGGCGTTCGCAAGGCTCCTCGAGCCGCCGATGTAGCTGTAAAGAAGTGCTGCGGCTCCAGCCACGTGCGGCGATGCCATCGAGGTACCGTCCAAGTACGAGTACGAGCTTCCCATCGTGGAGTAGATGCTGACACCTGGTGCTGCTACATCCACCCAACTCGATCCGTAGTTGGACCAAGATGCGCGTGAGTCTGTGGTCGTAGAGGCTGCCGTTGCAATGCAGTTCGTATACGCTGCAGGATAAAGTTGGTTGGTGACACCGTCGTTACCCGCTGCAGCCGCGAGCACCACACCATTATTCCAGGCATTGTTTACGGCGCTCTGGAGTGTGCTACTTCCCGAGTAGGAGCCGAGGCTGAGGTTGATGACCTTGGCACCGTTGGTTGTCGCATAGTTGATCCCCTGGGCAACCGTAGAAAGCGACCCGGACCCACCTGAGCTCAACACCTTAACGGCCATCAGCTTGCAGTTGAAACCAACGCCAGCGATGCCCACACTGTTGTTTGTCGCTGCAGCGGCGATGCCGGCGCAGTGGGTGCCATGTCCGTTGTCATCCATCGGATTGCTGTCGTTGTTATAGAAGTCGTAGCCACCCACATACTTGCTCGAGAGGTCTGGATGATTGTAGTTGATGCCGGTGTCTACGATGGCGATGACCGTTCCCGCATCGCCCTTGTGAACGTCCCAGGCGGCCGGGCACCCGATCTTCTGCGGCCCCCACTGCACCCCCCAAGAAGGATCGTTGGGAACGAAGGTAGCATACACAACGCTGTCCGGTTCTGCAAAGCGCACGATAGGGCTCTTAGCAAGTTGCGCGATCTTCGCCATGATATCCGTCTCTACCGGATACTCGATCATCACGACCCGGATCTCCGGCATGTAGAGCCCGACTGTGCCCCCTAAGAGCCGCATCCCTTTTTGCGGCGTCGGGAGGGAGACACCCTCCTTCAGCCCGACGAGCACTCTGCCCTTAATGAAGGGGTTTCCCTCGCGGTCGAAACCGATGGGGCCAGGCAGATCTGCCTGCGCCAAGCCGACGCTCAGCGTCACCAGAAGCGAGAGGAACGTCACGCAAAACCTCATAATCTACACCCTCATTTTCTCTGCTGGGCGACCCAATGGTATCGAGGCGCCCGCCTATTGCCGGAGCCGGCGACAACTCGAACGGACGCCGGACCAGCAAGTATTTGAACAAGATCGATGCCACTCGGGTTCCTCATGCGATGTTCCTATAAGACACACCTGGACCAGGGCAGAGCGGGCGGCTCGTGCGAGCCGCCCGCTCGACTATCCAAGGCACGTCTTACGGCATTCCAGTCATGCCGAAGTTCACTAGGACGATGTTCAGGTCTGCCAGCGAGACGATCCCGTCCCAGTCCAGATCGCCGGAACCGGTCTCACCGATGCGGGTCAGTACCAAGTTCAAGTCCGTCAGGCTTATCTGGTTGTCGTTGTTCGCGTCACCGTTCACGAGGTTGAAGTTGAGGGTAGTCGTCCCTCCGACGAATACGTTGTACTTCACCTCGCGCAGCCAGTTCGAGAACTTCAGCGCCACATCGTACGTGCACGAGGTGGTGGGCGCAGTGTAGTTACCGCCGCTGTCCAGCACGATGGGCACACTGTCTAGCACGATGGACGTTCCCGGCTGCCGAAACTCCATCACGGCACTCTGGCCAGGCCCGCCGAGGTACTGTCCTAGCGTCACCTTGCCGTTAACTTGAGCCGTCGAGGAGCTGATCCCGACTGTCATGTTGTATTGGTTGCGGGTGTCACTGGCCAGAAACACTCGTAGGTAGAAGTCCTGCGTCGGACCGACATTGACGTAGCCGATGCTCTCGGAGTTGGATTGCGTGCGGCTGGACTCGAGAACGTTACCGCCACATGCATCGTACAGCTCGAGGTCGATGTCGCCCCATGCGTGGGTCAGACTCACCGAAACGTCGAGAGAGGCGCATGCCGGCAGCGTGATTCGATACCAGTCCTCGCCAACGCTCTTCACCACCAGGTTGTTGTACGTGCCTGGGCTGAGGGAAGCTGCGTTCGCGCACGAATCGTTGGGCTCGAACGCATCGTCACTGCCCGACTGCAGGTACGAGGAAAAACCGCCTGAAGAGTAGGCGGTACTGAACTTGCCGAAGTAGTCGGGGGCAGTCGGGGTCTCACAGAATGAACCTCCGCAGCAGAGATTTCCTACCACCAGTCCCGATGCTGCGAGCAGCAGCGCGCTGCCCGAAGAACCGTAATCGGTCACGCCCCCGTTCGTATTCCAAGTGACGCGATGCGAGGTGGGCCCTGAAGCGTTGCCGGTTTTCTTGCCGAAGGAGATGCGCTTCCAACTACCCTGAGGATGCTGGATGCACACGACGTCGGTGTTGATAGGGGGATCGGTGGTCGTCCAGCCGAGCCACGCAACGCCTGTCGGTACCGTTCCCTGCAAGAGTAGCAGGGTCGAGTCGGCTGTCGAGTAGGTGCGAACGAGATTGGCATAGCTGGCATACTTACTCGTCGCGAAACTTCCCCCACAGGTCGTGCGCTGGTAGAAGAACCGCGCAGATACCGTCCTCGCAACGTTGTCCGTACTAATGCAGTGGTTCGCGGTGAGAATATACGGCGTGTAGTCGCTTGCGGCAGTATTGATGAGTTGGGCGCTACACAGATACGTCCCACCATCCGTGAACGTAACATAGTGGCAGGCATTGCGTAGCGTCATCCAAGGCTCCCCGTAGCAGGCCGAATCGAGCCAGCACGAGTCGTCGGCAATCGAGACATCGTCCCACTCTCGAAAGATGTCGCGGTAGATGTGCTGAACTTCGTCTATGCCGAATGGCAGACGCTCCGGGCGGACGGGGCCCGGGCTGAAATACTCCACGCACACCATGTTGCCGACGACGTCCGGCGTGTAGAACTGCCCCTCGTCCCAGGGGCCGCGACCGTAGAACAACTCGAGGCACTCGAGCGGCCGGTCCGGTGGGAATACCGCGAGCTCTGCACCGTCTGGCATGTTCACGTAGACGAAGTGCAGGCGCAGCCCGTAGGCGCCCTGGGCGCGGATGGCGGTGCTCCACACCCAGCCCTCGTCTCCGGCCCGCCTCCACTCGCCCTGTTCGGCGGCGATGCCCACCGGTCTCGGCACGCCGACGCGCAGGGCCTTGCACTTCGAAGCGTTCTCCTCGTCCTCCAGCTGTAGCGTGAGCGAGTCGACGGGGCCCAACTCGTGCCACTCGGAAGCGAACGGCCCCCCGAGGCCGAAGCGTATGCTGGGCGGTTCGGCCGGCGGCTTCGCGTCATACGGCGAACGATGGTCTACGAGCAGCGGCGCTCGCTCGGCCACGGCCTTCGCTCGCTGAGCGGGCGCGGCGGCAATCAGAAGCACAGCCGACAGGGCTGCGCACATGCAGGGAGTCACTCTCATGGCAGCAAACCTCTTCCTTGTCCCGAGTAGCCCGAAATCTGGGGGCCGAATCAATAAACAGGTGCGAAAGAAAGCGGTTCCCAACAGGTGGGCGGGCTCACAAGAGGCCGTGGCATCTTCCTAGCCAGAATGCCAGGAGCCAAGCAGCTCCGTCCTCCTCCATCGTTCCGTCGCCTCCTCCGTCGGCAACGTACGGGTTGGTGTTCCAGCGGTAGACGGGTCGCTCGGACGGGGACAGCACCGTGGTCAGTTGGCGCTTGCCGAATCGATCGGGCATTGGATCGAACTTCACATCTGTCCGAAAAGAGTTCCGGCATTCCCAATCGCGCAGGTCCCACGGCCACTCCTCGAGCGTCCTGCGCGCATCGGCGATCAGGCCTTCGTCACGTTCGATGGCGGCAGCGATCAGATTGAACAACGAGCACCGCTCCGGTCGCTCGATCTCTATGCTGCGCCGGAGGCTCTGTAGCAGCAGCTCCCGGTTCTCACCAGGCGGAAGAAGCTGTGCGAGAGAGTAGTAGGCCAAGAAGGCAAGTTGGTCGTCCGAGTGGTTTACCTCGAAGGGCGGCAACATCTTCTGTGTCAGCGCGTTGCGCATGTATCCGTGTTGCTCGATGAGGTGCTGCATGGCCTGGTAGTACGTCTCATTTCCGCAGAGCAGGTGCCCGACTGCGAGAAATGCGAGGATGCAAAGCGAGTTGAGGCCGCGTTCGTGGTCCCACTCCGGGTCTTCATTCAGACTACTCGGGCGGAAGTTGGCCCATCTCGTTGGCTGACCGCCGGGCCCGATCAAGCGGAGGTCGTTGTGCAGGAGATGGTCCAAGATGCGGCCGCACGTCACCGCGGTCTGTTCGCGATGGCGCCCCTCCGGCATCAAAGTCCAGTAGACGTGATAGGCAAAGAAGTGACCGGAGAGTTCGTCTGACGAAGTGTCTCCCTTCCACCAGGAGCCTGGAATCGTCTCGCTCTCGAACCATTCGCCCTCGTTCCAAAGTACGTTTGCAGCACCTCTTCGGACGAGACTCCGCGCGGGGAAGCCGGGGATGCCCGTCGCCCGCTCCAGGCTCAGCAGAGCGGCCATCGACTCGTCGGCGAGTCGGGCAGCATCGGGGTCGGCGGTGGAGGCAAAGCGGAAGCACTGCGCGGCCACGTAGAGACCTGTCCACAGGCCGTCGTTGTCCACCGAGCGGTAGAAGTGACCGGGCTCGCCACCGGGGCAGAGCCTGCATCGTGCAACGAAGCCGCCTAGGGTGTGTCGCTCTTCAGTAAGGCTTTGATAGTGCTTCGCCTTCAGCTCTAGGGTCATCGGGCGCCGCTCGATTCGCGACCAGCCGGAATCCGTCCTGAGCCAGACGTCGAAACCGTCGAACCGGAGTTCGGTGACGTGGTTCGCAGGCAGCCATCTTCTGCCCCAGAAGCAGCGCCACTCGCCAGCGGCATAGCGAGCGGCCCCGTGTTCGCCGGCCACCCACACTTCGCCTAGGGGCCCGTGAGCGGCTACGTCCCAAGTCGGAAGCGGGCAGCCCGGGGGCACCTCCACTGGGGCAAGCGGTTGCTTCGGCGGCGCTTCGGGCAGGGGGTAGTGCGCGATGTCCTGGAGGAACGTACCCGAAGCGCCGCCTGCACTCACCTATCGAGCCGCCGTTAGCTGAGGTTCTCCACGATGACCGCCAGAGCCTCGCCGCCACCGATGCAAGGTGTTGCGAGACCGAAACGGCCGTCATGCTGCTTCAGCGCGTGGATGAGTGTGACCAAGAGCCTGGCTCCGGTCGCCCCGATTGGGTGGCCCAGCGCGACCGCGCCGCCATGCACGTTCATCTTGGCCCGGTCGATCCCGAGCTTGCCCGAGACGGCAAGCGCCACCACTGCGAACGCCTCGTTGATCTCGAAGAGCGAGATGTCGGAGAGCGTCATATCCGCTCGCCGGAGTGCATGCTCGATGGCGCCCGCGGGGGCGGTGGTGAACCACTCGGGCGCTTGGGCGCAGCCGCCGTGGGCCACGATCCGGGCGATGGGCTTGGCGCCCAGCTTCTCGGCTGTCTCGGCGCTAGCAAGCACCAGGGCGGCTGCACCATCGTTGATAGAGCTCGCGTTCCCGGCGGTAACGGTGCCGGTAGGTTCGAATGCGGGCTTCAAGGTGGGCAGCTTCTCCAGGTTCGAGCGGCCAGGCTCCTCATCGGTGTCCACCAGGATGGGATCGCCCTTGCGTTGCGGGACTGTAACCGGCTCGATCTCTTCGCGAAAGCGACCTTCTGCGATGGCGGAGAGAGCGCGCTCGTAGCTCTCGATGGCGAACTCGTCTTGTGCATCCTTCGAGATGGCGAACTCGCGAGCACACAGCTCGGCGGCATTGCCCATATGGAAGTCGTTATAAGGGTCCCATAGCCCGTCGTGCACCATCGTGTCCACGATAGTTGCGTTGCCCATTCGGTAGCCCGTGCGCGCCTTGTCCAAGGCATACGGTGCAAGGCTCATACTTTCCATGCCGCCCGCGACGACGATGTCGGCGTCTCCGCATCGAATGGCCTGCGCTCCCATGATCACGGTCTTCATTCCGGAGCCACACACCTTGTTCACCGTGGTGGCGGGCACGTGGTTGGGCACTCCTGCCCCGATGGCGGCCTGGCGGGCGGGGGCTTGCCCCAGGCCACCCGTAAGCACGCAGCCCATGAACACTTCGTCCACCTTGTCCGGCGGCACGCTGGCCCTCTCGAGTGCCGCACGAATGGCGGTGGCACCCAGCTTGACTGCGGGAACGGTCCCAAGCGATCCGAGGAAAGACCCGATCGGCGTCCTTGCCGCGGATAGCACTACAACGTCTCTCATGTCGGTTTCTCCCTTCCCTGTGCTGCCCTGACCCCGTTGACAGGGCTCGCAGACATTGTACAGGTCGCGCGCTCGTGTGGCCAAGGGGAGGCCCGGCATGCAGAACGAGTAACGAAGAGTAAGGGGGTATTAGAACAGTGGTGCCGCAGACCGGGCTCGAACCGGTGACACCTGGATTTTCAGTCCAGTGCTCTACCAACTGAGCTACCGCGGCACCGTATGGCGCGGACGACGGGACTTGAACCCGCGACCTCCGGCTTGACAGGCCGGCGCTCTAACCGAACTGAGCTACGCCCGCGTGTTGGCTGTTGCTCGCCGCTCGACCCGAGGACGCCCCTCAATCCCGCCTACCCGGGACTGCCAAGAGCGCGGCACCGGCCTGGTGGGCGAAACAGGATTCGAACCTGTGACATCTTCCTTGTAAGGGAAGCGCTCTACCACTGAGCTATTCGCCCGAACGAGCAGCGTGCATTGTGGCACGGAATCCGTTCCATGTCAATGAAGCCCGCGCCCCATTGATTGTTCCGGCGAAGCCTGTTTCGGCGCGGTCCTACCTACGGACCGGAGCGGCGCCAGAGGGCTTTGCGGAGGGTCCGGAACATTCCATAGCACCCCAACACGCCCAGTCCGATCAACGACAGGAGCGCAGCCTGCCAGTACCCAGCCAGACCCGCTGGCAGAGCATCGCGGAAACGTGCCAGCAGCCCCTTGCCGGATGGGTCGCTCGCCGCCTGTCCTGCGGTCTTCCACCAACTGGAGCCTAGGGCGGAGGCTTCGTTCCAGAAGCCCGCGAAGCCGCCGGGGAAGAAAAGGTAGATCATGGTGACGAACAGCGTCGGGAAGCCGAGGCCGCACACCCAGCCGGCGATGCGATTGCGGCGGATTCGCGCCGCCTCACAGCGGACTCTGAACTTGACCTTATCGGCCAGGTCGGCAGGCGGCTCCGGGACGGGCACGCGTTCCAGTTCCTCGACGAACGCTCTCGCGCGTGCCAGTTCGGCTGCGCAGCTCGTGCAGGCAGCGATGTGCATCGAGAAATCGGGGGCCACGCTCGGCTCCAGTCGCTCCTCGATGGCCGGTTCCAGCAGTGCAAGGGCCTGTTCACACGTCATCTTGCTAGCTCCTCGGTAGGAAGTGGGGTCGGGCTGAGAACGGCGAGCTCTCGCCGAAGCATGGCGCGAGCGCGGAAGAGCCAGCTCTTCACGGTGCCTTCCGGCACGTTCAGTAGATCGGCAATCTCCTCGACATCCATGTGCTGGAAGTGTCGGAGAACGATGATCTGCCGGTACTTTTCGGGCAGGTTCGCCACGGCTCGGTGCACGGCGCGCTCGCGGTCCTGTTCCAGCACCTGCTCCTCGGCAGGTGGCGCTGGGTCGCGGAGGGTGTGCTGGTGTTCTTCCAGCGGGTCCGGCGCTCTGCTGCGGGCTCGGCCAATGTCTATGGCCACGTTCGCACAGATCTTGGAGAGCCACGGCCTGAGAGCCCTCTCCGTGTTGAACTCGGGCAAAGCGCGATAGGCCTTCACGAAAGTCTCTTGGACGGCATCCGACGCGTCCTCCGAGTTGCCCAGCATTCTGTAGGCAAGCCCGAAAAGCGCCCGGTAATGCATGTCCACGAGCTCGTCGAAGGCCCCGGTATCGCCTCTTGCAGCCCGTCGGATCAGCTCGGCCTCGGGCGGGCAGGTGACTTCGAGTTCCATGCGACTTCTCCGTAGCATTACGCCGGCACGCCTGGCCGGGTTGCGGCCCATCGTGCTGGATTCGAGTGAAGAGGCAGCCCGGACCGGCAAGCCGTATCGGATGCTACCCCGAAGACAGGACGAACGGACGGCCGAACCCGAGGGTCGCGGCCGCCCGCCGTTGCGATGGGGCTCTGTTTGTAGCAGGGCTGTTACTTGAGGCTGAAGGCGTAGAACCAGGACTTGTGGTAGCCATCGCTGCCGAACGCGCCCTGGAAGCCGAATGCGACCCCCGCTGCCGTCGGCATGGTCGGCAGGGTGCTGGTGACGGTACCGTTGATGCTGGGCCGAAGCATGTAGTAGTTCAGCCCGAGCGTGGAGCAGAAGGCGTAACCCACGCCGTCGGTCGAGAAAGTCCAGATGTAGGGCGGGGCGTCGGGTTCGTCACGCGTTGCCACCGCGAGCGACCCCAGCGCGCCCGAGCCCGGGATGGGAATGGTCGGGTATCCCGCCACATTCGCGCCGGTAATGAGGTCGAGCCCACGGATTACGCGGTCTTCACATAGAATGAACACGCTCCTAGGTCCCGCAGTCACGAGGTCCACGATGGGAGACTGCTGGGGAAGGAGCCAACGAAGCCTCTGCCCGGCCACGCTCAGACTGCCCACTTGGTTGTCGGCGGTGCGGAAGGCCAAGTACGAGCCGAGGTCGTTCAGCTGCAGCCGGCCGACTATCGGGCTGTCGGCGACTCTCAGCTGCCATCGCACTGCGAGGTCGGTCGTGTTGAGACACGCGATGCGGCCGGTCGACGTGCCCACGAAGACGTTCCCGTTGATGGCAACAGGCGGCGTGGTGGCGACGAACGGAATCGAGACGGACTGCGTCCACACGCCCTGGCGGGTCACCTTGTGGATGCGGTTGTCCGCGGTGAGCACGATGAACTGCGGACCATAAGCAACGGGCTCGAACACCACCGGTGCAAGGTTCACCGGCCGGGTGATTAGCGTAGACGGCGGCGAGCCTGCGTCCAACGGGGACGTGTCGACAATCAGTAGGCGTCCATCGTCCAAAGACCAGGCCATGTGAACGCCGGAAAAACTCGGGCGACCGACGGGGAAACAGTTGATAGGGTATCCCGTCGGCCACAGCTCGCCCACTTTGCCGATGAACAGGTTGCCGTTTACGCCGGCGAGATAGGCATAGCGGCCGTCCGCACCGACAGCGTGGACACGCTCGGCCTGGCTGCTCCACTGTTGCGACGCGACCCAGTCGTCCGCCCTGCGGCCTGCGACCACCACGTCGCTCCAGGAGATCGAAGACATCGAGCCCACCTCTCCGGTGCCGAGGGAAGAGACGGTGGCCACGCCGAAGAGCCCGTCGCTCAGCACATTGGCGTTCGGAGCGCGGAACACCACCCTGAATGTGTAGCTCTGCCCCCGGTCCAGTTCCACGGTGTTGTCCTGAATAGGTCCGCCTTGCGAGTTGGTGATGCACCCTGCGTATTGGGACTCGCTCTGCCACCATTCGAGATTTTCCGACGCGAAGGAAAGACGGAATCGGTCCAGTCCGTTACCAGTGTTCGTGAAGGTGGCAGTGACGAACGTATTCGTCGCGGCGCCCCAGGTGCGCCAGTTGTTTTCGGGGACGATCTGCCCGGTGACCCCATACACCTGACGCACGACGCAATACGCCTGGGGAGAATAACTGTTGAACGTGGAGCCCTTGGCGTCGCGATACGACGCGGACGCGTAGGAAGACAGAGCCACGTGTGCGGGAGCCATCTGCGCCTGACAGGACAAGGCGCAGCCCATCGCCATCAATGCCCAAAGTGGCAAAACAGACCGCATTGCAGTTCACCTTCCAAAAATGCCGTAACGCCAGACTTCTTCCACGAAACTCGGTCTGCGCTTACCCGCACATCCCCGAGACCCGTACGGCTAACTCAATTCATTGCCAGGTCGGGCAGCGTGTGCCCAAACTTCGCCGAACGTGGCGTACAATGTTCGCACGCCCGGTGCACGAGGTACTTCCCCGAGAAACTCTGTGCACCGAGGCAGACTCGTGCCCGAGCGGAGGAGGACCTCATGGCTCGAAGGGGTTTTACCCTAATCGAACTACTGGTAGTCATCGCGATCATAGCGATCCTAGCAGCAATACTGTTTCCGGTGTTCACTCGGGCACGAGAAGCCGCGAAGTCTACTTCGTGCCTCAGCAACATGAAGCAGCTGGGCATCGGATTTCGCATCTACCTGGACGACTTCAACAACCGCTATCCTAAGGCGGCAGAGGGTTATCGGACTGCGGGGATCCCCTACACTGCGAACTGGGTGACGGCGGGGTCAGGGGGTGGATCGGCCGATCGCTGCCCTCCTGACATGCGCGTGCTTTCCTACTGCTTGGACGTGGCAGACCCAAAGACGGGGAGTCTTTACCGATATGTCAAGGACGTACGCGTGTACACCTGCCCGAGCAATCTGAAGTCGCAACCTAACTGCGGGTTCAACCACTGCCCGGGCGGCGTAAAGAACAGCTACGGAACGATCCAGTGGGCAGGCAACCAAGCCAAGACCACCTACTCCATGAACTCGATGTTCGACAATGGTGGCACTCAGACACCGGGTATTCGCTATCAGCAGGTGCGATACCCCTCCTCGACGTTTATGCTGTACGACGAATGGGGAATGACTATCAACGATGCTTACTTCGTTGCTACTACTTTCGACTCGTTCGGGGAGCAGCACAACACGGGTGCGAACATGCTTCACGCCGATGGTAGCGCGAAGCGCTATAACTTCGATGATGTGAACAGCAACGGAGGACGCTTCTACTACCGCTACAATCCCTTCCGTGAGGAGGAGTAGCATTAGGTGTGTTCCTCCCTCTCCCTTCTAAAGGGAGAGGGTTAGGGTGAGGGTTCCTGCCGAGCATCCATACGCCTTCTGCGGTGGAAGCTCAGGGAGTGAGTCGCACGTGACTGGCATCGCCTAACACTAGGCGTGCATCGGTGGGGCCTCCTGTTACAACTACGTCACTCCCAATCAGGCTGTCACGGATCACGAGGCCCGGGCCTTCGATACGGCACCCCGACATCAAGATGGAGTTCTCGATGCGGCAGTCGCGCAGCACACACCCCTCGCCGATGGACACGTTCGGGCCGACCTGCACCGACCGTAGCACACACCGTTCACCGATGGTTAGCGGCCCGTGAAGGACGGTAGCCTCCATCTTGCTATCAGTGCCAATCTGCACACTGCCCTCCACGTGGCAATCTAGCGCAATCGGGTTGGTAGCCGAACGGTCGGGTGGCAAGTCTTCCAGCACGAGCCTGTTAGCATCTAGGATCGCCTCCACTGTGCCCGTGTCTTTCCACCAACCCGTCACGATGTGAGAACGCACGTGGCCGCCGCTCGCGATGAGGCCCTGGATGGCATCGGTGATCTCCAGCTCTCCACGCCTCGACGGTGTTAGTTTCTCGATGATTGGATGGATGGAAGCATCGAACAGATACACCCCGACGAGCGCGTAATCGGATCGCGGCTGCGCGGGCTTCTCCTCCAGCCGCACGATGCGATCCCCATCGAGTTCTGCGACTCCGAAGTCCTGCGGGTTTGGCACGCGGCAGAGCAGGATCGTGGCGTTGGGCCGCTCCTGCTCGAACTCCTGGACCAGCGCCCGCACGCCCGACTTGATGAGATTGTCTCCGAGGTACATAAGGAAGGGGTGATCGGCCAGATACGCTCGGGCCGTCTTGACGGCGTGCGCGAGGCCGAGGGGTTCGTCCTGCCGGATGTAAGTGACACGCAGGGCCCAGCGGCTGCCGTCGCCCACCGCAGATCGTATCTCGGCTTCGGTGTCGCCGACGACGATGCCGATGTCATGGATGCCGGCGTCGCGCATGGCCTCCAGGCCGTAGAACAGCACCGGCTTGTTGGCGACGGGGACGAGCTGCTTCGCCATGCTGAAGGTGATTGGTCGCAGCCGCGTGCCCTTGCCCCCGCTGAGAATGAGCCCTTTCACGATACCGAGAGTTCTGCGCCAGAACAGTCGGCCCTCCCGCTAGAGGTACCCTCGTGGCATGGGAGAGTTGGGTCACGTGTTGGCGTTGGTGACGGGAGCGGGGAGCGGGATAGGACGAGCGGCGGCGCTGAGGCTGGCGGCTGCGGGTGCCAGGGTCCTCGTTCACTACAACTCGTCGCGCGACGGTGCAGAACGCACGCTCGCGGGGTTGGGTGAGAAGGGTGTGGGGTTGCTGCAAGCAGACCTCTGCGGCTGGGAGGCAGGCAGTTCGGCGATGCAGCGGGCCCTAGCTGAGCACCCGGCCCTGAACCTGCTGGTCGCGAACGCCGGCATTTACGAGCCGATGCCTTTCCTCGAGGCCGAGCTCACGGTAGCCGAGAACTGGTCGCGCACTCTGGACATCAACCTGATGAGCGCAGTGGGTATGGCGCACGCATTCGCCCGGCACCGGCGCGGGCAGGGTGGCAAGGTCATCATGGTTTCCAGCCGGGCGGGGCACAGGGGTGAAGCGGGCGCAGCGGCATATGCGGCAAGCAAGGCGGCGATGATCAACTTGGTGAAGTCGCTGGCCGTGGAGCTGGCTGCGGAGCGCATCTACGTGACCGCCGTCGCGCCAGGTTGGACCGACACGCCGATGTCTCAGGCCGAGCCCGCAGAGAAGCAGGAGGCCGCCGTGCAGAGCATCCCGTTCGGGCGGATGGCCACCGCTGACGAGATCGGAGCCATCGTCGCCTTTCTCGCGAGCCGGGAGGCCGACTATCTGACCGGCGTGACGATTGACGCGAACGGGGCGAGCTATCTGAGGTAGCGCATCGCGAGGTCCTCGGATCGGCTGTGCAGGTTCAGTCCGTGTGGCCCGGGCTCTCTTTGGAACGGAGGCCGCGAGAGGTCGCCATAGGAGCAGAGGCCGAACCGAGCCGCTCAAGATGTTGCCGAACACCGGCAGCCTAAGTCCCCGGTCCACACACCTCGGGAAGAGAGAGGCAGACCTAGCTAGGCCGGTTAGCCCGTCGCGGTGGAGCGAGATTCGGTCTCGACGAGGGCAGCGAAGGCGCGAGGGAGGTGGTGC
>BTVI01000006.1:0-101702 GCA_045862955.1 Fimbriimonadales bacterium
CACTTCCCGTGGTAAGGGCATGGAGCCACTGCGCCCCGCGCGGCGCGGTTAGTAGTCTTATGTATCATTTTTATTGGCAGGGAGGCATACTATCGCAAGCATGCAGCTGACGCTAGGAGAGCCCGAGCAAGTAGTCATCCTGAAGGGCGCATGGGAAGCTGCGCTGGTGGAGCTGAAGGAGCAGGTCAACTCAGCGACGTATGAACGATGGATACGCACGCTGACTCCTGTCGGTCGGACCGGCTCCTCGATCAGCCTGGCCACCAACGGCGAGTTCGCAAGGCAGTGGATCACGCGCAAGTTCGCGGATAGTCTTGCAGCAAGCCTTTCGTCGGCGCTCGGCGAACCCGTCACGGTACAGATCGTTCTGGACGAGCGCGCAAAGACGGAGCAGGCTCCGCCCCCACCGGTTGCCAAGAAGAAGGCAGCCGGTCCAGAGCCCGCGATCCGGCGACCCAGCTTCATCCAGAAGTACACCTTCGATCGGTTCGTCGAAGGAAACAGCAACCGGCTTGCGCTGGCAGGGGCTCAGGCGGTCGCGGCCCAGCCCGGAAAGAAGTTCAACCCCCTTTTCATCTATGGAGGTCCGGGCCTCGGGAAGACTCACCTACTGCATGCGATAGGGCAGCATGTGGTGGCGAGGGATGCTTGCTCTCGCATCGTGTATCTAACTGGGCAGGTGTTCGCCGAGGAGTTCATCCATTCGGTCAAGACCGGCCGCGTCGGCCAGTTTCGCAGCATGCAGCGGAGCGTGGACATCTGGCTGGTGGACGACGTGCAGCTCATCGCGGGCAAGGAGCGCACCCAAGAAGAGTTGTTCCACACGTTCAACTTTCTGTATGAAGGCGGGAGGCAAATCGTCATCTGCAGCGATCGTCCGCCACGCGAGCTGTATCTGATGGAGGAGAGGTTGCGATCGCGCTTCGAGTCGGGCCTCGTTGCAGATATCAGCCCCCCAGACTTCGAGACGCGTGCGGCGATCTTGATCAAGAAGGCGGAAGAGGAGGGAGTGACACTCCCTATGGATGTGGTGGACCTGATGGCGGACCGTATCCAGTCCAACATCCGCAAGCTAGAAGGCAGTCTGTGCAGGTTGCTCGCCGAGGCGTCACTGGCCGGGTGTCCCCCCACGGTGGAGATGGCGGCCAAGGTGCTCCACAACTTCTTCGAAGATGCGAATGCGGCAAAACCCTCCCCCGAAGCGATCATCGAGGCATCGGCCGAGTGCCACGGCGTCACCGTGGACGAGGTTATGGGCAAGGGGCGAAAGCAGGCAGTTACGGGTGCGCGGCAGGTGGCGATGTATCTGTGCCGAGAAATCTGGAGCTTGCCTTGGAAGCAGATCGGCACCCTGTTCCGGAAGGACCACTCATCGGCGATCTACGCGCACAAGTCCATCGGCGAGGAGCTGGTACGAAATCCAGACCTGCAGCGTGTGCTGGATGAGATCGTGGAGGCCGCACGGTCCAAGCGGCAAGGCTGAACTCGGGCATGGGGCCGTCCGCACAAAGAGGAACCGGATGAGCGGGGATACCCATCCGGCTTCCTATGGCCCACCCACGCGCACTGGATCTGCTACAAGTCTCGAGCCGGCCTGTACATCAGGGTGAGCCGATGAGCGACCTGTACTCCAATGGTCGGAGGCCCTCAGAATCCTCTTTAGGGTTTGGGCCGAGAATCTCGCCTCGCAGCCTCGAATCCCAGCAACTTCCCCGGTAAAGTGCAACTCTTCACTAGCCAAGCAGGGCTGCTCGACGAGGCCATTTTGGGCGGTACACTCCGAGGAGTGCGCAAGAGAGTTCGACTGCTCGATCCCAACGTCGTCAACCGCATCGCCGCTGGCGAGGTGGTGGAGCGTCCAGCATCGGTCGTCAAGGAGCTGATCGAGAACAGCCTGGATGCAGGTGCGACGGTCGTGCAGGTGGATGTCGAGGAATGTGGCAAGCGACTGATCCGCGTGACCGACGATGGCTGCGGCATGGACGAGCAGGACGCGCTGCTTGCTCTCGAGCGCCATGCGACCAGCAAGATCGAGGATGCCGACGACCTGCTCTCCATCGCCACCCTCGGTTTTCGCGGAGAGGCGTTGCCGAGCATCGCTTCCGTCTCCCGCATGACCCTCACGACTCGCACGCGAGAGGCGGAGGGCGGCGTGCAGATCCGGGTCGAGGGTGGGCAGCGCAGCCCCACCAAGCAAGTGGCAACCCCAGTCGGCACGGTCGTCTCTGTCGAGGACCTCTTCTTCAACACTCCTGCACGCCTCAAGTTCCTGAAATCCGACGCGACCGAGCTCGCGCAGATCGTGGACCTGATCGCCCGCTACGCGATCATCTATCCCGAGGTCGGGTTCTTTCTGCGTCACGACGGGCAGGATTTGCTGCGAAGCCCTGGTGGCACCGGGTTGCTGAAAGGCATCGCGGCGGTGTGGGGTAGGGAGGTCGCGGAGAAGCTGGTGCCGGTGGACTACGATCGCCATGACATCCGAGTATCGGGCTACGTATCGCCCCCGCACCTCACACGCCATTCGCGAGCGTACCAGCACTTCTTCGTGAACCACCGGCCCGTTCGGTCCAAAACGATGTCCGCAGCGCTCGCCGAGGCGTTCCGCTCGCTCACTCCCGAGCGGAGGTTCCCCATGGCCGTCATCGGCCTCGAGATGGACCCAGCGAGGGTGGACTGCAACGTGCATCCTAGCAAGAGCGAGGTGAAGTTCCAGCGAGAGGGAGACGTCTTCGAAGCGGTGAGGGGTTCTATTCGATCCGCGCTGCTGCACGAAGGGATGATGCCGGAAGCTCTCGGCTCGCACCCCGTCCCTACGAGATCGGGCTCCTATCGCCCATCCGTGGCTGCGGTGGCCGCAGCCGTCCGTGCATTCGAGCCGGCGCCGGTTTCTGCCGGAGAGCAGCCCCTGCTCATCGAGCAGCCGGAGCAGCGACCACGCTTCCCCTTTTCCTATCTGCTGGAATCCTTACGCGTGGTCGGCCAAGCGATGAGCACCTTCATCATCGCGGAGACGGCGACCGGCCTGGCCATCATAGACCAACACGTGGCTCACGAGCGGGTCATCTTCGAGCGACTGTGCGGGCTCAAGGGTAACCAGCCGGTGGAAAGACAGTCGCTGATAAGTCCCGAGACGGTAACGCTAGACCGGCGTCTGGCCCTAAGGCTCGAGGAGGCGATAGACGACCTTCGCACTGTCGGGTATGACATCGAGCCTTTCGGAGGTCAGTCCTTTATACTCAGGGCGGTACCGGCGGTGCTCGCGGGCAAGGACTACCGTGGGGTGTTGCAGGACATCCTGGACGAGATTGCAGACGAGTCGGGAGGGCGCGGTGGCTACTCTCCCCGCGAGCGCGTTTGGATAGCGACCGCCTGCCGCATGGCGGTCAAAGCGGGCGACCCTCTGTCTCACGCCGAGATGCTGAAGCTGATCCACGACCTGGCCGACACCGAGAACCCGTATCTGTGTCCGCACGGGCGTCCCATCGCCATCACCATCGGCCACGACGAGCTGCTGCGCAAGTTCAAACGGATATGACCGTATTGGGGCTCGACCCTGGCCTGACCACCACGGGCTACGGCGTGGTGACACGCGAGGCTGGCAGAATGCGGGCGGTAGCCTACGGTGCCATCAGGACCCCTACCACGGAGGACACGCCTGCCCGCCTGGTTCGGCTCAGAGCAGAGGTGTTGGAGCTGCTTCGGAAGCACGAACCGGACGCAGTGGCGTTGGAGCGTCTGCTGTTCTCGACAAACCGGAAGACGGTGATGGATGTTGCTCGTGCGTCGGGAGTGATCCTGCTGGCCATCGGCGAGGCAGGGCTGCGCTGCGCCGAGTATTCTCCCCCCGAGGTCAAGCTGGCCGTAACTGGAGTGGGGCAGGCCGAGAAGCGACAGGTGCGGTATATGGTGTCGCAGATTCTCGGGCTTCAATCTCCACCGAGCCCCCTCGATGCTGCAGACGCGTTGGCTCTCGCCGTGTGCCACCACCACTCGGTGGCCGCACGTCGCCTGCGCTCGGATACTTGATCTCTTTCTTTCTCCTTACGGACGACGTCCGGAACACAATAGCCAGTGTTTGCGATACAATGAGTACAGGTAGAGGTGCGGTATAGTGTCGTAGCTTGCCGAAGGGAGTGTCGTTTCCGACTTCGGCAGCGTAGCCTTGCTCACGATTCTTACGTCCGGTTCGGGCGATTGGGGCCTACGACTAGGTGACCGATCCCCCGGAAGAGCGCAGTTGCATGCAATCGGCGGGCTGCAGCCCGCCACTTTTTGCTTCTCGAACTGCCCGGCTGTCCGAAGCCGGGCAGTTCGATGACTCGGAAAGGCGCCCCGACGAGCGGGGCGCCTGCCCACACACCGAGACGGTCTGAGTAACGTCTCAGCATGAAGCCGCTCTAGTCTGCCGGATGCGAGTCCGAGCAGAGCCGGTTCAATAAGTCCCGCGCGGTAGAGTGGTTCGGATCCAGCTCCAGGCATCGCTGGAGGTGGTCGCAGCCTTCCTCACTCTGGCCCGCGCTGACCAGCATTGCACCCAGGTTATAGCGGTAAACCGGGTTATCCGGTGCGAGAGCCACTGCTTGCTCGAACTGGTGTAGCGCGTCGTCCTCTCTCCCCAGTCTCTGGTAGGCGATGCCGAGCTTGTCGTGCGCCCATGCATCGTTGGGGTCGTGGGCAACGGCCCGCTCGAGCGAACGGGCGGCGTCCGCGTACCTGTGCTCCTTAAGAGCGAGACGTGCTGCTTCGTGCAGCGTAAGGCTCGTTGTATCCGGGCTCATATGACTCTGCACTCGAGTTCAGCGGTCGAGACCTTTCTTTTCTTACTCTATCAGAGTTTTCGGCGCATTGCAAGCCTTCTGGCCTGAAGGGCGCGGCGAAGTTGCCGACGGGTCGGACCGGCGGAAATACCGAAATGGGACGGGGTTAACATACGCGCCTATACTGCCGATATGGCGATTGGCGGGTGGGTTCCCGCCCCGGCGCAACGGACTGTGTGTCGGGCAATCGGCTAGGACGCCCCATGGGGATCACTGGGAGCGACCTGAAATGCTGGAGTCCCTGTTCGCCCCTACGTCGGGCGAGCTCGAACGTGCGCTGGGATACGAGTCCGCGCGGCAGCGTGTGATCGCCCACAACATCGCGAACGTCAACACTCCTGGCTACAAGGCCAAGGAGATCTTTCGCTTGGCGCTATCCCGGGCCGAGTCGAGGGAACACGACGTGCCTTCGCCCCGCGTCGAGGCTTCTGACGACGAGTCCGGCCCCCCCTATGAGATCATCACGTCCGAGGAGCCACCGGTTCGTCCCGACGGCAACAACGTCAATCTCGAATCCCAGATGGTCGAGCTCGCTGATGCCGAGCTACGCTACCGGGCGCTCACTCAGATGACCTCACGATACTTCCAAGGTCTGCGCCGAGTTATCGGCGGCAGCGGGAGGTGACCATGAGCCTGCTCTCCAGTAGCATGGCAATCAGCGCTTCCGGCCTGCATGCCGAGCGTTTCCGAATGGACGTGATCGCTCACAACCTGGCTAACAGCAACACCACGCGCACCGAGGACGGCCTGCCGTTCAAGAGGCGCATCGTGCGATTTGCCGAGGTGATGGACGAGACCCTCCGGGGCGTGCAGGTGGACAGCGTGGAGGAGGATCCCTCCGAGGGCCCTAAAGTGTTCGACCCGGGTGCTCCGGGCGCCGACGCCGAGGGCATGGTGGAAGGCGCCAACGTCAACCCGGTGCTGGAGATGGTGGACCTGCTGTCCGCCACACGGGCCTACGAAGCCAACATCACGGCGTTCAACGCTGCGAAGGGCATGATGCTGAACGCCCTGACCATAGGTGCAACCTAACGCATGAGAATCGAAGACCTGACCCGATCGAGCCTCCAGCCGGCGCCCCTCCGCGCCGCGAACGAGCCGGCGGGTACGGACTTCGGCCAACTGCTCATGGACGCCTTGAGAGAAGTGAACGAGACCCAACTCGAGGCGGGTGAGCTGAGAAGTAGGTTCGCGGACGGCGAGCCAGTGGAGCTGCACGACGTGATGATCGCGTTGGAGAAAGCCGGCGTCGCGCTGCAGCTCGCGGTGGAGGTCCGCAACAAGCTGCTGGAAGCTTACCAAGAAATCAGTCGCATACCGGTCTAGTACGAAGCATCCCGTCAGGGATGTGAGGAGAGGAACCCTCACCCCAACCCTCTCCCTTTACAAGGGAGAGGGAGGTAGGAGACCGGGTGGGACGGGGGCAGTTTGGGAATGCAAGGTCTGATCCTGAAGATCAGGGCGTGGTGGAACATCGCCGACAAGACGGCCCGGACCGTCACGATTGTCGGTGTCGCGTTTCTGCTGGTCACGATGGCAGTCACCTTCTACTTGGCCTCCCAGCCCGACTTCGTGGTGCTGTACGCCGACCTCACACCCGCCGACAGCGGGAAAGTAATCAACAAGCTGAAGGACCTGAAGGTCCCCTTCCGGATTGGGGCCGACGGGGCCACCATCGAGGTGCCGAAGCAGCAGCGCGATGAAGTTCGCATGAAGCTCGCGGCGGAAGGGCTACCGGTTCAGACCGCCGGGCTCGGCAAGGGTTGGCTGGACAAGTCGAGCATCGGTCAGACCCAAGAGCACGAACGCGCCGTGATGCGCGTGATGCTAGAGGAAGAGCTGCAGAAGACGATCGAGTCGCTGAAGCCCGTCCAAGCGGCCAAGGTCCACCTAACGGAGGGTCAATCCGGACCCTTTGCCGATCAGCAGACGGCGCCGACTGCGAACGTTGTCGTCCATTTGAGCCCTGGTCAGGAGCTAGCTCCGGAGCAGGTAGCAGGCATCGTGCACGTGGTAACGGGAAGCGTAAGCGGGATGACGCCTCGCAACGTTTCAGTGGTGGACGGCGAGGGTCGGGTACTGCACGACGGAGCCAGCCAGGGCCCTGGAGGCACGGGCATCTACGACGTGAAGCGGCAGCAGGAGACTGCGTTCGCGGCGGCACTGCGGAGCGAGATCGAGCGTCACTTGGAATACGTTCTGGGACCCGGGAAGGCGATTGCCGGCGTCCAGTGCGTGATGAACTTCGACACCGAGCAGTCGGAACGCACGATCAACACGCCTTCAGCGGGGTCGGTGGCACCGGCAGGTACGCCGACACTGCCGAAGTCGTCGCCGAACGTCATCTCGGAGACGACCACCACGGAGACCTACTCGAGCGGTGCAGTGGGTGCCAGAGGACCGGTCGGCACGGCATCCAACGTTCCCGGAGCTGGGAGCGGTGTGGCGTCGTCGGGCGCTGGTGGTCGCGGGTACTCGTCCGAAAAGCGACAAAGCGAATACGCGTTCGACCAAGAACACCGAAGCACAACGCGTGCTCCAGGCCGAATCGAGAAGCTGAGCGTGTCTGTCATGGTGGACGAGAGTGTGAAGCCGGAGCAGGTGGCGGCGGTCACGCAATATCTGAACGGCTTACTCGGAATCTCGGACCCTGCAGCGCCGCCTCCCGGCTACTCCGTGAGAGTCAGCCCGATAGCCTTCGACAAGACCGCAAAGGAAGCTGCGCTGAAGGCCAGTCAGGCCAATGCATCGGCGATGCGGATGGACCGTTACCTTTCGCTTCTCCCTTCGGTTGCGCTGATTATTGCGGCGGTGCTCGTGATGAGAGCACTCGGCAAGCGGTCCATTCGACTGGAGGTGCCGTCGTTGAGTTCAGCGACTGCCGCCGCGGGGGCCGAGCCGCCGAGCCTGGGAGAGCCCTCACCCGGTGCGATGCCGAGGCTCGAGGAGGCGCCCTCTCAGCAGGTGGAGGCAAAGATCGAAGTAAGCCCCATTCCTCCGCGCCTCAACGTGCCGTTCGAACAGATAGCTCGCATGGTGGCCGACAACCCTCGCACGGTGGCAATGCTCGTGAAGAGCTGGATGATGGAGGACAAGCGATAACATGAGAACCTCGCACGGCCAGCTGACCTATCGCAAAAAAGCGGCCATTCTGCTGACTGCGCTGGGGCCAGAGCTTGCCGCTCCGGTTCTGCAGCAGCTGTCGGAGGAGGACGCAGAGAACCTGGCGGTCGAGATTGCCAGGCTCGAAAAGATCGAGCCCGAAGTGCGAGGCGAGGTAATCGAAGAGTTTCACCACCTATGCCAGGTGCAGGACTTCATCCAAGAGGGCGGGATACGCCACGCGGAGCAGAACCTTTACGCAGCATTCGGGCCTGAGAAGGCAAGCGAGATGGTGGAGCGAGTGAAGCGGGCGCTACAAGTCGTTCCCTTCGACTTCCTGAAGAACACGGACCCAGCGCAGCTGCTCAGCTTCATCCAGGACGAGCACCCCCAGACGATCGCCCTGGTACTCGCTTATGTCAAGCCGGCTCATGCCGCTGCCATCCTGGGAAAGCTGTCGCCCGAGATACGCGCCGACGTTGCGGAACGCCTCGTGATGATGGACCGTACCCCGCCCGACGTGGTTCACCGCGTGGAGAGCGTGCTCCAACGAAAGCTCTCCAGCGTGATCAGTCAGGACCTCACCAGCGCAGGCGGGCCGAAAACGCTCGTGGAGATACTGAGTTGGGTGGACCGTGCGACAGAGCGGTCTATTCTGGACGGCCTGACCGAAACCAACCCCGAACTGGCCGAAGAGGTCAAGAACATGATGTTCGTGTTCGAGGACATCGTGTCGCTCGAGGACCGCGCCGTGCAGCAGATTCTGAAGGAAGTGGACATGAAGGAGCTGGCGACTGCGCTCAAAGGAACGAGCGACGACGTTCAGCAGAAGATATTCAAGAACATGTCCGAGCGCGCAACCGGCCAGCTGAAGGAGGACATGGAATTTATGGGCCCGACCCGCCTTCGTGTGATCGAAGAGGCACAGCAGCGCATCGTGGCCATCATCCGAAGGCTGGAAGAGGCCGGGGAGCTGGAGATCTACCGCGGTGGCGAGGACGAGGTCGTTGTCTAAGCGCATCTACCGAGGTGATCAAGCCGAGGGGGACTGGCGACGAGCCGTCTCGGGATCGATCCCGAGAGAGGAACTTCGCCTGAAGTCTAACGCACGAGCGAACGCCGCCTACTCCGAGGAGAGACAGCGGGGCTACAAGGAAGGCTACGACGCGGGCCACGCGGAGGGAACGCGGCTGGGCCGCGAGCAGGCTCTCGCCGAGGTGAAGGCAGCACATCAGGCGATGCTGGACGCACTAGCCGCGGAGCTCCGGACTGCGTCGGAGCGGCTGGACGAGGCGGTGAAGCGATTCTGGCTTCAGTCCGAAAGTGAGTTGCGAGAGCTGGCCATAGCCATCGCCGAAGTGCTGCTGAAACAGGAACTTCGCCAGAGCCCCGAGTCCATTCTGAGCGTGGTTCGAGACGCAATCATGCGCGTGGCGAACTCGCGGGAGGTCCGGGTGCGCGTGAGCCTGTCCGATCTGCCGACCCTGAAGGCGGCGCAGCAGGAACTCGTGGCCACGCTGCAGGGTGTGGACCGGGTGGAGATTACTGCCAGCGACATCCAGCCTGGTGGGTGCGTGGTGGAAAGTGCAGTCGGGGTCGTGGACGCGAGTGTGAGCAGCCAGATCGAGCAGATTCAGGATGTGCTGAGAGGCGAGGCGGCATGAGAATCAGCGCCCCCGAGCCAGACCTAAGTGCGGATGTGGAAGCGGTTCGCGCGTGCGACCCGGTGCGCGTTCATGGTCGGGTCGCCCAGGTGGTGGGACTGGTGCTGGAGTCGAACGGTCCGAGGGCCGCTCTGGGTGAGGTGTGCGTCGTCAGTGACGCTACATCGGGAAGATCCGTGCATGCCGAGGTGGTGGGGTTTCGGGAGTCGCGGGTGCTTCTCATGCCACTCGGTCCGCTAGAGGGGATTTGTGAGGGAGCGGTGGTCGAAGCGGGGGGCCGCAGGCCGTCCGTGCCGGCATCCGACGCGATGCTCGGGCGGGTGCTGGACGGGCTCGGCCGCCCCATGGATGGCGGCCCCCCGCTGCCCGATGTTCGCCCACGCCCTCTCGAGGCACTACCGCCCAGCCCGCTCGAGCGGCGAATCCTGGACGCCCCGCTGTGTCTCGGTGTGCGTGCGATTGACGCGCTGCTGACATGTGCGAGCGGACAACGCGTGGGCATCTTCTCGGGCAGTGGCGTGGGCAAGAGCACGTTACTGGGCATGATCGCGCGCAACACCTCGGCCGAGGTGAACGTCATCGCCCTGGTGGGCGAGCGCGGGCGCGAGGTGCGGGAGTTCATCGAGAACGATCTCGGGCCCGAGGGGATGAGCCGCTCGGTGTTGGTGGTCGCGACGTCCGATCAGCCGGCGCTCGTGCGGGTCAAGGCGCCGCTGGTGGCTACCGCCATCGCCGAGCACTTCCGGGACGAGGGCAAGGACGTGGTGCTGATGATGGACTCCCTGACTCGGCTTGCCATGGCACAACGAGAGGTGGGCCTGTCGGTCGGCGAGCCACCAAGCACGCGTGGGTACACGCCTTCGGTGTTTGCGATGATGCCACGTCTACTGGAGCGGGCCGGAACCGCTGCAGTGGGAAGCATCACGGGCATCTACACGGTCCTCGTCGAGGGTGACGACACGAACGAGCCTATCGCCGACCATGCGCGTGCCATCTTGGACGGTCACATCGTGCTCTCTCGCGCGCTGGCGCACCAGGGTCACTACCCGGCGATCGACATTAGCCAGAGCATCTCGCGCGTGATGCCGATGGTGGTGTCCGAAGAGCACCTGGAGACCGCTCGTCGGTTTCGGGAACTGCTGTCAGCATATGCTGGCGCGGAAGACCTCATTCAGATCGGGGCGTACCAAGCTGGCTCGAACCCGCTCGTGGACAAAGCTATCGAGCGGCGCGATGCGATGAACGCCTTCCTGCGGCAAGGCCGAGATGAGCGAGGCAGCATCCCCGAGGCGCTGGCACGAATGCGGGAGGCCATCGGTGCGTAGATTCCGCTTTCGCCTGGAATCCGTTCTGCGCTACCGCCGACGCATCGAGGAGATAAAAGAAGCGTCGTTTGCGCGTGCGCACCGCAATCGGCTGATAGCCGAGGCGCGTGCTGCGGAGATGGAGCGCACGCGAGAGAGGGTGAGCAGCATGGAGCTAGGTGTGGACTTGGACACTCGGCGGCAACGCGAGCTCTATCTGATGCGCCTGGATGACATGATCGCGGCCCAGCGCCAACTGGTAGAGATACTGATGCGAGACGAAGATGCCGCGCGTGAGGAGTGGCTGGCTGCCCGACGCGAGGTGAAGGCGTTGGAGGAACTGAGGGAAAGGGCACTTCGGCGCCACGAGAAGGAAGTGCTCCGCGAAGAACAGCGCGAGTTGGACGAGTGGGCCATCCTGACTCGGAAACCCTCACCCCAGCCCTCTCCCTTGGGAAGGGAGAGGGAGGTGAGACATGCATAGTGGACCGCAGCGGACGCGGGCGGTTCCCCCTGGAGGCCCTGCGGAAGGGGGAACCTCGAGGAGGGGGTCGCTGCAGGGGCAGCGCTCACGCGAAGCCAGTCGGAAACCCTCACCCCAGCCCTCTCCCTTGGGAAGGGAGAGGGAGGCGAGACATGCGTAGTGGACCGCAGTGGGTGCGGGCGGTTCCCCCTGGAGGCTCTGCGGAAGGGGGAACCTCGAGGAGGGGGTCGCTGCAGGGGCAGCGCCCACGCGGCGCCAGTCGCAAACCCTCACCCCGGCCCTCTCCCTCGGGGAGGGAGAGGGAGGGACGGTAGCGCTGGATAGGCGCGAGGGGGTGGAGAACCCTCACCCCGGCCCTCTCCCTCGGGGAGGGAGAGGGAGGGACGGTAGCACTGGATAGGCGCGAGAGAGTGGAGAACCCTCACCCCGGCCCTCTCCCTCGGGGAGGGAGAGGGAGGGACGGTAGCACTGGATAGGCGCGAGAGTGGAGAACCCTCACCCCGGCCCTCTCCCTTGGGAAGGGAGAGGGAGGGGAAGAAGAGATGAGTTGCAGTGGACCTATCCTATCGGCGGGGTGGTATGTAGATGATACGGTTAGTGGTAGGGTCTACCAGCAGTGTGCCCTCCTCGATGATGCCACCCTGTCCCCCGGATGCACCCATGCCTCGACCCCCACCCGGCGCATTGCCGGACCCCGGCCGGCCGCCTGCTCCCGGGAAGCCTCCGGGCCCGATGCCTGGCATGCCACTCGGTCCCGTACCGGTTGCACCGCCGGGACCGAGCCCCGGACCCCACTGGCTCTGACCAATACCACCAGGGCCGCCGAACCGTTGTCCGCCGAATCCTGGCCCATAGCCACCAAAGCCTGGCATGCCACTACCCATTAAGTTATGAAGCGTCCACCACTCCGGACTCGTCGGTTGCTCACCCCGCAACAGCATGACTATCACGTACGGGTCGGCGTGTCGCACCGTAAACACCTCGATACGCTGCTCCCGCTCCAGTAGCCGATCCACAGGCTGCTCCGCTGTAAGTACTGTAGGTGGCTCCTCGGTCCGCGGTCGAACGACATACACGCCGCCCTCGACGACGTACTCTGCCTTCACCTGCTGCAGCACCAGTCGCAAAGCCGTTTCGAAGGGAACGTCCTTCACCGAGATGGTGACCGAACCCTGCACGGCCGGGTCTACCGAGTAGTTCAGCCCAGTCTGCGTGAACAGCGCACGCAGCGCCACCCTTACATCGAGGTCCTGCGCCTGTAAGGTGACGTTGCCGGGCCCACCCTGCGCTATCACAACCAACGCAGAAAGGACTAAGCCCAAGGCCAGTAGGACTCGTAACCGCATCTCGCACCTCCACACGCTAATAAGACGCGGGGAAGCGCGGAGGGTTTCAGGCAGTTGCGCCGGAAAGCACGCGCTCTGCCAGCTTCTCGGCAACTGCGGGTTCGATGTCCTCGACACTCGGCCCGTCTGACACGTACTGGATGGGCAGGCCCCACCGGGCACCGACTGCGAGCAGGGCGGAGAGATCGGCAGTCACGTCGAGGTGCGTATAGACGACGCGGTTGGGCCCGGCGCCCACCGTCATGTCCACGAACCGCAGCGCATCTTTCGGCTTCATCGCGGCACTCAGCACGAGCACCGCCTCTGCGCCCAACTGCGAAAGTGCGAGGCGTGTCTCCTCGAACACGAGACCGTGGCCCGGCTGCACGGCGGAGGTGTCTGCTATCACCAAGTCGCAAGGCTGCAGCGAAGAGAACGCCGATGCCACCTGGTCGGCAGAGTTGACCGCCTCGAACAGAATGCCGAGGGCCGAGGCAATGGCCCGAAGTTGGTCCATCCCACCGGGCTTCTTGTAGTCCATACCGAGTAGTCCGACGCGCCCCTGAGACGAGAGACGAAGAGCCAGTTTGGCGGCGGTAATCGTCTTGCCGGCACCACTGGGACCAATCAGCGCCATCACGCGCGGACCTCCACCCGGCACGACCTCCTCCGGCGCTGCGGCGAGCAACCCAGCCAGCAGCTCGCGAGTCGGAACTCGGTCCGCGTAGGCACCCAGTTCAGCCGGGTCGACTCCGAGTGCTTTCCAAGCCTTGTGTGCTTGTGGTGGGGCCGCGGGGGCCATCAGCACCGCGCCCTTCTCGAAGAGGTTGTTGACCGTTTCCCGAAGGTCCTCCAACTCTCTGCGAACCTGATCCACGTCTATCCCTGGTCGCGAGGGCTCATCGGCCGCCCCGGCGTCTCCACCCGCTCGCGCGACCACTTCGTACACCTTCTTGCCCAGCAGCCCTGGCAGACCGGGCGCAGGTGTCCTACGCTCGCTGACGATGACGGCGTCCGGCCCCAGCTTGCTCTTCAAGCGCAACACGGCTTCGAGACGGCTGTCGGCGATTACCTTGAGTTCGTTCATGCGGCTATGCGCCCTACCGGGTTCACTTCGGTTCTAGGCACGATCTCATTATAGGCAACCACGGCTAAGCTCGGGATAGACCGCTCCACCAACCTGCGCAGCGGCAGCCGAATCGGGCTGGAGCACAGGAGTACGGGCGTTGTGCCCTGGACCGCGGCATTCTCCGCCTGCTTCTCCAGGTGCGAAAGCAGGCTCTCCGCAACCTGTGGGTCGAGCGCGAGCATCTGCCCGAAGGTGGTCTGCTGAACGCTCTCCTTCAACATCTGCTCCAACTGGGGGTCGAGGGTGATCACGTGCAGCGTTCCGCGCTCGTCTTGGTAGAGTCTGGTAATGACGCGTGAAAGGGCCGCACGAACAAGTTCTCCTAACTGCTCAGGGTCCTTGATGCGAGCGCCGTAGTCGGCGAGCGTCTCCAGAATGGTGACCGTGTCTCGAATAGGCACCCTCTCGTGCAGCAAGTGAGCGAACACCTTCTGAACGTCACCCAACGAGAGCACGTCGGGTATCAGCTCCTCCACCACCGCAGGCGTCTGCCGCCGCACATGGTCGATGAGCATCTGCACGTCCTGTCGGCTGAGCAGCTCGCCCGCATGCGCCTTCACAACCTCTGTTAGGTGTGTGGCGATCATGGCACCGGGATCTACCACGGTGTAGCCGTTTCGCTCCGCCTGCTCGCGCTGGTGAGGCTCGATCCACCGGGCAGGCAGGCCGAAAACCGGCTCGGTGGTCGGGCTGCCGGGGATCTGTCCAGTTATGCCCCCCGACTCGATGGCGAGTACCTGGTTTGCGAATGCGGTACCACCAGCCACTCGCTCGCCACGAATGCGAATCACGTAGTCGTTAGGGGGTAGTTGGATGTTGTCGCGAATGCGAACCGAGGGCATGACGAAGCCCAGCTCGGCTGCGATCTGACGGCGAATGACGCTAACACGGTCGGCGAGATCCCCCTGCTCGCGGGGATCCGCGAGCCGTGTAATGGCATAGCCCAACTCGAGCTCGATGGGGTCTACACTGACCAGTGATAGCATCGCTTCCGGGCCTGCGGGTGCCTTCTCTTGCGTCTGCTGCGGCGCCGGTGCAACCTTCTGTTTCTGCGGTCTCACCCAATAAGCGAGAGTGCCTGTCAGCAAGGCGACTGCCAGGAAAGGAACCTTGGGAAACCCCGGTACCAGCGCGAGCAAAATCAGCGCACCCGTCGCTGCCATCAACGAGCGTGGCTGCGCCAGGATTTGGGTGAATAGTGCGGTGCCTAGCGAGTCCGTAGCGCCGCTCCGCGTAACCATCAATCCCGCCGCGGTGGACACCAGCAAAGCTGGGATCTGTGCTACCAAACCCTCGCCGACTGTCAGCAGCGTGTAGGTCCGTAGGATCGTCATGGCATCGTTCTCCCCGCGGAGGAATCCTACGCCGAAGCCTCCCACGATGTTCACGATCAAGATCAGCACGGCGGCGATGGCGTCACCCTTCACGAACTTGCTCGCACCGTCCATCGCGCCGTAGAAGTCTGCTTCCTGCTTGACCTGCCTGCGCCGCTCGCGCGCCTCGTTCTCGTCGATCAGGCCAGCGTTCAGGTCCGCGTCTATGCTCATCTGCTTTCCGGGCATCGCGTCCAGTGTGAACCTCGCAACCACCTCTGCCACGCGTCCCGCGCCGTTAGTGATGACTACGAACTGCACGATGACCAGAATGACGAAGGCGACGAGACCCACTACCATGTCTCCGCCTACGAGGAAGTTGCCGAACGCCTCGATGATTCGGCCTGCGCTCGCGGAGCCGAGGATCAGCTTCGTCGCCGCGATGCTGAGGGCGAGGCGCAGCAGCGTGGACATAAGCAGCAGGGAAGGGAACGAAGCGAATTGCAGCGGGTCAGTGACCGATGCGGACATGATAGCAATCGTCACCGCGCTGCCCAGGCTGATCACGAATCCCGTGTCCAGCAGCCACTCCGGCAGCGGCAGCACTAACATGCCGACCACTACCATGATGCCGAGCGCGACAATCACATCGGTGTTTCGCAACAGCCGATTGAGACCGGTACCCGTCACCACGGCGGTGGCCACTGGCTAGTTTCCTCCCCCGAGCTGCCGTCGCATCTCGCGCGTTGCTTCCCCTATACGCTTCAGCGCCGCTTGCGCATCTTTACCTATCAGCTTGCTAGGGAAGCCCCCGCGAATCCGCGCCGGCGTGATCCGCAGTGATGTCAGAGCTCCCCCGCGATAGCGCATCTCGAAGACCACGGTTTCGCCGAGTGGCCCTGCGTGATTGGGTGCCGTGAAATTGCCCACAGAGTACAGGATCGGTTTGCCACGATACATGGCGTAAGGTTGCAAAACATGGGGGTGATGGCCGATGACACCGTCGGCGCCGGCCTCTATCGTGGCCTTTGCCAGCGCCACCTGATAGGCGGTGGGTGTGGTGTGCCTCTCCATGCCCCAGTGGTAGGACACGAGCACGATGTCAGCCATCCGCCTGGCCGCGGAGATTGCCCCTCGCAGCTTCGTCCTCATAGCCTCCGTTACTCCGCTTCCCCCGCCGCGTAAGGCGTTTACGCCCGCTTCCGTGGCACCGGCAGGGCTGCATGCGGCCAAAGCACCCTCGCCGCGGAAGGCCAAGAAAGCCAAGAACGCTACCTTCACGCCGTTCGCATCGATCACCACAGGACGCGACGCCTCGTCTCGATTACTACCAGCCCCCACTGCCTTCATGCCTGCTCGCGATACCGCAGCAATCGTCTCGAGCAGTCCCTGCGCGCCATAGTCCATCGCATGGTTGTTCGCTAGCGAGAGGACGTCGAAGCTGGCCCTGTCCAACAGCGGAATCCACCCCGGATCGGCTCGGAGGATGTACTGACTCTTCGCGGCCACATCGCGAGCTCTCTTGGCAGTCGTGGGTCGGCCTGCCTTCGTCGGAGGTGTTTCCAGGTTGCCGAAGGTCACGTCTGGCATGGCGAGGTCCGAGCGCAACGACTGGAATGCGATCGGTGAAGGCGCAAGTCCATTCAGCATTAGGTCGCCCACCGCTGCCACGTTAATCGGCACGCCTTGGGCGGCGGCGATCGCTTGTCCTGCAACATAGGTCAACCACATGAGTTTCTATTCCTCTCCTAACACTCGAGCCACGTAAGCGACGGTTTCGGGATAGGGTGGCACCGACCCGTATCGCTGCACAGCGCCCGGCCCAGCGTTGTACGCTGCAACTGCCAGCTTCGGATCGCCGAACCGGTCCAACATGCTACGTAGGTATCTGGCCCCTCCATCCAAGTTCTGCACGGGGTCGAACGGGTCTTGCACGCCGAGCGCCTGTGCGGTCGCCGGCATCAGCTGTGCCAGCCCCATGGCACCTGCCGAGGATACCGCCCTCGGATTGCCGCCACTCTCCGCGCTGACCAGCCGCTCGAAAAGATCAGGGTCCACACCGTGTCGCGTTGCAGCCTCGCGCGCCAACGCAGCGATGTCTCCCGAGAGAGGCGCTAGCCCTCCACTGCCGGCCCTCCTCGCTCTTGGCTGCTCGGGCCGACCCAACAGTTCGTCCATGCGCCGCTCGATCTGCGCGATCCGGCTCTCGATCCTAGCCACCAGCCCCTCGACTCTCACGCTACATCACCTCCCATGGCGCTCCATTCCGAAGGTGCCCTGCCCGTCCCTCCCTCTCCCAAATCGCTGTATTCGCGCGGACTCAGGTGGCGCTGCCTTCCGAAGACGCCCCCCAGGCCCTCCCTCTCCCTTCCCAAGGGAGAGGGCCGGGGTGAGGGTTTCCAACTGGCGCCGCGTCGGCGCTCTCCCTGCAGCGACCCTCTCCTCGAGGTTCCCCCTTCCGCAGAGCCTCCAGGGGGAACCGCCCGCACCCACTGCGGTCCACTACGCATGTCTCACCTCCCTCTCCCTCCCCGAGGGAGAGGGCCGGGGTGAGGGTGCGCTCGTTACCTCTGTGCCTAGCCGAGGCCGATACCGCCTGATTCTGTCGGCGCAAGTGACATAGATGGTCTCCAGTACGGCGTCAAGGTGGCGCTCGAGGTCGGAGACCGTCACCCGGAGCGTAGCGATACCGTGTGCGCTCAGCCACTCGTCTCTGGCCTCGTCTCGTGCCCAGCTGGCAGTATGAGAGCTCCCATCCAGCTCGACTGCGAGGAGCGCTTCGTGGCAGTAGAAGTCCAGAACATAAGGTCCGATTGGATGCTGACGCCTGAACTTCACCTCAGCGCCTCGATTGCGGAGTGCTCTCCAGAGTTTTCGCTCCGGGATGCTCATTTCTCGGCGCAGCAGACGAGCCTGTGCAGTTGCGCTCTTGGCCTGGTTCCTCACGGCGCGACGATTCGCTCCGTAACTACTGCGTTCCTGCCAGCGCTCGGTCGGAACCCTCACCCCGGCCCTCTCCCTTGGGAAGGGAGAGGGAGGCGGCGACAACACTGCGCACCAACGCAAGGGTGAGAACCCTCACCCCGGCCCTCTGCCTTCGGAAGGGAGAGGGAGGAAAACACTGCTTACCAACGCAAGGGAGAGAACCCTCACCCCGCCCCTCTCCCTTCGGAAGGGAGAGGGAGGAGAACACTCCATACCAACGCAAGAGTCAGAACCCTCACCCCGGCCCGCTCCCTTGGGAAGGGAGAGGGAGGAAAACACTCCATACCAACGCAAGAGTCAGAACCCTCACCCCGGCCCTCTCCCTTGGGAAGGGAGAGGGAGGGGGGATCAGAACTTGGAGCGGACGCGGTAGGAGACCTTCAGCTCTTGGCCTGCGGGGATTTCCACGACGAAGTGGATCGTGCGGGCGTCCACTTTGGTGTACTCGTGTGACTTCTCCAGCACCTCCCAATCGCCCCACGGATGCTCCGCGATGGTCAGTGTTACCGTTTCGTCCTTCTTCCGATTCCGCGCGTTGATCTCGAAGCTCTGCTCGATGACTTCGTTGGAGATGCGCCGGAAGTCCGTCCGAGTCCGGGTGCATACGACGTCGAAGGCATCGCCGATGTAGAGCTTGATCTTCTCATCGCGTGGTGTGTGATCAATCGTGTCTTCGCCGACGAACTGGAGCTGACCCTCCACGTCCTGCTTGTACACACGGACGCGGCCCTTCGGCAGTGGCATGCCTAGGCGGTTCTGCTCGCTGTTGACCACCTCGACCACCACGTTTACCTTTTGGTTCGGATCGGTGTCCACGCCATCACCCGGCCTGTAGTTCTGGCCGTAGGATCGCCAGTAAAATCCCTGCCCCTCATATATCAGCTTCTTGGTCGCGGGGACCCCGGTGGCACTGAGCAGAGACACCTGCTTGATCTCTTTGTTAGCGATGGTAGTGGGACGACCGAGAGTGTATAGGTGGTACTCGAAGAGCTGGCTCTCCGTGAAACCTCCAACGCCGGCTTCGGCCCCTGTGGGGGCACCACGCAGCATCATACGCTTGTCCATCTCCGGCTGGGCTCGGCGCACATCGCCCGCTACCAGCTTCAGTTTGGCATCCTTGTAGGTGACACCCGTGCGGTTGGTAAGGGTAACCCATCCACCTAGGTCGAGCCGCTCGTCCTTGGCGTCGAGGGTTGCCACGTAGTCGGCAATCCAGGAGATGTCGTTAGCCATGTAGCTCAGCTCGGCGCGCTGAGTGCCACTCTTGGCCGAGCGGACCTCCCAGAATAGAGTCGGCTTGGCGATCAGGCCCTCGGGAAGTTCCATCACCTCTACCTCTCCGGCGGGGCTGAGCACGAATCGCCCGTCGGTGGTGCGAATGACAGTGCCCTGCGAGGGAGGTGTCAGCAACGTGCCCTCGAGCACTTCCTTCTTGCCGTCGGGGAGGTTGCGATGGAGGCGCACTTTCTTGCCCACCGATTTCTCTAGGATGCTGTTAGGACCCAGAAGGTCGAAGCGGAAGTTCTGCTCTAGCACTTCCACTCCTTGGGGATCGTCCAACGACTTGAAGTGCACGGTAGAGGGGTCTATGGTAGCAGCGACGTCCTCAATGGCGAGCACGGCCACTCCCTGCTTGAGATCGACTCGCCGGATCTCTTTGACGAGTCCGAAGTTTTGGTTGTACACGGTGATCTCGACACTATCCACCGGGCCTGCACCGCCTTGCCCGGCAGCAGCTGCGAGCAATACGAACACGTTAGTCATGTGTTCCTCCCTTGGATGACTGCCTCTTGGACGCACGCGACCGCCGAGATGTTACACCATACGCGCGATTGGCTCTTCCGAAATCGCACATCGAGCGGACGGGACACGCGACGCACTCCGGATCGCGAGCGCGACAGAGGTTGCGGCCGTGCTGGATGAGCGTGGTGTGGAAACGGTATGCGAGGTCCTCGGGCACTATGGCCTGCAGAACGTCGTGCGCTTTCGCCTCGCCGACCTTCTTGTCGTAGAGCCCGATGCGCCAGCCGACGCGGAAGACGTGGGTATCCACCGGGATTACGGGCTGCCCCATGGTGAAGCAGAGCACGATGGCAGCGGTCTTCGGGCCGACGCCCGGAAGGCTCATCAGCCACTTTCGCGCCTCGGGCCAGGGCATGGCGCGCAGGTGTTCGAGAGAGAAGCTGCCGGTCTCTTCGTAGATGCGCGCGAGTACCTGTCGGATGCGCTCACTCTTCTGGTTGTGCATTCCGGCTCTGCGAATAGTCTCTGCCACTTCCTCGAGGGGCGCATCGAGCACCTGTGGCCATTCTGGGTAGCGGGCACGAAGGCGGGTGAAAGCGGGAAAAGAGTTGACGTCGGCCGAGTGCTGCGACAGGATGCAGCAGACGAGCTCCTCGACCGGATCGAAACGGGGGCGGTGAGAGGCGCGGCCGTATCTCCTTGTCGTAGTCCGCTATCGCACGGTCGTACTCTCCCTTCTCGCTGTTAGCGACTCCGCGGTTGTTGTACGCGACGGCTTAGTTCGGATCGAGGGAGATCGCCTTGTCGTAGTCCGCTATCGCTCGGTCGTTCTCGCCCTTCTCGCTGTAAGCGACACCGCGGTTGTTGTACGCCAACGCGTAGTTCGGATCGAGCGAGATCGCCTTGTCGTAGTCCTGTATCGCTCGGTCGTACTCGCCCTTCTCGCTGTAAGCGTGTCCGCGGGCGACGTAAGGGAGGGCTTAGTTCGGACGGAGGGAGATCTCCTTGTCGTAGTCCGCTATCGCTCGGTCGTACTCGCCCTTCTCGCTGTAAGCGTGACCGCGGGCGACGTACGGGACGGCGTAGTTCGGACGGAGGGAGATCACCTTGTCGTAGTCCGCTATCGCTCGGTCGTACTCGCCCTTCTTGCTGTAAGCGTTACCGCGGTTGTAGTACGCCATGGCGCGGTTCGGACGGAGGGAGATCAGCTTGTCGTAGTCCGCTATCGCTCGGTCGTACTCGCCCTTCTCGCTGTAAGCGAGACCGCGGTTGTTGTACGCCAAGGCGGAGTTCGGATCGAGGGAGATCGCCTTGTCGTAGTCCGCTATCGCTCGGTCGTACTCGCCCTTGTCGCTGTAAGCGTTACCGCGGTTGTAGTACGCCATGGCGTCGTTCGGATCGAGGGAGATCGCCTTGTCGTAGTCCGCTATCGCTCGGTCGTACTCGCCCTTGCCGCTGTAAGCGAGACCGCGGGCGACGTACGCGTCGGCGTAGTTCGGATCGAGGGAGATCGCCTTGTCGTATTCCTGTATCGCTCGGTCGTACTCGCCCCTCCAGTAGTAAGTGTTGCCATGGTCGATGTGGTCCTTTGGCAACCGCGGGGGCTCGGATGTTGCAGGTGGCCCGGTCACGTGTTTGCTGAGCGCCGACGCCCAGCTTTCCACGCACCACTCGGCGTGCTCGCGCGCCATGCCGCTAAGGGCCATGAGGCGGCTGACGAGCCGCTCGACGGTGAGGCGGTCCAACTCGTCGCCAGAGCGGAACGCCAGCTCCTCGGCCACGCCGCATTCCACCGACTGCCTGAGCACGTTTGCTTCCAGCTTCGCCTTCGGGCACAGGTCGCTGAGCAGTGCCTTCACGCGGCGAGCGTCCCGGCACAACTCCGGGCCGTACCGAGCAACCAATGTCCGAAGCGCCTTCTGCACCGGCTCCCGCAAGGACCTATCCATCCTCCGATGGCCCTTGCGTGATGCGGTCGACCGCCGCCTCGGAGGCCACGGCCTCTGCGTTGACCGAGAGCTCTTCCTCGAGCGCAGCCGAGCGTACCAACAGAGCGACCGTGATATCGTCTCCACTCCCATGCTCCGATGCGGTCCTCGACCAGCCCGGCAGCCCACTCGCCACTCGGCCGAGTCCCGGGAACCGCTCCACCACGCGCCTTACCGGGGAGATAAGCTGTCCCCACAACGAGGCCCGAGGTGTATCGGTCCTTGCACGGACACGGTCCAGATAGTCGGGCCCGGTTGCCAGGAAGTCCGCGTCTGACTGAAACGCGTTGGCGTAGCCGTCGGTGGCGGCTAGGATCAGCGCCGTGTCGCCGACGGGAATCACTGCGGTTCGGACATCCTGCGCGGCGTTTTCTCCGCACAGTGACGTTGTTTCGTTCGCGATAAGAGCGGGATCCCGCTGGATTATTCGCTCAACCCCGCCATCCGATCGCACCCGCAGGATGTCTCCATCGCCAAGCTGGAGCGCGAGCACATATTCGCTCGTGGCCAGGATGGCCAGAAGAGTGGTCCCGTACTGAATCGGTTCGCGGTCCTCGCTTGAACGGTCGGCATCCACTTTCTCGCGCCAGCCACCGACCAGTTGCCTCGGCAGGCGCTCCGAAGCCTCTTGCTCCGCCTGCTCCCGCGAGCACTGACGCAGATCGAACAGCCTCTCCGTCGCCACCTCGACTGCCATCTGGGCACCGACGTGGCTGAGCGGAGATCTCGCGCTGCCATGCCCATCAGCGAGTGCTACGGCAACGGCTGTCGGGTCCGCCTTCCACATCACTCGGTCCTGGCACCGAGTGCCGGCCCGCTCGTGGGCCGAGCCGGTCACGGAGGCGGCGACCACCAGCCACTCCGTACCTCCGGTGGGGTCGCGCGGAAGTGCGTCCATCGACTACCAGACCTCCCCCGGGTCTTGTGGCGGGGGGTCGACCGGTGGAATCGGGACAGTCACGCCGGCCTGGTCCTTGGTCTGACTGGGCGGCGAGCTTGCGCTCTCGATCACGACTGTAGACGCCCACTTGATGTAGTGCGTCAGTTGCTCGGGGTTCCGCGCCTCCATTGGCTGAATCTCACTGTTCCCGATAAATGCTCGAAGCGTGTCTAGGTCGGTGTCGTGACCGACGCTGATCGCGAGCCGTACCGCCTTCTTACCCCACGGCTCGTCCATCAACTGCTTCAGTCCGGCACTGAAGTCGTCGGTGGGCTGGCCGTCGGAGATAAGCACGAGCACCGGGGGGAGAGCCCTCTCGGCCATGGGAGGCGTCCGCAACTGCTCCCCGAGGAGGCGCATGGCCTGCCCCATGTCGGTCACCCCTCCCGCAGTGAGATCAGCCCACTCGAACTGATCTACGGGTGTCGGATTAGCCACGTGCCAGAAGGCGCCGGTCGAAAACCGCACAGCCCGCACCAGGACCTGTGCGTGTGGGTTCTTCTCTGCTACCTCTCGCATGTGCTTGATGGATTCGCGGATCGCGTAATTCAGCGACTGGATCTTCTCGCCGTCCATGGAGCCAGAGCAGTCGGCGATCCAGATGAAGTGGAGGGGACGTGCGGCGAGACGGCCGCCCGGCCCTTCATCGTGAACGCTCATGATTCGAAGCCCTCCTCTGGTGACCCACAGTGGGGGCCATCTGCATCGAGAATGCCCGTCCCGATCGGATGGCCAACCTAGATGCGGGGCCACCTTTGGCATCTACATTTGCGATCCTGCGCTCGGATTCCTTCCGGCGGGGTCAAATCTGTAAATTCGACTAGATGGTCAGCCTTCTTCAAACGTCTACGCGTCCTTTCGCATGCCAGGCGCCGAGAGTGCCAGTAGGCCGGGTGGTAGTCACGCCACACCAGATAGGTGGATCGCTAACTTCGGAGTGCAGGCTCTGGGCTCGCCTTCAGAGTGCCGCTGCCAGGTCTGGGACCCTGGGAAGGACAATCGAAATGACAGCGTCGGCGCTTCTGTCTCACTCGGCCAGCTGGCCTCGGAGCCAATCTCGCACCCGTGCGACCGTTCCTCGCGGTACCGCTCTCTCACCGCCATGGCCTCGGGCGAGACCCTCTCCCAGCGGCGTAGGCCCCGTTGCCGCAGAAAGTCCTCGTCATCGCGCAGCAGTTCCTTCAGACCTGCCCGGGCAACAGCGGTGAGCTCGAGCTCGGTCTTCTTCGAGGTCGCCGAAGCCATGCTGCCTTCGACGATGTTCTGCACGCAACTCCGAGCCGCCTGCCCCGTCTGCTCCCGCGTTTGCAAGCGCTCCCCAACGGACCGTTCGCAGAAGACCCCCGTGGCCTCGTATGCCGCCACCGCTATCTGGAAGGTGCAGGGCTTGCGGTAGCCCCCGTGCGGAGGGATCGGGCTGCTAACCGCGTCCTCCAGCTTTCTAGTCAGGTCTCTCGGACACGTCGGCCGCGTCCGACGGATCCGACCCAGCACCCAGCTTTCTCGCGCCTCGCGATCTTCCCACGAAAGGCTGCGGCCACCACGTACGCGGGAAGAACTGCCGGCCCGGCTCCCGACCCCGTCACTAGGCAATCGGAGGCCCGCGGCCGTGCACGGCCGCGGGCCCTGGGTTCTTCCCAAAGTAGGCTGTACAGCCCGCCTGTTACCTTGATTCTATCACACACGGAGCCGGCCGGTCGCTCTATGCAGGTGGCTGGACCCAACTGAAGTATGAAGCGCGGGAGGTGTGTAGTGTGGGAGTGCGCGAGCCTGCTCGCGCTTAGCCGGAATCGCGCACCCGCAACACGGGGGCGAGCTCGCGTGCGCCTCAGGATACCTGCACTATGGTATACTACTTGGCACTCGGGGAGACCGAGTGCCAATCATCTCGAACGCATCGGAGGGTGACGGAAGCTATGCTGAGACCTTTGCATGACCGGGTTATCGTGCTGCCCGACAAGGAGGAGCCGACGAAGGGCGGCATTCTGCTGCCGGAATCCGCTAGGGAGCGCCCGTTGCGCGGAAAGGTGATGGCCGTGGGACCCGGCAAGCGCCTGGACAACGGTTCGCTGGCGCCCATGGAAGTGAAACCGGACGATCGCGTGCTCTACGCCAAGTACAGCGGCACCGAGATCAAGCTGCGCGGCGAGGAGTACATGATCCTTCGGCAGGACGACATCCTGGGCATAGTGGACTGACAGGCACACCCTGTGGCAGATGTTAGCGTGGACGGTGGTGGGGTGACCACCGTCCTGTTCTTGTGGGTGGTACCACAGCACCTGCGCAACTACCTAGCGACAGGCCTGAGCGGGTACCCCGTTCGCTTGGTCTTTCCCGAGTCGGTGGAGGCCGAAGAACACTTGCGACTGGCCGAAGACGCCGAAGTCATGGTAGGATGGCGTCCCACTCCCGAGCTGTTACGTGCTGCAACGAGGCTGCGGCTTTTCATCAATCCCGGTGCGGGTGTGCAACACCTCATCGAGATGTTCCGAGCGCTCGAGCGAGCCGTGCCACTAGTGAACTGCCATGGGAACTCCTACTTCGCTGCGCAGCATGCGGTGGCGCTGTTACTAACACTGACGAACCGCGTGATCCCCCATCACGAGTGGATGTCTCGGGGACGATGGCGCACCGGCGACGCCGAGGCGGCGAGCATTCCGTTGCGTGGCCGAACGATAGGGCTGTTAGGCTACGGGGCGATCAACCGCAAGGTGCACGCGATGCTGTCGGGATTCGACGTGCGATTCGTGGTGATGCGCCGTAGCGGCGGGGATGCACCGGCTGGCGACCGCGTGTTCGGACCTTACGAGCTGCACGAGTTTCTGCGTGCCTGCGACGTGCTGATGATCGCTGTGCCCCTAACTAACGCGACGAGCGGGATGATAGGGGCCGAGGAGCTGGATCTGCTCGGCCACACGGGACTGTTAGTGAACGTAGGACGAGGTGAGGTGGTACAAGAAGAACCGCTGTACATTGCCCTGCGCGACGGGGTGATAGCTGGCGCGGCAATCGATGTGTGGTATGAGTACCAGCCAGCAGAGGCAGCCGATGGCCGGCGCCATCCCTACCACTTCCCTTTTCACGAACTGTCCAACGTAGTACTTTCCCCCCACCGCGCAGCCTCGCCGCTGGACGATCTCGCCCGCTGGGACGAGGTGATCGAGAACCTCCGCCTAGCATCCGGCGGCCGCACCGACTTCATCAACCTCGTAGACCTGGAGGCCGGGTACTAGGGCTCCAGCTTCAGGGCGTCGATGTGCGGTCTCAGCGCCCTCTCGAAGCGCATCATGGTATCTACCATCTCCGTCTGCAACGCGGGCCAGGAGTTCGGATCCGCCCACCCGCCTTTTCCGAAGCGGTACCTAATCCTGCAGGCTCGCTTGCCTGGAAGTTCCTGCCACTCAATGGGGTTGCCAAACTCCTCCTCGATCCGGGCTCTGTTCTGCTGGAGCTTTCTGAAGATGGCGATGTTTTCGTCCGACCTTCCGCGGTCAAGGTACATCTCCACCCGGGCACCCTGGTTCCGATAGGCGACGTATGCAAATGTCACACCGGAGACTCCTGCACCTGTTTTAACCCAGCCAGCGGTACTAGGGCGCACTCTGGAGAATAGCTCGGTTCGCTTGCTCGATAGCTCGAGTAGTTGCTCCCAGAACCTGCGCCGCAGTACCTCTCCTTCGGACAACTCCCTCTTCGCTCGTCCGATCTCTCGGCCCTCTTTGCTCGGCCCCACTACCACAGTGAACAGCGGCGCAGCGTGGGAGTCACCTATTCGAACCGCCTCGATCTTGATCAGGTAGAAATCTGCCAGGCTAGTCTGGTTGAGCCACGAGATAGCGCTTGCATGCTCCGGCCTCGCGTCGGACACGAGCCAGATGGCAGGGCGCGCCCCGAACGACGCTAGGTAGGTGATAACCTTCCCGAGGTGGTCGTGGTCGCTTTTCTCCAGCTGGTTCTCCACAATAACCGTGTTCCCACTACAGTCCCGACACACCAGATCGGCCGCGAAGCTCCCTGCCGCTTGCTCCCGCTCGGCACTTGTCAGGGTGAATGGTAGCACTTCATTGAGCGCGTCGAAATTGTCTTGCAGTCAAGTGGTGAAATCCGATGCCTCCCTGCTCCACACCTCGCGCAGCGGGACCCGTTTCAGCTTGCTGATCATGCGGCGAGGATTCGGCGTAGCGCCGTTGACTCCTCATTAACCGCAGACGGCCCCTTGCTTGGCTCCCCACGCGGATGGCGCAGGCCGTGCCGATGCAACGACCGATGCACGTGCTCGTGCATCAGCGTGTGACCAACCGCATCCCCTGCGCCGCCGTCCGTGCGGGGCGCGGAACGCTACTCCGCCGAAGGCAGGACACGTTTCCTGCCCGAGCAGATGATGCGCGTATGCCGCTAGCCAGCCCGGCGACCCGTAGCAGCAAGATGCTCGCCACGCCGGCAACAACATGATCGCCCGGTGGCAACCGGCAGTACAGGCCCGGAGCTCGCGTTCAAGGTCAGCGAGCAACCCGTAGCCCATATTGGTCACGGAGTGCTTCCGCAGCCGGCCGTACAGGCCCGGAGTGCGCGTTCGAGGTCAGCGAGCAGGGGGCGACCTTGACGCGGGCCGGCCGCAGGGGGCACAATGTGGCCTCCCCAGGGCTCCGGCCTTGGGCCTCCGGTGCACCCGTAGCTCAGTTGGTAGAGCAGCTGACTCTTAATCAGCGGGTCCTGGGTTCGAGTCCCAGCGGGTGTACCATCTGATCTCTTGCGGCAAACCCCAAGTTCGAATCGGGCTCTCGCACGACATTCAGATGTACGTGAAGGCGGTCCTTCCTAACCGCGTCCACGTGGTCAGTGATGCTGTTGAGCAAGAGCACGTTCTCCTCATCTGTGAGATTCGCCCACGCGCTCGCGAAGTTGGTAAGGACCTCCTGCAGGTACGCGACGTCCGATACCAAGCCCACGCCTTGACGCTGCTCGGCCTCCAATAGCACTATCCCGCTCTTCGCATCCCGCTGCTCATCGCGAACCTGTTCGGATGGCAATGCCCTGACGTACCGATAGACGGCGTCGTGCGAGCGGGTCCTCCGGTAGATGTCGTTGCACTCCCGGACAATCGCAGCCTCCTCGGAAACTACCACGACCCGCCGGTCCTGGACGCGATACCCCAGCGGCAAGTTGCCCCCCATCGAGCGACCGAGTGTCGCCTCGGCGTGCATCTTGTCCCTGATCCGCTCTGTTAATCGTCTCGCGTTCTAGGTGTGCAAACACCATCATGACGCTACGCATCGCCCGACCCATCGGAGTCGTGGTGTCGAACTGCTCCTTGACCGAGGCGAATTGGATTCCGCGTTCGGTCAGTTCCGCCTTATGGTTCATGAAGTCCCGCATTGATCGGCTCCACCGGTCCAGCCGATACGCCGTGGATCACGTCGAACTGCCCCGCCGCGGCATCCCGAAGTAGCTTGAGAAGGGCGGGCCGCTCGGTCGGTGCGGCGCTGAGCCCTGCATCCTAACACACGAGTATCAGGCGCCAACCGTCCGGCTCCCGAACCGCGAGCAACTGCGAAATGAACTCCGTCTGGTTCTCGAGAGTGTTGAAGTCAGACGCCGCCTGTTCATCGGTCGAACACCGAACGGAGCCTACTACTCGAACCGGCTTCGCGCCACTGTTGCTGATATCGCGCTCCATCACTTGCTCTTCTGCTCGGTCGGGCGCGGCAGGAGGACGGAGTCGAGGTCCTTCTGGCGAAAGCGCACTACGCGAGGGCCGAGCCTGCAGGGCACGAGCAGCCCCTCGCGCATGAACCGATACACGCTCGCCCGGCTGATCTTCGGGTATCTCGCTACTTCCTTCACCGTCATGAACTCAGTCATTACCTCACACGTAGACGCACCCTGCCATACTCTCCAGAGATCTTGACAAGCGTGGAGTACTTCAGAGTGTCTCTCAGCATCGTTCGGCAGTTGCGCCGAACACCCCGTCTCACCGCTTAGCTACGCTGAACGCGTTTTTCCTTGCGGTTTGGAGCAACCGGTGATATACCCAGTGGTAACAGTACCGGGGACCGAGGTCTTGCTCGCATTTTAGGCAGCCGGATCGCATCCTGCGGGCCTGCAGTGCGAGGCAAAGTACGGTGAGCCACTTGGAAGTAAGGGCTGCACCCACGGAGTCGAAGATCGTCATGCTGAGCCTGTCGAAGCATGCCAGCTACGAACCCCTGCATGCGGTCGCGGATCTCATGCTTCGACAGGCTCAGCTTGACAGTCCCCATGACCCAGCCTAGCAAACAAAAGGAGGCACATTGATGAAGCATCCGGTTCCTGCGGGGTGTGGCCGTCAACGTTCGCCCAACCCCCGACAGGCGGCTCGGCAACGCAGACAGGGACGGTCGCTCAGATGCCGTCGCACAACCACGGCATTGACGATCCGGGCCACACCCATGGGGTCAACGACCAAGGTCATCAGCACTTATCGCAGAAGATGGGCTGGGGATCGGGACCAACCCGAACCGAGACGGGTGGCCGAACGACGGCGGCTTCGGCAGCATCTGTCTCTTGCAGGCGCGGCGTGCGGAGCATTGCTGATGAAGGACCATTCGTCCGTTGCAGCGAAGCTGGAGATAGCCTGTACCAAAGTGTAGGCTGATGCTGGCAGTTTGCTGGCACGGAGGCACGCAGGTGCCCAACTCTGACCGATCGGCAGGTTATCCATGGGAGTCCTACTGAACTGCAAGCCCCGAGCAGAGGTGCTCGAGGGGGATCTCAGCGACGTGATGTTCGCCGCGATCCTCGGCAACGTGCTGAACGCTAAGGCGGCACACGTCTATCAGGACGCTGCCACTTTCTTCGATAACACACATCCCGCTGAGCAACTGAAGAAGATTGTCCAGGCCGTCTTCCAGCGTCTCAGCGATCCGAGCGAGCCCGGGGCAGTGATCCGCCTGAGTACCGGCTTTGGCGGAGGCAAGTCGCACGCGCTCATCGCGTTGTGGCATCTTGCCCAGTCGATCAGCGACTTCAGCCTAGGAACAGAGCTGTTGCCGGCAGCCCAGCGGCCCAAGATCGTGCGAGTGGCCGCGGTGGACGGAGAGGGTGCCGGTGTCCCGGACTTCGCTACCCACGCAGACGCTACCACCCGCAGTATCGCCGGGGAAATCGCATACCAATTTGGCGGAGTCGAGGCACTGAAGGTGCTGGGCGCTGCGGACAGCCCCGTAGCCAGCCCCAACGCCTCGCAGATCGAGGCCATTCTGCCAAAAGAGCCCACCCTCATCCTCTTGGACGAGGTAGTCACCTACATGGCCAAGCTCGACGAGCAGGGCCGAGGAAACCTCAAAGGGTTCATCAGCGCTCTAGCCAACGCGGTGACAACCCGCAAGCAGGCGGTGTTGGTAGTAACCGACCCGGCGGCGCAGCAAGCGTACGCCAAAGAGAGCTCGGAAATAGACGAAACGCTACGCACCGTCGCGATGGAGCTGGACCAAATCCTCGGGCGCAAGTTCTCTGAGTTCGATCCGATCAAGGACGAGGGTGCCCAGGTCATCTCCCGCAGGCTGTTCGAGAAGATCGATCCTGAAGCCGCGCAGGCCATCTCCGCAACCTACAAAGCTCTCTACGAAAGGGTTGCACGAGACCCCGATACCGCAAACCTGCTTCCCAAGAACGCGCTCGACAAAGAGTTCATCCAGCGCTTCGTCGTGTGCTACCCATTCCATCCACGGCTGATCGAAACGGCTCAGAACCGCCTGTCCACCATGCCCGACTACCAGCGAGGGCGCGGGACACTACGCCTCTTCGCTAGACTAATCCGCGACGTGTGGGAGAGGGCACAGGATATCGAGCTGATTGATGCCGGCGACGTGGACTGGAGCAGCGATCGCATTCAGGCGGACCTCTTGCAGCGTCTCAACCGAGATAAGTTCAAAGCCGTCGTAGACGCGGACATCCGCCAGCACGCAGCGGAACTGGACGGCGCGACGGCGGCAGCGGCAGAGGCAACATCAGCCGAAGCAATCGCGGCGCAAGCCGAGCCCATCAAGAGAGGGCACCATACCCGCGTTGCCTCCGCACTGCTACTGGAAAGCCTCCCAATGGACAGCAACTCGGCCATGAGCATCGCCGACATCACCCTGGCTACGCTCCGTCCGCAAGATGCCGGACACGAGCCCAAAGAAGCGCTCGAACGCCTGCTCAGCTGCTGCTGGTACACCTACCCTTCCGAGTCCGGCGAGCGCTTCCGATTCCGAATCGAGCCCAACGTAAACCGTCAGATTGACGAGAAGACCGCCAGCGTCAAGGACGAAGATGTAAGGGCGAAGATCAGGACCTCCGTGCAGGAGTATTACAAGGGAACGTTTTTTCAGAACGCTTATTGGCCCGACAGTGAAGCCGCCGTGCCAAAGACGACGAAGCCGGTGCTCGTGCTGACCGACAACCTCGAACTGGCCAAGAGCATCGTGCAGTACGAAGGCACTACCGGCGAGGGACACAAGATTCCGCGGGCCTTCGTCAACAACCTCGCGGTGCTCGCGCCGGAGCACGGGCTATACCAATCTGCGTTCGAACGCGGCAAGCGCCTCATCGCCGCGCAGATGCTTCAAGAAGAGTTTAAGAAGGATACCGGCAGCGAGCTCGCACGCAAGCAGCTAGAGCAGATCCTGCCCGGGCTCATTCATAGCTTCCGCGTCGAGGCGGTGCGAGCGTTCAGCCAGCTCGTATTGTACGCGGGAGGGCCCGGGAGCACAAACGGTTGCAGTGTGCACGGCCTCACCGAAGAGGTCTTGCCTTCCTACCAGCCAAGCGATGCCAAGAACGGCGGCCAAGCGAGCACGACATTCGGCCAAACGAAGCTCAGGGAGTTTCTCGAAACAAAGGACCTCATGTACAAACCCAGCGATGTCATGGACAGGTCCTTGTTCGTGGAACGAGTGGTGAAGGGCACCCCGGAGTTCCAGGATCAGAGCGGGGTGTATACCGCGGCCGCCCTCTGCGAACGGATGCTCAGCATCCCCGGAAGCAAACTGCTGGGAGATCTCTCCATCTTTCGCAACACCATCCGCAAAGCAGTGGAGGAGGGGCTCTTGGTGGTGCGCACGAAGGACGGTCGCGCTTTCGACAAGGAAGGCTGCGTGCAGAACCGTACACGGTTCCAGATACCACTCGCCGGCCCGGCCCCGGATGTAGACACGCTGGTCGCGCTTGCCGACAGCGATGCGGCCAAAGAGTGGACCAGCATCGAACAGCCCGACGAACAAGTGGCGCCGCCGCCGCTAGCCCCGCCGCAGCCCGCCAACGAGTTCGAATCCTGGGACGAAATCATCGAGGCGGCATCCACGCGGGACCTGGTCCACCTCACCCTCGTTGCGGCGACACCTACCGACCTGGCGGCTGGCAAAGTGGCTGCGGTGGAGGTCGGCGCAGACAGCCAGTCGCTCGAAGTGGAGATCGTCGGGAAGCTCAAGGACGGCGGCAACGCGGCTTTCCGCTTGGAAGACGTGAGCCCCAACCACCCGCTCGCCGGCCTCGCGAACCAAGTGTATAGCGGAGTGGCACCTGGAGAGAGTACCGCCACGCGCTTCGAGTTGCATTTGGCCTTCGGCGATTCGGGGCGGAGCGAGATGTACGAAGCCTTGTCTCGGGCACGGGATATCATCCGTGAAAGGGACGCCGAAGGAGCAATCAAAGTGCGCGCGAGGTTCCGAAGTGAGGGCTGAGCGGCCAAAGGCGCTGAAGGTCCGACACGCGCCCTTCGCCCTTCGCGTGGTGCAACGGGCGGAGGGCAAAGCAGCCATCGTGTACCGGCGGGAACCCGTTGGCCGGGATAGGACCGACCGGCTGAAACGAATCGGCGCGTTGTCGCCGCTCGCTATGGTGGCGGGAGAGCGGCTGATCCGAGAAGGCGTGCGGGCGGCGGAAGGTCCGAATGCGATGCTGGCGCCGGGGCCGTTCCACGCGCTGGACGCGGATTGGGGCGCTCGCATTGCCTGCTATGCGTACGTTGCTGCCGGACTACGAGATGGGGAGAGGTTGAACATGGCGGCTACCCGCCTTGCGAAGGCGGAGGGGGTAGAGGCTGCGTGGTGGCTGGGATTGCTGCAAGGCGCGTCGGGACCGCGCGCGATTCGTGCCTTGCGAATTCTAACGGAGGCTGTGGGATGAGCGAGACGAAGAGCGCAGCCAGTCGGACGAGTCCGACAGGTCCGACCGGTCAGACGGCTGAGCCGACTGAGGGCAGGCCGAGACTGCTGATCGAGGAGTGGTTGCCGGCGGCGGCGATCGGCGTGGAGTGCATGAGGGAGCGCTCCACCGGCCAGAACCCCGGCAACGCCCGCCTGCACGTATGGTGGGCACGGAAGCCGCTGTGCATCAGCCGTGCGACGGTGCTGGGCTCGCTGCTCCCCGCCGGCTTCCCCCGCGACATCTTCGAGCGGTTGTTGGGGTTTTACGCCAGAGCCGAGCAGATCGTAAAGGCGGAGGCGAAAGTCGGGGTTGCCCGCCTAGCCGGCGTCCGCATACCCAATCCGCATGGGCTGCGAGCGTTCAAGGGTGAACTCAACCCTGACCTTCTGTCTCGCATGCGCGGGGCCTTCCTGAGCGTGTGGGGCGACGCTCAGCCTATGGTGCTGGACCCGATGGCAGGTGGAGGGAGCATCCCGCTGGAGGCGACCAGAATCGGGGCAGAAGCGTGGGCTGTCGAGCTAAACCCGGTCGCGTGCATTCTTCTGGAGGCGACAGCTCGTTACGCGGCCTCTCTGGGACCGAGGGTTGCCGATCGGGCAAGGCACTGGTCGGGGCATCTCTTGCACCGTGTCGCAAGGAGGATCGGCCAGCACTACTCAGGCGGCTCGGGCCCCGCCCCACTTACTTACATCTTCGCCCACACGGTGAGGTGTCCGGATACGGGGTTCGAGACGCCGCTCGTGCACGATTGGCACCTGCTGAAGATGAAGGGCAAGACTCCCGTAGTCGCGAGCCCCATCGTGGACAAGGCGCGGGGCGCCTGGCGGTGCGAGATACGCAACGTGAGCAACATAGCGGGGGACCTGCACGCGGCCCCACCGCCCACCTATGCGAAGGGCATCGGATACAGCCTGTTCACCGCACCCACCAACGCAAAGGGCGAGCCCACGGGTCCCGGACGGCCCATCCCCTCCGAGTGGATCAAGGCCGAGGCGCAGGCAGGACGCATGGGAAGCGCGCTGTACGCGGTTGCGGTCAAAACCGGCTCGGGTCTGCAGTTCCGCCCGCCCATCGAGGAGGACCTGAAGGCGTTGGAGGAGGCGGAGAGGGAGCTGGAGCGCCTTCGGCCCGATTGGGAGAAGCGCAACATCCTGCCGAATGAGAGCTATCCGACGGAGACGACAGACCCGAGGCCAACACTGTATGGTATGCGGCGATGGGTGGACATGTTCGCTCCGCGCCAACTCCTCGCGATGGGGGTGTTGGTGGAGGAGCTGCAACGGCTGAGACCGGAGATCGTCGCTGAGGAGGGAGAAGAGCTGGGCGAGGCGGTGGTGCACCTGCTCGCACTGGCAATAGACAAGTTCGCCGACTACAACTGCTCGGGCAGCAGCTGGGAGAATACTCGCTCGGTGGTGAAGCACCGCTTCCAGCGACATGATTATGCGTTCCGAGCCACCTTCGCCGAGCTCGCGGCGTGCGCCGGCGGCGCCGGACTGGAGTGGGCGCTGGACAACGTGCTGGAGGCGTACGAAGAGATTGCCAAGCTCCCCAAGGCCCCGAACGCCAAGCCCGCTACCGTGTATATGGGCTCGGCCACCAACCTACCGCAGATCGGAGACGGATCCATCACCGCCGTAGTCGTAGACCCACCCTACTACGACAACGTTCAGTACAGCGAGCTTGCGGACTTTTTCTACGTGTGGCTGAAGCGTACGCAAGGACACCGTCGCCCTGAGTGGTTCGGGAGCTACCTGTCTCCGCGCGACCAAGAGGCCGTGGTGAACGTCAGCCGGCATCGGGAACCCGGGGCGAAGACCACGGCTGCCAAGGAAGCCGCTTACGAGCGGTACCAGCAACTAATGTCCGAGGTTTTTCGAGAGTGTCGGCGAGTCCTCCGGGACGATGGCGTGCTCACCGTGATGTTCACGCACAAGAAGCAAGAGGCATGGATCTCGCTCTTCGCCTCGCTCATCGCAGCGGGCTTCGTGATTACCGCGAGTTGGCCCGTGAAGACGGAAAGCGAGCACAGCCTGCACATCGCAAAGAAGAACAGCGCGGAGAGCACGGTGGTGCTGGTGTGCCGAAAGCGCCTGCCCGGCGCCGGGCGCGGCTACTACGATAGGCAGATGCGGGCGGAGATCGAAGCAGTAGCTCTCGAGACCGCCGCACGGCTGGAACGCGAGGGACTGAACAAGGTTGACCAGCTTTTGGGTGCTTACGGCCCCGCGATGACGGTGTTCAGCCGCTATGACGAGGTGGTCACGGACACCGGCCAGCCGGTAGACGTGGCACGAGCGCTAGAGATCGCTAGCGACGCGGTGATGCGTTGGCGGGTGGATCAGTTGGCAGAGAAGGGAATCGAGGGGGTGGAGCCCGAGGGCCGCTTCGCACTGCTGTGTTGGGACGTGCTGGGGGCCGAGGAGTTCCGGTTCAACGAGGCGAAGCTGCTGGGGCACGCGGTGGGCATGGATGTGGACCGCCTAGTGCTGGCGGGCTTGGTCACCAAGGATGGGGAAAAGATCAGAATGGTACCGGCAACGAGCCGCCGCCGCGATCGCGCGCTTTCCGTAGAGGAAGCCACGACACTGTTCAATACGGGGATAGAGCAGCCAGCCCCGAAAAGGCGTCGGAAAGCGGACGTTTTGAAGGTGCATCCTTCGGACCCGCAGTTCCGAACGGCGATCGATGCGTGCCATGCGGCGGCGCTGGCGTATCTGGAAGCGGGTGGCGAAGGGCCTGGTCTGGGCGTGGTCCGGTCACTGGCGCGACGGCACGCGTGGACCCCGGGCGGCACGGTTGCTCGCTTGATGGAGGCGCTGGTGCGTGCGGCTCCGCTGGCGGTGCGTCACGAGGGTAAGGCGGCAGCGAAGCGTTTCCCCGAGTTCCGGGCGTGGCATGCGATATTGCCGGCGGTGTTCGGCATCGAGGCGCCTGAGTGGAGAGAGCCGGAGGAATTGCAGAAGGGGCTGTTCGAGAGGACGGAGGAGTTGGACGAGTCGGAGGTTTCCGACGAGTCGGAGCTGTCCGATGAGGATGAGGAGGATGCGGAGGAGTGAGCGGGCGGCGCTCCCGGAGTGATCCTCGATTGCGGTCGCGGAGTTGGCCTAACTTCCTACACGCTCCAGACCCTCAACTGCTCAGCGAGTTGTACGTCCCGGCTTTGGCGTGCGCGGTTCGATATGATCGCTGCTGCGCGTACTTCAGCAGTTCGGTGTTGGCGGCGGCGGCTCGTGGGTTCGGGTGTCTTATCGAACGTCTGGAAGCGATGGGGGACGCCGCACCTCGGCCTGCCATCCGTCTTCTGGTGAATGAGGAGTTGTCGGCGGAGGACGTTCGGGCTCTTTCTGAGCGGGGCGATGCGGGTCCTTTGGAGAAGGTGCTGGGGAAGCGCTTCAAGCGGGCCGAAGAGGCTCTCGAGAAGAAGCGGCTGCAGATGCTGGCATGGCTGGTGAAGCGTGGGCTGCTCGAGGTGCGCGTGGGGGTAATGCGCGCGGCTGGCGGGGTTCTGCATGCGAAGTACGGCTTGATTACGGACGGTTGCGGTGACTCCTTGGTGTTCAGTGGCAGCGGGAACGAAAGCGCGCAGGGCCTGATTGCCAACTACGAGGTGTTGGAGATCACCCCTTCGTGGATGGCGAAGGCGAGAGCCGAGCACTTCCGCAGAGAGTTCGATACGCTGTGGGAGGACAAGCATCCCGATGTGCTGACGGTGCCGTTGCCCGAGGCGCTACGACAGAAGCTGGTCAAGCTCGCACCGAAGACCCCCCCCACCGTAGAGCCGGTGGCAGACATTGCGCGGCTTCGGGCGGCCACTGTGTGGCGTTGGCTGGCGGAGGCCCCGTACATGGAGAACGGCGGCGACGTGTGCGACAGCACTGCGATGGTCGAGATGTGGCCGCACCAGAGGCACGTGGTACGCGAGACGGCCGAGGCGTGGCCCGAGGGTCGCCTACTGTGCGACGAGGTGGGAATGGGCAAGACGCTGGAGGCGATCCTGGTGATGCGGCGGTTGCTCGCGGGGCGGGGCGTGCGACGGGTTCTGATCCTGGTGCCAGCGAACCTGACCAAGCAGTGGCAGGCGGAGCTTCGTGAGAAGGGTGGGATCATCGTGCCCCGTCTGGATGGCGACACGCTGATCTGGCCTGATGGCACGGAGGAGAAGAAGGTATCGCTCGCCGACGCGCTGAAGAGGCAGCTTCTGCTCATGAGCCGAGAAACGGCAAGGAAGCCGCTTTATCTGCCTGAGCTGCACCGTGCAGAGCCCTGGGACCTCGTAGTGCTCGACGAAGCCCACGCTGCACGCAGGGCCGAGAGTAAGGAGCGCGAGTTCAACGTGGGGAACCAGTTGCTGAACCTCGTGCGTGAGCTTAGTCACCGAGCCAAGGCCCGTGGGCTACTCTTCCTGAGTGCCACACCGATGCAGATCAATCCGTGGGAGCCTTGGGATCTGCTTCAGCCGCTCGGGGTCGGCGATCCTTGGCTTGCTGACTTCGAGGATGTTCGCCGCTACTATGACGGCATTCGAAGGTTGGAGCGAAACCAGGCGACGAGTGCCGATGAAGTTCACATCTCTTCGATGGTCGCAGCGGACAGCGACTTTCCTGCTCCCGATGGCGAGAACGATTGGCGTGACCCTAAGACGTTGCGCGACGCGATAGCCTATGGCAGTGCGGAGGTACGGAGCAAGGTCGCCAAGTGGTTGCGCTCGGGTTCACCGCTGTCGCGTTGTCTTCACCGCAACACCCGACGCACGCTGCGGGGATATTACGCGAAGGGTCTGCTCGATCGCGAGCCGCCGAAGCGCGTCGTTCGGGACGTAGTATGGGACTTCGGGGACGACCGTGAACGTACCGTGTACGAGAACATAACGAGCTACATCGACCGGCGTTTCGCTGAGACGCGTGCGGAGGAGCAGACGGGCAAGGGCTTCGTGATGGCGGTGTATCGGCGTCGTGCTGCCAGCAGTCTGGCGGCTCTGAAGCAGAGCTTGCTGCGGCGGAGGGAGCTGATAGGGCGATATCTGCGGCAGGAGACGGGCGGTGCAGACCTCGAGCAAGACCTGCCAGAGGGAGAGGATCGATCCGATCTGCCTGATGAGGTTGCGGACCGGTTGTCTCCCTCGGTTCCAACGAGTGTGAGTGCTGCGAAGTCGGAAGGTAGTGAGATCGAGGGCCTGCTTCGTTCGATTGACGATCTGTCGGGCACGGACAGCAAGCTGTATCGGTTTGTGGCCGTCTTGGATGAGGTCACTGCAGACGGGCGAGCTTGTTTGGTGTTCACGGAATACCTGGACACGATGCTATACCTTCGGGAGCAGCTATTGCCGAGGTACGGGACGTCGCACGACATTGCCACGTATAGCGGCAAGGGCGGTTCGTGGTGGGATGGAAAGCAGTGGCAGGAGGTATCACGTTCGGAGGTTGCGCGCAAGCTGAGCGACGGTGAGTTGCGCGTAGTGATCTGCACGGACGCGGCTAGCGAGGGTCTGAACCTGCAAGCTGCATCGGCACTCATCAACTACGACCTGCCGTACAACCCATCTAAGGTGGAGCAGCGGATAGGCCGCATCGACCGCATCGGCCAACGGCAATCCGAGGTCATAGTCACTAACCTGTTCTTAAAAGAGAGCGTGGATGAGAGGGTTTACACGCTCCTTCAGCAGCGATGCGGGATGTTCCGCGAGTTCATTGGACCGATGCAACCTGTTCTTGGTGAGGCGCGAAGTCTGCTATTGGGTCAGTCGGACGATGTTGGGAAACTCGAGGCGGCGATCCGTGACGTACAGGATGACGAACTCATGCTGGCATCCTATCGGGAGGCGGAGGCCGCCGATCTGCCTAGCCGACAGCCAGCACTGGAGGCGGAAGATCTGCGTGCCGCGCTCACGCTGCTCGGGGACGTGCCTGGATACCGCGTCATCATGCGCGACGGCGGGTCGAGCTGCGTATTGAGAGGGCCGGGTCGCAAGAAGTGGTCTCTCGGGCTTCGTCTGGAAGCGCTCGAACGCGATTTGTCACTTGTCCCGCTGAACCCGTCCGATCCCACGATGCGTCGCATCGCGGATTCGCTGGGCCAGGACCTGGGTGAGAGTCCGTTAGTTATTGGGTCGGTCGAACAGGGGGGGTTCCGTGCTAGCACGATGGTGTGGGTTGACGATACCGGTTCGAAAGAGATCCGTTCGGCGCGGGAGCTGCTGCATCTGGTGCGCCAGTGGGACGGCACTCAGCCAAGCCCCGCTGCTCTAACGCTTGCGAGGCGGCGTGCGCACGAGGCCTCGAACGAGCGTGTCACCCGTATGTTGAAGGAGGCTGGGGAACGCCAGCGCAAGATGAGGGACCGGCAGGTGGCTGCGGCGCGTGCTCGACTAGCCTTCGACCTCTGCCGTACGCTTGGTGCACTAACCGGTAGTTTTTCGCTTACGGCCATCCACAACAAGATGCATGAGGAGATGCAAAAGGACGGGACTCGCGCGAGCACTCTCAAGAAAGCCCTTGAGCTGCTGGGTGGATATCCAGATCTGCCACTCCATCACCAGAAGCGGCTGGAGGAGTACGTGGCGAGACTGACGAGCGATCAGCGTGAGACGGCGGTGACGTTCATGATGGTAGAAGCCGCCCTGCGCGACCCACGCTGGGAGGCGGCAAAGGCAGCCTGCCACGAGTAAGCCGATAGCGTCGAAGCTTGCACTGCCCGCCGGGTCAGAGCTACCGGGTATGATCCCAGGTAAGCCACCGTATCTAGCTGTCTCAGGCTTCGCACAGTCCCGCGGGGGGCTCGGGGAATTGCATCGTTGCGGGGCGTTGGTTCAGGGCGCGCAACACCCTCGAAGGGCGAAGCCAGGTTCAAGCGACCTTGCTCGTGGGGCTGTCCCCGGTCTCCCCCTCCCCACGGGGCGTGGGATCCTCCTGCACGGTGGGGCCGGTTGCAGGAGACTGGATGATCGGTTACGTGCAGGCGGGCTCTTGCGCGACCCTTTGGCTTCCTCGAGGGCTTCGCAAGTCGAAGTGGGCGGCAAGCCACGGTGGGGGGCTTGACGATTCGGCGAAACCGGGGTATAATTAACCTTAAGCAAGTTTCTAACTTGCTTTCTCTTGACAACCTGTGATTAACCGATTAACCTATAATAACCGAAAGCGGACGTTCGCCGCATTCAGAAAGGTGAAACGGATGAAGAGGATCGGCGCGCTGGCAATGGGGTTGGCGTGGTTCCTGGGTCAGTCGGCACAGGCGCAGACCACCGTGACCGATGTGGGTCAGTTTTCGGGCACCGGGCATTATTACTCGGTGTACGCGTTCGGCAACGTCAACTCGTTTGGCCAGGTCTCGGGCTACGGCAAAGACATCACTTTCACAGACACCGCGTTCCGATGGAGCAAGTCCACCGGGATTTTCGAGGAACTCTATCCTCTGGGTGGCCCCTTCACATTTCTGTACTGCTACGGCCAGGACATCAACGACTCCGGGACCGTGGTAGGGTTCGTGGCGGCCAGTTACAGCTACGACGAGCACATCGTGTACTGGGATTCGGCAGGAGTAATCCACGATCTCTTTACCCTGAGTGGCGGGTTCGGAGCCCGCGGCTGGGGGATCAACGATCTCGGTGAGATTACGGGTGAATCCGACACGGCGTCCGGCTCACGCCACGCCGTGTACTGGGACGGAATGAGCTTGAACGATCTCGGAGTTCCTGCTGGCTACAGTAAGAGTGCCGGGGCCGACATCAACAATGCCGGCACAATTGCGGGCCACGCCGAAGACGCGCAAGGTATTCGCGTAGCCCACAAGTTTTCCGCAGGCACCTGGCAGTCTCTGGGGCTGCTCGACGGCTATTCCAATAGCCAGAGCGTCCGAATCAACTCAGCGGGCAACGTGTGCGGATTTGCCAAGGAAGGCAACACCACGATGGCGTTCTTCCACGACGGTACGATGCATGCGATAGGAACGTTTGGTGGGAGCAAGTCCACCGCCTACGGGATCAACAACCTCGACTTCGTCGTCGGCACGGCTACCAATGCTGCCGGCGAGTCGAGGGCGTTCCTGTGGAAGAACGGTCACCTGGTCAACCTGAACGACATTCTCCCGATGGGATCTCCATGGACTCTATGGTCCGCTACCGGCATCAACGATTCCAATGAGATTTGCGGCTGGGGCTACCGGGCAGACATTGACGACTTCCACTCGTTCCTTCTTGTGCCAGGAGCCTTCCTTGTCGGGAAGGTCGGGCTAAATCTGTTCGCTGGCGACCCCACCGGCCTGGGTGCGATGCTCGAGCTACGAGCGCCTGGCACGACGAATGTGTTGTACAACTACCCCATTGCTCTAGACGCACAGGGGCAGTACCTCGTGCCTGAGATAGCCACTGGAACCTTCGACCTAGCGGTGAAGTTCGACCATTTCCTGCGAAAGGTCATCCCTTCTGTGACTCTGGCCACGGGTTACAACGAGGCGGACTTCACAGTGGTGAACGGAGACGCAAACTCGGACAATAGCGTGGACCTGATGGACCTCAACGCCATCCTGCTCAACTTCGGTCTGACCAGCTCGGCCGATCTCGACGGAGTCGCTCCGGTCTCGATCTCGGACCTCAACATCGTTCTGACCAACTTCGGTTCCGCGGGGCCGAACTAACACGCATCGGGAGCCGATGCGCTCCTGCGGGCGCATCGGCTCCACTTCGAGGACAGTCATGCCAGTACGTCGCAGTGAAATCGATACACCTCGTCCGCCCAGGATTCGTGACGTGGCGGAGCTGTCAGGCACTTCGGTAGCTGCAGTCAGCGTGGTGCTAACAGGAAAGTCCAAGGGGACCATACGAGTCAGTGAAGAGACAGAGCGGCGCATTCGCGAAGCTGCGCGCAAGCTGAATTACACGCCGAATCCGGTGGCTCGAGGACTCGCCACGGGACGCTGTCGTGTGCTGGGGCTGGTTTTCCCGTATTCGCGCGCATTCACCGATCGGAACCCCTTCTGTACCGAGCTCATGACGGGCGTGTTCGAAGAGGCGATTCGCGAACAGTACAACGTCATGCTCCACACTGCAGTCGGGGAGGATTGGTACAGCGCAGACACGCGTATCTTGGCTGATCCGCGTGCCGACGGATTGATACTCACAATTCCTCGTCCGAACAGTGAGGTCGTGTCGGGACTAATCGATCGTCGCTACCCGCTGGTCACCGTCGTCTACGACCCGGGTGAGCAGGACGTATGTAGCGTCAACGCCGATGAGTACACAGGTGGCCGCCTAGCAGCTGAGCATCTTGTCAAACTCGGGCACAAGCGAATTGCACATCTTGCTGGGTTGGAAATCGTAGCTACGTCCGAGCCACGCAAGCGTGGCTTCCTCAGTGTAATGGAAGAGGCGGGGCTCGAGGTCGACCCTGCTCTCGTGCCGACGACAGGGTTCTCTCACGATTTGGCCTACGAGCGAACGGCAGAGTTGCTAGCCTTGCCTCGAAGCCGACGTCCAACGGCGGTGTTTGCCGCCAACGACTTGGCTGCGAGTGGCTGCATTGACGCCGTCCGCGATGCAGGTTTGGCAGTGCCCGACGACATTGCGGTCGTCGGATACGACGACACGTGGTTTGCAGAGATTACGAGCCCCAAACTAACTAGCGTGCACATGCCCATTCATGAGATGGGAATGGAGGCCGCCAAAATTCTCACCCTTCTGGTTGAAGGCAAAGCCATCGCTGAAAAGCGCCCTGTTCTGCCCGTTTTCCTGACCGTACGGGAGTCGTGCGGAGCGAAACGGTAGGACGGTGATCCTACAAGTGGAGAAGACACAATGAGCAAGAATAGTGGATTCACCCTAATCGAGCTACTCGTCGTCATTGCAATAATCGCCATTCTCGCGGCGATCCTCTTCCCCGTATTTGCGCGAGCCAAAGAGCAGGCCAACAAGGCGACCTGCTCCAGCAACCTGCATCAAGTGGCAATCGCGATCCAGATGTATAGCGACAACACTAACGGAGTGTATCCGAGAGGCGAATTCTGGGACATGAGTCGACCATACACCGAGTCCTACCTCTGGAGCAGTGCACTGTGCATCGGACCCTATGTTAAGGAACCTGGGATCTATCGCTGCCCGACGGACAGCTTCGGGACCCGCGATGACAGTGCCTACGGTTTCAGGGCACCCCGCAAGCCTGCTGCGAGTTCCTATCTGGCAAACTGTGCGACTCCTGCTGCGAACTACACGATGTTCGGTATTCGCGAGCCAAAGGGTCTCATGCCGCTGATGGACATCCGCTTCGGTGACACGCCAATTCCCTCGACGAAGAGCTCCTCCGTGACGAGACCTTCGGAGATCGTGATGATCGCCGAGGGCAAGTACGAGTACTACGACAAGATGTGGCAGTGTGGATTGTGGCTCAACAACGAGATTGACTGGTGCTACAACGCAGCCGGTGCCGGCATCAGCGCTGACTGGCAGATCAAGGCCCTCGTCTATGCACCAGACAGTGCGCCTTGGAGCAGAGCGTGGCGGAAGCACGGATCGGGTACGAACTTCCTGATGTCGGATGGGCACGTCAAGATGCTCCCGCCGGGACAAGTGGACAACCCCAAGTACTGGCTCTGCAACGCTCCGGAGCTATGAATCATGAAGCAAAGTGCAAAGGTCGGGCTCCTGTTGGCAGTCATCATTGCTGCGGTTGTCGCCATAATCGTAACGCGCGGAGTGCTTCAGCCGAGCAGCGGCCTCAGCCCAGAGCAGCAACAGACCGTATCACGACTGGATGAGATCGTCAAGCGAAGCGGAGGCAGATGGGAGGCTCTAACTCCGGCGGACAGGGACTTTCTTGTCAACGAGATGTCCTACGGCAACGAACAATCCGCCAGGATGTTGTTGCAAGCTTCGGCCGGCCAACTGAAGGGCAACCCGACCACGAAGGACTCCGCGAGATGATGGTGGCGCTGGGCATCGCGCTGATGGCAAACTTCGCGCCAGGTTTCTTTCGCGTGGAGAAGCAAGGTGATAGCTGGTGGTTTCTGACTCCATCCGGTGAAAAGTTCTGGTCTCTAGGTGTGAACTGCGTCTGGCGCGGACCCTCCAAGGACGAGTGGGATGAATCCAACCCATCTTACGCGTGGTGGCGATATCATTCCACGGAGGACGAATGGGCGAAGGAGGCTTTGGGGCGTCTCAGAGAATGGGGATTCAACTCACTGGGCGCTTGGTGCGACTACCAAGTGCTCAACACAGCCTCCACTCCCATGCCTTACACCGAGGTCCTCTACTTCGGCTCTTCGGTCAAGGCACCATTCGCAGATCTATTCAGCCCAGAGGTGGAGAAAGTAATCGATCAGGTCGCGAAGGAGGCGATCCCAAAGCTGGCAAACGATCCACTTCTCATTGGCTGGTTTAGCGACAATGAGCTTGGGTGGTGGGATGACACGCTACTCACCTACTTCATGGCTCAGCCAAAGGACAACTACACTAAGAAACGCCTCGTTGCACTCATTGAGAGCTACTATGGCGGCAACTGGACCAAACTGTGCGAGGATTGGACGCCGAAGACTGCCAAGGGGTTCGACGGCTTGTTAGACGAGACACAACTGGTACTACGTCCGGGAGGCCATGGCATGAGGTTGGTCAATCGATTCACCTTCCTGCTGGCCGACAGATATTACAGGCTCTGTCGAGACGCCATTCGCCGCTATGACAAGAATCACCTCTACCTCGGCGACCGCTACATTCAGTGGTATCCACAGGAAGTTGCTCGAGCGGCATCGAACTATGTTGATGTGGTTTCGACCAACTACGGCGCCGACTGGCTCACTGGTGATATCTCTCGGTTCTTCTTGGAGAACCTGCACAGGCTAACAGGCAAGCCGATCCTCGTTACGGAATTCTACTTCTGCGCAATGGAGAACCGGAGCGGGAACAAGAATACGGGTACGATATTCCCTACGGTAGACACGCAGGAACAGCGAAGCCGGAGCTTTCAACGCAACCTGTCATCACTGATGCGACTACCTTACGTAATCGGTGCACACTGGTTTCAATACACCGATGAACCTACGCACGGCCGTGAAGACGGCGAAGACTACAACATGGGCCTCGTCGACATCCATAACCAGCCCTACAACGGAATGATCGAGGCCGTCAAGAGCTGCACAGCAAAGATAGCGCAACGTGAGAAACTCCACCCGCCGAGGCCTGACACGAGCATTCCCCGTGCCCGCCGCAACGTACTCGACGGGCTTGCAGCGTGGGATCTAGCCGACTGCTATATCGAGAGCCAATCCAATGAGCCCTTTGCCGATCTGTACGCTTGCTGGGACCGCGACAGCCTGTACCTAGCCGTGCACACAGCCTGGTATGCCGACAAACAGCTCTGGGGTGGGCTGATTCCCGAAGAAGATAGGATGCAGCTAACGCTGGCACTAGGAGCCAACAAACAATCGATCCGAGTGTGGTTCGGTCCGGACGCCCCTATCAGAATTCAGCCCAACATGCCAGCCAAGCAGTGGAACCAGGCTGTGAGAACCACGATGATCGTCAGCGTAGACGCTAGTGTGCTGGCACAGGTCAGTTTCTCAGACGAGATGCAGATCCCCTTCACAGCACAACTCTCTTCTCCCGGCCGTGGCGAACTGATGTGTTGGGAAGGAACTCTGCGAATGAGGAGGTAGCGGGCAGACTGCATGCGTCTATTTTTCCTCGTCGCATTCCTGTGCCTCGTACTGCTATCTGTCATCGCCTGGCTCATCCAACCGGCAGATAGTCGAGAGGGTGTCACACGCATCGTCTGGGTCACAGATGACAATCCGGTACGGCGCGCACAGGTGGAGTTGTTCAACTCGATGCACCCAGACGTAGAAGTCGTGCTCGATCCGGGCAATCGAGATGTGCAGAAGGTCATCGTTCAGTCACTGGCCGGAGTGGGACCGGATCTGTTCGATGCATTCGACGGCTCGGCACTCTCTGCATACGTACGCTCCGGCGTCGCGTGGGATGTAACGGAGGAGTTCCGTCGGTTAGGGATAGACTTGAGACGGAATGTGTGGAAGGCACTTCTCCCTAAAGTCATCTTCGAAGGACGATGCTACGGGTTTCCTACGAACGGGGCGGTCAACGCCGTTTGGTTCAACAAGAAGATCTTCGACGAGGCGAACGTGCCCTATCCCCACGGCAAGTGGACGTGGGCGGATCTAATAGCGCTCGGAAAGAAGCTAACCGTTCGGGACAGCCAGGGGCGACCCGTTCGCTTCGGCTTTATCTTCGACTGGTGGAACTGGCAATTCTTCGTACTGCAGTTCGGCGGCAGGGTTTTCACGGACGATGGTACGGAGTGCATCGTAGACCGAGAACACGCCGTTGCTGCCATTCAGTTCATGTATGACCTGACGTACAAGTACGGAGTCAGTCCCACACCGCTCGACGAGGCGGGCATGAGTTCGCAGGGCGGCTGGGGTGCGGGGACGATTGCTTGGTTCGGCGCGGGCCGTGCTGCAATGGCCCTCGGTGGTCGCTGGTGGCTATGCACTCTTCGCCAGTACCCTGGTCTTCGGCTAGGCGCCATCGAGGCCCCCTATGCGAGAGTTCGGGCCTACACGACTTCTGGTAGGGGGACAATTATAAACGCTCAGAGCAAGCACAAGGTGGAGGCACTGGCCTTTCTTCGCTTCATGGCGAGCCGAGAGTATAATGAACTCGTGAACCGTCAAGCCGACGGCGTTGCTCCCGTGGTGGCATACTGCTACACTGATGAATTCGAGTACAATCCGAACTACCCCGGCGAGGATTTCAACGCCGTATGGCGTGACGCGATGCACTTCGCAGTATCGGAAGAGGTCAGCCCCTTCGTGGGAGGGGCTATCGTTGCTCGAATCATATACGATCAGATTGATTTGGTGAAAGCCAGACAGAAGGACCCCGCCACTGCGATGCGGACCGCGGCACGACAAATCAACGCCGAGATCAAACGCAACGTGCTGCGAAACCCGGAACTGGCGAAGAAGTACGTGGCGCTTCGAGGCCGACTACCATGAGCCGGCGCTCACTGTGGACTGCGCTCGGTTTCCTAGCACCTAATCTGCTAGGTTTCGCAGTGTTTTCGCTAGTCCCTGTCCTTATCTCCATCGTAGCGACCTTTACCAATTGGGATCTTCAACGCACAGTTCCATTTCAGTGGACTGGGATGGCCAATCTTGTTGAGCTTCTGCATGATACGAAGTTCTGGTTGTATGCTGTTAACACCGTCTACCTGATGCTTGGGATGCCGCTGGCCATAGCTGGCTCCCTTGCGCTCGCACTGTTGCTCAGCAAGAAGATCAGAGGCATCGTGGTCTATCGGACGCTGTTCTACCTGCCTAGCTTCACTAGTGGCGTCGCAATCATGATCCTCTGGAAGTCACTTCTCACTCCGGACTATGGGCCAATCAACCAGGGTATTAGAGCCCTGCTCGCGCTATTCGGCCTGGACGCCGTGATCTCCGCACCCGAGTGGCTGTTGTCTACGAACAACATACTCGGCCTCTGCCCGGAGCATGTGGGGATCTGCGCAAGCCAGGTCGGACTAGGGGCCCGAGACGCGATCATTATCATGGGGATATGGGTCGCCGTCGGCGGAAATGGGATGCTCTTGTACTTGGCTGCGCTGTCCAACATCTCGCAGGAGTTGGTGGAAGCTGGCAAACTCGATGGCGCACATCGATGGACTCTGTTCCGCCACATCATCTGGCCCCAACTGGCTCCTACCACCTTTTTCATTGTCGTTATGAGCTTCATCGGCGGGCTGCAGGGCGGATTCGAGCAGGCTCGAGTCATGACGAACGGCGGACCAGCGGGAACGACAACCACACTTGCGTTCTACATCTATAACAAGGCATTCGAGGAGTTCCAGATTGGTTATGCCTCTGCCGTATCGTGGGTGCTCTTCACCGCGATCCTAGGTGTGACTTTGATCAACTGGCGCTTCGGTGCAAAGGAACTCGGGTACTGATGAACTTGCGTGCCAAAGTTCTATCCAACGTCGGTACTCACACCGTACTTCTTGCGATCGCGCTGGTAATGCTGCTGCCATTCGTGTGGATGGTTCTCATAAGTTTCAAGCCGCTTCACGAGGTCGAGAGCCTGAACCCACTTCCCACCGTTTGGCGCCCGCAGAATTATGTCGAGCTGTTTCGTCAGATACCTTTCGGGCGCTACTACTTCAACAGCATCTTCGTTGCAGCATGGGTCACCTTCCTGACCTGTCTGACGAGCTCGATGGCGGCCTATGCGTTCGCTCGATTGCGCTGGAAAGGGCGGGACACAATATTCAAAGCATATCTCGCGACCATGATGCTGCCCGGGGTGGTTACTATGATCCCGAACTACGCTATCATGGTGCGCCTACACCTGCTAGACAGCTATACGGGACTGATCCTTCCCGCAGCATTCGGTGCATTCGGCACCTTTCTCATGCGCCAATTCATGCTTAGCATCCCAGCTGCACTGGACGAGGCCGCAGAGGTGGATGGGGCGGGGCATTGGTGCATTTTCTGGGACGTAGTATTGCCTCTTTGCCGCCCTGGCCTGATCACGCTGGCAGTTCTTACGTTTCTTGGGAATTTCGGCTCATTCTTCTGGCCACTGGTTCTTATCAAGAGCGAGCATCTGCGGACGCTGCCTATCGGCATGCTATTCTTCGATTCCAACTACGGTAGGCAGACTAACCTTATCATGGCTGCTGGAGTGCTAAACGTTCTGCCATTAGTCATTCTCTTTGTCACCACACAGCGACAGCTTGTGCGTGGCATTCAACTCGGGGCCGTCAAGGGCTGACGGCGGAAGGGACTATCGTCTTGGAATTCGGCTGCGCTTGGTATCCTGAACACTGGCCGGAGGAGCGATGGAAAGACGACTTGCGACTCATGCGAGAGGCACGCATGACCGTTGTTCGGTTGGGTGAGTTCGCGTGGAGTAGGCTCGAGCCAGCAGAGGGTGAGTATGATCTGGAGTGGCTGGTGCGCGCGATCGACCTCGCGGCCGAGCACGGGTTGAAGTCCGTCGTAGGTACTCCCACCGCAGCACCCCCGGCCTGGCTTACGCAACGATATCCGGATGTGCTGGCATTTGATCAGAACGGACGCCCGCACACTCATGGTAACCGCTGCCACTACAGGGCCTCTTCCAAAAAGTATCTCGAACTCTGTGCTCGGATCGCCGAGAGGCTAGCCAAGCGGCTCGGATCACATCCCAGCGTAATTGGTTGGCAGATCGATAACGAGTATGGAACCGTCTCCTATGACGAAGAGACCCGCGAGCAGTTTCAGACCTGGTTGCGCCAGCGGTACGGCTCGCTCGAGGAGTTAAACCGTCGCTGGACGACTGTGTATTGGAGCCAAGAGTACTCCGACTGGCGCCAGATACCCATCGCAGACAGAGCACATCATCCGTCGCTAATGCTGGACTTCCGACGTTTCGTAACCTCCCTTTACCGTGAATACCAACGACGCCAGATCAAGGCGATTCGTGCTCACGCAGACCCGCGCCAGTGGATCACGCATAATTTCATGGGTTGGTTCGACAGGTACGATCACTACGAGCTTTGTGCTGACCTCGATCTGGCATCATGGGACAACTACATAGTCGGCGCGCACCTAGATCCGCTGGACAATGGAGCGATCCACGATCTGACTCGTGGCTTCAAGCAGAAGAACTTCTGGCTCATGGAGACTCAGCCTGGGTTTGTCAACTGGTTGGACATCAATAGCGCCCTCGACCGCGGCGAGGTTCGCACGATGGCTTGGCATGCGGTAGGGCACGGTGCAGACGCAGTGCTGTACTGGCAGTGGAGGAGCTCACTCGGTGGGCAGGAACAGTATCACGGCAATATAGTGGCATCCGACGGCGAGCCCCGCCCTATCTATCAAGAGATATGCGAGATTGGGAGAGACTTCGAAGCAGTATCCGAAGTGTTACGAGGTACTCAACCTGTTGCCCAGGCAGCCATACTTTACTCGTACGAAAGCCGATGGGCGATAGACTTTCAGCGCCATCATCTCGATTTCGATCCTGTTCGCTACCTATTGGCCTTTTACCGACCACTCCGCCGCTTGCTACCCGGTGTGGACATCGTGCACCCATCAGCCGAGCTCGAACGATACAGGGTGGTGATAGCACCGGCTTTGCACGTGCTCTGCGATGAGTGGGTCGAGGCACTCGAGCGATACATCGGCGCTGGAGGTCACTTGGTACTCGGAGCGCGCTCTGGGTTCAAGGACCTATACAATGCTTTGCTTACGACTCGGCAGCCTGGTCCGCTCACGAAGTTGGTGGGAGCACGAGTGCAGGAGTACTATGCCTTACGTGATCCAGTCCCTCTCACTGGGCTGGGACAAGCCACCATCTGGGCTGAATGGCTGGAACCTGTCGCAGACAATGTCGAGGTCATCGCCAGTTATGGACCTGCGAACGGCTGGATCGATGGGCAGCCCGCAATCGTCACGCGAGACTTCGCCTCTGGCAAGGTCACTTACGTCGGTACGTGGCCTGACGCGCACGCAATGACTGTCCTAATCACACGTATACTCGAAGAGAGTGGCGTGGCTTCCGATTTGCCCCCGTCCGATGACGGTGTCGAGCTGTCGGTGAGATCTGGTCGAGATCGACGCTTGGTGATAGCAGTTAATCATTCCAATCAACCCAAGCAGGTGGCTCTGCCCTGTCCCGCTGTTGACCTGCTCACATCGAGTCCGATCGACGAGGTGCTAACTCTCCCGCCGTACGGCGTCTCAGTATTGCAGGAGGTTCGATGATCGCTTTGCCCTTACTTCTAGCTCAAGCATTTGCTCTGAAAGACGGCGATGTAGTCTTGTTCTACGGTGACAGCATTACCGAGCAGAGGCTCTACACAACCTACGTCGAGACATTCGTTCGCACGCGCTTTCCAAAGCTCGACGCGGAATTCATTACGGTCGGCGTAGGGGGCGATGCGACTTGGGGTGGATGGGCTGGGGATGCGGCCACCCGCGTAGAGCGCGATGTGAAGCCGTTTCAGCCCACGCGCATCGTGATCATGCTCGGAATGAACGACGGAGGCTACGTCCCGTACGACGCGAAGATCGAGCAGATCTTCGTTGATTGGTACCGCAAGCTTCTTGGCTACATGCGCTCGGCCGCACCCAAAGCGAAGCTGACACTAGTTCAGACCTCTCCATTCGATGATTTCACCAAGCGTCCCTCGCCATTTGCTGGCTACAACGCTACCCTGCTCAAGCTGGGCAAGAACATCGTGGAGTTGTCCAGGCAGGAAGGTGCGGATTTCGTAGACTTCAACGCCCCATTCGTTGCTGCCATGTCCCGAGCAAGCAATCCCGAAGCGTTCCTCCCAGATATGATCCACCCAGGGCCTCCCGGCCACCTGGTGATGGCAAGCGTCCTCCTCAAGGATTGGCATGCGCCCTCGACGGTCGCCGACGTGGCGCTCGATGCTAGGGAACATAAGGTCGTGCGTGCCGACAACACGCTCGTCACTGGATTCGACGGGTTACGCTGGACCCAGAAGGACAACGCCCTACCCTTCCCCCTCGACGAGTCCACCAGGCCCGGGGCTGATGCGATTGGTTTCCAAACCGATCTTAACCGGCAGATGCTCATGGTGACTGGCCTCGAGGCTGGCCGTTATTCGCTCTCGATCGATGGCCAAACGGTCTCGGTATTCAGCGATATGCAGCTTGCGGCGGGTGTGAACCTGGCAGACTATGATACGCCCATGCTTCGCCAAGCGACTCAAGTGCTCGATCTGATCACTAAGCGCAACGAAGTTTTCTTCCTGTGGTGGCAGCGGATGGGCTGTGTGATGAACGGGTTTTCGGGGACACAAGAGGTAATCGCCGCTCTTAAGAAATTGGAGAAGAGCATCGCCAAAGAAGCACGAAGCGCCGCTCTGCCTCTCTCGCATCGTTATGAGCTATCGCCCGTAAAAGAAGCCTCCGAGTAACCTGTGGCAAACGGCTTTCTTCCTTTCGACTGAGGCATCGCGACCTCGGCCATTGAGCGACGTAGTATGTTGCCCCAAGCGGCCGAAAGGCTTATCCGTTCGGCAAGCACCGCACGTGCATGAACGTGCTGCGGTCAAACGCACTGGCCTGCAAAGATCGGCGCATTGAAAGTTGCGGTAAGCACTGCCTTTGACTTGCCTCACACCCGACTCATAGTAAGAGGGCCCAGGAGCATGCTGGGCCCTCGTTTGACCTCCTAGCGCGACTTTCGCCGTCCCAAGAACATCCCAAGGAGCACAGGACCTAGGAGGGCTATCGCACTAGGTTCTGGGACCACGCGCATCTTGTTCAGATAAAGGTCGTGGTCGGTATTGTAGTTGAAAACGTCAACGCCGGCAATCGGACCACCGTTGACAGTCGTCTTTAGGCTGCCCGAAGCCTGATACAGACCGCTGATATCTACGTAATAGGTGTTCGCGCCCGTGAGAGTGACTGCCAGCGTATAGCCCACGTCGCCGGCCGGCACGCCCGTAATGTGGTTGCCCGTATTGTCGGATAACCAGAACTGCCCCGAGCCGTAGCGATAGTCGAACAGAGCTAGCAGCTCCTCGCCGGAAGAGTTTACTAGTCGGATACCCCAGCTGGCGTCTCCCCAGTTGCCAAATTCGATCGTTAGTGCGCGGAAGTCGATGAGGAGAGTCTCTCCCACCGACATTGGGGCCGCCAGGTATCGGATGGCGGTAGCAAAGGCATAGTCGTAGTCATTGTTCAGGTTCCAGGCCGTGCCGAGCACCGTGCCCGGCTGAATTGAGCCCTCGCTCACGTTTGTCCACGGCTGCCAGCCGTAACCGCCATTCAACCCGTTCGACCAGCCTCCCGAGTAGACGGGATCATCAGCGTCATCGTATGCGGGAGCGGCCCAACCGGCTGCCGCGCAAACCGCGAGAAGCAGGCAGCCTAGCGTTCGTTTGCTCATTGTATTAACCTCATACCGATTTCCACCAGGTTAGGTGGCGATACCGACTGTTTCGGGACTCGATTAACCGGTTTATTGTATCACGACTTTTGGCGTCCTGCAACCCTGAAAGCGACGATCCCCACAAATATTGCTGAGATGCTTAGGAGAAAGTGCACGGATCACGGGGCTGCGCCTTCCAGCACTGCGCGGCTTCGACGAATGCATCTATCCAGAGAAGAGAGCCGCGGATGATCCGCGTAGCAGGCCTGAGGTCTCCGTTCAACGTCTGACCTTCACGACCTATGGGCCTCGACAGCGGCACGAAACTACGAAAGTCAATTGTGCATCGCCACCAAGGGATGGCGATGCCCCTCGCTGGACCTAGAACAAACCGACAGGGGTGTCGTGTGAGACGGAGAATCTCGGATGCAGCACAGCGATTGAGGAAAGCGCATGCACGGACTAGGGAGACTAGCCATGATTGCTCCGATTCTCGTCACCTTTGCCGAAGCGCACGGCGGGGGCCAGATCCAGGACCCCTCCGGTTCGACCGCTCGAGCGCACATTGGTGACCAGCTACAGGACGAGTTCGCCTCGCCCCCGGGCTGGGCCAGGCCACACACCTGGTGGCACTGGATTGACGGCAACGTCACCAAAGAGGGCATCACCGCCGACCTGGAGGCCATGAAGCGGGCGGGCCTCGGCGGCGCACACATCTTCAACGCGGGCAGTTTCGGCGGCCATGACAGCAAAGGCAACTACGTGACGATGCCGAAGGGTCCCATCGCCTACAACACTCCCGAGTGGCGCGCGCTGATGGTGCACGCCATGCGCGAAGCCAAACGTCTCGGTCTCGAGATAACCATCCATAACTGTGCCGGATGGTCATCCAGCGGCGGACCGTGGGTGCAGCCCGAGGACGCGATGAAGAAGGTGGTTTGGTCCACGGTGGTAGTGATAGGACCGTCGCAGGTCGATGCCACTCTCCCGCAGCCCCCGACGGTACGCGACGAGTACCACGACATCGCTGTATTCGCACTACCAGAAACCCAGGTGCCGGCACAACCCGACGAGCACCACGCATACCTAACAAGCCTAGGGGACAACGACGGCAAGCCGTTCGGCGATCTCGCCTGGCCGGTGGTCCCCCGAAAAGACATCATCGACCTTACTGAGCATGTGAGCGATGGTCGCCTGAAGTGGGCTGCACCGGCGGGTCGTTGGACCATCCTGCGGATCGGATGGACACTAACAGGTGCCCAGAACGTTGCCTCTAGCGACAGCGGCAGGGGCTTGGAGGTGGACAAGCTTTCTCAGGAGTCGTTCGACCGCTACTTCGATGGCAGTCTCCTGCCCCTCATCGAGGAGGCAGGGCCACTAGCAGGGGATACCTTTACAACTGTACTGATCGATAGTTACGAGACCGGCCGGCAGAACTGGACTCAGAACATGCTCGCGGAGTTCCGCAAACGTCGCGGTTACGAGCTGCTTTCTTGGCTCCCTGCCCTATGCGGGATCGCGTTAGACGATGCCGACACTACGCAACGATTTCTGTTCGATTTTCGCCGCACCGTCGCCGAGATGTGGTCGGAGTACTACTCGGGGCGATTTGCCGAGCGCTTGAAGCAGCACGGCATGCAGCTGGCAGTCGAGCCCTACGGCAACGGGCCGTTCAATGCGTTTACCTACGCCGAGCCTGCAGGCCTTATCATGGGCGAATACTGGGTCGGCGAGGGGGTCATCAACTCCAGTGTGAAGCTATCATCTTCGATCGCGCACGTGCTAGGTCGTAAAGTCGTCGGCGCGGAGGCATTGACCGCAACTCCGGATCGCGCTGGTTGGTCGAACCACCCATACCAGTGGAAGCCCTTTGCCGACCGTGGCTACATCAACGGAATCAATCGAATCATCTACCATCGGTTCACTCACCAGCCGTGGCCGAGCGGCGTGCTACCAGGCATGACGATGGGACCCTGGGGTTCTCATGTGGACCGAACGCAGACTTGGTGGCACCTAGCACCTTCTTGGCATGACTACCTCTCGAGATGCCAGTACCTGTTGCAGTCGGGGCAGTTCGTAGCGGATGTGTGCGTTTGCACCGGTGAAGACGAGCCTCAGGCCTACCAAGAGGAGATACATGGTCTGGCTCAGGTGCCGGAGGGTTATGATTTCGACTACTGCACTGCGAGTATGCTGATGGGAGCGACGGTGAGTGGCGGCCGAATCGTGTTGCCAGGGGGCATGAGCTACCGCTTGCTGGCACTGCCGAATACGGACCGAATGTCGTGGCAGTTTGCGGCTAAGGTAAGGGAACTCGTAGCTGCGGGCGCGACCATCGTGGGCATTCCCCCGAGCCAAACGACCGGCTTGAGCGATCCGTCTCCAGAGAACACTCACATTATGGGACTATTGAATGGTACCGTGGCGGACGCGCTGCGAGAGCTGAAGCTGCCTCCCGACTTTCGCAGCGAAAGGGGGGGCGTGAGGGCAATCCACCGGCGGATTGGTGATGCCGACGCCTACTTCGTGACATGGTATGGGCGCCAAGCCATCGAGACGAAATGCTTCTTCCGCATCGAGGGCCGTCTGCCCGAGCTGTGGCATCCCGAGTCGGGATTGGTAGAGAAGGCGGTGATGTTCCAGCCGGTACCAGGCGGGGTGGAAGTGCTACTTCGACTAGGGCCCGCAGGTTCTGTTTTCGTGGTGTTTCGGACCGAGGGGCAGATGCGGGATCCGATAGTCCGGGTGGAAGCGGGCGTTGCCGAGGCTCCAGTGGAGAGCGCGGTGAAGATCATCAAGGCTGAATATGGTGTCATCGGTGACATGTGGAGGAGTCGCGATGTCACGGATCGGGTCGCCGAGGCGATCGCAGCGTTCGGAGAGGTGGAAGCTACGAACGCGAGCATGGGTGGGGACCCTGCTGTCAACATCGTGAAGCAGTTGCGCGTGACCTACACTGATGGTGGCAAGGAGCGCGTAGTCACCATCCCTGAGGGTGAGACACTGCGGCTCGGCACCGCACGAGCCGTACCCAGCGCAACGTGGGAGATGAGAGAAGAGAAGGGTGCGCGCTACCTGCACGTGTGGCAGACAGGGTCGTATCGAGTGGTACATGACTCGGGAGCGTCCACAGCCATTGATGCGGAGGTCGCGCGATCTGTCGAGCTGTCAGGTCCATGGGAGGTTCGGTTTCCGTCAGGCTGGGATGCTCCGGAGACCACCACGTTCAGCGATCTCGTCTCATGGACCGATCACCCCGAGTTCGGCATCAAGTACTTCTCTGGCACCGCAACATACCGACGGCAGTTCGACGTGGATGCCGCGTTGCTGGGAGAAGGTAAGCGACTCGTGCTCGACCTCGGAACCGTGCGCGAGATCGCCGAGGTGTTAGTGAACGGGAAGAACCTCGGTGCGCTGTGGTGGCCACCGTTCCGCCTGGACGTTACCGACGCCGTGAAGGCAGGCAGAAATGATCTCGAGGTGCGGGTGACCAACCTGTGGGTGAACCGACTGATCGGGGACGAGCAGCTACCCGACGACATCGGTTGGCAGGGCGTGACATTCAGCTCGTGGCCGGAATGGCTGGTCGAGGGCACACCTCGCCCCGAGCCGCGGCGCAAGACCTTCACTACCTGGCGCCACAATCGCGCCGACACGCCGCTCATCCCTTCGGGCCTGATGGGACCGGTCGTGCTTCAGCCGGTCCGGGTGTATCGGCTTCCCGAATAGCTTGGGCTGCTCGTGGCACTGCACCATGCCCCGTACGCGACGCAGCCGAGTCGGGTGCGGGCCGGTGAGGCGGTCTCCGGGAAGGAGCCCAAGCAGGATCGCGTTGACAGAGGGCGAATCTTCGGTTATTATGCTAGTGAGCGCCCGCGCTACGAACGCCGCCTGCAGACGGGATCGGCGGAAAAGAACTGCTGCCGAATAGCCCAGTCGGCCAAGATCGCACCCTGGGCCGAGTCTATTGGTACTAGAGGGGGTGCAGGGACAGCAGAGTGGAGGCAGCGGCCCTGTGGAAGCGCGGAGTCGACTCGCTGATTGGCGTGAACCCGGTGGGATCGGCTTGGATACGAGAGCGAATCGCCTCGCTTGTTTCGGTCCCGCGTGTTGCGCTCGACGGAGAAGGGTCTTGGCAGGCGCTTCGTCAAGCCGTTAGCAGGCGGGTGGCCGCGCACTCGCATGCAAGGTACTTGTCTTCCGAGGACCTCGACGATATCGTAGGCGAGGTGCTCGCTCGGGCCGCCCCGGCTCTCATGGGAAGAGACGATCCCGTGAGGAACCCGAGTGCTTTCGTGAACCGCGTGATTGCCAACCAGTTCCATCAGTTTCTGCGGAAGAGCGGGCCAGCGTGGACTGGGCTCAAAGACGAGATCGTGGATATCGCTCGCGGCAGGCGCGGAGAGCAAGGACTGGCCCTCTGGCACTGCGATGGCACCGCCCTCATCGGCTTGAGTGGCTGGCGCCACCGCAACATCGAGCCCACCGATGCTTACATCGACTCTTTGGCGAGCACAGGGCGCTGGCACAGGGCCCCGGAGCGCCATGGGCTCGACCCCCATCTCGCAACGGGAGCCTTGCTCAGGGCACTGCTCGGGTACCTGGGCACACCGGTTCCGATTTCACACCTCGTCAACTTGGTTTTCGAGCTTCGCGGAACCCAGGAGCTGCGACGCATATCGCTCGATGAGTTGGCAGTTAGCAGAGAAGAACCCGCCGATCCAGGTGACCCTTGTCATGACGCGGAAACGCGCCAGACAGTGCAGGAAATCGCCCTGGCTTGTGAAGCCCTCGATGACGATCGTCTCGCAGCTTTCGTTTTCCGCCTCGAGGGCGAGACGGCGTCATGTCTGTTGGGCTTGGCAAGGCCTGCGTTGGTGGCGCGCATCCAGAGCCTCTTTGCGTTGGCCTTTCCACCAGACGGTAAGAACGCGTTGCAGCAGCTACCACTCTGTGACAAACACACTGCTAGGATCATTGGAGTGCGTGCAACGGGAACACGAGACGCCCAGCTATGGATTTCCAATCTTCGGCGATCCGCACAGCGAAGGATCTCTCGAGAGGTACTCGGCAGTGCGGCGCGCATGAAAAGAGAGCGGCAGCAGGAGGTGCCCGGTGAGTAACGGCTGCCCATCGCTGAATGACCTGATTCGCTGGCTTGCAGGAGAGACCTCGGGGCGAGAAGCCGACACTATGCGTACCCACGTGCATTCGTGTGCGTATTGTCGGCGACTGCTCTCGAACGCAGCACCTGCCGGGCTCATCGCTCAGGTTGCCGCGTCCGAGCACATCGACTCCATCACCCTGTCCGAGTATGCCGATGGAGCCCTCAGCGGTGCGAGGCGACAGCTAGTGAAGTCGCACCTCGATCAATGCCTCGAGTGCGACACCCGTCTAACTCGACTGCTCGAAGGCCGCTCCGTGCCTCGAACGGCTCCGGCTTCGAACGTCGGCTGGCATCGCAATGCACCGACTGCTAGGATTCTCGTATGGTGGAGAGACTCCGCAGCAGTACTCGCTGTCGCCCTTGCCGTGGTAGGAGTATGGTGGTTTCTGAATCGAGGCTATCTGCTGGGCACAGATGGAGTTGTCGCAGTCCACCTACCGCTCGAGCTACTACGCGAGCTGCCCGCTGACAAGAGAGCAGTGATGGGTCAGTTGTGTGGAGATCTCGCTCGCACGACACCCGTCGTAGGGTCGAGTCAGGACGTCCGATACCGTGGCGCCGACCCCAATCCTGCACCGCCTCGGATCCAGATCATCTATCCCCTGCCTGGAGACAAGCTACCTACGCTCGACTTGATAGTACTCGTCCGGACCCCAGGTGATTCGGCTGCTACGGTAGAGGCAGTCGAGAAGGCAACCGGGGCAACAGTGGGTCGTTGGACCGTTCCTTCTGGCCAACCTACCCGTCTGCCTGAGAAGTTGGCCTACGGGCACACATACTCCATCGTCGCACACGTGGTAAACGACCCGTCGTTGCGTTCGGAGGATCGGCTCTTCAGTACCGCAACCGAATCACTGGCTGAACACGTTCAGCGTCTCTCCGAGCGATGCCACGGTGACATCCTACTTCTGGGAGCACTCTACGAGACGTATGGTATGTATGGTGCCGCGGATCGCTACTATGCCGCTGCCGCCGATGTGTCGGATGCTAACACCCGAGGCACGGACGTATACCAGGCCTGGCGACTTCGCTCGGGATTGGAGGGGTCGCGCTGAGGGGCGGTGATGCGATGCTCCGCAAGGCCTCAATCGTACTCGTGCTGTTGGTGGTAGGAAGTAGCATCACGGCGCCGGAGCAGCAACGGTCGAAGGAGACTGTTTCAACGGATCGGCTCGTGGCCCATGCTCGCACGCTGATCGCGCACGAGTCGGGCGAACCTGCGCCCTATCTGCTGCAGGCGCTCCAGACCCGCTCGGCACGAGGTGACCTCGAGGGTGTGGACGAGGTGCTTCGCTTGCTCGCCGACCACGCACGTGACGCGGGCGATGCCTGCCAGTGGGGCGAGCGGATTGTCCAGCTGGACCGGCAACGGGGGGTGGCAGACATCGTCCTGGCTCGCGACTTATTGGACCTCGCCAGGCAGTATCGATACGCTGGCAGACGGGCGGATGCTGCAGAGTGTCTCGACAATGCCGAGCGGATAGCTCGCAGTCGAGGAGACCTCGGCCTCTCGGCCGGCATTCTCGCGCAGCGCGCAAACATAGCTGGCGACGAAGGCAGGTTCATGGACGCCGGCATCCTGCTCGAGGCCGCCCTAGAACTCTTCGAGCAGGCAGGAACGCCGACACGCGAGCATGCCGAAGTCCTGGCCGAGCTTGGGCAGTTGCAGGCGGACTCGGGACAGCTGCTCGAGGCATGGCAATCGTTCAGTCGCGCCGAGCAGATAAGTTCTCAGTGCTTGCCCGCCTGCAAGCAGTTCTGGCAGTGGAAGAAGGTCAATGACGCCGCCCTGTTAGCAAGCGTGGGCAGGGCGCAGATCCTTGCTGCCTTTGGACGGTTCGAGGACGCCATCCAAGAGGCCAAGTACGCTCGGGTCCTCGCACTTCGGTCGAGCCTGGGTGATCGAAGGTACATGATCTCGGCGGAGATGGCTGAGTGGGCGGCAAGAATCGGGAGGCCCGACCTGGCAGAGAGGTGGTACGAACTGGCGCTGCGCGTCGGCGATCCCCACGCCAAGAATCGCGTTCGCTTAGCATACGCAGGCTACCTCATAGAAACCGGTAGGGAGTCCGAAGCCCGCTTGCTGCTAGGTGAAATCCCATCTGACACCACGCCAAAGCAGCGTGTCGAGAGCTTGCTGCTCATGGGTCGAGCGGATCTCCTGCGAGGCGAAAGTCGGGCTGCAGCTGACCGGTTTCGAAACGCGGCGCGCCTTGCACGACAATTGGCGCCCGTACCAGCACTTCTGTGGCAAGCGCATTCGGGGCTCGGTGAGGCGCTCCTAAGTGATGGTAGGACCAACGAGGGCATACTAGAACTACAGGCCGCAGTGCAGGTGGTGCGCGACTGGGCAGGGGGTGTTCTCGATCCGGCGCTCGCTTACCAGGATGGACCGAAGTCCCCCTGGCACGCCTATGGTCTGTTGATAGCTACCCACGTGCGGCAGAATCGCACTCTGCAAGCCCTCGGCCTGTCCGAGGAGATGAAGGCAATCGCAACGATTGCTGACCGCGCCGAGGAGGGTGTGCAAGAGCCGGTAGCCGAGCATCTCAGTGGCCGGGTGTCTGACATCCGAATTGCCATTGCCAGCGCAAGACGTGCGCTGCACGAGAACACGCTGCGGGACCCAATTGCCCGTTCTCGTGCCACCGCTGAGCTGCAGCTCTTGGACAACGAACTCCTCCGCCTGATTGCGCAGCATAACCGTCCACTCCCGAGCAGTGATAGGTCCGAGGCGCTAGTTAGTGCGGCGCGAAAGATCGCGCAGGACCGAGCCTGTGCGTTCGTAAGTTTCTCCTTGAGCGCGAACCACGGGATCGCCTTCGTGATCACTGGGCACGGCCTCGAGACGAAGCAACTGAACCTATCGCAAGACCAGCTCCGCTCACTCGTGGGCCTCATGCGTATCTACCGAGAGTCACCGGACCACGCATGGAAATCCGATGCGGCTCCTCGTCTTCTTCGCGATCTGCGTACCGCCCTGATCGGGCCCATCGAGCCCGAACTGCGAGGTGTCAAGAGGCTAGTCATCATCCCCGACGGCGTGCTTTGGACGCTGCCGTTCGAGATGCTCTGGCAGCGGGATGGCAATCGAGTGCAGTACCTCATCGAGGAGTACGCCATCTCCTACGCTCCCTCGGTCCGAGCGGCTGTAGAGTGGGCCTCGCGCGCTAGAATGGCGCGCCGGGCAGCGCCGCGCGATGTCCGCGTGGTCGCGAACGGAGTAGCTAGCAACGAGTCGAGCCGCGAACTCAGTCCTCGCCGAGTGTCTGTCGCGGCGAACGATGCGGAGATCGTGCGTCGGGCACTGGGAAGCCGTGTGAGCGTATTCGAAGGCAGTGCAGCAACCAAGTCCGCCTTGATGAGAGCACTCGGAGAGGCGGACGTGTTACATGTAGCAGCTCACGCGACCTATGCGGAGGACTATCCGCCTGCCTCCTACATCTCGCTTGCGCAAGAGCTCGGAGCTTCGTCCTCGGGCCTTCTTCGAGGGTGGGAGATCTCCGAAGCGAGGTGTCGTGCGGGCTTGGTGTTTCTGGCAGCATGCGACACGGGTAGGACGTCCTCGCTCCGTGGACGCGGCTTGCTGGGTCTGACCGGTGCCGTAATGGCGGCGGGCGCCAACGCTTGCATCGGGTCGCGGTGGGCAGATCGCGATGCCGCGACGGAATCGTATATAGCCCAATTCTATCAGCGCTACGCAAAGAGCCGGGATGCTTCGGACGCGGCGCAGAAGGCAGCCTGCAACCTCATCGCGGCGGGGGCGCCACCGTACGACTGGGCGGCATTCATGGTGCTGGGATGGTGAGCCGCACTGGTCCACTGCTACGATGCCTACTACTGGGGTGCCTGTTAGGATTGTTAGGTATCGTGGTCCTGGCGTGGCTCGAGCGCTCACGAGTAGCTGCCCCCAGGGAACGCATTGCCGAGATGGGTGGGAACACGCACTCCCCCCCGGTTCCTCCCCTACGATTCGCTACCAGGCATCACACCTTTGTCGAGGTCTTGGCTGGTGAGGACGTGCGTCCCTGCGGTCTGGTGCCTATTATTGGTCAGGCGTCCGCGATAGCACTCGATTCCGACGGCGGCAGGCTAATCGCGACGCTAGATGACCAGCATACGATAGTAGCATTCGATACGCAGACGCTGATGCCGATAACCACCTGGTGTCTCGACGGGAGAGGGCTTCCCTGCTCCGACCTGGTCTACTGCGCGACCCGAAAGGCGCTGCTCGCCTCCGACCCCGGCACCACCGCACTCGTGCCTCTGCCCGACCAAGGCGGTCTAGTGAAGGCCGTGCACCTGCCCGAGGTACCCGAGCGGTGGCCTGCCGTCACGGACGCTACAGGGTCGCGAATCTTTCGGTCGGTTGTTCCGAACGGAACGTTGCAGGAAGCCGTCGAGGCCTATGAGCCGAAGAGTGCAACGCCTTCGGGTGTTGTGGCGCAAGTCGGCGGGCGGCCCGGCTGCGATGGCGACCTCCTGTACCTAGCACACCCGCGTCGGCACGAGGTGTCGCTAATCGCACTGCGGACCGGACGTGTGCTCGCCCGCCGCAGCTTCAGCCAGGGCGAGCGGCCGTGGCACGAGTTCCCTGCTAACGTGCTTGCCGACCCCGTCGCTGAACGCGTCTACCTGCCGATGCAGGATCACTCCGATGCCATCCTAGCTCTAGACGGGAAGACATTGAAGACGGTGTGGTCGGCCGAGGTCGGGCGACGGCCCACGCGCATCGCCCTCGACTCCGTTCGCCGCAGGCTGTACGTGACGCACCTCTTCGACTACCGTCTGTTCGTGCTGGACGCCGATACGGGCAGGGTCGTGTCGGTGCTGGAATACGACGACCTTCCACTCACCGTCCTGCCCGACCCTCGCACCGGCCGGGTGTTCGTCCAGTTCGCCGGGATGATCTCGGTTCTAGAGGAAGCCACGTCGGCCACAGTTAGCCAGAGCACACGCCGCTAGGGGACGCCAGTGCCGTATCGCGGCATCAGAGTATCATTTGCTTTTGCAGCGGCGGCAATGGTCTAGAAAGGCGCCACTCGGGATCGCTGCAGGCTTTGCGGGCAGGTGGAACGACAGGGAGAGCGGAGGGACATGGAAGAGAGCATCCGAGGGACGAGGGGAGAAGCAGGAACCGACTTCATCCGGGAGGCCATTCGGCAGGACCTGAAGGAAGGGCGGTTCGACCGCGTGCATACGCGCTTCCCGCCCGAGCCCAACGCATACCTACACATAGGCCATGCCAAGGCCGTCTGGATTGACTATGGCATCGCGCTGGAGTTCGGCGGCCTGTTCAACCTGCGGTTCGACGACACGAACCCGGTGAAGGAAGAACAGGAGTTCGTGGACGCCATCATCGAGGACGTCCGCTGGCTGGGCGCGGACTGGGGCGACAGGCTCTTCTTCGCCTCGGACTACTTCGATCAAATGTATGTTTGGGCCTTAGACTTGATCAAAATGGGCAAGGCGTACGTATGCGACCTTTCGCCCGAGGAGGTGAGCGCGACCCGCGGCACACTCACGACACCCGGCACGGAGAGCCCCTACCGCAACCGGAGCGTGGAGGAGAACCTGGACCTCTTCCAGCGCATGAAGGCCGGCGAGTTCCCGAACGGTGCAAGAACCCTGCGCGCTAAGATTGACATGGCCCACCCTAACCTGCTGATGCGAGACCCGGTGATGTACCGCATCCTGCACGCGGAGCACCATCGGCAGGGCAACAAGTGGTGTATCTATCCGATGTACGACTGGGCGCACGGGTTGGAGGACTCGATCGAGGGCATCACGCACTCCCTCTGCTCGCTGGAGTATGAGATTCACCGCCCTCTGTACGACTGGTTCCTGGACCAGCTCGGCATCTATCACCCGCGGCAGATAGAGTTCGCGCGCTTGAACCTCAGCTACACGGTGATGAGCAAGCGCCGTTTCATCGAGCTGGTGAACGGCGGCTACGTGAGCGGTTATGACGACCCGCGGCTGCCAACCCTGGCCGGGCTGCGGCGCCGCGGCTACACTCCCGAGGCAATCCGCGAGTTTTGCCGTCGCATCGGGGTGGCCAAGACCGACAGCGTGGTGGACGTGGCAGTGTTGGAGGACTGCATTCGCGAAGACCTGAACAAGCATGCGCCGCGCGTGATGGCAGTGTTGAAGCCGCTGAAGGTGGTGCTGACCAACTACCCCCAAGGGCAGACGGAAGAGCTAGACGTAGTGAACAACCCAGAGGACCCCGCGGCGGGTACGCGCAAGGTGCCGTTTGGACGCGTGCTCTTTATCGAGCAGGACGACTTTCGGGAAGTCCCACCCCCCAAGTTCTACCGCCTTGCACCGGGACGAGAGGTGCGGCTACGCAACGCCTATCTGATAACCTGTGTGGATGTGGTGAAGGATGCCGAAGGGAACGTGGCGGAACTGCATTGCACCTACGATCCGGCCACGCGGGGTGGTGATGCACCCGATGGGCGAAAGGTCAAGGCGACGCTGCACTGGGTCTCGGCCGAACACGCTGTCGAGGCAGAGGTGCGCTTGTACGATCACCTATTCCGCAAGCCGAATCCCGACGACGTGGAAGAGGGGCAGACCTACTTAGACAATCTCAACCCCGACTCGCTGACAGTGACTAGCTGCCTCATCGAGCCCAGCGTGGTAGGTGCTGCCGTGGGGTCTCGCTATCAGTTCGAGCGCGTCGGCTATTTTTGTGTGGACCGAGACTCCACACCCGAGCGTCTCGTCTTCAACCGCACTGCCACCCTACGGGACACCTGGGCGAAGATCGAGAAGGCCACCTTGGGGAGATAGGGCTCCCCTGTCGTGTTCTCGACGCATAGTGATCTCATCGCGGGTGGCATACCCCCACGCCGTGGCTTGGACAGCCCGAGTGCGAAAGTTCTGTCATGCTGAGCCTGTCGAAGCATGCGCTACTGCGCCTCGACGTAGGATCTCGACCCGATGCTATGCGTAGTGCGATGTCATGCTTCGACAGGCTCAGCATGACGTTCGGTGATCACGGTGAGGGAGAGACCCGCGGTCACATCGAGCGATCGCGATCATCCACCTTTAGGACCACAGCGCATAGGAGCAGAGCGATACCGGCCGTTGCATCCAACATGCGCCAAACTTCCTTCGTCAAGTGAACGGGCACGATCGGGTTGAATAGCAACGCAACGACACCTAACACCCACACCGCCCATGCGACCGAAGCGCGCACCGCGACCCACGCGGCGACGGCGGCAGAGACTGATGTAACAACCCGCAGAACGGTGTAGTAGGCGTAGGGCCAGTCAGCTATCGCAATAAGGCACAGGACGCCGGCAACCACGCATGGCACGAAGTGCGGTCTCTCACGAAAATAGGTCATTCTCAGCAGACCTCCTCGATGTGCTTCCTAAGCGTCCCGTGCGTGCGACGATGATACTCGACGACGCGGCCGGCCCGAAGCCGATGCTTGTGTGGGCCGATGGCTCTACCGCTCGTTCCGGCGGCTTGCCCGTCCGCTGCACGGGGCCCGACGCCACGCGTCCCTTTCGCCAGCAAAGCCCGCCCTTGACCCGGACCCGCCCACGGTGCTAAGATGCATCGTCGCTGCCGGATAGCTCAACTGGCAGAGCGCCTGACTCTGGATCAGGAGGTTCTAGGTTCGAGCCCTAGTCCGGCAGCCACCTCTTTCTCCAGTCTGATGCCGGTCAGGCGGTAGGCTCTCTGCGCTTCGGGTTCGCTCAGAACCCACCGGGTCCTTGCGGAAGCAATCCGAGGCCGTGGGGCAACGGCCGGAGGGCGCGGCAACCCCTGGCCCCGAGGTTCGGGCGACATCGCTGCAGAGCCCGAGCTGCCCGGCACCGAGAGCCGCTCGATCGAGGGCAGCTCGGAGCCTCTCGTTCCGGAGTACGCTGCGTCAGGGCCTCAGCCGCGGACGGATCGGGAACAATATCCGCATGGAACAGCCGCGCCTTCGAGAAAGGCTCTGGTTGTGGGGTCACCAGGAGGGCAGCCACAATGGCACTGCGTGGGGGCTCCCCGGCGACTCCCGCATTACCCCCGAGCAGGCATGCGCGTACATGGGTGTGCCAAATCTGATCATGGTAGTGTATGGTGGTTACCCCACGCCACCCTTCGAGCCGGTCGCGAAGAGGCATGATCACCTAGACAAGGTCGTGTGGTCCATCGTTGGCGATGCGGGCAGCACCCGCAACGATACGAACACCGATCTGGACGAGGTCGTAAGCCTGACTGAGACACACCCCAACGTGGTCGGAGCGATCATAGACGACCTGTTCTTCGATCCCAAGCCGGATGGCAGCTTCGCACGATTTAGCGCCGACGATCTCGCGCGATTCCGAAAGAGCCTGCAAGGCGCACGGAGACCTCTCGATCTTTGGGTGGTAGTGTATCGTCAGAACCTAGACCAACCAATACTCCCCCACCTGGCGCATGCCGATGTCGCGACCTTCTGGACCTGGCGTGCAGAGGATCTAACAACCCTGGCCGAATCGTTCGCGCGGTTCGAGACGTCCGCGCCGGACATGCGCAAGGTGTTAGGGTGCTACATGTGGGACTACGGCACCAACACACCCATGTCGCTCGAGCACATGCAGCAGCAATGCGAGTTGGGGATAGAATGGCTTCGGTCCGGCCGAATCGAGGGCATGGTGTTTCTTGCCACATGCATCTGCGACCTGAATCTAAAGGCCGTGGAGTGGACCAGGCGCTGGATCGCCCGAGTGGGCGATGATGTGCTACCCGCTTAGCGCCGTCAGGGGTATCCTCGCCCGAAGAGGAGGAGCAGCATGGACGAGAAGAGCACAACACAGAGCACCGGAGCGGCACCGAAGTTGCGGCGCGCGCTGATTTGGGTGTTAGTGTGCCTGGTCGTCGCGGCGGGGCTGTACGTGGTCGGCTACGTGAACGGCCGCAGTCAGGTGGCCGGGCTGCGCACCCGACTGGATGCAGCCCAGGAGAGCCTGGCCAGGGCCACCGAGCAGCGAAACGTGGCGCTGGCTCGAGCGCTCCTGTACCAAGCAGCGACCGATTTGGAAGAGCGTAACTTCGGCAAGGCGCAGGACCGTATCTCCCAGGCTTCGGCCAGCCTTGCTGCGCTCCCTGCCGGAGGGGGCGAGGCAGGGGACGCGATTCGCGCGGTGCAGAAGCGCGTGGAAGAGACCCGCATCGATGTGAGCACCAATGTGGAAGCGCAGCGCGCTGCCATCCTAGAGATGGCGAAGCGTCTCGATTCGCTGCAGCCTAGATAGCCCAGGTCCGGCTAACTGACGGCCTGCGCCGCAGGCACGTCCCTGGCGAAGGCGGAAGAGGGTTCGCGCGCTGCCGGCCGCCTTCGCTTCCGACGCGACGAGCAATCGGGCAACCCTCACCCCGACCCTCTCCCTTGGGAAGGGAGAGGGAGGGGCTATGTTCACTGGCCGCCCTTAGCTTGGCCGCCGCCGGGTGCGCCGGCGGTGCCCGGAATCGGCGATGGCGGTAGTGCACCCTCGCCGGGAGGCGGCATATCGGTCTCTTTGATCACCTCGTAGGTCCCGCTGCCGGGGCCGGCAGGTGATGCGTACTTCCACACGATCACGCCGGCCACGGCAACCACTACTATGATGATGAGCGCAACGATCTTCGGGTCGAGACCCTGTTTCATCCTTGCGCCTCTACCTTATGGTGTCCCACTGATACTCGTCTAGGTCCAGGATCTGCCTGTTGAACGGGTTGACGCCACGGATGAGCTGCCCCAACCGCTGACCGCTCGCGTGGCCATCCGCGAACGACAGGTTAAACACCTGGCCGCCGCTGAAGAACGGGAAGCAGCCGCCCCACGCGTTCCACAGCGCCTTGCAGCCCGGGCTGTTCGGGTCGCCGTTGTTGGGCGCGTAGTAGCACTTCCAGCCACCGAGCCAAGCCCGAAGGTCGGCGGGAGCAGCAGGAGCATCCACCGCCCAGCTACCGCCACCGCGCGGTCGCCCCGAGGGCTCGCGTCCTCCGATCGAGTCCACGAGCAGAATCGTCCTTGCGGGAGAACCTATGGACGACCACCCCACGTTCTTCATGGTTGCCGCTTGGTCAAAGGTCACGGGGTAGGAGAGCCAGTTGTAGTTGAGCCCGTAGCTGGAGCGCCAGGCCCACGCCCAGTGCCTTCGCGCCGTCTGATCGGGAGGCACGTACTCGCCCGAGCCGGGCACGCGGGAAAGCGACTCATCGCTCGCATCGGGGTCCATGGGACCACGGAATACGTGCCACGACTTCGCATAGGGCTGGACGTTCTCCGGCCAGGGCATGTCGTGCTCGCTCCGTCCTGGCCCGTGCCATGCGCCGAAGAAGGGAGAGCCGAAGCCCCACGAGTTGACGGGCACGCAACGGTTGCCGTTGTCGTCGCGGTACATGAAGATCGCGTGGGCGCACTGACGGAGGTTGCTGATGTCCTGCGCACGCTTGGCCTGTTCCCTCGCCTGGCCGAACACCGGGAACAGGATGGAGGCAAGGATGGTGAGCACGGCGACGACCACTAGGAGCTCGACGAGGGTGAACGCAGCACCCACTGCGGCGGGCCTCTGACGCCCTCCAACCGAGAACCGCTCCGTAGTCAACCTGCGGTTGAGCACGAGACGAGAGCTTCGCTCCTATCACAGCATGTCCTGCTGCTGGCACCAGCGACTCGTGTAGCCATACTAAGTAAACAAACGCACCATCTATCTTGACCCATCTCGTCCGCAGATGGTGCACTAGGAGCACGGTGCGATACGACGGCACTGATGAGCTTATGTTCGTGTCGTGCACAATAATCGAACGGAGGTAGGACTACATGCGGAATTGCTTTCCCATAACTCTCCTGTGCGTCGTCTGCACGGCTTACGCCGACGATTGCCCGTGGGGGAGAGTCGTAGCGTCGTCCGGCCCACCGGACATTGCCCTGGTAGGACCCTCACCGGACCCGTCAGACCCCGAAGTGGGCGTGCCGCGCATCGTCTCTGGTGCGGAGTTGCCGGCTGCTGCGTTTCAGTTCACGCTGCCGCCAGCAGGCACGGCCTACCACCTGACCAAGCTCAGAGTGTATGCCGACCTGGCCTACGGCAATGGATTCCCGGCACAGGTCGAACTACGCGTCTTCTACGATCAGGCTGGCGCGCCGTCACCGCAGCAGGTGCCAGGCTCGTTAAGAGCGGCCTCCCCAGCGATCGGGCTGGCTCGCACTGCGAACAACGTCGACTACTGGGCCCAGCTGCGTCTTCAGTCGATGGTAGGTGTTGCCTTGAGCTTCAGCCCGGATCTCGTGCTGGATCCCGGCACTTACTGGATGACGGTCGCGGGGGCCGACGCACCGCTTGCGCTATACGCAGGGTCTGCGGGGGGCAACCGAAGGCCACAGCTGGCACGTGGACGTGGAATGGACAGCAGTGGACCCTGGTGGACCAGCCCGAGCCGGGCACGCAGTGGCAGATGCCTGGGTACTCGACGGCACTAACACCCGGGGGCGTCAGGCCCAATGAACTCCCTGACACGTCCAAGTACCGCATTGCCTACGCACTCGAAGACCTCATGCAGGGGGGCCTGCTCAAGGCGTCGCTGGTGGTGGACGGTTGGGCGGTGCCCGCTGACCCCTACCGTAACAGGTATTTCCGCGAAGATTCGGCAGGGATCCAGGACCCGCCAGCGCTCACCCCGGAAGGGCTGCGTTACGACCGAGACTGGCACCTCGTCGTTGACGTGCTGTACTGCGATCCGGAGACGGGCCGTCCGTTCATCGTGGACACGTTGGCGTTGGGCCTACCTCTCGGGGAAGCAGGAGTCGAGATGCCCGTGTCCTCAGGTCGGGTGGCGGTCGGCGAGTACGAGGTTCGGATCTACTCCCGTCACCACTTGGTCGGCCGCTGGGAGTGCGACAACCTTACGCAGACACACTACCGGGGGATGGGCCACGGCCACGTTCCTCTGGCGCTCCCCAACGTCCAGATCGAAGCGTGCCAGGACACCGACCTGGGCCAGATCACAATGGCTAACGGTGACGGCGACCTGGACTGCGAAGTCGGCATGGCCGATCTCAGCCTCGTCCTGCAACGTTTCGGAGCCACGGTACTGATGGACTCGGGCTGTCCGCCTTCAGGGTGGAACAGCTACTACTCCAGCATCGATGCCGATTACAGCGGGGTCATCGTCGTTGCGGACCTGAACGTTGTCCTGAACAACTTCGCCCAAACCGGCCCGCACCGCTGGTAGACGTCGACACCGCGTAGCTGACGGTCCCGCCGCCATTCCGCACGATGCATGCGCAGGTGAGTTGCACGCGCCGGGCGATGGGCCGGGGCAGCGCAACGACAAGTCTCCACTGCGAGAGCAGTGGAGACTCCTCCATTGACGCCGCGTTCCGGCCCACCGCCGTTCGCGCCGCCCACATGCTTCATTCTATCCCAAGATGCCGCAGAATGCGACCGCTGCTGCACCAGCACGTGGAGTTCCTAGGCCTCGGTGCACCCGAACCCGGGTCCGCCGCACTCCGCCACCCTACCGCACACCGGCGACCTCGGCAGCCGAACGTCGGGGCCCTCGGGATGCCCCGGCGCGGTCCCTGGCCTCGTCGCAGGTGGGAGCTTGGCGGTAGCCGACCGGGACGCGGGCCAGGGCATGAATAAGTTGTCATTCCGATCGCAGCGAGGAATCTCTTTCTCCAGTGCCACCAGGCGAGAGTGCCCCGGCGCGGCCCTCGGGATCTCAGCAAGGGTGCGGTGGCTGGAGAGCTGCAAACGCGGACCGGGGCACCGAGAGATTGGATTCCCGCCTGCGCGGGAATGACGACATGCTCGGCAACAGGGTGGAGGCGACATTCATTGGATTCCCGCCTGCGCGGGAATGACGAAGGTTACAGGCTTACACCCGTGATTCTCATTCCCGCAGAGGCGGGAATCCAGTCCGTCGCTCCGGGCCCACGACGTTCGGCTGCCGATGTCGCCCAAGGCGGGAGCTTGGCGCCAGTCGGCAACCGAAACGTGTAGGCATAGAAGACCGGGCGCCCCACAAGGGGCGCCCGGCCACGCAGTAGATGCGACGAAGCCCTTACCGGCTACCCTTCGTCGAAGGAGCCAGCATTCCAGACCCCGGAACCACACCGCCCTCCTCGAGAGGAGGAGCGTCGACAGGAGACTTCTGCTTGGCCAGCTCGTCCAACGTGGACTGGGTCTTGTGCTGCTCGCTTCCGATGCCCGCCTTCTGGGCGATGAGCCAGGCTCCGCCGAGAACGATGACCGCGATGACGACGATCCACCAAGGGCTAACGTTCTTCTTCATGCTACTTCAGGTCCCACAGGTAGGCGTCGCGGTCGTAGATGCGTCCGGTCCAACCATCCTTAACCTCGCACCCTGCAGCGATCTGCGGGATCTTCATCGTCTTCACGTGGGTATCAGTGAAGATGACGTTGACCATGTCGCCGTGCCACGGCCACGAACCGCCGTACACGTTCCATGCGAGCGGTTGGCTGGGCCTCCAGCCTCCGAACCAGTAGTACACTGTTGTTCCCGGCGGAAACACGAACGTGTCGATGTTGTCCACCGTGGTTCTCGCCGGCGGGTCGAGAGCCCAGTTGCCTCCACCCTTGGGAGCGCCGTTGTTCGGGTCGCGATCCCAGATGCTGTCCACGGCAAGGATCATCTTGGCTCGGGCCTCGATACGCCCGTCCTTGATTCCCCATCCTCCGCAAACGTTCTGCACACACGCCAGTGGCGACACGTACTGCATATTCAGGCCGACGTTGGCGAACGTGCCGCGGCCGTAGTACTTGCAGTTGTTATCGGTGGGAGCGCACGGTGCGTCTGTCAGGATGTTGCGCTCCAAGATGCTCGGCTTCTGGTTCGGGTCTGCCGGACAGCTCAGGATGTTCCAGCTCTTCAAATACGGCTGAATCGTCCAAGTCCAGGGCTTGTCCGGATAGTTGTTAATGCGCGGGTCGAGGTTCGTCGGCGGGAACTTGGCATCGTTGTCTCCCTTGTACATCTCGACGCCCTTGCCGACCTGGTTGAAGTTGTTCGAGCACTGAATCTTCTTAGCCTGGCTTCGCGCCTGGGCGAAAACCGGGAAGAGAATGGCTGCGAGGATGGCAATGATTGCGATCACGACGAGCAGCTCGATAAGCGTAAAGCCTCGTCTCATATAGGTGAAACCTCCTTGATGCCCGGGCCTGTCGCGGCGCAAAGCGCCGTCCGAACGCCCAAGGGACCTTTTATTGTATCTTAACAGAGCCAATCTTGTTCCAAAAGCCGGGATTTCACACAGGCTCGACGGCAGATACGATGCGATAATGGGCCTCCCCACGCGGCGTGCGAACCGTCACGGTCTCCCCGACCGCTCTTCCGATCAGCGCCTTGCCCATTGGCGACACGATGGAAATCAGCCCGTGCTCTGGGTCCGCTTCGAATGCGCCAACCAGGGTAACGGTGAACTCACCGCCCCGCTCCACGTCGTGCAGCGTCGCCTGAGAGCCGATGTGGAGCAGCTCGCCCATTCCATCCGGGCGTTCGACGATCTTTGCGTGGTCCAGGATCCACTCCAGGTCCCGAATTCGGCCTTCCAGCCGAGCCTGGACCGATTTGACCTCCTCGTACGCGGCGTTCTCGCGGATGTCGCCGTGGGCGCGTGCCTCACGCAGCGCCTCGCCCACTTGTGTCCGCTTCGGGCCCTTCAGCTCTTGTAGCTCTTGCAGCAGCCTCTCGCGGCCCGCTTTGGTCAGCAATACTTCGTCCTTCATGTCGGCGCATAGCCTAACACGCCGCGGGCCCCGAGGTCAAGCGCGCAGGGCTCCAAACCTCGATTGCTTGACACGACGTGCTGACGGGGCTATACTTCGATTGTCGAGCGGGAGTAGTTCAGCGGTAGAACGTCAGCTTCCCAAGCTGAATGTCGAGGGTTCGACTCCCTTCTCCCGCTCCATTCCCTCTCCTTTCAGGACCTCTTGCGTAGCAGGCATCGCCCACACCGTACGGAATCAGGGGGTGAGACTCGCATAGCCCTGAAAGGAGCTCCGGCATGAAGTGGTCTTGGAGAATCGCAACGTACTCGGGTATTCCCGTGTACATCCACGCCACGTTCCTCTTACTTATCGGGTTCGTGTTGTGGGTGCACTTCGAGCAGGGGCATAACCTCGCAACCGCGCTCGGGGGCGTCGCATTCATCCTGCTGCTGTTCCTCTGCGTGATTCTGCACGAGTTCGGACACGCGCTCACCGCAAAGCGCTACGGCATCAAGACCCGCGACATCACACTGCTTCCCATCGGTGGGGTGGCACGGCTCGAGCGCATGCCGGACGACCCTCGCCAGGAGCTGTGGGTGGCTCTTGCGGGTCCCGCGGTCAACGTGGTGATCGCCGTCGGACTGTACGTCGTGCTTTCTCTCACTAGCGGGCTCGAGGACCTGTCGCGTACGCAATTGGTCGGAGGCGGTCTGCTGCCGAAGCTGATGCTGGTAAACGTCTGGCTCGTCGTGTTCAACATGCTGCCCGCATTTCCGATGGACGGGGGAAGAGTGCTTCGCGCTCTGCTCGCCATGCGCATGCCGTATGCTCAGGCGACCCAGATTGCGGCGGGCCTCGGGCAAGGCATGGCGTTCATCTTCGGTTTCATCGGGCTGTGGATCGGACACCCCTTCCTGATCTTCATCGCGCTGTTCGTGTACTTGGGAGCGGCAGGCGAGGCGTCCGCCGCCGTAATGCGCGCCTCGTTCGAGAACGTGCCGGTACGCGAGGCGATGGTAACCCATTTCCAGGCGCTGGACGCCAACTCGCCGTTGCAAGCAGCCGTAGACGCACTGCTGGCGGGCTATCAGCAGGACTTCCCCGTCCTTGAGAACGGCGCGGTGGTGGGGGTCCTGACGCGCCAAGATTTGGTGAACGCGCTGGCTGCCGGGGGACCGAGCCAACCCGTTGCAAACGCGATGCGGCGCACGTGCGATGCGCTAGATGCCGAGCAAATGCTGGATGTAGGGTTCCAGCGCATCCAGGCTTCGGAGTGTCATTCGCTGCCAGTCCTGAGCCGCGGCCAGTTGGTGGGAATGATTACGGCGGAGAACATCGGCGAGTTCGTGATGGTGCGCACGGCCCTCACCGAGCGAGCGCGACGCTCTCGCTAGGCGACACGGTCCAATGTCGGCTAGCCCGGGCCCGCGTCAAGGCCGATTGTCCCGATTTCAGCAGCTTGGTGATGGGCCGATATTTCAATAGTTCTATAATCATCGTAGCAACGCGATGACACCGGACCAATCTCAGCTGGCAAGATACTTCAAGGCCCTGGGCGACCCTACCCGGCTTCGCATCTTCTGCTTTCTGCGGGACGCTTGTCGCCCGGTCGCCGTGGATGACACCGGCGATGTGCGGCGCGTACGCGGCCAGACCGTGGGAGAGGTGTGCTGCCACGTTACCGGCGTGGAGCGGGCCTCGTCGGCCATCTCCTTTCACCTGAAGGAGCTGCGCACGGCGGGTCTGATTGACGTCACTCGGAAGGGCCGTCACCTCATCTGCGCGGCCAACCACGAAGCCATCGAAGCCTTGGCGGCCTTCTTCGCGGGGGGCTGGGAGAAATCGGGTGTAGACTGCTGCGTCGAGGAAGGAGCAACGAAGAGTGGCAACTGAGAACGACCGATTCGAACAGGTTGAGCAAGCCGTGCGCGAGAGGTACGCGGGAGCGGCCCTGAGCGTCATATCGGGGAGCAAGGGCAGTTGTTGCGGTTCGGGGGGCTGCGACCCCGTGACCGCGGACCTCTACGGCCGGGAGGAGGCGGGTGCGCTGCCGGAGCAGGCCCTGCTCGCCTCGCTCGGCTGCGGCAATCCGACCGCGCTGGCCGAGTTGACCGAAGGCGAAATCGTTTTGGACCTCGGCAGCGGAGGCGGAATCGATGTGCTGCTGTCGGCCAAGCGAGTGGGTCCATCGGGGTTCGTCTACGGGCTGGACATGACGGACGAGATGCTGGAGCTGGCCGAGCGGAATCGCGCGGCGGCGGGCGTCGAAAACGTACGCTTCCTAAAGGGGCACATCGAGGACATCCCCCTTCCTGACGGCAGTGTGGACGTGATCATCTCGAATTGCGTGATCAACCTCTCCGCCGACAAAGACCGAGTGTTTGCCGAGGCTTTTCGGGTGCTTAGGCCCGGAGGGAGATTCGCCGTGTCGGACGTGGTGGTGGACGGAGAGTTGCCCGAGTCCGTGCGAAAGGACATGGAGCTGTTCGTCGGGTGCATCGCCGGCGCGCTGGAGCGCAAAGACTATATGCGAAGGCTCGAGGCGGCCGGATTCGGCGATATCGCCGTGGTGCCGACCCGGCGCTACACCTTCGCCGATGCCGATTCGATGGGACTGGAGTCCGATGCACTTCGCTCGATGACTCCCGAGGAGCGAAAGCGACTGGACGGTCGTATCATGGCGGCATTCATCCGCGCAAGGAAGCCGCAAGCGTGAAGCGGGTGCTGTTCGTCTGCGTACACAACGCTGGCAGAAGCCAGATGGCCGAGGCGTTCCTGCGGCGGCTCGGTGCGGACGTGGCAATCGCAGAGTCAGCGGGCACCGAGGGTGGCGCGACACTCAACCCGACGGTGGTCGAGGCAATGAACGAGATCGGTTACGATATGTCGGGCCATGCGCCCAAGCTGCTGACGCCGGAGATGGTACGAGCAGCCGACAGAGTGATCACCATGGGATGCGGGGTGGACTCGCAGTCATGCCCGGCATTGCACATGGAGTGCGAGGACTGGGGGTTGGACGACCCCAAGGGGCGCCCGCTGGAAGAGGTCCGAAAGATACGAGACCAGGTGCGCGCCCGAGTGGAGCAGTTGGTGGAGGAGTTGAGACGATGCGAAGGTTGAGCTTGCTAGACCGCTACCTTACCCTCTGGATCTTTCTGGGTATGGCATTCGGCGTGGCCCTCGGGCACTTCTGGCCGGCTGTGGCCGAGATCAGCACGAAGTTCCAGGTGGGCACCACGTCTATCCCCATCGCGGTGGGTCTAATCCTGATGATGTACCCGCCGCTCGCCAAGGTGCGATACGAAGAGCTGCCCAGGGTGTTCCGAGACTTCCGAATCCTCGGCATCTCGCTGCTACTCAACTGGGTGATCGGTCCGGTGCTGATGTTCGCGTTGGCGATCCTGTTTCTGGCAGGCTACCCGGAATACATGGTAGGTCTGATCATGATAGGTCTGGCCCGATGCATCGCGATGGTTATCGTGTGGAACGACCTCGCCAAGGGCGACACGGAGTATGCCGCCGGGTTGGTCGCGTTCAACTCGATCTTTCAGGTCTTCTTCTACTCGGTGTATGCGTACGTGTTCGTCACGGTGCTACCACCGGTGTTCGGATTGAAGGGGAGTGTCGTTCAGATAAGCATCGGTCAGATTGCGGAGAGCGTGTTCATCTACCTCGGCATCCCGTTCATCGCAGGCATGCTGACGCGGTACACGCTCGTCCGAGCGAAGGGGCGAGAGTGGTACGAGCGCAGGTTCATTCCGGTGATATCACCCATCACCCTTATCGCTCTGCTCTTCACCATCGTTGTCATGTTCTCGCTGAAGGGCGAGGTGATCGTGCAACTCCCGTTAGACGTGCTGCGGATCGCGGTGCCTCTACTTATCTACTTCGTCGCGATGTTCCTGGTCTCGTTCTGGATCGGGAAGAGCTTGGGCGCCGACTACTCGAAGACCGCGACGATCTCCTTCACCGCGGCGAGCAACAACTTCGAACTGGCAATCGCCGTGGCGGTAGCAGTCTTCGGGATCAAGAGCGGAGCGGCCTTCGCAGCGGTGATCGGACCTCTGGTCGAGGTACCCGTGCTGATTTCGCTCGTCAATGTCTCGCTGTGGTTCCAGCGCCGATGGTTACAGAGCATGCCCTCGGTCGCTTGACTCCGAGCCATGGCGCATGCACACCCGCGCGGCGCGCACTGATGCACCCTCGCCTCTCCTCACCCCAGGCGCTGGCCGGGGCGGGACGTGGAGGCCTGGCCGTTGCGCTCACCCACACCGAGGTCCAGATACCAATATCCCACCCAGCACACCGCCGCACTGCTACCCCCGATGAGAAGGGGAATTGCGGCGTCGAACACAGTATTGTACGTCAGGATTCCGTGGGATTGATACCCGAGCAGCATTCGGAAGCCATTCCAGAGCGCTGCGGCGGTAGCCGCACAAAGGGTGATGCCGATACCAGGCTGGCGACGGCTGAGATGCCAAAGTGGCCCTAGAACGACCAGCCCGAGCCCGCCAAAAACCAGCGCGCTCACTGCGGCCCCCTGGCTGTACACTCCCGTGCCCACGCCGATCGATACCCATACGAGCCCGGAGAGGAAGCCAGAAACGAACCAGATGCCCGCGACCATGCCACACCGGGCCAGCCACTTCCCCATCGTCCTACCTCCCGCTCGCTCCCTCGATGAAGTACGTGGCGTTATCGCAGAACGCGAAGGCCCATGGGTCGCCTTCGTCCAGCCCGGGCACGCTTACCACCGATCCATCTATCTGGAGCCGCAATACCTGACAAACGGCACGAGCGTCGTCTGATTCCTGCACTTGTGCCCGTGCCATGGACATGCGAGAATGCCGAGACGAGCGGCTCGCGCCAGAATCCAGCGCCAGTGGTAGGCCGAGTCCCAGGGCTCGAAGTGGCGGATGTAGTAGTAGCTGACAGGATAGCGAACGTAGGGCGGCAGATCCCACGGGCAACCGAAGATGAGGGGGAACCGTGTCCCGGTGGTCGGTCTCGGGTCCGCATCGCAGTGCATTACCCTGATGTCCTTTGCGTACGGCTCGATGGCCGACAGATACCGTGGCGCGTTCCGCCAGCCGCCGTATTCGTCGCAGTAGGCTTGAAACGCGACGTAGAGGTTGCGCAGATTCGTCGTGCAGGACGTGCGCAGTGACTGTCGTCGCGCCTGCAGCACGACGGGGTAGATCAGCCCCAACACGACCGCTATTATCGCGACCACCACCAGCAGTTCGATAAGAGTGAAGCCGCGACGCCACCGGTGCCGCGCCCGCATCGCCGGCGCACGTACACTGCCGTGGTAGCAATGAGGACCCGTTGCCGGGGCTGCACCGTCGCCTCCTCGGCGGCCGAGGTTCCAGTGTTTTCGCCTAACCATCATTGCACCCAGGCAGGGCAGACGAAGTTCTGCAGGTCGTTGGCTCGGGCCTCCTCACACGAGATGGTGAAGTTGCAGCAGCCGCCGTTCAGCACGCACGGATCGGGGTAGCAGTCTGCCACATGCTTGCCGAGCAGGGCGCCTGTGTATGGAACGTAGCAGCAGTAAAGCCAGCAGCCCCAAGCGTATCCGTAGTTCCAACTGACAGGATTGCAGTAGTGCCTGGGCCAGTCGTAGCAGGCGGTGATCGGCCGCCAATACCTTATCCAGGACTCTCCCGGGCCGCATGGCACCGCCCCCGTCACGGCGATCCAACCCACGGCCCCCAGGGCCGCCACCATCGCGGCTTCTCTCCAAAGCGATGTCCAGTTCATTTCTCTCCTCCGGTTTCCAGCACCCGTTCCACCTGCCGCAATATGGCCGCAGCGTCGGCGTCCTCGACGAGCCAGGAGGAGTGTTGCCAAACGACCCTGCCCTTCGGGTCGGTGACGACGACAAGAGGCGACATACGGATGGTGATGGTGTACCGAAGCGGGGTACTCGCGGTCTCCACTGGACGCTGGAAGATCCGTGAGTACGTCGCCAAGTCCTCTTTGGGTCGCACGAATGCTACACGCTGCCCGAAGGCGGCCCGGAGAATCCGGTACGCCGACTCACAGGGTGGGCACCCTGGCTTCCATTACAAACACTCGATTGGCGATTGCCGTTGGGCCGACCTCGACTGATTGCACGAACCTCTGCGCCGGGACCCCGAGGAGTGACGGCTGCTGGGGGCGCGCGCCCACCGGCGCAGGCCCACGATCCGTCTGCATGGCAACGCTCTTGGTGGCAACTGCCGAGGACCCCCAGACCGCGAGCGACACGCCCACTAACACACCGACAGGGAGCGGCCCGGCAAGTTTCGGCATGGGCATACTCGGCTGGACCGCTGCGGGCATGGCCCCCCCGAGAAGGCTCACCAGGAGGGGCAGCACGATCGGCTCCGTCAGGCGGGGCAACCCGTGCAACTCGCGAAAGCGTTGGTACGCGCGTCGCGACCCCGGCTCGGACCAGTCCCACACCTCGATCCCCGGTGTCCGTAAGATCTCGGCAAGCATCGCGCGGCACTGGGGGCAGCTCGGGGCGGTCACGAAGTAAGCGTCGTACTACGCGGCGAGCGCATCAGTCTGTGCTGAAGCCGAAAGGGAGTAAGCTACTACTGTCGGAAAACCCGCTGCTGCAACGAGGACGGGCAGCAGACCGACTAGGACGCGGCTCCGCGTGGAGCGAGCCCCGGCAGTGGCCTCAGAAGAGGGTGGTGGCTTCGCGATCACCTGAGGACCTCACTCGGACTCTAATATCGCACACCCTCTCACGAAATGCGAGACCGCGCCGAGTCTCGAATCCGCCCTCACTCCATCTGGCCTGATAGCTAAGGCTTTGGGAGACCAAAAGCCGAGAGCCACTCGCAGAGCCTTTGCACCCGCTCGGGGCCGGCCTCGGGTAGTTTCAGCGGCCTGCCGCGCGCGTCAATGATGATGCCCACCACACCGCCGTTGAGCGCTCGTCGCACCGACTTGCCCTTGCCCTCCCCCACATCGAATCCACGTGCTGGGCGAATCTCCGCCTCGACCGTCTGACGCTCCGGCAGTGGGATGACCAGGATATCCCCGAATGCCACCTTGTGCTCCGCACCGCCGATGGAGACAGTGACGCATGGGTCTCCGCGCTTTGCCAGTCCCACCGGGGCGATGCAATCCCCCAACCTCACCAAGCAGTCCCGATCGAACACCTGATCGGCCGCTTCGGGCAAGACCTTGGACAGCACGCCCAACTGCGGCATCATGAAGATGGAGTCCACCGCGAGCATTGTGATGCCCTGCGGTTGATAGGCATCCATCATCATCAGGGCGCTCTGCGCACGGCGCGGGGCGTGGCTGAGGACGCCTCCCGAGCCGATGATCATGCCCAGCGCGAACATGTCCACCAGCGTCATTCCGGTCTCGGTCTGCTCGAAGGCTTCGCCGATGCCCCGCTGCTGCTGGACTCCCTTCAGACCTCGAGCCAGCAGTTTGTGATGCTCGAACGCCAGCCGAAGCGCTTCTCGGGCCACAGCCTGCTCCAGCAGCAGGTCGTGATAGGTCTGTGGGATGGTGGTAGGCCGGATCATTTTGTTACGCATCCGGTTGCGCACCTCGAACGGATCGATCTCGAAGGGCACCCAGCGCTGAATGTTTGCAACGCCGGTCTCCGCGAGCACATTGCAGATCGAGTAGCTCATGCCGAGGTTTGCGGAAACCGTGCGGTTCGCCGTGCCTCCGAATACAGAAAAGGTGTCCGTGGTGGCACCGCCGATATCCACACCGAGAATGTCCATCCCGCGCTGACGCGCGATGGTCCGCATGATTTCGAAGACCGCGTTCGGGGTAGCCATGATGTCCTCGCTAACCCACTCGGACAGTTTGGAGTAGCCGGGCGCCTGCTGCATGACGTGCTCGAGGAATAGCTCGTGGATGGCGTCGCGGGCGGGGCCGAGTTGCTCTTTGTCGAGGCTCGGTCGGAGGTTATCCACGATCCGGACGTCGATCTTGCTTCCGAGCGTCTCTTTGATCGTCTCTCGGGCATCCTTGTTACCCGCGAAGATGACGGGCAGCTTCATACCACCGAAGCGGGGCTTCGCGTCCGCAGCGAAGATAGTCTCCGCGATGTTATTGAGTTGGTCTACGTTCCCACCGTCGGTACCACCAGAGAGCAGAACCATGTCGGGCCGGAGCATCCTCAGCCGTTCGACCCGCTCGTGCTCCTTTCGGCCGTCGTCCACGGCGACCACATCCATGATGATGGCTCCGGCGCCCAGTGCGGCGCGCTCTGCGCTTTCCGCGCTCATGGTGCGCACCAGGCCCGCAACCGTCATCTGAAGGCCGCCACCCGCACTCGAGGTAGAGAGATAGAGATCCGCGAAGTTCTCGTCCTTGCGCGTTCCGATTCGCTTGCCCCGGTGGATGTACGAGAAGACCTTGCCTGTTTCATCCAAGAACTTCTTGCCGGAAAGCTCCTCGACTTCGCTCACAGCGTTGACGACGCCTACGGTGACGTCCTCGAACGGTGCTTCTACCGTAGTCGGAGCCTCACCTCGGACGATGAGCCGGTACTCGTCTCCCTTCTTCTCGATGAGAATGGCCTTGGTGGTGGTGCTGCCGCAATCCGTTGCGATGATGGTCTGGACTTCGTTGTCGGACATGTCGTGCGCGTTCCTCCGGCGGTTGGGTCGGGGTGGATTCGACCCAGAGTCTAGCATTGCGCGGGGCTTCGGCAAAACGAAACCAGTTTTCTGGGCTCCGGGCTTGACAGACAGCGATTCCTGGGTTAGACTGTAGTCAGTGAGAGGACGGATCACCGTCCCGGTTCGGAGCAGGAAACTGCTCGAATACTTTGTTTATCGCCTTGACTTGGATAGGAAGAGGATGCAATAAGCATCCCGTCTCGCAAGTACACTGACAATTGTGTTTGTGATTCCTCGATCTGGATAGGTACGGGTCTTACGACCCATCACTGCTTTGTAGTGTTTGGACCAATCTGGCTGGCGTGAGTGCTCCCTAGTGAGCACTCGGGTAAGCACTCACCCAGTCATTCCCGTTCTCAGTCTTCCCTGCACACCGTTAGCGCCGTAACGTGGCTCGCACCGGCCGCCATCAGCTCCCCCGCACACTCTCCCAGCGTGTAGCCGGACGTGTACACGTCGTCCACCAGCATGAAGCTTCGCCCCGTCACCCGGCCGCGGTTCACCACCCGGAACGCACCTGCGATGTTCCTACGCCGCTCCTGCCGTGTGCGCCCGACCTGCGGCGGAGTTCTTCGGTGCCTGACGAGCACGTCCGTAGCGCAATTCAACCCCAGGGCCTCTGCAACCGGTCTGGCGATCAGTTCCGCCTGGTTGAACGTCCGCTGCCGTTGCCGAGAGGCGTGGATGGGAACAGGTATGACCTCGTCCACGTCCGCTACCTCGGGCCAAGCTCGCACTGCCTCCGCCAGCAGCTCACCGAGAGCGTTCCCTAGCGCGTACACGCGGTCGTACTTCAGTCTACGCACCGCAGCGCCGGCCGCTCCGTCGTATCGAAAGGCGGAACGGCAGGGGGCGGGCTGCTCCGGGCAGTGGTCGCAAGCGCCGCCCGGCCTGCCACAGCGCGGGCAGACGGGGCCCGATATGGGTTCCAGTAGTTGTCGGCAGTCGTCGCAGAAGACGGTGCGCCGAAGGCCGTCACAGACTCCGCATCGCGGAGGGAACAAGAGGTCGAGCAAACCCTCGACCAGAAACATCTAGTTCAGCTGCTCCAGCAGCACCTTGCTTCGTTCGTCCAGCGCAGACCAGTCAGGTATCTCGAATCGCACACCGTCAACGCTGGTGATCATCCACCTACCAGGCGAAAGCTCGTACGCGTTGTCACGCCAGTGCCGAACGTAGAACTGACAGCGCCCTCGGGTGGTCTCCACGTCGAACAACCAAAGTGTGGCGTCCTGCTTCAGTCCTTTGATCGCTAGGATCGAGGGGGTGAAGTAGCGGCGGGCGAGGTCCTGGCGGACGATGGCTGCCTGTGTCTCAGGCAGTACCCCGACATCCTCGATGAGGCCGATCTCGTGACCATCGGCATCGTACGCCCCGATGAACCGCTCTGGATCGGAGAACGGGTAGGCGCGAGCGAAGTGAACATCGTAGTAGGTTGTCTCTCCGCCGACCGTCACCTTGGGGGTCTGTCTGCGCTCGTCCATCTCGATCTGCAGTTCGCTCGGAGCAAGAACCCGCACCTGCGGCATCGGACGCTCGCCACTCATACAACGATTCTACCGCGCTCTCCGAAAGCGCCACCGTACCCTAAAGAGGACACCGCCGACTACCGAAATCTAGGGTAGGCGGCAAGCGCTACCGGTGGGCTTCGCGCTGGGGCGAAGACGACGGCTTGGCTTGCGCCAAATACCCAATTACGGAGTTAAGGGAAGAGCATGAAGAGCAAGAACTCTCAGACCACCACCAACTACACCCCCGGGACCGCTCCCGTCTACAATTGGAACGACATCAACGAGCCGGGCACCTACCTGTTCATCGAGTGGGGCACGCTTTGCCGCGTCCCCTACGACGGCGTTGCAGAGGGCAGGAGCCCGCGGGTGACGTTCTTTAGCAACATCCCCGTCGCCGTGGCGAAGCTGTCCGACGATCCGTACATCCCGATCTCCAAGGCTCGCCAGCTTGCGGCGGACAACGACCTCGTCGTCAACTTCTAAGCGGTTCCTAGAGACCGAACGATTCATCGGGGAGAGAGCTAGCTCTCTCCCCGATTCCGTTGCTGCGTACAGGCCTTCGCTAGACCCGTATGCGGCTGCTGCAGCTCGTAATCGCGGAGTCCCGCCGAGCCCGGTTCCCCCTGCAGCTCTGCGGAAGGGGGGAACCTCGAGGAACGGTTCCCCCTGCAGCCCTGCGGAAGGGGGAACCTTAAGGAGGGGGTCGCTTCCCCATGCCCCGGCCCGCGCCCGCCGCACAGCACCGACGCGTCGCGCGCCGCTGACCCAAGGACCGCGCCGGGGCAACTGCAGCACTTGCGCCCCCTGGCGGTCCTTTGGCCAGCCGAGCGCCGCGGCCCCCGAGAAGAACCCCCTCCCCAGCTTCGCAGGCCCTCCCCCTTCCGCAAAGCCTCCAGGGGGAGGGGTTGTACGCGCAAGCCTTTCCTCGCCTTTCCGGATTGCCACCCAGAGGAGGCAAGGAAAGCCGCAGAGATCGCAGACGGTGAGAGGCGGCGTGAGGACAGCGGTTCCCCGTGCAGGCTTTGTGGAGGGGGGGGCGAACCTGGAGGAACGGTTCCCCCTGCAGCCCTGCGGAAGGGGGAACCTTAAGGAGGGGGTCGCTTCCCCATGCCCCGGCCCGCGTCCGCCGCGCAGCACCACCTCACCGCGCGCCGCCGACCCAAGGACCACGCCGGGGCAACTGCAACACTTGCGCCCCCTGGCGGTCCTTTGGCCAGCCGAGGGGCGCGGCCCCCGAGAAGAACCCCCTCCCCAGCTTCGCAGGCCCTCCCCCTTCCGCAAAGCCTCCAGGGGGAGGGGTTGTTCGCCCTAGCCTTTCTCCGCCTTTCCGGATTGCCACGCAGAGGACGCAAGGAAAGCCGCAGAGATCGCAGCTAGCAGGAGGCGGCGTGAGGACAGCGGTTCCCCCTGCAGGCCCTGCGGAAGGGGGAACCTTAAGGAGGGGGTCGCTTCCCCATGCCCCGGCCCGCGTCCGCCGCGCAGCACCACCTCACCGCGCGCCGCTCACCCAAGGACCGCGCCGGGGCAACTGCAACACTTGCGCCGTCTTGGCGCTCCTTTGGCCGGCCGAGCGCCGCGGCCCCCGAGAAGAACCCCCTCCCCAGCTTCGCAGGCCCTCCCCCTTCCGCAAAGCCTCCAGGGGGAGGGATTGTACGCCCCGGCCCGCGCCCGCCGCACAGCACCGACGCGCCGCGCGCCGCCGACCCAAGGACCGCGCCGGGGCAACTGCAACACTTGCGCCGTCCCGGCGATTGGGAGTATCCGGCGAGGGCGCCGGAATTACCTCTTCCGACGCAGGCCGCGTCGCCGACGAAGACGATATCGATCCCGTCGGAACTGCCGAGGACCGGCGTGCCGACGGGGTGCCCATCGCAGGTGTAGGTCCAGACCGGATTCGCTCCAACTGAGAACACGCCGTTGGTCTGCGATACCTGGTAGCAATACACCTTGTCGTCGTCGGCCCCCACGTAGAACCGGTAGCCGCGCTGCTCATCCCTTGGACCGGGCGCCACACCGGTCGCTGGCGCGGGGGGGGGTGAACAGGTACGCAGCCGCGACGGCTGCGAAGAAGAGGCATCCTTTCATCGTCTTGGGTCTCCGCATGTGCCGAGCTCGGCCCGTGCGGCGGCTCTGGCTGCAACGTCGCCCGCGGGAATCTACTTAGCACACGAGCACGGGTGCAGCAAAGCTCGCTGATCCGCAACCTCGCGCAAGTTCGTTCTACACGAGCGCACTGTGCTAGCCATGCTAGGACTCTGCAGTATGGGGCCGCCGGCCTCGACGGCTCGACTGCGAAGCCTACGAGAGTGCCCCTGCGCGGTCCCCGGCTTATGCTGGATGGGAGCTTTACCGAAATGGATCCGGACGCGCGCTGGGGCATGAAGATCGAACCGGCCCGAGCAGTCAGACGATGGGGCTGCTACTGCTTCGCCAGCAGCCGGTACTTCGCGCGGTCAAGCAGCACAGCGAGCAGAAGGATGACGCCCGTTACCACCATCTGGTAGAACGCGTCCACGTTCTTCAGACGCATCACGTTCTCCACGATGCCCATGATCAACACCCCTACCACGGTGCCGCTGATAGTCCCCACGCCACCGGACAGCGACACGCCGCCCAGCACGCAGGCCGAGATGGCCTGAAGCTCTAGCTTCTCTCCCGCGTTGTTACTCGCTACCACCAGGCGCGAAGCCGTGATTACCCCCGCGAATGCTGCGGCCATGCCCGAGATGACGAACACGGCCATCTTGGTCCTCGCCACCGGAATGCCGGCCAAGTGGGCAGCTTCGCGATTGCCCCCTATGGCCAGCGTGTTGCGCCCGAACACCGTCTTGTTCAGCATGATGCCAAACAGTACGAAGAACGCGATCATGATCCAGATGGGCAGCGGCACCGAGAGGTACGTCTGATTGCCCAGGTACTCGAAACCCGGTCGCGAGGCGGTTACCGGCGTCCCGTGCCCCAAGATGTTCGTCAGGCCGCGCACGATCTGCATGGTGGCCAGAGTGGTGATCAGCGCGTTGATTCCGAAGCGAGAGATCACCACACCGTTGACCGAGCCCACCAAGGCACCGGCAGCCACCGCACACAACGCTCCGTACCACAGACTCCCCGAGGCGTTCGCGACCAACACCGCCACCATGCCGCCAAGCGCGAGAGTGGAACCGACAGACAGATCGAAGTCACCGCCCGCCAGGCAGAACAGCATTGCGCAGGACACGATCCCGACCGACGAAACTTGCAGCCCCAGGCTGATCATGTTGTCTAGGCTGAGAAAGCGGGGAGTGATCAGGAATGCGGCCACCACGACGAAGCCGAACACCACGATCATGCCGGACTGGACAACGAACTGCTTGAGGTTCATGCGGACACTCCGGTGGAGACGGACTTGGGCAGTGCGAGTTCCAGCAGAGCCTGCTCAGTAGCCTCCGAGGTGGGCATCTCACCGGTGACACGGCCCTCGCACATCACGATGACGCGATGGCTCAGCGCCAGGATCTCGGGCAGTTCGCTGCTGACGAAAACTACGCCGATTCCTTGTGCTGCTAGCCCGCGGACGATGCCGAAGATCTCGGCCTTGGCTCCGACGTCGATCCCGCGCGTAGGCTCATCGAACAGGATTACCTTCACATCTTCGCTGAGCCAGCGCGCAAGGATCACCTTCTGCTGGTTTCCGCCGCTCAGATTCGCTACGGGGGTCTCTAGCGACCCAGTGCGGATGCGGAGCTTTTCGATGAAGCGTTGCGCGTTCTCCCGCTCCCGCCGAGCGGCCAGCCACACGCGCAGGCGCGCCAGTGCTCGGCGGATGCTGAGATTGATGTTCTCGGACACCGAGAGCATGGGCACGATGCCCTCCTTCTTCCGGTCCTCCGGACAGAAGACGATGCCCGCACGGATCGAGGAATCGGGCCCACGGCGCGACACTGGCACGCCACGGACCAGCACCTCGCCCACACGGCCCATGTAGATGGCCTTCAGCAGTTCGGTCCGGCCCGCACCGACGAGTCCGAAGATGCCGACAATCTCTCCCTCCCGGGCGACGAGGCTGACCGGCTCGGCCAGGCCAGGGCCGTGGACGCCCCGAACTTCGAGCACAGGCGGACCATACTCGGCTGGGATCTCGGACTTGACATGGATCAGTTCTCTGCCCACCATGCGGTTGGTGATCACCCCCGCGTCCACGCCCTCCATGCTCGTGAAGGTCTCGATGTGCTGGCCGTCTCGAAGCACCGTACAGGCATCGCACAGCTGCACCACTTCGTCCATGCGATGCGACACATAGAGCACGGAGAGACCTCGGTCGCGCAGTTCCCGAATGAGCGCGAACAGCGTGTCTACTTCTCGCGCACTAAGACTGCTCGTCGGCTCGTCGAAGGCGATCACGCGCGCGTTCCGAGAGAGAGCCTTCGCAGTCTCCACCATCTGCCTCTGGGCGAGGCTGAGAGACCCTAATCGAGTCCACGGGTTCAGGTCCAGCCCGACGCGCCGAAGCGACTCGGTGGTCTTCCGCGCCAGCTCCCGGCGGTCCACGAACGGTCCCTTTCTGGCGAAGTGCCCCAGCCACACGTTTTCGGCCACGCTCATCTCGGGGACCAGGTTCAGCTCCTGGTAGATGACGGCCACGCCGGCATCCAGAGCCTCCCAGGTGGTGTGAAAGCGGTAGACCTTGCCGTCAATCTCGACGTGTCCCGTCTCCGGCCAGTGGACGCCGCTGAGTACCTTGAGCAGCGTGCTCTTTCCTGCGCCGTTCTCGCCACACAGCGCATGGATGCTGCCATCGGCAACGGTGAACGACACGTTCTGCAGGGCCTGCACCCCTGCAAACGACTTGGAGATGGAGTGGAAGCCGACCACGATCGTTGCTGGCCGACTACGGCAACGACAGGCCCTGCTTTTTCAGAGCCTCCTTGTAGTTGGTCCTGTTGATGATGGTCCCGGTGGTGTACGTCTCCTTCGGGGGCTCTTTGCCTTCCGTGATCCATCGGTACATCATCTCTACGGTGTCGGCACCGTGAACCCTCGGCTGCAGCAGCACCGAGGCCACCATTCCGGTCGGTGTGCCCTTCTCCCACTCTGCTGCAGCGAGCGCCCCGTTGATGCCTACTCCGATGATGCCGCTCGCGGGAATGCCCCGATTCGAGATGGCGCGGATGCCCCCGAGCACGCCGTCATCGTTGGAGCTGAAGACCACCCACTTGCGGAAGTGGCTGCGCGCCGTCAACACGCCGTTCGCAGCGTCGCTCGCGGCTGCGATGTCCACTGAGCCGGTCCACGGCGCCTCGAAGATGTTGGCCTCCCTAAACCCGTTCGCCAGCAGCACTTCCTTGGCGCCCCTAACGCGTTGTCTCGCGGTCTCCAACGCGGGTGCCGTGATTGCTAGCCCGGCAACCTCGTCCGGCTTCCATCCGCGCCGGCCCATCTCGTCCACGATCGCCTGGCCCACCTGCTTGCCGATGTTGTAGGCGTCAATGCCGAGATGAGGGATGTCGGTGAGAGGTTGGCCGTCTCCACCGACGAGTCGGTCGTCCACGCTCATCAGCTTCATGTTGTGCCTCGCGGCCGCCGCCTTGATGGCGCTACCGAGCTGCACCTCGGGAGAGCAGATGATGATGCCTTGGCAGCCGTTCGTAGCCATCGAATCGATGGTGGTGAGGACGGCGTTGCCGTTGAGCGCCTCTTGGACGATGATCTCGACCCCCAATTCCTTCGCCTTCTCCTTCGCGAAGTTCGTTTCGCTCTGAAACCAGCTGTCGGCCATGGACTTGACGATGAAGCCGATCTTGACGTGCTTAGGGCCGCCGCCTGGCTCCGGCGACTTCTGGCCCGTGCCGTTCTCACCGGCTGGGTTACAACCGAACAGCAGCAGGCCGAGGGCAGCGACGACGAGTGACGCGGTTCTAGGCATGGCAGCACTCCTTTGGGCGGATTCCGTGGCCGGGGGTACCGACGCTGCGAAGAGTGTTCGCCTCGCACCACGGATCGCCTGCTCGGAGCGAGGCTCCGGCGGCATACGTAATGGTGGGCCCGGCAGGATTCGAACCTGCGACCAAGCGGTTATGAGCCGCCCGCTCTACCCCTGAGCTACGAGCCCACGCGCACCCGATTCTAGCACCCTCCGAGTCTGCGCTCGCCTATAGGAGAAGCTAGCCGGCAACGAGAAGTGGCATGATCGTCGAAACGTCTGCACACTGCTCCAGGTTCATTACGGCCTCTCGGATCGCATCGCATCGCGCCTTGCCGAACGCTCCCGCTGCGAGCGCCTCGAACTTCACGCGGATTTCCTCCACCGTCATCGGGTCGCGGAAATCACCTTTCGGCACGTCCACGCGCTCGGCGAAGGACCTTCCATCCTTCAGCGTCACGGTCACGCGAGAGGGTTGGATCTCCGGGAAGAGCTTCTCGAACTCCTCGTTGGCGACGGCTTTGACCGTATCCATCAGTGGATGCAGTGCGGGGTCGGCGATGCGCTGCGCAGTGAACTGCAACGGGGTGACCTGTCTATCAGCCAGTGCGACGGCAAGGCAGTAAGGCAGGCTGTGATCCGCCGTCTCCTTGGATGCGGGCCGATACTTGGCCGGGTCGGAGAGGATATCGGCTGCCCTCGCGATGGTCTCCACACGAATCTCTTGGACCTGGTCAGGACGGATGTCGTGAGCGTTCACGAGGCGAAGCAGCGCGGTGACCGGGGAGTGGGACAGGGCCTCGATGGGGAACGCCTTCATCCCGCACTTCGGGATCCGATAGTCGCGGCCCAGGCTTTCGGTGAGGAGCTCGGTTTTCCAGTCTGGCCCCAGGCAGTGCATCAGCCCTTCCTTGCCGTCCAGCACGTGCTCCGGCCCGGTGTAGCCTTTTTCGGCGAGTAACGCTGCGGTCACTCCGGCCTGCGTCGCCATCGGGTCAACTGTATTCTTCATCATCGTCAGCTTGCCGGCGGTTACCGCGCCCAGCGTGGCCGAGTGCGATGCGGAGATTCCCACGGCATGCTGGATTTGCGTCGCGCTCAGCCCGAGTGCCCGGCCGACCGCGATGGGAGCGGCGAATGCGGTCAGCGTCGCATGGTGCCAACCACGCTCACGGATCCCCGGCTGCCCGAACTCGCAGAGCCTCATCTCCATCTCGTAGGCGATGACGGTTGCCACGATGAGTTCCTTGCCGGAAAGCCGCTTCCACTCGCAGATTGCTAGCGGACCAGAGAGGATGTCCGACGGATGGCAAGGGTCGGCCTTCCAATAGATGTCGTTGTAGTCCATTGCTCGGATGGCCAGTGCGTTGAACAGAGACGCATTCACGGCCGAAGTGCGATAGCCGGTGCCTATGCAGGTGCAGTGTGGGTTGCCGCCCATATCTTGCAGGTGGTGCAGCAGTAGCTCACAGTCCTCTTGCCGATAGCCCCCGAGCGCGCAGCCGATGGAGTCGTACAGGAACCGCTTGGCGGCGTCCACCGCATCGGGAGTGAGGTCTTCGTATCGCAGCCCGGCGGCCCACTCCGCCAAGCGATATGTGATTGTGGCCATCGCATTACCCCTTCGTATTGCGTGTCTTCGAGCAGCGTCGCTCGTGAATCCCTGGTGAGCCGGCTGGGACTCGAACCCAGGACCCACGGCTTAAAAGGCCGTTGCTCTACCTACTGAGCTACCGGCTCCGGGCGCGAATCCTACCTGTCTGACTTGGTGCAAAGTCAAAGACGATGCGGGACGCCGGGTGCCGGCGTCCCGCAAGTTCGAGTCGCGGCCGACCTTTAGTTGCTGGTCAACTTAACCTGGAGCAGGTCGGTATAGACGGAGTGCGACTGGCTCGAGGAGGTATTAACGAGCACGCGCACTTGGTTGGACGATGAGACGTAGCTGGATACCGGGCTCGGGAAGTTGATGGTCCGGAACGTCTCGGTGGTGGTAAGACTCGCGCCAGTCAACGCATTGTCCCAGCGAGCGAGCGGCCAGTTGTACACTTGCACGGTAAGGCTCACGGACCTCGAGGCCTTGGCGCTGAGTTCGATGACGCCGCTTGCCCAGCTCGCTGCCGACACGGTGTATTCGGCATAGTATTCGGTTACGCGCGCCGAGCCCGACTGGACCGCGGACATCTGTACGTACAGGTTGTCGTCATCATGAAGTAGGGTTGGATCGCCTAGCTGCATGGTGCCTCGTACTCGGACGACGTTGGTCGCATCGAAGGTGCTGGTCTGTCCGCCGCCCCCTCCGCCGAGCTGAGCCATCGCGGCACCGATATCGATCCTGCCCTTGGCTACCCACGAGCCGACGTAGACCGCCGTGCTCTCGAGCAGATTGCGCACTTGGGTAGCGGTAGCATTGCTTCGGGCGCCACCGATCTTGCTGTACAGCAGCGCGGCTGCGCCGGCCACATGCGGCGAGGCCATCGAAGTGCCAGAGAGGTTCGCGTAACCGGAACCGTAGGTCGAGTAGATGGTGTTGCCCGGTGCGGCTACGTCTACCCACGAAGCGCCATAGTTCGAGAACGACGAGCGCGCGTCGTTGCTGTCGGTAGAGGCGACGGCGATCGCGTTCGTGTATGCGGCTGGATAGAACATCGTGGTGTTGCCGTTGTTGCCTGCCGCACAACACACGACGACGCCGTTATTCCACGCGTTGTCCACGGCGCTTTGAAGAGTGCTGGAGCTACTCGTGCTTCCTAGGCTCAGGTTGATCACCTTCGCACCGTTGTTCGTAGCGTAGTTGATGCCGGAGGCAACGTTCGTGAGGGTACCGGAGCCGTTCGACCCGAGGACCTTGACGGCCATGAGCTTGCAATTGAATCCGACGCCGGCAATGCCCGTGGCGTTATTGGTCTCTGCGGCGGCGATGCCGGCGCAGTGGGTTCCGTGCCCATTGTCGTCCATCGGATTGCTATCGCCATTGTGGTAGTCGTACCCGCCGACGTACTTGTCGTTGAGATCCGGGTGGTTGTAGTTGATGCCGGTATCCACGATAGCGATGACTGTTCCTGCGTCCCCCTGGCCGTAGTTCCAGGCCACGTCACAACGAATCTTCTTGGGCCCCCACTGGTTGGCCCAGTACGTGTCGTTCGGCGTGAAGGCCGTGTAAAGGATATAGTCGGGCTCGGCAAAGCGGACCTTCGGGTCCGCACTGACCGTTCGGATGACCGAGAACACGTCGCGCTCGGCCGGGTACTCGATGAGAGCCACACCGATCTCCGGTAGAAGCCGGGCTACGGTGCCCCCGAATAGCTGGTCCCCCGGCTGGACGGGGGGTAACACGCCACCCTGAAATCCGACCAGCACGTGCCCCTTCACATAGGCGCTCCCGTCGGGAGCGACAGCCACTTGGTATGCCGGGGCCTGAGCGAAGACCTGAGCCGAGACGAGAACGAAGAGGCCGATCGCTGCCGACCACTTTCCAGAAGCCATATTCTTCGAACTCCTTACACCAGAGTAGTTTGGCGCGCGGTGCGCAAGAGCGTGACACGGCACCTTCGTCGAGGGTGGTTCGAAGCACGCACGACGTTAGAAAACCCTGAATCGGTGCCTGGTAGAAGTATACGACGATCGGCCCATTAGTGCAAGAACCGAGTTTCTTCGATCCGAGTCCCGGTCATCTCGCCAGGTTCGAAGTAAGAATGCTCCCCTGCCCTGTCCGTAGCGCCCCTTTTTCCCACAGTAGCCCCTACCAATTTGGCACGAAGTGTGTTACCATGTACACGAAGTCAAGCAAAGGAGGGGTCTTGTAATGAAAGCGAAGCTAACCTCTCTTTGTATTGCCGCCGCGGCGACCTTCGTGCTCTCGGGCGCGGCCTTCGCAGCGTGGTCGGATAACTTCGATTCGTATGCTACGGGTTCTAACCTGAATGGCCAGGGCGGCTGGTTCGGTTGGGACGGCGTGGCCACTTGTGGCACCGTCGTCAGCACCTTTGCACTCAGCGGCCCGAACTCAGTGGAGATCGACAACGCGGACGATACGGTCCACGCTTACACCGGCGTTAGCTCCGGCGCTTGGACCTACAGCGCGTGGATGTTCATCCCAGATAACTTCACCGGCAAGACTTACTTCATCTTGCTGAACACGTACAACAACGGTGGGCCGTATAGCTGGAGCGTCCAGCTCACGTTCGATGCCGCCACCGGCAAAGTCACCGACGACATCGGGTCGGGGTCGAGCCTGCCTTACATCGTGAACGCGTGGACGGAGATCAGGGTCGAATTGAACCTTACGGCCGACACCAAGTCCATCTACTACGGTGGCACCCTGCTCGGCTCCAGTGGCTGGAAGAACGACGGCGTGCTGAACCTCGCTGCCGTGGACCTCTACAGTGAGGGCTCTCCAGTCTACTACGATAACCTGTCGCTCGTCCCCGAGCCAGGCACGATCGCCGCGCTGGCGCTCGGTCTCGGCGCGCTCGTGATTCGGCGCAAACGGTCATAACCGTTACAGATCGATAAAATGCTGGGCCGCCCGATGCCCTCCGGCGTCGGACGGCTTAGCGTTGGCCCACTTCGCTTGGCGCATAGCCTCGGTGCTGTGGCACAATCCCGGCATGTCCGTTCGCGTTCGCTATGCCCCCAGCCCGACCGGGTCTCCCCACGTCGGCAACATCCGCACTGCGCTGTTCGACTGGCTTCTCGCACGCCATACCCCCGGCGGTAAGTTCATCCTCCGCATCGAGGACACGGATCGAGCCCGAGAAGTCCCTGGTGCACGCGAGGAGATCATGGAGAGCCTGCGGTGGCTCGGCCTAGACTGGGATGAGGGGCCGGGCGTGGGAGGGCCGTTCGGGCCCTATCTTCAGAGCGAGCGATTAGATATCTATCGAGAGCAGATCGCCATATTACTGGCGAAGGGTGCCGCCTACAAGTGCTTCTGCACCCCCGAGCGCCTCGCTGCGCTTCGCGAGGCGCAGGAGAAAAACAAACAGCCCACCATGTACGACCGCACCTGCCGCAAGCTATCGGGCGAAGAAGCGAGACGCCGCGAGAGTGCGGGCGAGCCCTACGTGATCCGACAGGCACTGCCGACCGAGGGCACTACGGTGGTGCAAGACTATCTGCGAGGCCCAATCGAATTCGAGAACGCCCTGCTAGACGACCCCGTCTTGATCAAGTCGGACGGCATGCCGACCTACCACTTTGCCGCGATGGTGGACGATCACCTGATGCAGATAACCCACGTGATCCGGGCGGAGGAATGGATTAGCAGCGCACCCAAGCACGCCCAGCTCTTCATGGCCTTCGGTTGGGAACAGCCGGTCTGGGTTCATCCGTCGATCATCCTCGGCCCCGACAAGAAGCGCCTCAGCAAGCGGCACGGTGCCACGGCGGTCCTGGAGTTCCGTAACGAGGGGTTCTTGCCCGACGCTCTGGTCAACTTCCTCGCACTGTGCGGCTGGGCCCCGGGCGACGACCGAGAGGTCATGACGCGCGACGAGTTGATCGAGGCCTTCTCGCTGGACGGCATCCAGACCAGTCCCGCCATCTTCGACCACGAGAAGCTACGGTGGATGAACGGGGTGTACATCCGTCAGCTGGCACCGGAACGATTCGTCGAGCTGTGCAGGCCCTATTTGGTCGAGGCGAAGCTCGTGCCGGAAACCGCCGACGAAGAGGGCTTAGCGTACCAGCGGCGCGTGCTGGTACTCGAACAGGAGCGTATTCGCACTCTTCCGGAAATTGCCGACGCAGTGTCTTTCTTCTTCCGCGACGACTACCCGTTCGACGACAAGGGAGTGGACAAGTGGTTCCGCAAGCACGATGGACGCGCTACGTTAGCGGCAGCAGCCAATAGGCTGCGGGCACTCGGCACCTGGACGCACGACGACTTGGAGGCTGCCGTCGAGGGCGCTGCCGCAGACCTCGGCTTGGAGAAGCGCGCACCCGTAATCCACGTCCTGCGCATCGCGCTGACGGGACGAACCGCGGGGCCAGGCCTGTTCGAGCTGATGGAAGCAATGGGACGAGAGCGGGTCCTCGCGCGAATCGAGCGCGCCACTGCAGCCCTGGAGGTAACGCACGCATGAGCCGGCAAGTGAACCGTGCAACCCCGAGCCCGAGTAACGTGTAGGTATTATGGGCGGCCCGCCAGCGCTGTGCCCCGAGGTGTTCCGTGCCGACAGTCGTAGCGATCATTCTGGCCATCGGTGTGATGGTTTTTCTCATCCAGCTCGGAGAGGCTCTCACGAAGCGGTCCTCTGCGAAGGCGCGGGGCATCTCCGACAAGGAACTGGACGAACTGCGGAAGCAAATGGACTCGTTGCGTCGCGAGCTGACCGAGTTGCGAGAGACTGCCGGCGAGCACGCCCTGAGTGTAGATCGAAGCCTCAGCATGCTAAGCGACAGGCTCGGACGCTTGGAGCGGGGTGGTGCTACCGAGCAACTGCAGCAGCGGCTCGGGGGCGAGGTGTGATGCCGACGGCTACAGAGCTACGCTGCGCCGGGCACGGGGAGGCCGAGTGATGAACGTCGAGATTCTGGCCCTACTGATTCCAATCACGGCGTTGTGCATCCCCATCGTAGCGATTCTCACGGTGCATCAGCGCAAGATGGTCGAGATGCGCGTGCAACTCGAGAGGGATCGCGTGGGCACGGGCTCAGAGGATGTGCGAAGGCTGCGAGAAGAGTTCCAAACGCTGCGCGAAGGGCTGACGGCCCATGCGATGAGCGTGGACGAGAACCTGAAGACGCTGGCTTCGCGAGTCGCACACCTGGAGAACAAGGTGAGCGGCACGGGTAGCTCGGAGGGCACCATCGAGCAGCGCCTGCGGTAATCTAGCTTTGGCGATCCGGCGATTCCGGCTCGCAGAGGAGGGGTTGTCATGGGTGCTGGACTGGTGCAGACTGGTCATACCTTTCCAGACTTCACACTGCCGGACCTCAGCGGCGAGAACCGATCCACTGCCGAGGCTCGGAGCAAGGGCCTGTTGCTCATTGCGTTCTTCAAAGTCAACTGCCCCACGTGCCAGTTGACGTTCCCGTTTCTTCAGAAGCTGGCCGATGCTTGCCCTTCGCTGACCGTCTGGGGGGTGAGCCAGAACGACGCGATGGAGACGCGGGCGTTCGAACGGGATTTCGGCACGTCTTTCCCCATGCTGCTGGACAAGGGCTTGGAAGTGACTGATCGCTTCGACCTCCAGAGTGTGCCGGCGATGTACCTGACGGACGAGTCGGGAGTGGTGCTGGAGTACATGGGAGCGTGGAGCAAGGACTTCATTAACGGGGTCGCTCGGCGAGTGGCCGAGAGAGACGGCTCGGAGCCGATGATGCCGGTTACCGATGCCGACCGCGTCCCGGCGTTCACGCCTGGCTGAGGGTCGAAGCGTGGGTCCAGGTAGGACCGTCGTTTCCCGATTGCGATATTGGTAACTGCTGGGGCGTTGGCGTAGGGGGAGGGGCGATAAATTTGAAGGTTGCACTGACCGGAGCTTCTGGCTTTCTCGGACACTACCTGACGAAGGAGCTGTTGGACCGTGGGCACCAGGTGAGAGCCCTGGTGCGCGAGTCCAGCCGCCGTGAGCTGCTGAGCAAGTGGGGCGTCGAGATGGTCCCAGGCGATCTGCACGATGTAGCATCGCTGGAGGCGCTGGTGGACGGGACCGAAGTGGTGCTGCACAACGCGCTGGAGTGGGTGAACTTCACCGAAAGCCCTCGCGAGGCGTTCGAGACCAACGTCGGTAGGAGCCTGGACCTGTTGGAGTTCGCCCGCAAGCACGGGCGACAGCAGTTCATCTTCGTCAGCTCGATCGCCGCCCTCGGTGCAGTGGCCCCGGATATTCCGCTCAGCGAGATCCATCCCATCTGGCCGGACACGATTTACGGCACTTGCAAGGCGATGGTGGACGACGCCTGCACCGGCTATCACCACGTGTACGGAATGAACACCTCGTCCTGGCGCCCTGCTCTGGTTTACGGCGTGGACATGCTAGACCCGAAGCGGGCCACCTGGCGGAATCTGATCCTTTCGGTCGCGCGCGGCGAGCCATTTTCCAGCGACGAAGGAGGCTCGGTCAACTCCATGGAAGACACCGCGCACGCGATCGTCCTCGCAGTCGGCAACCCGGCAGTAGCAGGCCAGCAGTACAACGTGGTGGACTGCTACTGCTACAAGCAGCAAGTGGCGCAGTTCGCCAAGGAGTTGAGCGGCAGCAGCGCGGTGATCGAAGATCGGATAGGAGCGGCGGAGCCGCGTTTCCGAGTGCTATCGGACAAGGCGCGCGCCCTGGGAGCCCGGCTGAACCGCGGCCTCGATGGGGTGCGAGAGCACGTGCGGCGGGTGCTGGAGTTGAGCAAGGGCGAGTGGTAAGGTCAATGAGAGCGCGCGGCCGGCGGGAACCGTCATGCTGAGCCTGTCGAAGCATGCATCGGTCGGTGGGAGCGTGCTACCGTACGCGACCGTCATGCTGAGCCTGTCGAAGCATGCATCGGTCGGTGGGAGCGCACAGCCGGCGGGAACCGTCATGCTGAGCCTGTCGAAGCATGCGTCGCTCGGTGGGAGTGCGCAGCCGACGGGAACCGTCATGCTGAGCCTGTCGAAGCATGCATCGGTGAGTGCCAGAGCCACCTGCTGAAGTCGAGAACGTGCGGCCGGTGGGGTCATGCTTCGACAGGCTCAGCATGACGATAGGCTCAGCATGACGACGAGCTCGGCATAGAGGCAGGCTCGGTGCGGCCGGCGGGGTCATGCTTCGACAGGCTCAGCATGACGATAGGCTCAGCATGACGACGAGCTCGGCATGACGACAGGCTCAGCATGACGACAAGGCCAGCATGACGGCGGGGTAGGCATGACGGCGCCGGTGATCCATCCTCGGCGGGTGGTAGGGGAGGTCGCGTATGGGCCCTACCCGACTAGTCGGGCGGTCCCCGGAACTATCTCCACGCCCGACGATCCATGGTGCGATTCATAGAGGTCCAGACCTTCCGGACCAAAAAGGAAATCCAACCGGAACTATCCCCACGCCCGACGATCCATGGTGCGATACTGCACCGCCTCGGCCACATGCGGAACGGCGATGTCGGAAGCACCTTCCAGATCCGCGATCGTCCGCGCCAGCTTTACCAACCTGTCGAAAGCTCGCGCCGAGAGCCCCAGTTTGCGGCAGCTCATCTGCAGGAACTCTCTTGCTGGCTCGCCGAGGGGACACGTCTCCCTGAGCTGTCTGGGAGTGAGGTGCGCATTCACGTAGACGCCGGTTCCCTTCAGCCTGTCGTACTGGCGTTCTCGTGCCGCCGTAACCCGTTCCCGAATCGCCGCGGAGGGTTCGCCCAGATCCAGGCCGAGCAGGTCTTCCTGGCGGACGCGCGGCACCTCGATGTGAATGTCGATTCGGTCTATGAGCGGTCCAGAGATACGTTGGAGATACCTCCTGATTGCGGACGGGCTGCAGGTGCACTGCTTCATGGTGTCGCCGTAGTACCCACATGGACACGGGTTTGCGGCGGCAACGAGTTGGAACTTCGCCGGGAAGTCTATGTGCCCGGCAACGCGAGACACCGACACGAGCCCGTCTTCGAGCGGCTGACGCAACGCCTCGAGCACGTCTCTGTCGTATTCCGGCATCTCGTCGAGAAACAGCACACCGTTGTGCGCGAGGCTGATCTCACCCGGCCGCGGGAACTTTCCTCCGCCTACGATGGCCGCGTAGGACGAAGTGTGGTGCGGAGCGCGGAAGGGACGCAGCGCGAGCAGGCCCTGGTGTGGACCCATCAGGCCCTTGGCGCTATGGATACGCGTGGTCTCGATGGACTCGGACAGGGTGAGGGACGGCAGAATGGTCGGGAGGCGCCGAGCGAGCATGGTCTTGCCCGAGCCGGGGGGACCTATCATGATCATGTTGTGCCCGCCCGCTGCCGCGACTTCCAGCGCGCGACGCGCCGTCTCCTGGCCCTTCACGTCGCGCATATCTTCTTCGCACTCGGCCAGCGCGGAGCCGAACTCCACGGTGTGCACCGGCTGAGGCTTGGCGGATGACGGGTCCACCAAGATGTCTATGGCTTCTAGCAGCGACCCAGCACCGTACACCGGAAGGTCATCGAACACTGCCGCTTCCCGGGCGTTGTCGAGGGGCAAGAGCAGGGCCTGCATCTCGGGATCGGCCTGTGCGTAGATAGCCGCGGAGAGCGCGCCGGCAATCGGTCGTGTCGTGCCATCCAGGCCGAGCTCGCCGAGGATTAGCGTATTTCCGAGGCAATCCGGCGAGAGCTGGCCAGTAGCGGCGAGAATGCCCAGCGCGATGGGCAGGTCGAAGTTGGGCCCTTCCTTTCGCACATCGGCGGGCGCGAGATTGACGGTGATGCGCGTGTGGGGGAAGGAGAGCCCAGAGTTCTTTATTGCCGTGCGAACTCGCTCTTTGCTCTCGTTGACGGCGGTGTCGGGCAGTCCGACGATGACGAAGTTGGCCAAGCCGGGGTGCACATCCACTTCGACGGTGACAGCATAAGCATCGATCCCTACTAGCGCGCTGGATGTCACTCGGCCTAAGGACATTCGATGAAGAACCTCGCGGCGATTGTAGCACCCGAGTCGTAGCTGCACGGCGGCCGATGTTGCGGTATTCTCCGTCGCGTCATGCGAGCTCGCGTTCTTCTTCCCATTCTCTTCCTTCTCAGCACGTGCCTGAGCTGCGTTTCGACTGCCGTTCCGTTGGAACCGGATAGGCGCACGGACAAGTCTTCGCTGGTGCTCATGACGCTGAACGCCGAATGGCTGTGGGACGGACTGCCTCCCGAAGAGGGACAAATCGAGTTCGGGGAGCGGCGTGGGTCTCCACAGAAAGCGGCCCAGCATATGGAAGCCATCGCGGGGATCATAGCCAAGGGCGATGCGGACATCGTGCTGCTTTGCGAGGTGGAGAATCTGCAAGCGCTCGAGATGCTGAACGACCGCTTCCTGAAAGGCAAGGGCTACCGAGCGTTTCTGGTAAATGGCAAGGATACGCACACGGGACAGGACGTTGGGCTACTGACGAGGCTGGACCCGATAGGCGACCGGATCACTCGCGACGATCGGAAGGGAAGCAGCGGAGCGACGAGCAAGGGGGTAAGCAAGAACCTCGTCGCACGGTTCGAGTCGCAGGGCTCCCGTCTGGCGGTGATCGGCGTTCACTTCCTGGCGGAGCCAATGAATCAGGAGCGTAAAGCGGACAGGGAGGCACAGGCGGACGCCGTGCGGGGGATGGCACAGGACCTGTGGAAGCAGGGCTATTTCGTCGTCGTCATGGGGGATCTCAATGACTTCGACGGTGCCGAGGACAGCCTGGACAAGGCAAGCAGCAAACCAATCACGAAAGTGCTGAAGACCATCCGCGAACTCGACCCCAACGACAAGACGGACGACCTGCTCAACGCAGCAGCCCACGTGCCAAAAGAGCTGCGCTACACCTGCTTCTTCGACCGTAACAAAGACGGCAGAGTCGATCCCGAGACGGAGTTCGACTCGATCGATCACATTCTGCTGTCCCGGCCGCTCTACCATCGCATCCGAAAGGTGCGCATCCTGCACGATCACGATCCGACGAAGGTCACGGATCACTTCCCTGTCGTGGTGAAGCTCGCGTGGCCCGCCGCCGCCAACCGGTGAACGACGGGGACCTTCGCGCCCTGCGCAGACGGCTGCTAGCATGGTACGACCGAGAGAAGCGCGTGCTTCCCTGGAGGGGATCCGACGACCTCTACACGGTGTTGGTATCCGAGGTGATGCTTCAGCAGACGCGCGTTGGCACGGTGGTGCCTTACTTCGAGCGCTTCGTGGAGCGCTTTCCAGACCTGCGTTCGCTCGCGGCGGCCTCGGAGAAAGAGGTGCTAGCGGTCTGGCAAGGTCTCGGCTACTACGGTCGAGCTCGAAGCCTGCTTCTGGCTGCTCGGCGCCTGACGGCGGGCCCTACTCCCCGCGACGTAGCGGCGTTTCGCCAACTGCCTGGAATCGGCGAGTACAGCGCGGCAGCCTTGGCGAGCCGTGTGCTGGACGCCCCGGTCGCGGCGGTAGATGGGAACGTGGAGCGTGTCGTCGCACGGGTGTTCGGCATAGAAGGGAGGTTGAACGTCGCACCGGGGAAGTCGGCGATCCGCCAGGGGGCAATGAGATTGCTAGACAGTCGCCGGCCCGGCGACTGGAACCAAGCGATGATGGAACTGGGCGCTCGCATCTGCGTTGCCGGCGAGCCGAGATGCGCCGAGTGCCCAATCTGCAAGTACTGCCGCGCTTACCGCGAAGGCCTTACCGATCGGATCCCCGCGCGTCAGGAATCGCGTCAGCCGGTGCGATTGTTTCACGCTTGCGCGGTGCTCACCGACGGCAGGCGGGCGAAGTTGGTGCGCATCGGGCCGGGCAGGTGGTGGAGCGGTCTATGGGAGTTTCCGAGAACGGAGGTATCGCGCGGCGAGAGCGCTTCGACTGCCGCACGAAGGGCAGCGCTCGAGGCTGGTGTGTCTACCGATACCGGTACACCGCTACCGAGAGTGACGCACACTGTCACCTACCACCGTATCACGTTGCACCCTGTTCTTTTCCGAGTTACGCGGAGCCCGAGGTCTTGGACGCGCCTCGAGCTGTTAGGTAACACTCCGATGCCTGCGCCTCAAAGAGTGGTAGCGGACCACCTGCTAGCCACTCTCTTCGGAACACGACGGTAATCGGTTTTTGCACTTTTTTCAGGGCGTTTGCGGGACCTTGCTTCGCGGTAGAAGGAACTTCGCGAAAACGAAAGCTTCCGGCACATTTGCCGGCCTGATCGCCGCCGGATTCCCCTAGACGGTCGGCACCGGGTTTGTGCAATTTGACGACAATGCGGGGAGGTGATAGAATGATGGGTGGTGGGCGATTCCAAGCCCTAGTGCTCAACCCCCGGCGG
>BTVI01000007.1:0-100938 GCA_045862955.1 Fimbriimonadales bacterium
GGAGGTGCATTCGGACTCAGCATCGCTTCCGGGAGGCACTTCGGTGTCTCGGGCCTCTCATTCCAGGAAGTCCGCCGGCCGGAGGACAGCCCGGGTCGTGGTAGGGGATATCGAGAGCTGTACGGCGCCGACTTCACCCGACAACTGGGTAGCCTTCGTCTGCAGAGTGAATGGGTGCGCACGCGCCGCGGACACTCGGTCGAAGATGTAGACAACGACTACCTTCTCGTACGTTTGGTGTACACTTTGAACGGTGAGCGGTCGCTTGCACTCACGCTGGCACGAGACTTCGACTCGGGCTCGGACTACTACCGGTTGAGACACTCGCTGCTCGTCCAGGATCGACTCGATGCGTACCAGCAAGTGCGGTGGCGCAACGGGAGTATCACCGAGGCGTCACTCGGACTGAGGATCCGCTTCTAAGATGACTGATACGCGCAACCCTCTGGTGCGCAACAGTCGGGATCGCCGAAGACCACCCAATTGGCTCGTCGTGGCGCTACCCGTTGCAGCATGTGTGGCTGGGGCGGTGGTAGGACTAACATGGTGGCTGCCGGTGGTGTCAGGCGGCTTCGCAGCCTTAGCAGCAGCGTATGCCATACGCTCACAGCGCGCGGCACCGCTTCCCGACGATGTCCCGCCAGGCTTGGACTGCGAGACCGAGTTTGCCTGCCGAGAGCTGCTGCAGCAGTGTGATCGCCTAGCGCAGAACCCAGCGATCCTAGAAGATTCCGATGCTTCGTTCTACCTGGAGCACATCAGCCGTCTCCGCGGTGTCGTGATCGAACTCGCTAGAGACAGGGCAGCACTGAAACGACTGATGCAGGGCCTCGACGAGCCCTCGCTCCAGCTCAGCACGGAGCGGTTGAGTGCGTTGGCGGAGGGTAGCAGCGACCCCGAGGTTGCCGAGCTATACCGTTCCGCACACCGTGTCAGAGACCAACAACTCGCGCTGCTGGCAAATCTGAAGGAGATACGAGCGGCGGGAGATGCACATTGGGAGCACCTCTCGGCGGTGATAGGTGAGCTCGCTACCTCCACCGCCTTACGCGGCATGCGTGGGCGCATTCAGGCTCAGCAGCAGGCTCTCGAGCGGCTGAGAACTGACATGGCAGAATACCGCGCCGTCCTAGACGAGCTACGTGTTAGCCTCGGCGAAGAGGAGCACAGCTAGACACTCGTAGTACTCGTTCGGGACCTAACACCCGCTCCGCTCAGGGCTCGGCGAGGATGCGAATGCCGTTAAGTGTCAGCATCGGATCCACGTGGTGGATCGAGCGGCATGCGCCTACGATAGTATCTGCGACGCCACCCGTTGCTACCACCACGGGATTGCCCCCGAGCTCGGAGCAGATGCGCTCGACCAGTCCGTCTATCGCGGCGGCGAAGCCGAGTACAATGCCCGACCGCAGGCTCTCTTCGGTGTTGCGCCCGATCGCCGCGCGCGGCACGGTCAGCGATATCTTGCTGAGGCGGGCGGCTCGGTGAAAGAGCGCGGCGGTTGATATCTCTACGCCAGGCATGATGGCTCCACCCAAATACTCACCCTTGGCCGAGATCGCGTCGAAGGTCGTGGCAGTGCCCATATCCACCACGACCGCAGGCACCCCGTACTGCTCGATGGCAGCGACTGCGTTAGCGATGCGGTCGGCACCTACCATCTCCGGTGGTTCGTTCAGGATGGGCAGGTTCTTGGCGGTTAGGTGTGTAATGAAGAGTGGCTCGATCTCCAGCCAGCGACGAGCATAGAGCAGGAATCGATCACTCAGCGCAGGTACCACGCTGCACACTGCCATGCGGTCCACACACTCCGTGGAGCATGCCCTCTGGGTCATGGTGCTGAGAAATGCGCCGATCTCGTCCTCGGTCCACGCAGGGTTGGTATGTTGGCGCCATGTCGCACGCCAGTCACTGCCGTCGTGGAGGCCGTAGAAGATGTGCGTGTTTCCTACGTCAATCGCCAAGAGCATCGGTCAACTCCACTCGAGAGTAGATGTCTCCCCCCGCTTCGTCTATCAGCAGCTGCAGGACGCGTTCGGCCACGCGGTCGCGATGCTCGCGATCGTGGTGCTCACACATCACGCGTAGCATCGGCTGGGTACCGGACGCTCGAACGAGGAGTCTGCCCTCGTTCCCCAACTCTCGCTCCGCCTCGGCTATGCCATGCTCCACGGCGGCCGTGCGCCACGCGGACCGGTCGCGAACCCGAACGTTGATCAGCACCTGAGGCCAGGGTTCGTACAGTGCAGCTAGTTCGGAAAGTGCCTTGCCGGTCTGTGCGATCACTTGCAGCACCTCGAGCGCGGTTACGATCCCGTCTCCCGTCGGAGCCTTCTCGCGGAATACGATGTGGCCCGACTGCTCCCCACCTGCAAGCGCGCCCGTCGCATCCATCCGCTCCACCACATAGCGGTCCCCAACCGGTGCGCGTTCCAGCCTCACCCCGTGTTCGGCAAGGAGCCGCTCCATCCCCATGTTGGTCATGACGGTTCCCACGACAATCGGGGGGTCGAGTGTACCGAGCCGCTTTCGATGCAGCGCCCACAGAGCGAGAATGTGGTCGCCATTGACGAGGCGTCCGTTCTCGTCGGCCAAAACCGCACGATCGGCGTCGCCATCGAAGGCTAAGCCGATGTGTGCCTTTGCCTCTAACGTCGCTCGCAGTAGGTACTGTGGTTTGGTTGCGCCGCCCTCGGCGTTGATGTTCAGGCCATTCGGTCGAACACCGGTCTCGACAACCTCGGCGCCAGCAGCCTCCATGACGGGCCGGGCCCACTCGGTCGCGGCACCGTGTGCGCAGTCCACCAAAACGCGCAGCCCATCTAGCCGCATCGGAAACGCCGCCCGCGTCCATGCGATGTGCCGTTCTAACAGCCCGCTAAGCGCATTGACGGTGCCCACGCGCCTCGGATCCGCGCGGGGAGCGCCATCCGCGTCCAGGGTCGTCTCGATTTCAGCCTCGAAGGCGTCGGACAGCTTCCGACCATCCGAGCCGATAAGCTTGATGCCGTTGTCCTCAGCGGGATTGTGCGATGCCGAAACCATCGCCCCCATCGCATATCCGTCCTCTCGGACGAATCGAGCCAGGGTTCCGGTCGGAATCACCCCCGCGAGGAACACCTCTCCGCCACTGGAGCAACACCCTGCGGCGAAGGCGCACTCGAGCATCGTAGAGCTGAGTCGGGGATCTCTGCCGAGCAGTATGCGTGGGTGACCTTCCCGTTGGACGGCGAGGGCCGCCGCCGCACGCCCCAAGGCCAGGGCGAGTTCGGGGGACAAGTCTTGATTGGCGACCCCGCGCACCCCATCGGTGCCGAACAGGGTCTTACTCATTCGCGCCTTCGTCGAACGGCGCTTTGGTCACGCGGACTCGGCTCGCCCGGATTACCCGCCCGTTCAGCACATAGCCGCGCCGAAGTTCCTCCAACACGATGTCCGGAGGTTGCTCAGCAGAGACGGCAACCGCAACCGCCTCGTGGAGATTCGGGTCGAAGGGTTTGCCTACTGCCTCGATGGGAGTTACGCCGATCTGCTGAAGAGCGGTCTCGAACTGCTTTTGGATCATACGGATGCCGTCCACGACGGCTTCTATGCTAGACGCCTGGTCCGCGGCCGCGATGGCTAACTCCAAGTTGTCCATCGCAGGCAGGAAAGCCGACACCGCTTGCTCGATTGCTTGGGCGCGGATACCCTGCGACTCTTGCTCGACGCGCTTCCGGAGGTTGCGGTAGTCTGCCATAGCCCTCAGCGCCTGCTCTTTGGCTTCATCGCGCTCTTTGCTCAGTTGTTCGATGGTCTGTTGCAGAGCTGCGATGTCGGGGGTCGCACTCTCGGCCTGCGGAGTGGTAGGCGCCGTCGAGGGGGCAGCGGCTCGTTTGGGCTTAGCTGTCATTACCTGGATTCTACCCTAGGCTTCGATGGCAAAGTCCTCGAAAGCCGGGAGGTAGTTGCGCCACAGCTCGTTCTGCTGCGCCCTAAGGTAGTTCGCCAAGCTGATATACGGTGTGTACCGCGGGCGGCGAGGCTGCCTCACGAGCTTCATGTTCGTCAAAGGCAGCAACTTGTCGCCCTTCTTCAGGTTGCAGCGGCGGCAGCAAGCGACCAGGTTGTCCCACGTGTGGGTGCCACCCATCCGTCTGGGGATGACATGGTCGATCGTCAGGTCACGGCTCGGACGACCGCAATACTGACAGGTGTGGTTGTCTCGCGCAAGGATCGTCTGCCTGCACAGCTTGAGCTGGGGCAGAGGCCGACGAACGTGGTATCGCATGCGCAGAACGGATGGAACCGCTATGGATCCAGATACGGTGTGAAGCTTCCGATCGGCATGATGCGCAACCTCGGCCTTACCCAGCATCACGAGTGTCAACGCACGAATGGTGGTGCACACGTTCAGCGGTTCGTAGTCGTTGTTCAGCAGCAGAACTTCGCCAGCCGCCATGGACGGTTCAACCTCGCTCCCAAAGAATGACGCCCGCCGTGGAATCACATGCGGGCGCGCCTATCCGAGTACGGAGTTCACCACTCCGTCGTTGGCTAAGCGCGCACGTGGCGAACCAACTGCCGGTCCGCCATCGGATTGCATGCATAACACGTAGTTGCGTCATGTTCGAACAAGATTGTACCAACAGGAGCGGCGGCTGTCAAGAGATTCGGCCACGCCCTGCATTCCCATCGGGCACAATGGGTGGGTGCACAGGCAAGACCGGTATCTAACTGTAGTACTGAGCGGTGCCGCGGGAGAACCGTGTGAGGAACTCGACGGGAAGACCCCTCTCCAGGCGGCCCCCACGCCGCATCTGGACGCCCTCGCGGCCGAAGCCGAGGTCGGATGTGCCGAGTTACCCGAGACGGCGGACCCCTCGAGACCGGAGACCTCCATTGCCGTCCTGCTGGGAGTAGAACCGACCTCGCTCCCGCACGGGCCGCTCCTGGCCGCTGCGATGGAATTCAGGCCGGAAGAGCAAGACGTCTGCTTCCGGTGCGAATTCGTCGCAACGGACGGCGACACGCTGCTTGGACCCACGGGAGCCCTGCCCGAGCAACAGGAGCGCGCGCTGGTCGGTCTGGTACAGGAGAAGCTGAGCACTCGAAGGCTACGCGTGATCCCTGGCAACGGCAGCCCGCACCTCCTCTTGTGGACGGACGGCCCGCGAGATTTGGAGTGCTGTCCACCCGAGCTGGCTCGCGGACTGCCGCTTCGCCGGGCCTTGCCACGTGGCGATGGCGAGGAGGTGCTTCGCCGCTTCGTAGACGACTGCCTCAACCTGCTCTACGGCCACCCGGTGAACCGAGCGCGAGCTGGCGAAGGCTTGCCCCCGGCGAACCTGCTGTGGCCATACGAGAACGGCACGCTCCCGAAGCTCAGGCCCTTCGGTATCGAGTGGGGAATGACTGCCGGATTGGTCGCTGCAGTACCCGAGGTGCGGGGGCTTGGGTGCTTACTAGGCATGCATGTGGCAGACCCAGGCCGGGTGGAGACCGACTACGATGCTGCGCTAGCACAGTGCCTAAATCTACTGCAGTCTCACAGATTCGTGCTCCTCCATGTCCCTTCATGCAGGGCCGCCCGGAACCGCGGCGATGCAACGGAAGTGGCCTACACCCTTCGGGACATGGACACTCGGCTGATCGCGCCTCTTCGTGAGCTTCAGGCTGCCAGTCGGCTCTGCCTTATGCTGGTTTGTGACGAAGCGAAACGCTCCCGGGCACCCATGCTTTACCTGCTGTCGCCCAGGAAGGCGATGAGCGTCCAGCCGCCGTTCGACGAACGCCTAGCTGCAGAAGATGGAGTCGCTCGGTTAGCTGCCGCAGCGCTGTTGAGCAAGCTGTTGAAGCCCACCTCGCTCTTGAGCGATCTTTAGTAAGGCGGGCCGCCAGAGGCGGCCCGCCGAACCGATGACTGCCGCTCCGATCAGCGGCCAGACGGATTTCCGGGCATGCGGAAGCCGAAGCCTGGACTAGGGCCGCCAGGAGCATTCCGGTAGACAGAGACCGAGTTTCCGGTGGACACGAGCAGCAGTGGCGACGGGGCGCCTTGCGGCTGTGCAATCGTCACCGGTGTCGAGATCGGCCCGCCGACGAAGATCGGGTAGTTCGCCCGGGTGTTCAGGTTCGAATCCAGCGAATACAGGAAGCCCTGTTCGTTGCCGATGTAGATGTTCCCAGCACTATCGATGACAGGATGCGTCCTGAGCTGGCCGATGTCGGTGCGCGAGGCGATCAGAGTCATGTTGGTGGTGTTGACGGCGTGAATGCCGCTCACACCGTCACCGAGCGTAACGACGTACGCGCGGTTGTTCGAGGAGTTATAGGCAGGGCCACCAACGATGGAGCCGTTTGCAAACGTCAGGCGAGTCGGGTTTCCTACCCCGGTGCTAGGAAGCTTGTAGAGGACGTTCCCTTTGCGTCCCGTCTCTGGGTTGATCGAACTAGCCCACAGCAGGTCTCCATTGGCCAGCACGACGACCGGCCCGTCGAAGGACTCGTCGAACCCTCGTTGCCAGGCCACCGACGCCATGGTGAGGTTCACGGCGGTTACGACCCCGTAGTGGCCCACCATGTACAGCGTGTTGTTATTGGAGGCAAGCGCCGCACTGACGGGCGAGAACATCGTCGTGCCCGTGCCGAGACTGGATATCCCAGCGTCTGACCAGGGCTTGGGCACCCTGAGCGAGAACACGTAGTCCTCCGGATTCCGCCATTCGCAGTGCACGTACCGCCAGTAGACGGTCCCGCTAATACTCGTCCAGATGATCCCTGTTACCGTCACCGGCGTATCCTCGTCCTTGAGAGGCACGGTCTGTGTCGTGTTGGCAGTCGGAGCCTGCGAACGCCAGGCACCACCTACTTCGTAAAGGACGATCGAACCTATGCTGAACGGGTCAGGGAAGTAAATGTAGTTCCTCCCATAACCTGACCAGGCAGACGCAACCCACTCCGGAGAGGCGCAGTTGCCGCTATTCACTTCGTCGTCACACCAGCGAGGCGGGTCCAGCCCTTCGGTATCGTGAATATTGAAGATCAGCTTCAGCTGCGTTGCTGCCGAAGTGTTGCCCGGGGTCGTGTTCATGACGTCGTAGGCCTGCCCCATCGTGGGGTCATACGCTCTAAGTTGCGGGCCCTGCGGAGTCCAGAAGTAGCTCCCGTCCCAACTGGCCTCTTCGGTGCCGCCGAGACCGACCCAGCGGACGAGCAAGCTCGGATTGGATGGACCGGCGAGGTTGACCTTGTGCCGATTCTGCGCGTCCACACCCCACTTCGGCCAGCCAGAGTTCATGAGCTGGCCTTTTGCCGGAGGCATTGCCGCAAAGGACGCAATCAATACAGCCGCCAGAAGAATTCGCATAAGTTCGACCTCCTCTGCGACCCAGCCCGCCCGCACACGAGCAGCCGGCTTGAGCGCAGCATATCAATATGATACCGGACGAACACCCTGCACCGCAGGATGCACAGCCTGCACCAATAGCTTAACTCGCGAACGGGCCCCTGGTTACTCCGATTTCTCGTCGGGATCGTAGATGGAGTACATGTCCCATGCTGGGTCCTGAGCGAGCCGCAACGCGCAGATCTGGCCTAAGTGGTAGGCATCGTGCGCAACGATCCACTCGGTGAGCACCTTCCAACCCGGCCAGGTCGCGAACGACACCTTCATCGGAGCATCCAAGTCCACTCCGCTAAGCTTCTCCTCCACCTCGGCTAGAGCCCGCTCTCGAAGCTCGCTCCACTCGCGCGCGAGGTTCCCGAACCCTTCGGTGCTCGGCCGCCAAGCCCCGAAGTCGTGCCGGCGTCCGTCGAGTTCCGCCGCCAGCGCGAGGCAATTATCAGCAAGGTGAACGAACGTGTCTCGCACGGACATCAACCCACTGCCGAACCGAAAGTCTGCCTGTTCCTCGGTCAGCCCGTGCACTGCCCGCTCGATCTGACGTCCCACCGCTCGTGCTTGTTCGAGGATCAGAGCCAGCGCATCGGTCTGTTCACTTCCCATCGTCGCCCCCGCGCTCCGCACCATCTCGCAACGAGCCTCTGCTCACGTAGATCACATCACCCGGCTGCAGCTTTTGCACGTCGGGGTCTACCGAGAGCAGTTGCCTCAGCGTGTACTCCCGTCTAAGAGGCACGCCGCCCGGAATCCACCGCTCGATGCGGATCCGATCGGAGTCGCCCGTCGCTAGCCAGTGTGCCTGCCGCAACGCCTCCAGCACCGTGAGCCCTGGTTCGAACTCCACTGGTCTCATCACGGAACCAGACCGTATCCAGACGGAGGACCTGGTCTGACGAAGCACTACGATACGGTCCCCGTCCTGCAGTTGGTAGTTCTGCGCCAGATCGCCGAGCCGCGTTAGGCGAGTCAGGTCTATCGGAATACGGTCTGTGGAGTTCGAACGCTGAAGCGTCACCCGCGAACTGTCCGCGCCCTGCAGCATCCCCCCTGCGGCGTCCAACGCATGCAACAGAGACGCTCCAGTGGGCAGGACATGTTCCCCGGGCACCTGTACCTCGCCAACCACTGCAACCCGAATCTCGTCGGCAGCGAGCAGCAGCGCGAGAGCCGCAACCAGCAGATTCATGGCGGAAGCGTACCCCGACGAGGCTACTTCGACAATAGGTCTCGAAGCTGACGACGGCGGGCAAGCTGTCGCAGCTTCTTCAGCGCCTGCATCTCGATCTGCCGGACACGCTCGCGAGACAACTGCAACTCCCGCCCGATCTCCTGGAGGACGTGCGCGTCACCCTCGGATTCTAAGCCCAGCCGCCGGCGCATCACTTCGATCTCGCGGTCGTTCAGCTCCGCCATGATCTCGGTCAACTCCCGCAGCAGCTCGGCAGACAGCATGGCCTGCTCGGGGTTGGCTGTGATCGCATCGTGCAGTAGCGTGCCGAGGGTCGTCGTGTCGTCTTCACCGACCGACATGTCTAGCGACAGTGGCTCTTGCGCCGACTGCATCAGGTGAATGACTTTCTTCATGCTGATGCCGAGTGCTTCGGCGAGCTGCGAGGGCGTGGGATCCGTCCCCCGCTCCCTCCGAAACCGCGCTTTCTCGCGCTCGATGCGTCGCAAGGTCTCTGAGACGTGAGCGGGCAGGCGGATAGCCTTCGCCTTGTTGTCTATGGCCCGTCCGATAGACTGCCGGATCCAGTGCGTAGCATAAGTGCTAAATCGGTAACCCTTCGAGGGATCGAAGCGGGCGACGGCGTTCATCAGGCCGATGGCGCCTTCTTGCACGAGGTCCTCGAATGGAATGGCGCGGTTTCGGTAGTGTTTGGCGATGTTCACCACCAACCGCATGTTTGCTTCGACCAGCTTTCGGCGAGCCTCTTCGCAGCCGGCGACTGCCTCACGCGTGAGGCGCGCTTCTTCCTCTGCACTAAGGATTTCGGTTTGGGTCAGACGGTTCAGGTACGACGGAATATGCTCATCGTCCGAGCCGCTTCTGGAGTTAACCCAGTCCGCCCAGTGTTGTTCCGGCATGGCCGAACCTCATCCCCTTTTGCTGCGGTATCGCGAAAACTCGAATCCCTTCGAGCAAACAAGTCCTTCGACGACGAGAAAACCGATCCGAGGGTTCGGCACCTGCGCCGATTCCTCCTGCTAGACGTCGTCGTTTCTGCCCCACGCTCGCCGAGCGTCGCTGGCCTCTCGGGCCGCAACCTAGCGGCGGCACGATCGGGGCCAATTCCCCGTGTCTCCCGCTCGGCGTGGCAAAGCAGTATACATCGCCTGGCATCCACTCCCGACCTGACAAACATACTCGTTGAGCCGCCGAAGATCGATATTCCTGGTAACCGAAAACGGAAATCCCCCTGGTACACTTTCCGAGTGCCCATCGGGCTCGACGTCTAGAATAGACGCCCGGGGTTCGCAGGAGGTTTAGCGGTGATTAGTGTTTTGTTCGGGGCGTTGCTTACGCTCTCGGCGTCGGCGGTGGGGGACGCAAAGGCCGAGCAGATGCTCACCGAGTATGGCCAGAAGCTCGCCTCGCTGAACTCTTTGCATATCGAAATCGAAGCCTTTCGAGGTGGCGAGAATCACGGCAAGGCATCTCTTACGCTGGCCCGGCCCTCCTATGCGCGGCTCGAGCGGGCGGGGCGCATTAAGGTTCTCGATGCAAAGAACTGCTCGGAGTACTTCGCCTCCAAGAACCAGTACTACGCGCGTGCCGTGCGAAGCGGCGAACTCGCTGAGAACCTCAGCGACGATCTGTTCCTCGCATGGAGCCCCTTCTTCGAAGGCGAAACCAAGGCACTCGCTAGGATGAAAAAGTCCGCGACTTATGTCGGTTCGGAGACCGTCGAAGGCTCCAAGTACGAGTGCGTGAAGGTGGTGCTGGACCAGGCATCGGGAAAGACGATGAAGCTGTACATCGATCCGTCGGACGGCCTGGCTAAGCATGCCGAGATCGCGGTCGGCTCCGCCAAAGAGAAGGCCCCGCTCTTGATCCTGAGCGATAACTTCGACACCGAGACCGCCATCGACGTGAAGACCGTGTTCGCCATGCCGAAGGGAGCCCAGATGGTGTCGGAGGCCGAGCTGCTGGGAGCGCGCTGGTACTACGACTTCGACGAGGCCCTCGCCGTTGCGAAGTCCTCCAACCGACTGATGATGGTGGACTTCTATACGGACTGGTGCGCGTGGTGTAAGAAGCTCGACGCGGACGTGTTCTCGACACAGAAGTTCGCGGACATGGCGCGCAACTTCGTTCTCGTGAAGATCAACGCCGAGAAGGGCAAGGGCATCGCTCTGGCCCAGAAGTACAACGTGGACAGCTTCCCGCGCATCATCTTCATTGACAAGGACGGCGGCGTGGTCCACGAGGTGTCGGGTTACATGCCCCTCGATCCCTTCCTGGCGGAGATGCGGAAGGCTCTGGGCCGGTAGGCCGCGTCGCCTTACGCTCGCATGCTTCCACCGCTCCGGGGGTGGAGCGCCGATTTGTCACGCCTGTAGGGCTCACGCGGCGGAAGCGTGTTCTTCGCGCCCACATCCGCCGATGGAGGGACTGGCACTGAGAACTCCATCCCATCGGAGGGCATGGCCATGAGGCGGAGGGTCGGAGTGAAGGTCTAGCCCGGGTGTTGCACGCCTCGACGTGCCGGCTGTCGCCGGCACGTCGGCGCTTCTGCCACCAACTCGAGTAGCCGGACGTCGAGGGGTGGGCAGCCCTTACACCCGTAGGGGTCAGGAAACTTCTAACGATGCCGAGAGCAGACCATCCGGCTGGCTGGTACACTAGCCGCGAAATGGTGCACGCCGAGGGCCTGGTCAAGACCTTCTCCGATAAGAAGAGGGGTGACGTGCATGCTCTCAACGGCGCAACGTTCGAGTGTCATCCCGGCGAGATATTCGGCGTCTTGGGTGTCAACGGGGCGGGGAAGACCACCCTCCTCCGCATCCTCGCTACCATCATCGAGCCGACGGCGGGCAGCGCTACCGTCGCCGGCTACGACATCCGTACCCAAGCGCAGCAGGTGCGGCAGAGCATCGGTTTCCTTTCGACCACGACTGCACTGTACGGCCGTCTCACCCCGCGCGAGATGATCCGATACATCGGCGGGCTGTACGGCCTGAATGGTCGCAATCTTGCAGACAGAACGGAGAGCGTCATCGAGCGGCTGGGCATCGGCGACTTCGCGGACCGCCTCTGCGACAAGCTGTCTACAGGTCAGAAACAGCGTGTGTCCATCGCCCGCACCATCGTTCACGACCCCCCCGTCATCTTCTTCGACGAGCCTACCGTTGGGCTGGACGTAGTCACCTCCCGGACCATCATCCGCTTCATCGAGGAGTGCCGCGCCCAGGGCAAGACTGTCATCTTCTCCACGCACATCATGAGTGAGGCCGAGCGCGTGTGCGACCGCATCGCGGTCATCCACGAGGGCCGCATCACCGCCTGCGGACCACTGGAGCAACTACGGGCCACCACAGGCGAGACGCGGATGGAGAAGGTGTTCCTCGCACTCATCGGCATTCGAGACGAAGAGGACTCTTGGTGAGGACCATCCTGCTACTGCTTGGCAAAGAGCTACGCGAGTTCGTACGCGACCGCCGCGTGTTGGTGGGAGCCATCTTACTGCCGATGGGCTTGGTGGTGGTGGTCTCACTGTTTCTTGGCGCAATGCACGGCTTCCTAGACAAACCGGGTGCCTCGGAGATCGCTGTTCTCGACCCGGACCTCGGCAAGACGCTGCTGGATACGAAGGTGGCCAAGGAGGCTTTCCGAACGCGGAAGGTGCCGACTCTGGAAGCAGGGCTCGCGCTGGTACGAAAGAAGGACGTGCGCATGCTCGTGGCGTTCGGGGGGGACGTCGCGGGTGCGGTCGGCGGTGGCAAACCAGTGGAGATAAAGGTCTACCTCGACAAGAAGAGTTTGCCCGCGCAACTCGCTCTAGCAAGGCTGGAGGCCGCCGCACAAGTGCTGAACGCGAAGCGCCGTGCGCAGGTGCTTGCGGACAAGCAACTTCGGGAGCGGGACCTGGAGCCCATCCGAGTAGAAGCGGTGGCTACCACCGAAGCCCAGGAGTTCGGCGGTGACACCGTATCCACGCTGCTGCCTTATCTGCTCGTCGTGTTCGCGTTTTTCGGTGGAATGAGCCTCGCCGCAGACTCGGTGGCCGGCGAGAAAGAGCGCGGCACGCTGGAGACGCTGCTTGTCTCGCCCGCGGGCCGTGTGCAGATCGCATTGGGAAAGCTCCTCTCGATGGCTACGGTATGCCTGACCAGTTCCATCTCGGGGCTCGTGGGCTTGCTAGTCGTCGTGTTGCCCGGCTCCGAGCTCGCGAAGCCTCTGCTCAAAGGGGGCATCCACGTGTCGCTAGGCGGCACGTTGACCTCACTTCTGACGATGCTGCCGCTGGTCGTGATGTTCTCTGCGGTGCTCACCGCAGTGTCCGCGTTCTCACGAAACCAGCGCGAGGCCAACACATACACCTCGGCCATCAGCTTCGTAGTTATGGTGCCCGCGATTGCCAGCCAATTCATCGGGTTCACCGACCTCGCCACTAAGCTTTGGATCGGCTTCGTCCCCGTGCTCAACTCTGCCATGGTGATCCGCCAGATACTGATGGGCGAGTTGAATTGGGCGATGTTTGCTCTCACGATGTTGACGTCGTGCTTGCTTGCGGGTGCCGCGTTCCTGGCGGTCGTGTTGATGTTCCGTCGTGAGTCGGTGTTATTCCGGGTGTGAGCATGGCCGATGCGATGAAGGTGTACCGCAAGGAGATGCGCGAGGCGTTGCGCGACAAGCGGGTGATCCTGACGTCGCTGGTCAGCCCGTTTGCCGCGGTCGTGGTGGCGTTCGCGGGCTTCGCGCTGTTGGCCTCCGACGTCGAGGAGGCCAACCAGGCTGGTGCACGGGCTCCACAGCGTGCTGCCGTCGGTATTACGGGGCGTGTTCGGGTAGGTCTCGTGGGCCCCGACGCTCCGATGCTACTAGACCTCATGCGTGAGCAAGCTGCTGCGAACTCGGCATCACAGCTCACCTACTACCGGTTTGCAGCGAGGGCGGAGGCAGAGTACGCGATGTCAGCGGGGCAGTGCGACGTCGTGTTGGTGTTGAGGGGCAATCCGGACGAGGACCTGCGCCTGGAGCGCACGGCGCAGGCGACCGTCCTCACCAAGCCCGGCTCGCCGAGCTCAGCGCAGGCTTCGCAGGTGGTTGTGGGCTCGCTGGGTGCGGTGGACAGGTTGATTGTCGGCCGTAGGCTCCGAGCGCACGGGCTCAGTCCCGAGGCGGCGAGTGCCGTCGCCATCGGATTGGAGAGCCTGAAGGCGGCCCCAACCAGCGCTCTCGCCGAGCCTTCGGTGCTCGCTTTGTTTCTGCCATACCTGCTCGTCCTGGCCACCTTCTTCGGCGGGGTGCCCACCGCCTTCGACACGGTTGCCGGAGAGAAGGAGCGGGGGACGCTCGAGACGGCCTTGGTGAGCCCCATCGCGCGACGCGACCTAGTCGGCGGCAAATTCGTTGCCGTGCTGACGGCGTGCATGATGGCTGGGCTCAGCTCCCTTGCCGCTGTGGTGATAGCGTCCAATAGTGGCATTCCCGCGTTGCACCCGGTGATAGGGTCTAGCTTCTCTTGGTCAGCGGTGCTTCTGTCGGTGGGCGTACTGGTGCCGCTCGGCATCTTCTTCTCGGCGATGTTGCTCATTGTTTCGAGCTACGCGCGCAACCAGCGCGAAGCTCAGACGTACCTCATGCCACTCAGCTTGGGCGTCATGTTGCCCGCGATGTACAGCATCTTCGGAGGGTTCGGGGAGGTGCCGGATGGCTTGGTGGCGGCGCTTGTGCCGGTGTACAACTGCACGGCGCTGGTGAGGATGCAGATCGAGGGCGGCGCGCCGCTCGAGTTCTTAGCGCTCGCACTCGGATCCTGCGCGGTCTATGCCATCGTCGGCGTTGCGATTGCGGAGCGCCTATTTCGGCGCGAGTCGGTTCTACTGCGGATGTAGGCGGCCTGCGGGGTCCTGCGCATCCGTGCGCGGGCGGCGGGGTGTTCCATGCCCCCTCCCGCCTCCGCTGAATACCATGCCCCGGCCCGCGTCCGGCGGCTGGCAGCGGCTGCGTGACTGGCGCCGTCACGCTGCTGCTGTCGTCGCGCTGAGCTCTACGTCTTGCTGCTCCTGTCCTCACGCTGACCTTTACGGCTCGGTGATCCTGTCCTGACGCTGGCCTTTACGTCATGCTGAGCCTGTCGAAGCATGGGACCGCCGGCCGCACGTCTTCGCATTCACTAAGGTGGCTCTGGCACTCCCGGATTCATGCTTCGACAAGCTCAGCATGACGGTCGCGGACGGTTGTACGCTCTCAACTGACCCACCCTCCTGGCAGCACCGAGGGCATGAGGTGATCCAGAGGGCCGCGCCGGGGCAGGAGTCGGGATAGCCGTGCCCTCGCCGTCGGCATGGTGGCGGCCTCCGATGCAACGCCTGCGGCTTGTGGTTGCATGCTTCGACAGGCTCAGCATGACGGGTAGGGGTGTGGCGGGTAGGGGCCTGGCAGGCAGCCGGTGTGGCGGGAAGGGCTAGACGGGTCGGGGTGTTAGGTGTTGGCGTTGCGACGTGTCGAGCCCGAACGATGTCATCGGAAGCCGTCCGCCGGTCGCAACCAATCCCACCCGCAGCGGCCTCTCCAGCATGTGCGATGTCATCGGAAGCCGTCCACCGGTCGCAACGAATACCGTTCTGCTGAGCTTCGTCATGCTGAGCCTGTCGAAGCATGGGACCGCCGGCCGCACGTCTTCGCATTCACTAGGTGGCTCTGGCACTCACGGATGCATGCTTCGACAGGCTCAGCATGACGGTCGCGGACGGTTGTACGCTCTCAACTGACCGACCTTCCTGGCAGCACCGCGGGCGTGGAGTGGAAGGACCGCGCCGGGGCAGGAGTCGGGATAGCCGTGCCCTCGCCGTCGGCATGGTGGCGGTCTCCGATGCAACGCCTGCGGCTTGTGGTTGCATGCTTCGACAGGCTCAGCATGACGGGTAGGGGTGTGGCGGGTAGGGGCCTGGCAGGCAGCCGGCGTGGCGGGAAGGGCTAGACGGGTAGGGGTGTTAGGTGTTGGCGTTGCGACGTGTCGAGCCCGAACGATGTCATCGGAAGCCGTCCGCCGGTCGCAACCAATCCCACCCGCAGCGGCCTCTTCAGCCTGTGCGATGTCATCGGAAGCCGTCCACCGGTCGCAACGAATACCGTTCTGCTGGCCTTTACGTCATGCTGAGCCTGTCGAAGCATGGGACCGCCGGCCGCACGTCTTCGCATTCACTAGGTGGCTCTGGCACTCCCGGATGCATGCTTCGACAGGCTCAGCATGACGGTCGCGGGTGGGCTACAGGCGCTCTATGCCCCGGCCCGCGTCCGGCGGCTAGCAGCTACCGACGGCATGAAGCCATCCTAAGGGCCGCGCCGGGGCACGGCTCGGAACCTCCGCGATGGTACAGTCACGAACTGCTTCAGCAGGCCCGAAGGCGCAAATCAAGAGGCCAGACCGCCGAATGGTCGGGCGCATGGCAGCCGCAGCCTGACACAATCACAGAACGCAGCGTCGATCCATTCAAGGAGGCAAGTCATGCACTACGTGAGCAAAATGCTAGTGGGCGCTATCGTCCTCGCCACCCTCCTTGCGCTAGTGGTGTCGCCGCTCGACGCCCAGGTGATGCGCGGCAGCCGAATGACCGTCATCGCCCCCTCGACCGCAGCCCGAGAGGTAGCCCGGCAGGTAATGCGGCAATCGGGCTGGTCGGATGCCAAGCCCAAGCAGGCCGATGGCGTGCTCGTGGTGGTACGAAGCTCCATGTACAATCCGCTGTTCACTAGCAGCCGATCGTGCTTCTGCGACCTGCGCAGGAACGCTGAGAGGCAGCCGAGCCTGAGCGGCTCGAAGTATCACATCTACGTGTACCGCCTGAACGACGATCTGACTGTGACCGAGGTCCGACACACCACCCGAGACGCGAAGTGATCCAGCGTCGCCTCGCCGGCCGTCTAGGTATAATAATGCGAGACGGGGCGCCGTACCCAAGTGGCTAAGGGAAGGGTCTGCAAAACCCTCATTCAGCGGTTCGATTCCGCTCGGCGCCTCCAGTCTATTGGAGGTCGGCGATACCAGCACCCGCACGCAGCAAGGATGCGCCCTCGGTAGGTTATCTCGGGCCTGGCAGCGCGCCGCCTGTCACGGTCCGCTCGGAGGCGTTCGAGGGGCCGTTAGAGCGGTTGATCCAACTGGTCCGCGAGTGCCGAATCGAGCTTGCGGGCATTCCGCTCGCTCCCATCTGCCTCGAGTACGTGCGGTACCTCGAGGAGACCGGTTGCAGTGAGATAGACAAGGCTTCGGCAGGCATGTTCGGCCTTGCTTACCTGGTCGAGCGCAAAGCCTGGGGCATGATCCCGGAGGAAGAAGAGCCGGAGGATCTCGAGCCGGAGCTGAGCATCGAGCCTACCGCCTCCATCTTCGCTCCCGCTATCGAAGCGTTGGCAGAGGCGAAGGAGAGGCGGGAGCTGCTTTTCTTCAGGCAGCACGTAGCGGCGGATGGAGTGTACGAGCTTCCACTGGACCTCTCCAGCGTGAAGACCGAGGACCTGGTGAGGGCGCTGAAGCGGCTGCTGGAGCGCGCGGCGGAAGAACCGGAAGGACTTCCCTCGGGGCCACGCTTCTCTATGGCCGAGCTGACTCAGCGTGTGTTGGCAGCAGTGACAGCGGAATCGCCGGTCGAGTTCGAGAAGCTACTCCCCGAACACTACACACGATTGGACGTCGTATGGCATTTCCTGGCGGTACTGGAGAGCGTGAGACTGGGCTTCTGTCGAGTAACGGTTCGGGACGAGAGGATCTTGCTCCTGAGCCCCGCGACGGCATAGCCAAGCTGACCGCGACGGTAGAGTGCGTGCTCTTCGTCGCGAGCGAGCCTGTTTCGGTGAAGGCCCTCGCCGACCTCTGCGGCGTGCCGCAGTCGGAGGTGAAGGCTGCACTCGACGCACTGCGAGAGAGGCTCGAGCGCACCAGCGGGCTGCACGTGGTGGAGATTGCAGGCGGCTTCCAACTCGCGACTAGGCCCGAGTTCGCCGAAACCGTGGCGGCCTACTTGAACCCTCGCAAGCGCAAGCTCTCGCGAGCGGCTCTCGAGACTCTGGCCGTGATCGCCTACCGCCAGCCCATCACGCTCGCCGAACTCGAGGCGGTGCGCGGCGTCAACAGCGACCACTCGGTCAAGATCTTGATGGAGATGGGACTCGTGGAAGCCACGGGGCGAAAGGACACGGTTGGTAGGCCGTACACCTATGGAACTACCGACCAGTTCCTGCACCAGTTCAATCTGGTGTCGCTGGAGCAACTACCGCCCATCGAAGCGGAGACGTGAGGCTCGCCCTCGCCCTACTGTTCTGTGCCTGTGTTCTCTGCCATGGGCAAAAGGGCGGGGAAATCCAAGCCGCGTCCTACATCGCGATCGACGCTGCAAGCGGCGCGGTCCTCTTCGAGAAAGCGGCAGACGTGAGGCGCTACCCGGCAAGTACCACCAAGATCATGACGGCGCTGCTCCTTCTGGAGTCCTGCGACCTCGACTCCTACGTGACTGCGCCGCCCGACTTCGCCTTCGTCGGCGAGAGCTCCATGAACCTAAAGCCCGGTGAGCGCATCTCAGTCAAAGACCTGCTGTACTGCATCCTCCTGCGGTCTGCCAACGATGGCTGCCAGCTTGCCGCGCTTCACGTTTCCGGTTCGGAAGAAGCTTTCTGCGCCAAAATGACCGAACGCGCACGGAGCCTGGGTGCCGTGAACACCAACTTCGTGAACCCGCACGGTCTTCACGACGATCGCCACTACAGCACGGCCCGAGACCTCGCACTGATCGCGCGCGAGGCAATGCGCTCGCCTTTCTTCCGGCACGTGGTCGCCACGCGCAAGCACCGCGTGGAACGCAGCATCAACGGTGAAGACCTGTGGATGGTCAACCGCAACCGCCTCCTCGGCCCCGGTTCTATCGTGGATGGGATCAAGACCGGATACACTGCGAAGGCCGGTCACTGCTTTGTCGGCAGCGCGGAGCAGGGGGGCTTCCGCGTTATCACCGTGGTGCTCGACAGCCCCGACTGGCGGTCCGATACGCTGGCACTTATCAACCGATGCTATGCCTCGTACGAGCGAACCGCAGTACTCCCCAGCCGCCACATTTCTGGCAGAGCGCTGGTGCGAGGCGGAACGGCACCCACAGTGGCCGCGCTGACCGAACGCGAGGCCTATGCACTCCTCCCACGCTCCTCGCCTTCCAAGCCCGAAATCAAAGTGAAGCTCGACGAGGTCCAGGCTCCCGTGGCACTCGGCCAGAAGCTGGGAGAGCTTCGGGTTGTCCACGAGGGACATGTCGTTGGCGCGGTGCCTCTGGTTGCCGCGGAGGAGGTGGGAGCGTCCGTCCAAGCCTCCATTTCTGGATGGTCCGCGTGGACGCTCCTGTTCGGCGTGTTCGCGGTGGCCGCTTGGCGTCTGCTTCGCTGGAACCCCGGTGGCTGAGCGTCTCCAAAAGCTGTTGGCCGCTGCCGGCTATGGCTCACGGCGCGCATGTGAGGTACTCATCCTGGAAGGCCGCGTCAGCGTCAATGGAACCGTGGTCACAGAGCTGGGGGCGAAGGCCGACCTCACCACCGACGTCATCGCGGTAGATGGGAAACCGATCGCTCGACCCCGTCTGCTGTACGTACTAATGAACAAGCCTCCAGGTTACGTGACCACAGTGAGAGACCCGCGCGCTGGCCGCTCGGTAATGCAGCTCCTCCCTGACCTTCCTACCCGAGTCTTTCCCGTGGGCAGACTCGACAAGGACACCTCCGGCGTGCTGCTGTTCACGAACGACGGAGACCTGGCAAACCGCCTGACACACCCGAGCCACGGGGTGCGCAAGACCTACCGCGCCGTGGTGGGCTCGACTCCCTCGGACGCGACGCTGGAGCGCCTCCGCAAAGGAGTGCGACTGGAGGATGGGATGACCGCACCTGCCGAGGTCAGAGTCCTTGGCCAGGACAGGAAGTCGGGGCGGTGTACGTTGGAGCTAGTCATAAAGGAGGGCCGCAAGCGCCAGGTCAGGCGTATGCTCGAGGCTGTGGGTCACCCCGTGGAGGAACTCACGCGTACACGGTTCGGGCCGCTCTCGACATACCGACTGCCGAAGGGCGCCTGCCGCATGCTCTCCAATGTCGAGGTGGAGCGCCTGTACAGGCTCGTAGGGCTATGAGAGTCTTCGTCTGTCTCGCTGTCGTGGCGCTTTTCCTCGCCGGATGCACGGAGCGCAAGCACACCGCGCAGACCGATAGAGTCGTGACGCTCTCGCCCGCGCTCACCGAGGTGGTGTTCGCCCTCGGCAAAGGCGACCGTCTCGTAGGCATCACCACCGCTTGCGACTATCCCCCGCAGGTCCAACGCATCCCGCGTGTGACCGACTACCGGTTGAACGTCGAGGCCGTGGTTGCTGCCAACCCGTCGCTGGTGCTCGCCGATATGACCGTGAACAACCCCGACGAGCTCGCGCGCCTGGAATCGCTCGGTGTGCGAGTGGTGCGTTTTACACCTACCTCCGTCGCAGCCACAGCAGAGATGATCCGCGCCGTCGGCCGACTTCTCGGCGCCGCAAAGAGGGGCGAAGAGCTTTCCCGCAAGCTGGAGTCCGCAGGGCAGAGGCTCCCGTCCCCGCCGAAGGCGGTGTTCACTTTGGGCAAGAATGGGCTGTACGTCGCGGGCTCCGACTCGCTCACCGCCGACTGCGTACGCCGCGCTGGGGGCGAGGTAGCAGCGGACAAGCAAGCGAAGTTCTATCCAGCCAGCCGCGAGTCGGTGATCTTCTCTGACCCCGACGTCATCTTCACTACCGGGGACCCGAAGGAGTTCCTGGAGGACCCACTGTGGCAGTCATGCAAGGCGGTCGCCAACCGGGCCGTGTACCACGTGGATGCCTCGCTGGCCACGCGTCCTGGGCCACGCTTGGCGGAGGCCATCCGCGTAATGTCGGAAGCCTTGTCGAAGGTGGCGAGCCGCTAGAGTTCGGATGCAGCGAGCAGCATCCGTCGGATCGCCTCGTCTGATCTGGCTTCTAGGTCTGCCAGCACGGCGTGCCGACGCGCGATCTCCCTCGCCCGATTCAGGATGTTCAGCGCGCTGATAATGTCCCCAGCTGCTTCTGCGGTCTGGGCCCAACCGGTTAGGCACTCCGCGGCGAGTTCCTCACTGTTCGCGCGGGTTGCAATCTCGGCGGCGGAGGAGAAGCAGTCCGCTGAGAAGTCGTAGGCCTCCAGCGAACGATAGGCCTCTCCCAGGCGGCACAGGCAGCGAGCGCGAAACTCGTGGTCGGCCTTCTGGGTAGGCGGGTGTGATGTGAAATGCTCCTCGAGCGCGCGCTCGAGGTAGCGGATGAGAGCCTCCGTGTCACCCATCCGGCCGTAGCACATCCCGATGTTATAGAGGGCCTCGGCGCGGGACCGAGCGTTGGCGCCTGACTCTTCCAGGCTCACGAGAGCATCGAGCCAACGGGAGATAGCCCCGCGGTAGTCAGCCTTTTCGTAGAGGGCTCGTCCCTCCGCGTCGGCCTTAGACCATGCTTGCGTATCAGGTTGCATCCGAAGTGTCCTTCATAGCGAGCCGGCGACTTCCGAACTCATACGGTCATTGCCGCTCGTCTGCCTGGCGCCGTCTGATCGGCGTGGGCGAACGAAGGACCAATCCTCCAATCTCTATTGTACCCCCGTTTTCGGGAACTCGTGTCTGGCCGCAACACAAAATGTGGCCATTACCTCCGTATAGAGGCCAACATGTTGACGGTCTGGGCTCATGTTGATCCACCCTTCGATGCTCTCTTCCCAAAAAGGGCAGGGAGAACCCCGGTCGAAAGCCCCTCCCGCAGATTGTCGGGCCCTCTGCGTTGTCGGCTTGCCTTCGTGGCCCCGTAGGCCCGTGGCCCGTTGTGTGGAGGGGCGGGCACCCTGCCCGCCCCCTCCAGAGCTCTACTCGCTCTTGATCGTCAGCTTCTTCCCGTCCAACACGAATGCCATCGTGATCTGGCTGCCTGGACCGCCGCGAATGCCAACCATCTTCCGCTGCTCGGGCGTCAGGTCGCTCAGCTTGAGATACCCTTGCTTCTCGTGGAGCGCCCACTGATCCGGCGTGATGCTGTCCATCAACTCCCGAACGTCTCCGCCGCGAAACTCGAAGGACTCTTTCAGCGAGGGCACGTCCTTCAGCATCTTGCGGAGGTCAGGCATATCCTTGAACAGCTCCTTCAGATCGGGCAGCGCCCCGATCCGCTCGCGAAGGCGCGGGGTCTCCAGCTTGAACTCACGATCCAAATAGCCGCGCTCGCGCAGCCACTCTTCCATCCGCTTGCGCTTTTCTGGAGTGAGGTCCTTCCGCCACTCGAACTCGCGCACCCGGTCGGGTTGGAACACCCGGGGAGCCTCTCTGAACTCGAAACCCGGAACACCGCCTCGTTTCTCCAGTTCCTTGGCGAGCCTCTCCAACTGGTCGGCGCTCTTGCGCAGTTCATCACCCAGCTTCGCCCAATCGCCGCCGTCACCGTCTCGCTCCTTGGCGGACTCGCGAAGCGCTTTCGCAGTCTCACGCAGCGACTCGGCAATGCTTTCCGACTTGGGGAGGTCGAGCTGAACCCGCCCTGAGTCGTCTGTCCGCAACTTGGGGGCCAATTCGAACAGAGTGCCGGCCTGCGGAGTCTGGATTAACAGGCCTCGCCGCTTCAGGTGAACGACTCCTTTTTCCACGGCGAACTGGCGGTTGTATGCGGACGCCAGGATCTCCAGCGCCTCGCGCACGGTCTTCTCCGGCCCGATGCGCAGCGTTACTCGGCGTCCGGTCTCACCCGGATCGGCAACCACGATGTCCAGGTCCCGGCACGCATCGAGGCTCGTCAGAGTCTCGATCGCGGTCTTCAAATCGGCGTTGTCCAGCGACAGCGTGGTCCCCAGCTTCCGGTCGAGGGCGGCAGGAGCCTGGACCACCTCATTGGCCGTCTCGACTCTTTGCACGCCGGACTTTTCATAAGCGGCCTTTGCCGCATCCTGCTGCGAAATTGCGAACACCAGCCCCAGCGAGACCGCGACGATACCCGCGGGCACAAGCAGACGAGCTGCTGAAATGCTCATGCCTATCCTCCTCGCTCTCACATGCCGCGCCAGCCGAAGAGATGACCGACGCCGCAGAGGGCATCATCCGCCCCAAAACGCTCTACCTGCACTACGCCCAAGGGCCCCAGCGTAGTTCCGGGCAAAGGGACGGGCGCACCGAGACCGAATCCCTGAAAAGGAGGTTGCTCGCTATGCTGATGTTCCCGCTCCTCTCGGCTGCCCTCGGTGTCTGCGCTCTCTCGGGGGCGGACGTGGAATGGAAAACCTTTGGCACCATGCGCCTCGGCGACGCCGACGTGCCCGTCCGCTTCCCGGCCGATGCGCTGGTCCCGGTCACCGTAGACGGTCCGCACTTCCAGCACGACGGCAGAACCTACGAGATTAACCGGTGGGGCAACCTGGGACGTTCCTACCTGGGACGGGGCGGTTGGGATGAGTTCTCCAAGGAATACGAAACTGCTATGGAGCGGATCCGCAACGGCTCTCCGAACGTGTGGCGTGCCAAGTGCACCGTATTCACCACACTCGACCTGCTGTACGAGGATGCGGATGGCGTGCTCCATCGCCAGTGGGTGAAGATGGACCCCGAAGACCTCGACCTATGCCGCGAAACCTTTGCACGGTGGAAGACGCTCGTCGAAGTATTCTCGGGCGGCAATCTGAAGGTAGAGGTGGACTTCAACATCGAGGACCAGCCGGTGAGGGGGCACTACCGCGGCAACGAGTCCTGGTCCTTCGATCCGCGTGTTGCCGGTGAGGTGTACTACCGAGGCCTCACAAATCGCGGTGACTTCGACTGCATCCTGTTCTTCTGGTACCCGGGCCCTTCCACGGCCTTCTCGTTCGGAGGGACGGCCGGGCGCACGAACGGCGCCACGCAGGCCTATGTGCTGCTCTCGCACGGACGCGAGCTCGGCGCACGCATCGGCCACGCGGAAGCCATGCTGCACGAGTGGTACCACCAGATCGAAGGGACCTACGGGCTTTGGGGATACGGCGGGCCAGAGTATAGCTGGTTACCTCACCTGCACTCTGCCGAGCAAAACGGGTACGCGGTGGACCAAGCGGGCCACACGGGATGGTTCTCCTGGATGCGCGACCTGTTCCGCTACTCGGTCCGCCCGGGCATGTGGTTGAAGATGAGCAACCGACGCGAGCCGGACTACGCGGCGGTGGCCAAGCAGACGCATACCACGGACGATCCGGTCCCGGTCACCTGGTCCGAGGTCCGCGACGATCCATGGGCGAAGCTGCCTTACCTGACGCCCGAGACTATCGCAAAGCGCCTGGGTGTTTCCAGCATCGAGGTCAAGCACACCCAGACCGACGTATGCTTCGTGCCCTCAGAGGAAGGAAGCATTCTCTCCGTCGTGCGCCAAGAGCCGGACCCTGAAAACTCCATCCTGGATAACCAGCTCAACTTCTTGCGCGAGGGCGTGGCCGGATTCCGTTATCGTGCCGGCGATCAGGTTCGACAGATGCTGTTCGTGCGTTGGGACCTGATCGACATGGTAGTGGACAGGCTGGCCGACCACCCCGTTGGCACGCAGCCGCCCGCGAACGTTCTCGGCTACCTGTCCGTGGACGCGAAGATGATGGTGGTCTTGGACACCGCAATGGACCGCGACACTCTTGCCGAGACCGGGCTGCTGCGCGTCGGCACGGCCGGAGTGCCGGTGGATGTGCAGTTCTCGGGGGCTGCTGCATCGGGTCAGCAGTTCGCGCCCCGCATCGAGTGCGACTTGCCCGGCCTGTCGCGTTGGGAGCTGTACGAGTGGGGCACGGTCCGACCGGTGGAGCGAACCACGTCGGGGTTCCGCTTTGCCCCGCCGAGCAACGCGTCGGCTGCGGTGTACGAGGCTAGGGCCACTGGGGCCGCGGGCGAGATGGTCTCCCGGCCCATCACGGTTCATGCACTCGACGCCTTGCACGTTCGCCTCCTGCCCGTCGGGTCATCAAGAGTGTCCGGCAAGGAGCACAGGCTGAAGCTGGAACTGAGGAGCAACGAGGCCGGCGAGGCAGGTGTGGAGTGGGACCTACCGAGAGGCTGGCGGCCGATTGGGGACGCCCCTTCGAGCGTGAGATTGCAGCCGAACGCGCTAACAGCGATGGAGTATGCCTTCGACGTTTCAGGATGTCCGGAGGGGAAGACCAGCGTGCGTGCTCTGGTGGATGTCGGCGGCAAGTCGTTCCCTGCAGAGGCGGCCCTCGAGGTCTTCCGCCAGCCGGTGCTTCAGCACGATGACTTCGAGACGGGCCCCGGGGGTTGGGACAGTCCTCGGAACGACCGCGCTGGATGGACGGTGGAGGCAGCAGCAGATGCAGAGCGCGGTGGCAACGTGTTGGCCGTCACCGACCAGGGCGGCACCCACTGGGGGCGGGTGAACGCCTTCGGTCGGTACTTGCCCAACGGCCAACCCGATCCCGATGCGCCCGGCTACGACGCGAGCGTGTATCGCTTCGTGGAGCTTTACATGAAGACCACGAGTCGAGAGTCGTGCGGGCTCATCGTGACCCTGGCAGACCAGAAACGCTACGCCGTGATGCTCACCGGCCGTCATCGCGAGCAGTGGGGCGAGAGCACAGAGCTACCACGGGCGCGGTTCGTCGCCGACGGCACCTGGCAGCGCGTGGTGTACGACCTGGGCGGCGCGCTCGAAAAGGCCACCGGTAGCCCCGGGCCGCACATCGTCACTGACATCGGCTTCGGTGACCCGCGGAAGTTCTGCAGCAACCAGTGGTTCTCATCCGACCGCATCACCTACTTCGTGGACGACTTCCGCATCCTGCAGCAAGCCGAGCCTGGCGAGGAGGCACCGCTACCCGAAGCAGAGCCGAGTCTCGATTCCGCGGATCCTCTGCTGCGCGCTGCAGCGTGTGCTCGTGTCAAGCCAGATTCCCCGCTCTCCGATATCCAGGCTGTGGCAAAGCTGCTCTCTGACATCAACGCGACGGTGCGGCTGAACGCTGCCGGTGTCTTCACACGGGTGAAGCATACGGAGGCCGAGCCCGCTCTGATTCAGGAGATCATGGACACCGACGCCCGGGTGGCAGAGTATGCTGCCCGTGCACTCGCGTTCCAGGGTACCGAGAGGGCGATGGCAGCCCTGCGGGAAGGTGTTGCGAAAGCACTTTCCGGCTATACCCGCGGGGTGATAGCCGAGCTCCTCGCCGACAAGAACGACACCAAGGCACTGGCAGGCATCGGCTCGCTGATGAACTCGCCGGACGTCGCGGGGCGGGTCGCAGCCTGTCGCGCGCTCGGCAAGATGGGAGGCCAGGGGGGCCACGTGTTTCTGCTCGGCTTCCTGAACGACTCCGACCCGAACGTGCGGGCGGCGGCAGCGCGTGCTGTGTCCGACCCATCGCTCGTCGGGCTGGACATTAGGTTGGCCGATGCAGTACAGCACGAAACCTCGGACTTGGTGCGGGCTGAAGCAGGTGCCGCGCTGTTGCTCTCCAACAAGCCCGCCATGGTGGAGGTAGGCCTTTCGCTGCTGAGACACCCCAATCCGGACATCCGCCAGCTGGTTGTGACTCGAATGGGGCAGATCGGCAGAAAGGAGTGGGTGGAGAGTGTTCGTCTGCTCGTGGAAGATGTCAACCCGGAGGTCCGTGAGGCAGCTGGACGCGCGCTGCGTCGTCTGCAGGGCGAGTAGGGCCTAGGGAACCGATGCCTCCGCCTGGCACGTGCTTGGAGTGGGAAGAACCGGGATCGCGCTGCCGCAAGTGGTGGTTGCGCGGATGTCGGAAGGGCATCGAGCAGAGGGGGACAGCGCGAGCAGGCTCGCGCTGTCCCGAGAGCACTCCCAGACCGCTCCTTAGGAGGGTGAGATGAAAACGCTTTGGATGGCACTGCTGTGTCTGGCCTCGTGCGCCTGGCCGGCCAAGCCTGTCGTGATAGTCACCGACTGTGGCAACTGGGTAGACGACCAGTTGGCTATCGTGTACCTGCTGGCCTCGCCATCGGTGGAGGTGAAGGGCATCGTGGCTTCGCACTACGGCGCGCCCGGCACGGCGAAGCTGGCCAAGGAAGCCGTCGAGAAGTTGCTCGCCGACCTCGGCTCACAGGTGCCCGTGTGGCAAGGCGCCGAGTCGTCGCTCTCGGAGAATCCGGACCAACCCGCCTCGGAAGGGGCGCGTCGAATCGTCGAACTGGCCCGCCGGGGCCGGCTGGACGTGCTCTGCCTTTCCGCCGCCACAGACGTCGCCCTCGCCCTCCGTGAGGGCGCCGGGGCTAAGGCGCAGGTGTACTGGGTCGGTTGTGGACCACTGCCGAAGGGCGGTCGTGGCGACTTCAACCTTGCGAACGACGTACGGGCAGCACAGATGCTCTTCGACTCGCCGGTGACTCTCTATTGGATGCCCGCGGTAGGCGTGGCCGATGCCTTGAAGCTGACCGGTACCCAGGTGCGCGAGCGCTTCGCGGACTATGGGACTCCCGGCAAGGTACTGAAAGAGATCGCCGCAACCATGGGCCGTTCTCCCGCCTCACTCTGGGACCTCGGCCTGGCAGGCGTGTACGTCCGGCCCGGGTTGGGAGTCACGGAGACTAGACCCGCACCACAGGTCACCGACGACTTCCGACTCGTGGAGCGTAAGGGTGGTAAGGGAGTAGTGGTGTACACACGCGTTCGGGTGGAGCAGGTGTTGCAAGAGTTCGAGAGTGCGCTCAAGGCATGGGCCAAGCGTGAGCGCGAGCGTTAGCGAGCGCGTTCGGGACGCGGTCGCCGAGGGTCGCCCCGTCGTCGCCCTGGAGACCGCTGTGCTCACTCACGGGCTGCCGAAGCCGCTCGGCCTGGAGACCGTTCTGCTGCAGGTCCGCCACATCCAGGAAAAAGGAGCGGTGGCGGCCATCGTGGGTCTGCTGGATGGCGAGGCGAAGGTGGGCCTAACGAACGAGGAACTGCTTCGGCTGAGCGAACTCCAGCAACCGCAAAAGGTGAACCTGCAGAATCTCTCCGTCGCCTGCCATGCGGGAGCCAGCGGAGGAACCACCGTTTCGGCAACGATGCAACTCGCGCACCTAGCCGGAATCAGAGTGATGGCAACGGGGGGTATCGGAGGCGTGCACCGCGGTGGGCAGGACGTCTCGACGGACCTCGTAGCGCTGAGCGCGGTTCCTATGGTGGTGGTCTGCAGCGGCCCGAAAGCGGTGCTCGACGTGTCTGCGACACTGGAGCGCCTGGAAGCGTACGGCGTACCGGTGGTGGGGTACGGCACCGACCATGTCCCCGCGTTCTATAGCGCCGACAGTGGCTGGCCTGCCACGGGTCGGGTGGATACCCCCGAAGCTGCAGCTTCGCTGTTCCGTTCGCACCTCGAGCATGGGGTGCGCAGCGCCGTGCTGCTGTGCAATCCGCCCCCTGCAGATGCCTCGCTGCCGTGGGACGTGGTGCAGAGAGCCGTGGACGAGGCCGAGAGAGCCTGCGTACGAGACGGCGTGAGCGGCCGAGCTGTCACACCACGGTTGCTGGAGGCCGTCACACTTGCCTTGGACGGCGCAAATCTACGCACCAACACAGCTCTCCTCGTGGCCAACGCCAGATTGGCAGCCGAGGTGGCTTGCGCCATGGCCCCCTAGGGCGCGACGCACGAGGTGCTGAACGTGAAGGAGTACAACTGCACTCCGGTCGCTTGGGGGGTGAGAACGAGAAGATGCTCCCCGTGCTTCGGATTCACGACGAGGCTGTACATCCTCGACTGGGTCACCTCGACGTAGCTTCTGCCCCGGTCATCGAAGCGTACGTCCCGCCCTGCGCTGAGCCTATCCAGCGGTTTGCCATCTTGCATGAGGAGCAGCCGAACCGGTCGAGATCCATCGGGCCTCAGCACCGCATTCACCTCTGTTGCCTTATAGGTCAACGAGATGGTTGCTGGAAGCCCTTCCGCCCGGACGCTCTCGGGCCCGCAGAACCACTTGCCCGAGAGGAATATGCGCCCTGCCTCACGCGGCTCCTCCTCGGGGAATGACACCACCTGACCGTGCCGGTACAGCGCATCTTGGCCGAAGTGGCCGCTTTGGAAACCGCGGCTGCCGGCGTAAAGCTCGGGGGTCACCGGGTAGCACACCGCTCCGGGCTTGTCGGTATCGCGGACTGGTTCCATGATGGGTGGCAGCTCGCCCGTGTAGCCCGCGTCTCGCAGAAGCGTCTGGATGCGTTTCTCGGTCGCCCCGTAGCCACCCTCGCCAATGTGGTCGTACACGATCTTGCCGTTCTTGTCAATCAAGTACTTGCGTGGCCAGTAGCGGTTAGCATAGGCGGACCAGTTCTCGTAGTCGTTGTCGAGGAGTATCGGAAAGGTGAGGCCGAACCGCCGCGCGGCCTCCTGTACGTTCTCTTTGGACTTTGCGAATTCGAACTCGGGAGTGTGTATCCCTATGATGACGAGCCCCTTATCCGCATAACGGCGATGCCATTCGGTCAGGTAGGGGAAGGTGCGAATGCAGTTCACGCAGGTGTACTCCCAGAAGTCCACCAGCACGACCTTACCGCGAAGCTCCTGTATGCGCAGCGGCTTGCTGTTCAGCCACTCGCTCGTGCCTCCCACGAACTCGGGTGCGTTTACGACCGGGTAGCTTATGGATGCCACTTGGCTGCCTCCTTCGGCTCTACCGCAGCCTGCTGGCAGCGCACACAGCACGGCGACGGAAGCTAGAAATCCGAGCGCATAACCGGAGCCGATGATCATGCTCCTTCAAACGAATTCCCTCGACCAAGGGTTGCCAGAGCATGCGCACCCCGGGGCTTCGGCCCCGGGGTGCGCCCTTCAGTGGCTGCCCGAACGTCCGGGCCTATCGGAGTAGCGCGAGGACTGATTGAGGAGCAGCGTTGGCCTGCGCTAGCACCGATAGGCCGGACTGCTGGAGGATTTGCAGCTTGGTGAAGCTGGTGATTTCGTTGGCCAGGTCCAGGTCGCGAATCTGCGACTCGGTCGCCGACAGGTTCTCCCGCGCAACGCCGAGTGAGCGAATGTTGGACTCCAGTACGTTGCGGGTGAACGAACCGATGGATGCCCTCAGCGACGACACCTCTTCGATGGCAGCGTCCACGATGGCGAGTGCCTCCGTCGCCCCCGCCGAGGTAGTCACGTCCACCGTGCTTAGGTTCTTGCCTCCGTATACCGTGTCACCAAGCCTTGCCGCCGCGATGTCCATGAGCGAAAGGGCAGTGGTGTTGTTGGCGTTGGCGCCGATCTGGAACTGCGCCATGCCGGCGGTGATCTGTGCCACGGCGACGGCAGTCGTGCCTAGGGAGCTGTTGCCCTGTTCCGTGAGAAGCAGCACGTTGCCGTAGCGGTCGGTCAGTCGGAGTCCGGAATCGCCGGAATTGCGCCCGCCGGTGAACAGCACCGTCTCGACTCCCGAGGAGGTCGTCACTGAGACACTCACTTGCGCATCCCGAGCCGTCACCGTGACCGAGTCTGGGCTGGCCAGCAGATCGCCCTTGTCGTAAAGGGTAATGCCGTAGCGACTCCCGTAGTTCACCTGCGAGAGACTGACAAAGACCTGTGTGGCGCTGGCAAAGGACGCTGCGGCGGTCACTCCCGTTGTCGTGCTCTGCAGGTTGATCTTGTTGATGATCTCCTGCAGCGTCTCCGTCCCGCTGGAGGTGATCGAGACCCCATTGATGACGAACGTGCCCGCCGAAACGATGCTGGACAGCGCCCCGTACGTTACGTTCAGCGTGGTGGAGGCTCGTGTCGCGCTCGTCACGATGGCCACCGATACCACCCCGTCCGACTGCACCGCGTTCCCGTTGAACGTGCCGCCGATGTTGATTGCCGCAAGGATGGAGGCGTCCGTCACACTCGACGAGATGCCTGACGACCCGTCCAACAGGCGCTTCCCACCGAACTGCGTTGTCGAGGCGATGCGGTCAATCGTTGCGATGATGGAGTTGATCTGGTTCTGGTTGGCCTGCAGAGCGGCCTGGTCCAGCACGCCCGTGTTCGCCGAAGCCACCGCGAGCGCTCGTGCGTCTCGCAGCAGCCGGTTCACCTCGTCCAGCGCCCCCTCCGCCGTCTTGGCAAAGTTCGTGGCGTCCTGGGCGTTGCGTATCGCCTGGTCGATGCCCCCTATCTGTGCGCGAAGGCTCTCAGAAATGATCAGTCCCGCCGGATCGTCCGCAGCCGTCGAAATGCGAAGGCCCGTGGAAAGTCGCGTCACGCTCTTCGAGAACTCGCTCTCGATCATGTTCAGATTGCGTAGCGCGTTGAGTGCCGATGTATTCGTGTTGATGCGGAATCCCACTGCGTATCCTCCATGATGCCGCGCCCGTCGCTCCTTCGCGTGCCGAGGGCGGCTGCACGCCCCGTGGCACTGGGCCGATACCCGCTCGTTCCTTAGCGCCTCGCTACGGGACCACGGCTGTTTGCTGGCAGGTTCTTTCCACGGCTGTCAAACCTGCTACCATGCAAAGTTGCCGGGTTTGTGCAGGGTCCCACGCGTAGTTGGGCGCCTCGGCCCGCTCGGGCCGAGGCGCCCTTCCTTCTGCTGCCGTGAAAGGCCTACCGCAGCAGCAACAACACCGTCTGAGGCGCTGCGTTTGCCTGAGCTAACACCGATAGGCCCGACTGCTGGAGGATCTGCAGCTTCGTGAAGTTGGTGATCTCCTGGGCTACGTCTAGGTCGCGAATCTGCGACTCCGTCGCCGAAAGGTTCTCTTTGGCGACACCCAGGGACCGAATGGACGACTCGAGGACGTTGCGCTGGAACGAGCCGATGTCCGCCCGAAGCGACGACACCTTCTCGATGGCAGCGTCGATGATCGAGAGCGCTTCCGTCGCACCAGCCGACGTCGTGACGTCGATCGTGCTTAGGTTCTTACCCGAAACCACCGTCGACCCGAGCTGCGACGATGCAATGTTCGCTAGCGAAAGCGAAGTCGTGTTGTTCGCGTTCGCACCGATCTGGAACTGCGCGCTGCCCGCGGTGACCTGGGCCACTACCGAGGCGGTGGTGCCGAGCGAGCTGTTACCCTGTTCTGTAAGTAGAATCACATTCCCATACAGGTCCGTCAGCCGAAGCCCGCTGTCCGTAGCGTTCCGACCTCCTGTAAAGGTAACCGTCTCCGCACCCGACGACGTCGTCACCGTGACGCTTACCACCGCGTCTCGAGCCGTCGCCGTCACCGAGTCTGCCGTCGCCAGCAAGTCCTCCTTGTCGTACAAGGTGATGCTGTAGTTGCTCCCGTAGTTCGTCTGGTTCAGCTTGACGAAGATTTGCGTGGAGGTCGCAAACGACGCCTCCGCAGTCACCCCGGTGACACTACTCTTCAAGTTGATCTTGTTGATGATCTCCTGAAGTGTCTCCGTACCGTTCGAGGTGATGGAAACGCCGTTCAGCACGAAGGTGCCCGCAGCCACGACGCTCGTCAGAGCACCGTAAGTCACGTTCAGCGTCGTCGAAGCACGAGTGGCACTCGTAACCAAAGCGGCCGACACCACGCCATCCGACTGCACCGCGTTCCCGTTGAACGTACCGCCGAGGCTGATTGCTGCTACCTTATCCGTATCCACCACGTTGGCCGTAATGCCCGACGAGCCGTCCAGCAGCTTCTTGCCGCCGAACTGAGTGGTGGAAGCAATCCTGTCAATCGTAGCCAGGATCGAGGCGATCTGGTTCTGATTGGCCTGCAGAGCAGCCGAATCCAAGACGCCGGTGTTCGACGAAGCAACTGCCAACGCGCGCGCATCGCGCAACAGCCGGCTCACCTCGTCCAGAGCCCCCTCGGCCGTCTTGGCAAAGCTGGTCGCGTCCTGCGCGTTCCGAACGGCCTGGTCAATGCTGCCTATCTGCGCGCGCAGGCTTTCCGAAATGATGAGTCCCGCAGGGTCGTCCGAGGCGTTCGAAATCCGAAGACCGGTCGAAAGCCTCGTCACACTCTTGGCAAACTCAGTCTCTGCCAGACCGAGATTCCGCAAAGCGTTGAGTGCCGACGTGTTCGTGTTGATCCTGAAACCCAATGGTCTCCTCCGTGATAGGTTTCTTTGCCCGACCGGCCTTAGTCGCGGTTCGCATGGGCCATGCAAGGGCCATGCGGCCGTCGCGACCTCGGACATCCGATGTCCCTGCCCGCGACGTTCAGCGTATGTTCAAACGGCCAGTCGTTGGGCTTTTCGTACAGGGAGTTCCACGGGGAGCACATGCCGGAGACCCGCACGGCTGCGAGGGTTTGTCTCGAGGGGTCCAAAGCACGCATGTCAGCGGGGAGGGTTTGACCGCAAAGGCGTTCCCGCTCCATAATTCGCAATTGAGGGGAGCAGCAGATGAGCCGCAACTTCGCATCCGATATCTCCGATGTTCACCGTGAAGGTCCGCACGGGCTGGGACGTACCGCAGATGCGTAACATGCTCCAGCGGCAGATCGACCTCGCTCCACCTGCCGCTGTGTGGGCTTTCGTAGACCCGAGCTCGGCGGTCATGTTCCTCTTCCTGGTGCTGGTCCTGCCGGTGGTGCTCATCCTGGCCGCTGTCGGCTGCTGGTGGCGCTACCTGCGCCTCCGCGTATCATGGGTGGCCAGCCTGGACGGGGTCAAAGTCGAGCTGTTCAACAGCCCTCCCACCTACCTTAAGAAGATCCCCGGTGATGCGCTGCTCGTTCCCGTGGCGGCAGACGCCTGGATCGGGCGCTGCATGACCAAGATCGTGCGCGATCAGGGTGGTGATATCATCCAAGAGGAACTGCACGCTTCCGGACCGATGGCGCAGGGTGAGGTCCGAGTAGTCACAGGGGGCAAGCTGAAGGCGAGAAACGTCATTGCCTACCGGATGTACGACGACGAGAACCGTGTCACGCCCAGCCTCGCCGCAAGCGCTTTGGATGCGGCGATCACGGCTGCCGAGGAACTCGGAGCGCGCGAGCTGATCGTCGTGGACTTCTCCCCAGCATTCGCCTATTCGCGAGACAGGCGCGACGGCGGTTTCACGGCGCGTATCGTGTTGGAAGCCGTGCGACGACACCGGCGTTCGCTGCGGACGGTCCGCGTCTTCATCCCCGAGCACTGGAGCTACGTTCAGTGGCTCGCGGAGGTCCGGAGCGCAGCCCGCGCTGGCACGCGATCGCAACCCGCGCAAGGTACTTCAGCTCTCTAGCCCAGAAAGCTGCAGCGGCACCTCCGATTCGGACGCTACCGGGCCGATGATCCCTTTGGAGAATCCGCTAGGGAAAGGATCGGTCCATGCGTACGGAAATCATGCCCGCGCGTCGCCTGGCGTCGCTCAGCATCGTGCTGCCAGCACACAACGAGGTGGACAACATCGAGCCCCTTGTTGCAGAAGCCTCCCAGGTTGCGCCACGACTCGCGAACCGACACGAGGTCATCGTGGTGGACGACGGCTCCACCGACGGAACAGGCGAGTTGGCAGAAGAGCTCGCTCATGACTATGCGGGGGTACGCGTGGTCCACAACTGGCCCAACCGTGGGTACGGCGGTGCCCTCAAGGCCGGCTTCGCAGCGGCAACCAGCGAGTGGGTTTTCTTCACCGACGGGGACCGACAGTTTCGGCTCGACGAGTTGCCCCGGTTCGTGGCCGCGTCCTCGCAAGCAGAACTCGTCATCGGCTATCGTCTTCGACGCAGTGACCCGCTGCACCGCCTGCTGAACGCGTGGCTCTACAAGCGGTTCATTCAGTGTCTGTTCGGCCTTCGGGTCCGGGACATCGACTGTGCTTACAAGCTAATTCGCCGCTCGGTGCTGGATGCTGCGGCGCTGGAGTCCGAGGGGGCACTCATTAGTGCGGAACTGCTGGTGAAGTCGCTCCGAATGGGCTGCCGGATCGTCGAGCTCGGCGTCCACCACTATCCGCGGACCGCGGGCAGGCAATCGGGCGCTAACCTGGGAGTGATCCTAAGAATGTTCCGCGAGGTCCGTGCGCTCCACGGAAAGATCCGGGCATTCGAGGCCCGGGCAGCTGTCGAGCCGGCAGACGCTGGTGCGGAGAAGGTGGCTTGAGCAAGCCCGAACACGTCGTCGTTGCCGGTGGCGGCTTCGCCGGCCTCGGCGTCGCGTACGGCTTGGCCGAGCGCGGAGTCGCGGTGACGCTGTGCGAGGCGGACTCCGAACTGGGTGGGCTGGCGGGCACATTTCCTGTCGGCAACGTGCGCCTCGAGAAGTTCTATCACCACTGGTTCACATCCGATGCAGTGGCGCTGGAGATCGTGCATCGCCTCGGCCTCGGCGAGGACCTCGTGCGAAAACCCACGTACACTGGCTCATGGTACAGCGGCCGAGTGCACCGGTTGTCTACTCCTTTCGATCTGCTTCGCTTCAGCCCGTTGCCTCTGGCGGACCGCGTGCGTCTCGCCCGTTTGGTGCTCAGGGCGCGTGCAACGGAGGAGTGGCGAGATCTGGAGCACATCACCGCTCGCGAGTGGCTGATTCGCCTCGGCGGAGAGCGCGTGTACCGCGTGGTGTGGGAGCCTTTGCTCCGAGGCAAGTTCGGTGCATACGCCGAAGACATTGCCGCCGTGTGGATCTGGGGGAAGCTGCGGCTGCGGGGCGGCTCCAGGGGTCGCAATCGCCAAGAGGAGCTTCTCTACTTGCGAGGGGGCTTCGGTCGCCTGGCACAAGCTATTGCCGATCGCATCGTGGCACGGGGCGGGGAAGTACGCCTCGGAGTGCCGGTTACCCAGGTGCTAATGAACAACGGGCACGCCGTGGGCGTTCGCCTCGCAGAAGGCACCGAACTTCATGGCGATGCCGTAGTCCTCACCATGGCTCCCCAGCAGGCACTCTCCCTGCTGCCGTGCGTGCCACAGCATCTGGGCGCACAGCTCGCGGCCATCCCGTACCTCGCGGCTCAGTGTCTAGTCCTCGAACTCGACCGCAGCCTTTCTGAAGCCTACTGGCTCAACGTCACCGACACCGATGCACCCTTCGTCGGCGTCATCGAGCACACCAACTTCGAGCCACCGGCGAACTATGCTGGCAGGCACATCGTCTACCTCTCCAAGTACTTGCCTGTGGATCACCCCGACTATCTGGCATCGGAGGCTACCGTAACCTCCAGGTACCTCGAACACCTCGGGCGAATGTTCCCGTCCCTTCGCGATGATTGGATTCTCCGCACCAGCCTCTGGCGCGCACGCTACGCGCAACCGGTGGTGCTCACCGATTACCGGAGCCGTATCCCTCCCGTTCAGACCGAGGTCAAAGGGCTGTGGCTGTGCAACATGGCTCAGGTCTATCCGGAAGATAGGGGCACCAACTACGCCCTGAAGTACGGGCTCGAGTGCGCTGAGCGACTGCTGCGCTCGAAGGTGTCGCCGCCGAAGGAGTCGCTTCTTGTGGTGAGTTAGTCTCTCCCAGATGAACGAGAAGGCCCCGGCACCGAGGTGCGGGGCCTCTCCCATGAGGTTCCTGATCCGACGGCCGAGACTAGTTGTCGCCAGCCTTGCCGAAGTTCACGAGAACGATGTTCAGGTCGGCCAAGCCCACCGAACCACTGCCGTCGTAGTCACCAGAGCCGCTGCTACCAAAGTTGAGCAAGACCAAGTTCAGGTCACTCAGCTCGACCTGGTTGCTGCCATTTCCGTCACCGCAGGTGAGATTGACGGTGCCGACGTTGTTGGAGCCGCCAACCAGCGCCACGTTGCCCAACCTCTTCCACAGATAGTTGGGGGCGCCGAAGCGCAGGTCGTAGTTGCCGGGGCCGAGAGACAGCGTGGTGGTGAAGTTGCCGGAGCCGTCCAGAGTGAGCGACTTGGTCTCTAGCACGGTGCCGCCACCGACCGCGTACACCTGCAGGGTGCCGGTCACGCTGCCGACGTTCACGTGGAACTCCAGCCCGAGCTTCCCGCTCACCTGCACAGAGGTCGGAATGAGCTGGGAGATGTGTATCTTGTAGGCTTCCTTGGTGTTTGCCGGGTGAGAAGCGTTGTTCGGGGGGTCGGCGTTAGGGTTATAACCGACGATGCCACCGGTCAAGTACACGTAGCCGCTCACGGGGTCCAGACCGACCGCCACGTTCGCGCCCTTGTAAGGCATCTTCACACTGGAGACGGTCCAGGTGTCGGTCACCGTGTCATAGATCTGAATGTCGTCCAACACGGTGGCATAGTCGGCCTCGGTCATGGTGCCACCGAAGGCGATGAGGTAGCGATCCTGATACGCGATCGCAGAGGCCCGCCAGCCGGTCACCGGGGGCGGCGTCTTGGCAGTGATGACACCCGACAGCGGCACGTAGGCATCCAGGCGGTTGGGGCCACTCAGGATGTAAGCAGTGCCATTGATGCCGACCACGTTGGCACGCCGGTTCACGGTATACCCGCCGGCGATCGGGTCCTCGGTCCAGGTGTCGGTGGCGAAGTCGTAGACTTCCATGTTGTTGTCGAGGGTGTTCCAGACGAACTTGTTGCCGACCTGCCCACCAGCGCCACGAGCCTCACCGCCGTTCGTTACCGAAGCGCCGCTGGACCACTCGCCAGTGACCGGGTTGTAGATGTCCACGTCACCGGGCTTCCAGTTCGGATAGCCGCCGAAAACGTAGATCTCCTTGGTGCCGTCATTGTCCTTGTCGTAGGCACCGCAGTTCGTCTGAGCGTAGCTGAAGTTGCCGTTCGATGTAAGTGGCGGGTGCGCTCCCGCGTTGTAGCCGGTAGCTACACCGCCTGGCTCCACGTCCCAGTTGTTCATGCCGGTGTGGCCTAGTGAAGTGGTGATGTAGAGCTTGTCGTTCGGGTCATTCTGCCAAAGGTCCGGCACGTGCATCCAGCTGCAGCAGGTGCCCTCGAACACCAGATAGGTTACGCCGGTGTCATATACGACCTGATTGACCACCAGGCCAAACGAGTTATTCTCGCCTGCCTGGATGCCGCGTCCCGAGACGACCTTAACGAAGTCACCCGGGAACACCGTGGTGGTCAGGTCGCCGAGGAGATAGACCGAGAGTGCATCGTTGTAGACGACATCACCCGTGTTGACGAGGAGGTCCTGGGTGCCTGCAGTCTCCCAGGTAGTGCCGTTGTAGGCGCTGATCTTAGACTGCCGGTTCCAGTCCCAGGCGCGGGTCCCTTCCTTCAGCTGCACGCGGTCGCTGCCGACGCCCCAGCTCAGGTCGAACATTCCGTACCCGCCGATGACCCAGAACTTGCCGTTGGCAAACGTGCTGGCCGAGCCCATGGTCGGCACAGCATAGCTGCCGATGGAGTCGCCGTACGACCAAGCACAGGGGTCGTCCGCGATCTGTGTCCACTGCGCCACGGCCGAACCGCACAGGGCCGCCGCGACGAGCAGGATGGAGATACCTCGTCCTACCATCAGAATTCGATGCTCCTTTCTCGATGAAGGCCTGTAGGCTTTGCCGTTATTATATCGCACTCTCGTTCACGAAGCAGCAGTCGAGCAGAGCAGAATTGCCAGAATCGGCTGAATTTCAAGGGGAAGGGTCTAAAGACCCTGGTACCGAAGTGTGCGAAAAGAGCGGTCCAGTGCCCGCTGGGCACTGGACCGTAAGTTACTCTAGTAGCGGTTGTTGGCGACTAGTTGTCGCCCGTCTTTCCGAAGTTGACGAGAACGATGTTCAGATCGGCCAGGCCAACCGAACCACTGCCGTCGTAGTCACCTGCGCCGGTGCCACCGAAGTTGATGAGCACCTGGTTCAGGTCACCCAGATCGATCTGGTTGTTGGCATTGCCGTCGCCACACGTGAGATTGACGGTTCCGACGTTGTTCGGGCCGCTGGAGAGGTTGACGTTGGTTAGCCTCTTCCACAGGTAGTTCGGTGCACCGAACCGCAGGTCGTACGTTCCGGGGCTGACGCCGAGGTCCACATTGAAGTTGCCCGACCCATCGAGGGTCAGAGACTTCGTCTCGATGAGACCGCCGCCAAACGGGCTGTAAACCTGCAGTGTCCCGGTAACCAGCGCCGGATTGAGATGGAACTCGAGACCCAGCGTGCCGCTGACGGAAACGGCAGTCGGGATGATTTGGGAGATGTGGGTCTTGTAGGCCCAGTTTCTCCACGTAACCGTCTCGTCCAGGCCGTCTGCGTAGTAGATTGTCCCATCGGGGGCAAGGCCGACCGCGGGGGTGGTTGCCTTGTATGGACAGGTCACTGGCGACACGGTCCAAGTATCGTTCTCCGTGTCGTAGATCTGAATGGCGTCCGTGGCGGAAGCCGCCCCTGATCCGGTGCGACCACCGAACAGCAGAATGTACTTACCGTACTTGATCGTGGAGCACTGGTTGCCAGTCACTGGCGGCGGGGTCTTCTTGACCCAGTTACCACTGAATAGGTCTACCACGAGGGTCGTCAGAGGGTCACCGCCGACCCAACCCCAGAACACGTACATGGTGTTGCCGATGACCTCTACGTTGCGCATGAAAGACATGCTGGGGTCGGCGAGGTCACACTGAACAGCCCACTGCTCGTTCTGAAGGTCGTAGCGGAAGACCTTCCACCAAGGGCCGAGGGAAGAGTCGTCGCCCCATGTGATCCAATAGAAGTACTGGCCTTCCTGTGCACCTCCCATGCGCTGCACGTCGATGCCGCCAACTAGGGTGCCGATGTCGCCACCGCCTCGGCGCCAGGAGTTGGCCGCCGGGTCGTAGATGTCCACGTTGTTGGGAATCCAGTGCGGATAGCCGTTGAACAAGAAGATCTCCTTGACGCCATCGCCGTTCTGATCCCAGGCCGCCGTGCTGTTGGTGTATGCCTGGTAGCCGTGCGATTCGAACGGTGCGATCTGGTCACGAGAGTCGTTCAGACCGGTAAGGCCGACAGTGCTTACCCGATAGAACTTGGTAGGTCCGCCGATCCAGTACTCGCATACTCCCTCGAACCAATAGGTTCGCTCGAAGGTGACGATGCACAGACCCAGATCGTAGACCACGGAAAGCACCTTGCCGTAGCAGGCTCCGGTCGGGGTGCCAGAGCCGTCTTCAGCTACGCACTTGATCCAGTCGCCAGGAAAGATGACGCCGGTCAGGTCGTCGAGAGTTGACAGGCTCTCAGGGTCGTTATACGCGGTGTCCGCGGACGCAACGAGAAGAGCCTGAGCTCCGGCAGTCTCCCAGGCGTCGGTGACCGGATCGTAGATGCTGGCCTTGGAGTGTCGGTTGTCCGTGGCCCAGTTCTTCTCGCGGCCCCAGTATCCGAGCTCTTTGTAGGGGGTTATTCCGCTGCGACCGCCGAGAACGTAGAACTTGTTGTTAGCAAACGTGTTGAAGGTGCGATAGACGTAGAGCACCTGAGTATCGGTAGGCGTGAAGATGCTGTCTCCGTAGGCCCAAACGGACGGATCATTCGGGATTGCCGTCCACTGGGCAGTGGCGATGCCGGCCGCAGATGCGAGCAGCAACGCCGTGATACTCCATCGTACCATCGGAAGTGTACGCTCCTTTCCTATCTGCGGGCCGCTCTGGCCCTCGTTCTAATTATAACGCAGCTTTCGTCCTTCGTTGCGTGTACTAGCCGGCATTCGCGGAAAGGAGCGATGAGAATCGGCCCGGCGCCTTGCAGGCGCCGGGCCATGCTCTTATCCAGTGAGCAAAGGCTTGGGTCTAGTTGTCGCCCGCCTTGCCGAAGTTCACGAGAACGATGTTCAGGTCAGCCAGGCCAACCGAACCACTGCCGTCGTAGTCACCCGCGCCGGTGCCACCGAAGTTGATGAGCACCTGGTTCAGGTCACCCAGATCGATCTGGTTGTTGGCAGTGCCGTCACCGCAGATCAGGTTGACGGTGCCTACGTTGTTCGGGCCGCTGGCGAGGCTGACGTTGCTCAGCCTCTTCCACAGATAGTTCGGCGCGCCGAACCGCAGGTCGTACGTGCCGGGGCTGACGCCGAGGTTTACGTTGAAGTTGCCCGACCCGTCGAGGGTCAGAGACTTCGTCTCGATGAGACCGCCGCCACCGGCGCCGTACACCTGCAGGGTGCCGGTCACGCTGCCGACGTTTACGTGGAACTCGAGGCCAAGCTTGCCGGTGACCGATACCGTAGTCGGGATGAGCTGGGAAACGTGGATCTTGTAGGCGTCGTTCACCCAGACGACCGACTCGTTCAGGCCGTCCGCGAAGTAGATTGTCCCGTCCGGAGCGATCGCGCAGGCGGCGGTGCTCGCCTTGTACGGAGTCTTGATCGCGGAGACGGTCCAGGTGTCAGTCTCGGTGTCGTAGATCTGGATCGCGTCCGTCGCCGATCCGGCTCCGCCTCCTGTGCGGCCAGCCAGCAGGATTATGTACTTGCCATACTTGACGATGGCGCCTTGGTTGGCAGTTACGGGCGGAGGGGTCTTCTTGACCCATGCGCCGGTGGTTAGATCGACCTCCAGCGTCGTATGGAGCCAAGCGGGCGGGCTTGCGCCGTCCCAACCCCAGAACACGTACAGCTTGTTGCCGACGACTTCGCAGTGCTTCATGAGCGGCATGCCGGCAGTGGCATCGCCGGGGTTCAGGATGTCCATGTCCGACCAGGTCTCGGTGGAGAGGTCGTAGGTGAACAGCTTGAACCAAGACGGCGTTCCACCGCTCTGCTGGGTGATCCAGTAGAACTTGTTTCCGCTCTGTACTCCACCCGGCGCCGGAGCATCGATGCCGGGGAAGGCACTCAGATAGTCGCTATCGCCGGCGTCACGCCAGGAGTTGGTCGCATAGTTGTACACGTCGACGCTGTGCGGAACCCAGTGCGGATAGCCGCCGAAGATGAACAACTCGGCGATGCCGTCCGAGTCGGTATCCCAAGCGGCACACATGTTGGTGTACGACTGATAGCCGTGAGACTCGAATGGCGGCATGCTGCCTCTGGCCGGATACTGAATCAGACCGTTGAGGCCAGATACCGTTACCTTGAAGAACCGGTCGCCTGACCCGCCGAGCCAATACTTGACCACGCCGTCGGCGCCCCGTCGCACGAACTTCACTTCGCCGAGACCGTCGGCGAAGGTAACGGACTCGACCTCACCGTAGCAAGCAGCCGAGTCATCCGCTGCGATGACCTTGATCCAGTCACCGGGGAAGACCACGCCTGTCAGGTCGGCCAGGGTGAGCATCGTGTCCTCGTCGAGCTGGCCGGTGTCGGACGTCGCGACGAGCTGCGACTGAGTGCTCGCGGTCTCCCAAGTGTTGGAAACCGGGTCGTACAGGCTCATCTTGGAATGGCGGTTGGAGGTGGCCCAGTTCTTGGCCGTGTCCCGCCAACCGTTCTCGGTATAGTCGGTCCCCGAGCGTCCGCCCAGGATGTTGAATTTGCCGTTAGCGAAAATGTTGAAGGTGCGGTAGACGTTTAGCACCTGCGAATTGGTGGGTGTGAAGATGCTGTCCCCATAGGGCCAAACGGACGGATCATTCGGGATCGCCGTCCACTGGGCGGCTGCGAGGCCCACCAGACCGAGGGAGAGAACGATGGATGCGATACTGCGTCGTATCATCCTCAGATAGGTGCTCCTTTTCTAGTTTGAAGCCGGAAGGCTGCACATCCATTATACAGCAAGTTTATCGTTTATTCATGCTAAACGTTCGACTTTCTTCCCTAGAAGCTGTCGCAAAACAAAAACTAGCAACTTCGAACGCCTCCGCAGACTCGCCCATCGGCTAGCCTTCACTCGATAGACAAAACGATTTTTAGGACCATAGGACCTAGAGTGTTCACGGGTTCTTGCATCTGCCGGTGATGCAACCCGCATCGGGAGGCGAGCGGGCCCCCGGTCTAGCAGCGGCGCGCCTAGGCGAGACCCTCTCTAGTCGTCACCCTGCTTACTAAAGTTGACGAGAACGATGTTCAGATCGGCTAGGCCGACGTGTCCGTCGCCGTCGTAGTCCCCCGTGCCAGACTTCGCGAAGTTGATGAGCACGATGTTCAGATCGGCGAGGTCCACCTGGTTGTTGCCGCTGCCGTCGCCGTTCCGAAGCGCTACCGTGCCGACCGCGTTATCACCGCGCGACAAGGTCACGCCATTCAAACGCTTTGCCAAGAAGTTCTGGGCCAGGAAGCGGAGATCGTAGACACCTGGAGAGACGCCTAACGGCGAGACGAACCCTCCCGTAGCATCGAGCTCGAGAGTGGCGGTTGCGACGGGCTCCGTTCCTCCCGGCGCAAACACTTGGACGGATGCGGGTACGGCCGAAGGGTCCAGATGGAACTCTAGGTCCAGAGTGCCCGAGACGCCGCTGGTCAGCAGCGACGCTGCCGGAATGGCGTAGGCGTCGTTTCGCCACATGACGTTGTGGTCTAGCCCTCCAGCGATGTACACAATGCCATCCGGCGAGATCCCTGCCGCAATGCCACTTCCGCGAAACGGAAGACGGTATGGGGAGACGAACCACGTGTTGGAAACGGTGTCGTACACCTGCACCGCATCGACTGCCGTCGAAGCGCCTCCGCCGGAGCGCCCACCGAACAGAATCACGTAGTCGCCGTACCGCACGGATGCCGACTGGTTCGCGGTCACGGGCGGGGGTGCCAACGCGGCGAATGTGCCCTGCAGCACATCGTATCGCACGGTCTTCTTGGAGCTAGCGTCCCCCCCGAAGTAGTAGACAGCTCCCTTGGGACCGAGCTCGGGAAAGCCCTGTCCAGTGCAGAGGAAGTCCAGCGCGAGCCCCGGCACTAGGTCGAGCGTCCACGTATCGGTGACGAGGTCGTACACTTGCACCTGTCCGCCCTCGTCCCGTCCCATCCAGCAGAACAGGTCGCCTACCTGAGCTCCGGCAGCTCGCTGCTCGTTTACCGAGCCGGGGAGGTTGCCGGTTGCCCTGGACCAGGACTTGGTGGCGGGGTTGTACACGTCCACGTTGTTGGGTGTCCAATGCGGATAGCCGGAGAAGAGGTAGATCTCCTTCAGGCCGTCGGCATCCCTGTCGTACGCCGCCACCATCGTGTGGTTGCCCGCCTGATAGCCTTCTCCCGCCCGCGCGACGTCGCCGCCGTTTCCGTTGTTGATAGGCGCAGGGCCCATGACCGTCACGACGAACACCTTGTCACCGGCTCGCGGGCTCCAAGTGGGGGGTACCACACCTCTCGAGAGAGTCACAGTCGTTGCCGCGCCGTCGAAAGTGAGGCTGCCTATCCTGCCGACGAACGACTTCACCTCGCCAGGCACGATGCCGTCACCGGATTCGACGCGGACTTGGTCTCCAACGACGAGGTCGCCTGTGACATCGCCCTGGACGAGGAAGCTGCCTGCATCCAGACGCACCACCTCTCCCGTGTAGGCTAGCTGGGACTGCACCCCGCCACCTTCCCATGTTCCCGAGACGGGGTCGAACACGCTCAGGTGCGAGTGCCGATTGGAGTTGGGCCACACGGTGAGGCCTTCCTCGTAATCGAAGCCCGAACGGCCGCCGAGCACGTAGAACTTGCCGTTGGCAAAGACGGAGAAGGATCGGCTGACGAAGATCTGCTGGCTGTTCGCGGGCTCCGAGATGCTGTCGGCATAGGGCCAGGCGCACGGGTCCGGGGGGAGAGCGGTCCACTGGGCAGCAGCCGCAGCGCTGAGCGAGACGATACAGATGCCGGAGGAGAGGATGGGAGCTGTCATCGCAAAGCGGACTCCTTTCCAAATCGAGGCACCGCCACTCGCGGCGACCCTGTGTATTATAACGTGATCGGACGAGCTCGTGGTCCTCTTACGGCGCCCAGGGATCGATGGCTCCGTAGGGGCGAGCGCCGTCGATCTTGGCCAGAAATGCGTTGCGGTCGGTGATCACCTCGACGCCATACAGCACCCCTTGGGGGTCCACGGTGAGAGGTGCGCGCCAGGCATCGCCCGAAAGGTGCATCGGCTCGCGCCTCCAGTCGGCCTCCGACCGAAACGGCTTAGACAGCAAGCGCACCGCCACGATGCGCTCACCCCGAGCAAGGCCGCCGATTTGGGCGCGCACCTCCAGCGTCTGCTCGGCTCGCGACCTGTCTACGTCGGAGACCCCCACGCTGACACGGATTCCCGCGCCGTCCCCCGTCGGCCGACTCTGCACCGCCGGTGGTTTGTCGGACACCGGCATGGCAACGAAGTCCTTCTCGTCCTGCTCGAAAAGGCGCACCGACTGAGACCACTGATAGGTCTCGGTGCGCATGCGCAGGCGGTCAATAATCGGTCGAAAATGCCTGTCCCCCTCTTCTGCCAGAGCCACCCAGGCAGCCTTCGATTTCTCTGTTAGCTCTCGCGCTGCCTCGAAGCGCTGCGGGTCGGACGTGGCTTCGGCCAACGCGAACTCGGTAGCCGCACGGAGCCGCGTGGCGTAGTAACGGGCAAGCAGCACGAGCATCCGCGCATCGGTCTCGAGGTCGTCCAGCGACTTGCTCGCACCGGAGGGAATTGCGCGCTGGGCTCGTTCCGTATCCGATGCCATGCGCTCTAGCATGTTTGCTGCCTGCAGGGGAGTGCGGCGGCCCGTGAAGTTACCTGTGGTCAGCTCCCGCGCATACTCGGCACATCCCATCGCGAAGTAGGTGTCGAAGGGCAGGGCGCGCGCCCACTGCCGAATGGATCCGCCCCATTCCAACTCCGGAGCGTGATCCCTGTGGTCTGGGCCCAGCGAGAACTGTGTCTCGATGGTGGGGAGGATGCGGCTCATGCTCTGCAGTAGGCGGTATGCCGCGTCCCCATGCTTGGCCCCCCAATGCCGTCTCGCCTCCATGCGGAAAAGCTGTTCGGGAGTTTCGGGATCGTATCCTAGCCGACCCCACATCAGATACCACAGCGGGTTCCGCTCGTACTCCCAACGGAACATCGGCTCCGGGTGCAGGAAGTCGTCCATCGGGTAGTAGGTGCAGAACGGTTCGACCGTGAAACCCACCGAGCCTGCTAGGTTCGTCGTCTTCACGCACTCTCGTATGTGCTCGTAGTCCGCCCACTGGAACACGCGGTTCGTGCCATTCGCGCGAATCTGCCAGATCACCTTGTACTGGCGTGGGTAGAAGAGATAGTCCTGATAGGAGTAGTCGCTCCACCGTGCCATGCGCCCGCCTGCTAGGTGCCATGGCGGACCCATCTGCTCTCCGTTGTACTTGATCTCGATCAGGAACTTGTCGGGATACATCGCGCCGAGCTGTATCAGCTTCTCCTTCTTTGCCCCCCACGTGCGTGTGTAAAGTGGCAGTGGCCTGCCCATCTCCTCGAGCGCAGCTACATAGCTCTTGGCGTAGAAGTCTTCACCGTAGCCCGATTCGCCGATGCGGAAACCTATCATTCCGAGGTCCGGGCAGCGCTGTACGATCTGTTTCAGCCCTTCTTTGGTATAGGAGATGAAGTCGTCCGCGGAACGTTCTGGTGCCTGCCGACATCCCGGCCAGTTCCAGCCGCCGGTGTAGTTCATGATGCCGACCCGGATGCCGCGCTGCTTGGCCATGGTGCACACCTTGGCCAGCATCTGCACATTCTTCTCCGCCTGCGCCGGCTCCATGCCCACGTCAGGGTACTTCTTGCTCACCACGAAGTAAGGCCACATGTTAGGAAAGAGCGTGGTCTGCAGGTCGTACATACCGTGCAAGTCCAGTAGGTTGATGCGGGCGCTTGCGAGCAGGTCGAGGTACCCGCGCCAGAAGTCCTCGTCGGTGAACCACCAGTGCTCCCAATCGCGCCTGCCGTCAGCATCGGCACGAGGGATGGAGAGGAACGGGTTGACAGCGCGGACCTCTATGGCCGGTGTGTGCCTTTCAGTCTTGTTAGGGAAAGCGCCTTCGACACCATTCATCCGCACTCGCTCCGCCAGATCCAGTAGGGCGTACATGAGCCCAACCTCTCCGCCCGCCTTGCAGATAACTCCTGCCGAATAGGGCTCGAAGGCATAATCCTCGGAACCCATCTCAGACACGGTCATCGCTGGTAGTGGGTAGCGGCGCGCGACCACTGCAATCATCTGCTTGTCGCTAGCGGCCCACACCTGCACGCTCGCCTCTGCGCGACGCTCGGCCAAGGCATCGCGCAGCTCACCGGCAGCAAAGGCTGCCGGCTCGCAACTCGACGGTATCACTATCTGGATCGGCTCCGCGACGAGAGACGCTGCTAAGCTGAGAGCGCAAACGAAAATCACTCAGTACCTCCCATGCCGGTACGACATCAGCCGGCTAACAACCGCTCGAAAGAACCCGCCCCGAGCTGCTCCTCCAGCAGCTGCACTACCGCCGCGTGTGAGGTAACACCGTGGTGACTAAGTCGAGTGGTGCACAGCGCACCTACTGCGTTGGCAAAGGTCAACTTAGCGCGCAGCGGCCACCCGTGGGCTAGGCCATACAAAAAGCCGGCCGCGAAAGAGTCGCCCGCGCAAGTCGTGTCGACCACGGGCACTCGGAATGCTGCGATGTGAACCGAACCCTGCGTTGTGACCGCCGTCGAGCCTCCTGCTCCCTGTTTCACTACCACCATCTGCGGACCGTAAGTGAGCAGTGAGCGTCCAATAGCCTGGGCATCCTCCTCGCCGGTCAGCATACGCCCTTCCATCTCGTTCGTCATCAGCACGTGAACGTACGGGAGGGCAGGTCGCAGGTGCTCGAGCCAGACACCTCGCGCGTCCCAGTCGGTGTCGAGTGTAGTGATGCATCCGGCCTTGCTAGCACGTCGCAAGACGGATGCGATGTCCAGGTTCACTAGCTTCATCGCGCCACCGATGTGCACGATGCGCACGCCGTCGAACAACGAATCGGGGATCACGTCATCGGTTAGCTGTTCGTTGGCTCCCGGGCGGCACAGGAACGACCTCTCGCCGGAGGATTCTATCAGCCCGACTACAGCCGAAGTGAGGTGCTTTTCTGAACGCCTCACTGCGCTCACGTCCACTCCCACGGCCTGCAGGTCGGAGAGCACGGAGTCGCCTAGACGATCCGTGCCGATGAGTCCGGCCACCCCCACTGAAGTCCCCAGCTTGGCCAGCACCGACGCACAGTTCGCCGCACAGCCACCGGCAACCAGCGCGAGGTCCTCGACGAGGATAGAGGTTCCCCGAGCGGGCATGGTGTCGGTAGGCCGCACCACCACGTCTGCAACCAGCAGGCCCACGCACAGGATGCGCTCGTTCACAGTGCGAACCTCATCGCGGCTTCTCCTGCCGAGGTGCCCTCGTGCACCACCGCGCAGAGGGCACGGAGGATCTCCTTGCGATTTGGTCTCTGCCACACGTTTCGACCGTAGATCACGCCCATGGCTCCAGCCCCCAGTCCCGCCTCCGTCATCTCTAGCAGGCCGCTCGGACTGTCTGCACACGGTCCGCCTGCAATCACGACGGGAACGGTGGCCGCGGCGGTCACCTGACGGAAGCTCTCGGCGGAGCCCGTGTACACGGTCTTGATAGCGTCCGCACCGTGCTCCGCGCCCACGCGAGCAGCCAGTGCAACCTGTTCGGTCAGCTCTGCCTCGCTCGGCGGCTTGGCGGAAGGCCCGAAGTGCCCCGCGAGCGCTGCGGCAGGGATCATCTCTGCAATCAGCGGCATGCCCCAGCGCTCGCACTGCTCGGCAGTTTCCCCGAGCTTGCGCAGCAGGTCGTCTTCGTTCTCGACGCCCACGTACACGTTGAGCACGCACGCATCGGCGCCCGCCGCCAGCGCCGCCTCCACACTGGAGAAGCGCTTGAACCGAGTGAGATGCGAGCCCAAGCGCGTTGCCGTGCCATCCAGCCGTGCCACAACCCCCAAGTGCCCGATTACCCCAGCCACCCTGCGTAGAGTGGCGAGAGTGAGAAGCAACCCGTCTGCTGGGGACTCGGCGGCGTCCCGCACCAGGCCGACCGGGTCCTCCACGCCAGCCATCGGCCCGAAGAACGAAGGGTGGTCCATGGGGAGGATCACACACCGACCTTTCGGGAACAACCTGCGCATCCTTAGTTGCTTCGCACTCATGCGGGGCTCGTCTCCTTCGGCCTGCCTGCCACGGGATTCGACGGCGGGCCTCCGATGCCTGCAGGCTATGCCCGCGCCGGTACAATCGGCCCTACGACACATCCCGCCGAGGTGACATGATGGCGACTTCTGCGAACGGCCTGCGACCCACTCCTAGGCTCGGACTGCTGATAACTTCGATAGACGTGTTCGACCCCGAGGCGAAGGACCGATCGGAAGCTTCCATCCGACGGTACTTCGACGAGCTGGCGGCGAGCGGCAAGGTCGACGCGGGCTCGCTGGTGATCGGGCGGATCGAGCGGCCACACGAAGCCGTTGCCGCGGCAGCGGAGTTCGCTCGTGCTTGCGTGGACGTGGTCGCCATCGCGAACGTGGCCTTTCCGAACGGGCAAGTGTTCCTAGCACTCGCCACCGATCCGTATCTGTCGCGCATTCCTCTGGCAGTGATTGCCGACCCGGAGCCCGAGGGCGACGAGTGGGCGACCAACGCTTGGTGCGGGGCGATCATGAATAACTTCGCTGCGCATCGCCTGGGAAGGGCGATCGCCGCTATCCCCGGGCCGTCGGATGGTCAGGCATTTCGTCAGGAGTTCGAGAGGCTACTGCGGGTGGCCGCTGCGATCAAGGCTCTGCGGCAGGAGTTCATCGGGCGCTATGGAGACGCACCCGGTGGCTTCCACTCGGCGACGGGCGACCAGCTCGCGTATGCTGCCAAGTTCGGGACCAGAGTGGACACGGTTGACCTCAGTGCGGTCCGGGAATGCTTCGAGACAGGTAAGACCAGCGGGTACCTGGGAGAGACCTCGTTCACGGACGACGAGGTGAAGGCTACCATGCGGGCCGTGCGCGAGGGCAGGGAAGTGAGCGTGGACGACGAGATGCTGGAGAAGGGTTGCCGGATGTACCACGCCCTCCGATGCATGGCCGGGGCGAACGGCCACACGTCGCTCGCGCTAAGGTGCTGGCCAGAGGTGTACGAACCGCACATCGGAGTGAGCTTGTGCCTGTCCATCAGCCTGCTGTTAGGGAACGGCGATGTGCGAGCCGCCGCGTGCGAAGCCGATTGGCCGGCCGCGGTGACGCAATCGCTCGGCACGCTGTTATCCGGCCGACCGGCGGTGTGCTTAGATTGGGTGAACTACACGGGTGGGTCGGAGATCGTGCAGCTCGGGCACTGCGGCGTCGGGCTAATGGGTCACATGGCGGCCGGTTGCCAGTGCGAGGCGGTCACCCTCCACCCGGTGCTACGACAGGGTGGCAAGCGTATGGGGCCCGTTCACATCGGCCAGTTCGAGCACGGCCCGAAGACAGGCATCTGTATGATGCAGGACAGGGATGGGAAGTTCCGCATGTTGGCGTTCGCCGGGGAGAGCGGACCGGATACTGAGAAGGGGATGAAGTACGTGGCAGCAGACGTCCGTTTTCCGAAGTACCGGGAGCTGAACCAGCTGATCCTGGAGGGTGGATTTCCGCACCACCTCGCTACGGCGTTCGGTGATATACGGGAGGACCTTCGGCTGCTGTGCAAGTTTCTGGACGTCGAGTACGTCGAACCGTAGACTCTGGGACCGCCTTCTGGCTCACGCAAAGGCTACCAGGCGTCGCGAGAGAGCGTTATTCCCCGAAGTTTCTGGATTGCTAGTGGCAAGCGCGAAGTGGCAGCTCGCAGCCTCGGGATGACGGCACTGTGCGATCCCGTCGACTCGGTGTCAGGTGCCGTCATGCCCGTCAACTCGGTGTCAGGTACCGTCATGCTGAGCCCGTCGAAGCATGCCTCCGAAGACCGCGAGCAAGGTATCTCATGTGTTAGCATGCGGCCACCCATCGCATGCTGCGACGGGCTCAGCATGACGGCGAGAACACCATGCGATCTTGCTCGCAAACATCGGGAATTCCCGATGCCTGGTCGAGCATCCACTCACTACAGCGGTTCGCCTACAGACGACTCCGCAGGACAGCCTTACTTCGCCACCGCAGGGGAGAAGCCATCGAGACTGAGGCGGAATATCTCGCGCTGCTCGTTGGTCACCAGCAACGTCCGATCATCCACGAAGCACACCCCCTCGCACTGCTTTCCGCCAGAGAAAACGAACCTTCTCGCGTTCCCCGATAGCAGCTTGTCGCCCTGCGCGGGCAATTCGAAAAGCCAAACGGAAGCCACGGGGAACTGCGTAAGCACTGCAAGGTGCTTCTCATCCGGTGAGATGTCCGCGGCGGTGACCCATCCTCCCAGGTCTTGCTTCGAGTCGAGTAGCGTCAGCACGTTGACGCGGTCGGTGAACTCCGTGTCCAGACGGTACAGCTTGGTGCCGTTCTCGGGTAGATCGCCGGTCGCGCCCGCGCGGTGCTTGGTCAGAAAGTGCAGCTTGCCCTTGTGCACGAAGAGGGCCTCGCAGTCGAAGTGCCACCTATCACCGGGGTACTCCTTCTGGTCCGCGTAGGCGACCGGGAGCCATTTCAGCACCCTCGTGCGCATGGTTGCTCTCGGATTGGGTTCTTTCAGCACGTACACTCCGAGGTCTCGTCGGGCATTGCCGTTATTACCCACATCTCCGATATACAGGGTATCGCCTTCGATGGCGATGTCTTCCCAGTCGAGGTTGTGTGCGGCATCCAGCCTAATACCGGGATACGGTTCCTTGCCTTCTGCTGGCTGGTCCGCGTAGTACCTGTCTCCGACCCAGCTAGGCATGATCACCGAGCCATCGGAACGAATGGCGAATATGCGTGCTTCGTCTCCGCTGTCGTTATGCACCCAGTAGACGTCGTCATACGTGCGGCTCTTGACGATGCCGCTCTGCTCGTTGATCGGTGGGTGCGTGATGGTAGCTGCAGCTGTTAGTGCCGTAGGGCGCTGTATCTTCAGGACTGGAGCATGTGCGCCTACGGACACCACGACAGCTATGGCAACGCCGATGAGTATTCTCGCTATTCTCACGCTGATGTCACCGTCTCACCTCGCCGAATACCTCCACCGCTCCTGCGGTAGAGGCTTCTAACGCATGCCTCCACTGGCCCTTGGATGGAGGCCGCAACATGTTACCTATATCGCGCAGGGTCTCTACACCCAATGGCGGGCGGAGAGATGGTGCCTGCTGTGCCGCCGTAGTGAGATGGTCGAAGCACCTCGCGATTCCGTCATGCTGAGCCTGTCGAAGTATCCCGCCATTCTCCGTCATGCTGACCGTGTCGAAGTATCCCGCCATTCTCCGTCATGCTGAGCCTGTCGAAGCATCCCGCCATTCTCCGTCATGCTGAGCCTGTCGGAGCACCTCGCCATTCCGTCATGGTGAGCCTGTCGGAGCACCTCGACGTTCCGTCATGGTGAGCCTGTCGAAGCATCCCGCCATTCTCCGTCATGCTGAGCCTGTCGAAGCACCTCGCCGTTCCGTCATGCTGAGCCTGTCGAAGCACCTCGCCATTCTCCGTCATGCTGAGCCTGTCGAAGCACCTCGCCGTTCCGTCATGCTGAGCCTGTCGAAGCATCCCGCCATTCTCCGTCATGCTGAGCCTGTCGAAGCATGACATCGACTCACGCACGGTGACACATCCACACACAGCGGCAGCAAGGACCGACCGCGCGCATCGAAAGGCTCAGGACGGCGGGCAAACATCTCGGCCGATTCGGCACAACGCCCGGACGGACCCGGCGCCGCTCCCACCTAGCCCTTCGTCTTCCGCCGTTTCCGCTCCTCCTGCCGCGCGCGCAGCTTGGGCTCCACACCCTGGTCGCTCGGCTCGTAGTAGGGAAGCTCCCAGTCTCCCTCCGGCAGATACTGCTGCTCAACGAAGTGCCCCGGGAAGTCGTGTGGATACACGTAACCCTCTCCTGCCTCGAGCTTCGGCGCGAACGAGGCACCGCTGGATCTCAGGTGCTTCGGCACCGGAGGCGGTTGTCGTTTCCGAACGTCGGCCATCGCACGCGTGATCGCTAGCATCGCCGCATTCGACTTGGGCGCGCAAGCCAGGTAGGTTACGGCTTGTGCGAGCGAGAGTTGCGCCTCGGGCCAACCGATCCGCTCAACGACGTGAAACGCCGCCATCGCAAGCACCAGCGCCATCGGGTCCGCATTCCCGATGTCCTCGCTGGCCAGAATCACCAGCCTGCGCGCGATAAAGCGAGGGTCTTCGCCCGCTTCGATCATCCGCGCCATGTAGTGCAGCGCGGCGTCGGGGTCGGAGCCTCTCACCGACTTGATGAAGGCGGAGATCGTGTCGTAGTGCGCATCGCCCGCGCGGTCGTACTTCGGTGCGGGTGCCTGTTGCGCCGCCTCCACATGTGCGAGACGGATCGGTCCATCGGTAGGAGCGAGGTTCGCTGCGGCCTCCAGGAGGTTCAGGGCAATTCGGGCATCGCCACCCGCCAAGCGCACCACGTGCTCCAGAGCATCTGCCTCGCAATCGCGCCCCAGCCCGCGCTCCGTGTCGGCAAGTGCTCGCTCTACGATGACGCGAACCTCGTCATCGGTTAGCGGCTTCAGGATAAGCACCCGGCAGCGCGAGAGCAAGGGAGAAGCCAGTGCGAACGATGGGTTCTCGGTGGTAGCGGCAACCAGCTCCAGGGTGCCGTCCTCCACATAGCCCAGGAGCGCGTCCTGCTGCGTGCGCGTGAAGTGGTGCACCTCGTCCAAGAAAAGGACCGTTCGCTTGCCTGTGCTCGCCTTGCGGTTGCGGGCCGCCTGTGCCAGTTTGCGGATGTCCGCGATGCCCACCGACACCGCGCTGTGCGGCTCGAAGTGCGCGTCGGAGTGCGCGGCGATGATGCCCGCGAGCGTGGTCTTGCCGCACCCTGCGGGTCCCCATAAAATGACGGACCCCAGCTTGCCTTCGCGGATCAGTCGGTGCAGCGGCGCGCCGGGCGCGAGAATGTGGACCTGGCCGACGTACTCCTCCAGAGTTCGCGGTCGCATGCGGGCCGCTAGCGGCTGGTCGAGCCCGATCTCGGAGGGCTCCTCGAAGAGGGTCATGCACACCTTCTTCCGCGAACCACCCCGCAAGCACCGTGTGCCGGCGATGTTCTGGAACCCCGAACACAGGGTGGGCGCAGCCGCGCCGCCGCCGGAACGCGGTGCGCTCCTTTGAACGACACGAGACCAACGCCCTAGAACACGCTATCGGCTCCGAACACCTTGGGCAAGCACGCGTGTCGCAGGGTGGTTCTGTATCTCTAGTGTACCAGCTACGGATCGGCGGTCTTGGCGAAACTCACGAGAACCATCGTGATGTCGCCAATGTCCACGCGGCCCGATCCGTCGAGGTCGAGCGAGGCGGAGGCTTTGTCGAAGTTAATCAGCACCAGCGTGAGGTCTGCGAGGTCCACCACAGCGTCGCGGTTCGCGTCCCCACCCGGCAGGCTGACGCTGAGGCCATCCAGCACCTCTCCCACCGCCACGCTTTGCCCTACGAGCCTGCGGGCGAGGAAAGGCTTCCCAGGCGTCTGAAAGCGAATGTCGTACTCTCCGCCGGATTGGAACAACAGATCGAACGAGCCGCCGTCGCCGGGGAAAAAGGCCAGGCTCTCGACGGGCATCGAACCGTTCATCAGGGAGGCGACGACTAAGATACTCTGGGGGTTCAGATGCCCCGGTAGGGAGATCGTTCCGCGCACCGTGGCTCGGGTGGCACGAAGAAGAGCATGATACGCATTGACCCTACCGAAACGCACCCAGTCGCCGATCGCATCCGCATTCTGCTCTATGTAGCTGCGCACTGCCGTAGCGTGTGCTCGCGTACGAGGCACGTTGGGCAGATCGTGAGCTCGTGCCCCATACAGCAGCGCAGCCAGGCCGGAGGCGAAGGGTGCTGCATAGGAGGTGCCAGAGTCAATGCCGTAGGCGCCATCCGATAGGGTAGACAAGATGCCGTCTCCCGGAGCCGCGACATCCACGAACTGGTCCACGCCCCAGTTGAACTGCGACCACGGCCAGCGCAAATCACCCGGCGAGGTGGCACCTACGTCAATCACTACTTCATACGCCGCAGGATACATGGGCCAGCTGGCAGCGCTATTCCCGGCAGCACCTACCAATACCACGCCGGCGTCCCAGGCCGCATTACAAGCCTCTTCCACTGCAGGGTCGTGCACTGGACCACCTAGACTGAGATTGATCACATGACACCCGTTCGTGGTGGCCCACTGGATGGCCTCGCGCACGTCTGTAGTCGTGCCTTGCGCGAACTGGTCCAGCGCCTTGAGAGGGATCAGCTTGACGTTGGGTGCGGTGCCTGCGACTCCCTGCCCGTTGTCGGTCATGGCCCCGACGATGCCTGCTACCATGGTCCCGTGTCCGTTGTCGTCGGCGGTGTTCGTGTTGTTCTGTATGGTGTTCCAGCCGGGGCCAATGTTAAGCCATAAGTCCGGGTGGTCGGACCGCACTCCCGTGTCCACGATGGCAACCCGCACGTCGCTTCTGCCGCGGTAGATGTCCATGGCCTGTTCCCAACGGATGGCGGGAAGACCCCACTGGAAGGGGTAACTGGGATCGTTCGGCTGCCAGAGGGCTCGGTAGGTGTAGTTGGGTTGTGCATGCTGCACGAATGGTAGCGACTTCGCTGCAGCTACCAGGCGTTGCACGTCAGCATTCGCAGGTGCTCGAAAGAGCGCGTATCGCCCGTCGCTGAGCGTTCTCACGTGGGTGACTCCGACCCGCCGCTCCGTCTCGGCGATCAGGACAGGCTGCGTGGTCGCGAATCGAATAAGCACGGAGCCGGGCTCCCACTCACCGGTGGTCATCGCCGGACCCTGATCACCGAACGAACCAGACGTGCAGCCAGCTAAGCAGACCAGAAGCACCAATCGCGCGAACAGCATCATCCCGGCAGACAATGCTACTCCAGGATCGCTACGGGTCGGACGTCTTGGTGAAGTTGACGAGAGCCATGGAAATGTCGAGAAGATCCACGGCCCCGTCGCCATTGAGATCGCCGCTCCCGGTGCCCGCGAATTGCAGGAGGATCATGTTCAAGTCGGCGATGTCGACCGCTCCGCTGCCGTCTGCGTCACCGTTCAAAAGTGTGGCATTCACCGTGGACGCCGCTGCGACGCGAGACAGACCCACGCTCGGAACGCGCCGCGCGAGGAACTTGCTCGCTGCAGAGAACCGCACGTCGTACGTGCCCGGTATCGTGAAGGTGGTGGAGTACGAGCCGTCCGCGCTCAGGGTGATAGGCTTGGATGCCACCAGGTTCGAAGTACCCGGCTCGAAGAGTTGGATCGTGATCGGCACCGTCTGCGGCGCCACGTGTCCCTGAAGAGTCAGTGTGCCCGAAATGGCGGCGGGTAGGTTGAGGGCCGCATTCAGCGCCGCATCCAACTTGATGCGGCCGTGAGTCACCCACGTTCCGACGTTGTGGCAGTTCGACTCGATGAGCTGGCGTACGAGCGACGCGGCTTCCACGCTCCGCGGAGTTTCCGTACGGGGCTCCGTCAGAGCTGCATAGAGGAGTGCGGCTTCTGCGGAGACGTGCGGCGTAGCCATGGAAGTGCCGCTGAGGTAGCCATACGTTCCGCCGAGCAAGCACGAGTAGATGCTGGATCCGGGTGCCGCTACATCCACCCACTGATAGTCGCCCTGATTGAAATTGGAATCACCAGCTCTGTAGTCGCCAGATGTAGACGATGCCACTGCGATGCACTCGACGAAGGAGGCAGGGTAAGCGGGGAGATAGGTGTTGTTGTTGCCGGCTGCCACGACCACTAGCACCCCGTTTGCCACCGCATACTGGACTGCTGTCAGCACGCTGGCAGGCGGAACGGCAGTGCCCGCTAGGCTCATGTTTATCACGTGGGCACCGTTGTTCACGGAGTAGTTGATGCCTTTCGCCACGTTCTCCCAAGTTCCATTGCCGCTGGCATTCAGAATCTTTACCGGTAGTAGCATGGCGGTGGGATTCATGCCGGCGATGCCGGTGGCGTTGTTCGTTGCTGCAGCCGCAATTCCTGCGACGTGGGTGCCGTGTCTGTTGTCGTCCTCCGCCACCGGATCGTTGTTCACGAAGTCCCAGCCGGAGTTCAGGATCTTCGACTGAAGGTCGGGGTGGCTGAGGGCGATGCCCGTGTCGCAGATTGCGATGATGACCGAGGACTTGCCCTGGTACGCTGCCATCGCTGCGGGCCATCCGACCTTCGGCGGACCCCACTGAAGATCGTAGAATGGATCGTCGGGCCAGGCAATCCGAACGATGCCGTTGGGTTCGGCGAACACCACGTTCGGGTCGAAGCGCAGCCAGGAAGAAAGACCGACCACATTGGCGGTCGGAGCCAACTCGATCTTGTAGATGCCGAGATCCGGGACGGAGGGGAGGAGCGAGCCGCCGAGCCGCACGGCGATTCGCTGCATCTGTTCCGCCGTCGTACCCTGGCGAAACTTGATCAGCATCTCGCCAGGGACGTATTCGAACGCCGGTATCTGCGGTCGTGCGGCAAGCTGGCCGTGTACCAGGCAAAGCAGGGCGGCAGCGGCAGTCGTGGCGGCGGCGCGGCGCAGCGCCGCAGCGGCAATCCCGGTCGAACTCATAGCACCTTTCCTCTCAAAAAGAATCACAACAGGCCCAGGCAAGCGGTCCGTGCCTGAGGTTCGCCGCAAATCCTGAGCCAATCTAACTGCATTGAACTGGCTAAGGCCCCCCGAAGTTCCGTTCCGGCGGACAAGTCCCCTAAGCCCGGTACTCCGGCGGGCTTTACCGACCGGACGAAGCGTCCCAGAGAACCGAGCCAGATGCCTCGACGCTTCGACCGACAACGGAAGGCCCCTCCGAGGCCTCCACTGCTCCTGGAGGGTGGATCAGTGGAATACCGTCATGCTGAGCCTGTCGAGGCATGCGATACCTGTTAGGGGCGTTTCTGTATCACAGTGGAATACCGTCATGCTGAGCTTGTCGAAGCATGCGATACCTGGTAGGGGCGTTTCTGTATCACAGTGGAATACCGTCATGCTGAGCCTGTCGAAGCATGACGGCAGCCAAGGCAAACGTACCTGTGAGCCTCGAGCCCATGCGGTGCACGGGGTCTTGCTTCGACAAGCTCAGCATGACGGTTCGAGACCCTGCCGGGCGACTGGAGCCTCCCAGTGACCCATCCTCCCCCAGCGGTGGAGGCTGCCGGGGCCACCCACCACGGAGCCTTCGCCGGTCCTTACGCTCGCAGCATGCGTCCAGTGCAATGGAGACATGGATTCCCGCGTACGCGGGCATGAAATGGCCTAGGGGGCCGGAGTTCTGGGATACCGACCTAGGTTCCCGCGTACGCGGGAAGAAAGTCTGGGTACGAGTACCGCCAAGACACGTCCACCCGAGACTCCCGCTTGCGCGGGAATGAAGGACGTACCATCCCTACGCTACTGATCGTCATTCACACGAAGGGGACTGCTAGGAAAGTCCATGACTGCACCGACGGGGGCGTTTCGACTGGAAGAGCGTCATGGAGGATGGCTCAGTGGAATACAGTCATGCTGAGATTGTCGAAGCATGCGATACCTGGTAGGGGCGTTTCTGTATCACAGTGGAATACCGTCATGCTGAGCCTGTCGAAGCATGACGGCAGCCAAGGCAAACGTACCTGTGAGCCTCGAGAGCATGCGGTGCACGGGGTCATGCTTCGACAAGCTCAGCATGACGGTTCGAGACCCTGCCTGGCGACTGGAGCCTCCCAGTGACCCATCCTCCCCCAGCGGTGGAGGCTGCCAGGGCCACCCACCACGGAGCCTTCGCCGGTCCTTACGCTCGCAGCATGCGTCCAGTGCAATGGAGACATGGATTCCCGCGTACGCGGGCATGAAATGGCCTGGGGGACCGGAGTTCTGGGATACCTTCCCGCGTACGCGGGAAGAAAGTCTGGGTACGAGTACCGCCAAGACACGTCCACGCGAGACTCCCGCTTACGCGGGAATGAAGTACGTACCATCCCTAGGCTACTGATCGTCATTTCCACGAAGGGGACTGCTAGGAAAGTCCATGACTGCACCGACGGGGCGTTTCGACTCATGCCCCGGCGCGGTCCAGAGGTGCACTTCCTGCCCTCGGTACTGCTACCTGGCGGACGCGGGCCGGGGCATAGCCCCTTCTTCAACAGGCTCGAAGGCCGGATTGCAGTTAGCTCTGTGCCTGGAGGTCTGGCTGCAGCGCTACCCCGAGGGTGGCAACTTGCGGCAGCCAAGACGCTAAGACCTCGAGGCCTGGAATGCTGAATCACTCAGTAATCGAGCGCGAAAAAAAAAAGAGCGCTAAGTCTTGCACATTGGCTCCTGCTGTGGTATACTACCTGGTGAGAGTGAGGGGTCATGCTAGGCATCGTCAATGCTCCCAATGGACCGGGGCAGAGCACTAGCTGGCAAGCGGCTCCGGACGGGGCCCCTGGGCGGAGCCCGAGGATCAGGGTGTTGCTGTGGCTCTTGGTGGCAGTGCTCGCCGCGTTGGTCTGGGCGTTGCCCTCGGACCCGCTGCTAACCCGGCATGTTCTTCGAGCCATTTGGCCCACCCAGCCGGTCGGGGTTGGTGCGATGGCCCCTGACCCACCGCCTGGTTTCCGTCTCAGTCGTGAGGCGGCGGCTCACCTCCAGAAGGTTGCAGGAGAGAGACTGGAGTGGCCTGTGCTACTGGTCGTCGTCTTAGATGATTGCGGCGACTGCTCCGATGCCCCTCCTCTTCGTGCGAAAGACTTTGCAGGGTGGCGAGTCGGTTCTGTCGTTGTCGTAGCGCCCGCCGTAGTACGGGAGTCGGATGTGCGACCATCGGTACCAGAGGAAGCGGTCGTCGTTAGCGATCGCGTCTCGAGCTGGGCTCCTACTTCCATAGGCTACCAACTAGGCCCGTACTTCTCGCCGCGTGCCTTTGTGATGGAGGAGGGCTGGGTGGTCTTGGCAGCGCAACGAAGCGACGAGTCCTTAGGTCAGTTCATTGAGCGAGTGCGCTCGAAGGCTGGAGGTGGCAGGTGATGAATCGTTCGCGAGCATGGACGCTGGTAGAGCTTCTTATCGTAATAGCCATCTTGGCTGCGCTGGCAGCGATCGTGTATGTGCTGATGGCGCCCGTGCGTGAGAAAGGTCGCCAAACGGGCTGCATCTCGAACCTGAGGCAGATCGGCCAGGCGATTGCCATGTACCGCACGGACTACGAAGGCGGGCGAGGCGATGCGCCGCAGGGGGGGTCAGCCTCTTGTCCGAACGTGTGGGCACGCTTGGGTGTCCCGCCCGAACCCCATGACATGGTTACGGCAGGCTACGTGAAGGACCCTCGCATCTTCTGGTGTGAGCTAGACCCTCGCGTCAAGGAACTGCACAACACTCCCATACCGCCTGGCATGACGATCCTGGATGCGAAGGTGTTTAGCTACAATTGGTGTCCTATCGGTTGCTTTAACCGCCTGCCCCTAGCGGAGCGCAAGGCGGAGTGCGAAACCGACTATCGCATTTACAGGGAGAGGGGCGAACGGATGGTGCTGGCGATCGACATGAATCACTGGCGCTACTACTATTTCGACGGCCCCATAGAGGTCAGGGACCCTAACGACAAACGGATCGAAACGATGAAGCAGAAGATGATCGGGCTCTTCCTCAGGCTGGACGGCTCGGTGCAACGACTCAACTTCTCCAACATGCCACCTAGATCAGAGGGTGGCACATGCGGAATGTAGCTTGTGCGGAGTAGCACGCGAACGAGACAGAGGTGTAGGAGATGAAACACCAGATATGGAGAGCGGCTCCCATCGTCGCCAGTATCGGCATACTCGTGGTAGGGCTACTGCGGCTCGCTGGGATTGCGTGGGGTCAGCAGGACACGTGTCCACCGAGCGTCTATGTCCCACCTTGCCCGGCCTTTCAGTGCAGCTTTCACGTAGGGGAGTCTTTTACGTGCTGCAGTACCAGGCCGAACCGATGCTGCCAATACGTTTGCACCCAGCTGTCCTGTAATGGCACATCTCAGTCGTGTTGGGGTCAGCTGATGGACAGGCAACTAGTCGAGCAGTACTTCGACGGTCCAGGTTACGTGTATCGCTGCGAGGATCCACCGGGCGTGTGCACGATCCATTTCCCTGCTAGACCTCGCTAGACGCCGTTAGCCCAGTTGCATCCATTCAACCCCTTCACCGCTCCTCCAGGGGAGACACGCGTGACTGCTACCACCCTAATCGTCGAAGGAGCTCACGGGCCCGGGACTCGCTGCCTGCCCTAGTGATGGCGAACAGCCCTTGCGTGCCGACGGCGTCCACTAGGGGGAGCAAATGATCGGGTTCCACCTCCACTGCCTGCACGCTCTTTCCCGCATCCCTGATACGCCGATACAGGTCGTACCACTGCGGGTCCCCGCCTCGCGGCAATCCCGCCTGCGGCGTCCACTCTATCGCGTGGATAGACTCGATGCTTAGCAGCGCATCGAGGTGAGGCAGCGCTTGCGTCCCGTCCAGGTGATACAGCACGAAGTCCATTCTTCGGCACTGCTCGTCCAGCGCTGGCACGACGAACTCACGAAACATCGCCGGACTGATCATGCACGAGAAATCACACTGCACCTTTGCCGTCTTGCCAGGTCCCCACAGCTGGAAGGCGGTGAATGCGCTCCCTCCCCACGGGTCTCGCACCCTCTCCAACAGCCGGTCGTACGCCTCGAAGTACGCAGCGTTGATTTCCGACAAGCACTTCTTTACCCACTCCGGTCGCTCGAGTAGGTCCATCAGTGTGTGATCCGCGCCTCGTAACTGGGCGAGGGTGTCTATGTTCTCGATGAGGTCCGGGAAGCCCAGCAGGTACCTGCCTTCCGCAAAGCGAGCGGCCCGCTCTAGCACCTCGAGATGAAGCTTCCACCACCGGTTCTCGGGATCGAAGCGCAGAGGCGGGTGGCGGTCCGGGTCGGAGATGCAGGGCTGGTACCACACGGTGTTCTCCGCCACGTGCCCTTCGGCTCCCAGGAACAGCCCGAGGCTGCCCGGCCCGCCCACGTCGCCATCGAAGAGCGGAAACGCCACCCCACCGAAGAAGGTGTTGGCCATGCGGTACAGCTCTCGCTGCAACCGCAGGTCCGGGTCCAGCCACAGGTCCTGCTCCGAGGCGTCAGGCGGCGGGGGCGGGACGTCCTCCCACGGCTCGTCCTTGGGGGCAGTTATGTGAACGGCGAGGCCCTTGCCCGCCCACCAGTCGGTGAAAGCCTGCCGTGCTTTCGGCCAGTCGTCCTTCCAGAGGCCCGGTTCGCTCACGGCGTGAGGCCATACTCTTCGGGCACGTAGTTCACGTGACTCATCTCGCCGAGCATCTCGCGGGTGAAGGCGTCTTCGTCCTCCGGAATGGCCTCCGCCTCTCTCGACATGCGGTCCAGCCAACGGGCTTCGGCCTCCGCGATACGCAGGTGCCCGGCCGACCACGCGTTTCGGATCTCCTCCAGCGCAACCAGTACGGCACGCCTCGTCTGCAGGAAGTGCGTCGGTTCCTTCACGATGTGCTGCGAGATCCGTAGAACCACGTCGGGACGGAGCACGTAGGCCTGTGGGTCCAGGGCGGAGTCCGAGTCGGACAGCCAGTCGCGCAGGCGCAGGGCGTCCTCGTGCGAGCGGCTGGAGGCCGAGTTGAGCAGCCTGCAGTCGTATATGAGCTGTTCCACAGAGACGGTCGGTGCGTAGTCGCTCAGTAGCCGCACGTTCTGCACGCTCTCGTTAGACCAGCAGTCGCATACGGCTTGTGCGATGTTGCCCATGGTGCTTAGGTGCGCGCAAGCGGCACTTCGGCCTTCCATGGAGATGGGCACACCGGCGATGGCCTTCATGTAAGGCCCTTCGTAGGCGCAGTCCTTGCTCGGCCCGACAGCGCCCCGCTCATAGGCCACTAGGCTCCGTGGCACGGAGGCCACACGCGCCACCGCAGCGAACACGCGCGGGATCATCTTCTGCTCCGCCAGAGCCATCGCCGTGTTTGCGAAGCCGCACGCTGTGTCGCCCGAGGGGATGACGCCGTTCTCCCTGCACACGCCGACGATACGGTCCCACAGGAACTCCATGTCCCTGCACGCCAACACGCCGAGCGCGAACACCAGCGCCCGCAGGTCGCCCGTCATCAAGGCTTCGTCCGAGATCTCCTTGCCCCCGGTGGACTCGATTGCGAGCAGGTCGGCGCCCGCAGCGGCAGCCTGCTGGAACAAACCCATCATGCCTTCCCAGTATTGGCTGGTCTTCATGTGGGTCGGGCGTTCCATGTCCCGATTGTCGTTCGGTGTCAGCCTGAGCGCGTTCTTCTGGCCGTGTTTGTCGTGATACTCCTTCAGGGTGTCGGCGAGGATGCGGGTGACATCGGCACCCCAGGCCGGCCGCATGGTCATGGGTGGCAACGTTTCGAACTCTACGAGCAGGGCAGGTGCTTCGAGCGCAACGGCGCGCTCACACACTCGGCGGATCATGTCCGAGTACTGCTCGCGAACCTCGGGCCACGTCGCCTCGCCGATGTCAATTGGGGGAAGCGTGAAGTTGACCTCTGGGATCACGGTCCCCGTACCGATCTCCACTCCACGCCCACAGGTGACAGGCTTGGGGGCGTGACCGAAGACAAAGTCATCCAGAGAGGCGATCGCGAGCGAGCCGTTCTTCCAGGCGGGTTCCGGCGGCATGGCGTTACGCGGCGGTCAGCGAGCGCGCGACACGGACTGCTCCGCTTGCGTTATCGCTGAACCCGTGCGCACCGATCTCGTCAGCGTACGCTTGCGTCACGGGTGCGCCGCCTATCATCACCTTAACCTTACCGTGCAATCCGGCTTCCTTCATTGCTTGGACTGTGGCTTTCATCCCCGGCATCGTGGTTGTAAGCAACGCGGACATCGCCACGATCTGCGCGTTGTTCTCCTGCGCCGCCTGCACGAACTTCTCGGGACTCACGTCCACGCCGAGGTCCACCACCTCGAACCCCCCGCCTTCCAGCATCGCCGCGACGAGGTTCTTGCCAATGTCGTGCAGGTCGCCCTTCACGGTTCCGATCACGACCTTGCCGGAGAAGCTACTTCCTCCGGCGACAAGCGCAGGGCGGATCACCTCCATCGCTGCCTTCATCGCTCTGGCCGAGATCAGCAGCTCCGGCACGAAGTACTCGTTCGCCTCGTAGCGCCGGCCCACCTCGTCCATTGCTGGGATCATGTACTGAGTGAGCAACGTGTTGGGGTCGACACCTTCTGCCAGGGCTTCCTCGACGATGCTCCTCGCCGTGTTCGCCTTACCTTCGAGCACTGCGGTGTACAGGGGGTCTAGTTCGACCATTTGCGCCTTCATCTCCAGGATGAGGCCCCGTGTTCGGAAGTCGTCGCTCCGGTGGGCCTCGCATTGCAACTGCCTATTCTACCAAACCCTTGGAATACCTTCTCGGCGTGGGCCAGAAGGCCGAACTACGTGTTGGCGGCACCCGTGTATACGGCACGAAGAACCTCTGCAGGCGTGGTCCATCCCTGCAAAATCTTCTGGAGGCCGTCCTCCATCATGGTGCGCATACCCTGCTGTCGGGCCGCGTGCAGAAGCTCGGGCGAGGCCCCCCCTCGCGCTATGGCAGTGCGGAACTCCGGGGTCGCGGTTACCAACTCGAACACGCCGATGCGGCCCTTGTAGCCCGTCTTGCGGCACTCCTCGCAGCCCTTTCCTCGGAAGAACTGTGCGTTGCCTACGCGCTCTGGCGTCAGGCCGAGCGCCAGCAGCTCGTTTTCTGGCGGCGTGAATGGTTCCCGACACTTCGGACAGTTGAGACGTACGAGGCGCTGCGCCATGATCGCAACCGTCACACTCGCCACCAGGTAGGGCTCGGCGCCCATGTCGAACATGCGTTGCACCGTCTCCACGGCATTATTCGTGTGGATGGTGGTCAGAACGAGGTGACCGGTTAGCGCCGCATGGATGCCGATGGCAAGCGATTCGGCGTCTCGCATCTCGCCGACCATCATGATGTCGGGGTCCTGTCGAAGGAACGTGCGAATCACCCGTGCGAAGGGCATCTTCTCGGTGACCTGCACCTGGCACACCCGGCTCTCGAACTCGTACTCGATGGGGTCCTCGACCGTGACAATGTTAGTTTCTGGGCGGTTCAGCTTCATCAGAGAGGCGTAGAGGGTGGAGGTCTTTCCGGAACCGGTAGGTCCAGTGACGCAGATCAGGCCGTAGGGCTGCGTAATGGCTCGTTCCCACTTCTCCCGCACGTCTGCGCTCATCCCCAGCTTGTCCAGGTCTACCTTCATTGCGCCCGGATCGAGGATGCGCATTACCACCTTCTCGCCGTTCAACGAAGGTAGGCAAGAGACGCGGCAACTCATTCTGCGCTCTTCGAACTCCATGTCGATGCGCCCGTCTTGCGGCTCGCGCCGCTCGTCAATCTGCATGTTCGCCGCGAGTTTGATGCGAGCCACGATGTTCTGCGCGATCTCCGGCGGGAACTGCCCGAAGTCGTGAAGCACTCCGTCTATGCGGTAGCGCACCTTGAGCTGCTGTCTCTCTGGCTGGAGATGGATGTCCGAGGCGTTCTGCTCCAGCGCGCGGATGAACAGGTTGTCCACCATAAGGACGGCTTCGGACAGCTCGTCGCCGCCCATCTCGCGCATCATGCCTGTGTCGCGCAGAATGAGGCGAAATCGCCTCTTCGACTGCCATCCGCCCTGGTTCATTGTCATGTCCGTCCTCCTGTGTCTCCGCTCTCTCCGCTACGTTCGACGTACTCCAGGCAAGTCCGTGTCGGTGGTCCTCGGTGCCTATCACTTGAAAGCGTCCATCACGCGCCAGCCCGCGAGTGAGCCCAGGAAGAGCACGTTACCGCCCCAAGTCGCCACCTCGGTCCACCCGTGGGGCTGGGGCAGTGAGAACGCCACTGCAAAACAAGCGGTGAGAACGATGGTCCACACGAACAATCGCGTCAGACTCGGCGAACCGGCTTCCTGAAGCAGCGCCGACACACCGTAGGCAACGAGTGCCACCCAGAACTGAACCGCGGCCAGCATTCCATACACGCCTGCCCGCGAGAACCGTCCGCCGAGAGAGCCGAGAGACTCCCACCGGTCCAGCTGCTCCGAGGCGGAGAGCAGCGCCCCGGTAAGCGCTCCGCTCACGAACATCATCAGTAGGAGGCTCGGTGTCCAATGCACGATCATTGGTAGGAGCGCGAGCGGTGCATCGTTGGAGATGCACACGAAACCCATCAGAACCGGTTGCACGATGAGGGACACTCCCAGCGCTACGTTGCGGTTGCGTATGCTCTTCGCGATGGGACCTTGCTTGGCGAGACGAATCTCCTCCAACTTGTCGAGGACCTGCTGATAGCGTCGTTCGAAACTGCGGTCGTGCGGGGAGTATTGGATCGCTAGGGAGTACATGCGCGCAGCCGCATCCCACTTCTGTTGTGTGCGGTATACGTCGCCGAGTAGGGCATACGCGGGTGCCAGGCGAGGGTGTCTGCCTATCAGCGCCTTTGCTTCCTGTTCGGCCAGCCGAAGGCGTCCGGTGGCAAAGTACGCATGAGCTGCGTCCAATCGCTCCCTAACATCTTTGGGGATACCGACCGTAGAAGGTCGAGCCTTCGGAGCCTGTCTCTTCGGTGCCTCGCGAGATTCGGGATGCCGCGGCGCAGTCTCTGGCTTGGTCTCTGAGCGCTTGCGCTCGAGGTCCAGAATCGCATCGAAGTTGGACCTTCGTACCGGGTCGGACAGAACCTGGTAGCTCTCGGTCACCTGCAGGAAGCGTGCAGTGGCCTCTGGAGAGTTACTCACATCGGGGTGTAGCTCACGCACTAACTGCCGGTAGCGGGCCTTGATCTCGTCGTACGTTGCGTGCCGATCCAGACCCAAAATGCGGTAGTGGTCGATCGCCGGCACTAGAACTCCTTGAGCAAGCCCGCCGCATATCCCGCGTAGAACGACAGGATCATGTAGGCGATGTATATCATGATCCCGACGTATACTATGACCGAGAACCCAATCGCAGACTGCTTGGCTCGCACCTTCGACTCCGCTTCGCAAGCCTGCGCGACGCTGGTCATCATGGCATTCAGCTCTCCCGTCTGCTCGCCCGTCCGAAGCATGTCGATCAGCATAGGTGAGAACACCTGCGTGTCGGCCAGCGTCTGTGCGATGGGTGCGCCGGCTTCGATGCGCGGAGCAGCCTCGTGTGCCTTCGCGGCGATAACCTCGCTACCAGAACTGTCACCGGCTAGTCGCAGCGCATCACCCAACGGCACGCCGGATGCATGAAGCGCTCCCAGGGCGCGCCCGAACCGTCCCATGGCAGCGATGCGTGCCGTCTTGCCTACTACCGGGAAGTTGAGGCGAAAGGCGTCCCAGGCGAGTCGGCACCGTTGGGAACGCATCGCCAGCCGGAACAGCGCCGTGATTACGATAGCAACACTGGCAATCGTGAGTAGCAAACCGGCGTCACTCAGCGGCGCTTTAATGGTCATGCCGGCGCTACCTACCAACCCACGGACAACGGCGTTCACCGCAAAAGGCAGAACAATGGCGATCACTAACAGAATGATAGGGTAGGCGAGCGCCACGCGAAGCAGCCGCCGAATCTCGATGTCGCTTTCCAGGTATTCCGAAAGGTGTCGCAAGGCGCTGTCGAGGAAACCGCCCTTTTCGCCGGCGCTCACGATTGCCAGCTCTAGCGGCGAGAACGAGGGCTCGCATCGCCGCATGGCTTCGGCGAGCGATGAACCCGCATCGGTCTCCTGCGAGAGCCGAATAATAACGGCACGTAGGCGGGCGTTGGCTGTCTGCCGCGAGAGGCTCTCGAGAGCGCTCGGCATCGCCATTCCCGCCTTCAGCATCATCGCGAGCTGCGAATAAAAGGGCGCCAGCGCGTAGGGGCTGAACCCGCCTCGCACCGCGCGCAGCCCAGCCCGGCCTGGCACCCCGCCGACCGGCTCGACGGCGAGCGGATCGTATCCGCGAGACCGAAGCTGCTGCTGGACCGCCGCCACGGTATCGGCGGTAGTAAGCCCCGACACTTCATGTCCCATCGTGTCGCGCGCCGTGTAGCGGAACTTCATCGCGGGCATTTCGATGACCCCCACTCAATAAGTCGGATGAATCGACGCAGTCGGTTCGGCAAGTCGCTCCACGCGTTGCGCCCCGATGTCGGGGGTGCCGAGAAGGGCTGTAACAGAAGCACCAGAAGGCAGGACCAAGTCCGGTTCAATCTCGGCCAACGGGGTGAGTACGAAGGAGCGCTGCTCCATCCGCGGGTGCGGGATGCAGAGCGCATCCGTTTCTATGTGCAGGTCATCGTAGAGCAGAACGTCGATATCCAACGTGCGCGGAGAACCCGAACGCTCTCTGGTGCGACCCCGAGAGGCTTCGATGGAAAGGGAGCGCTCCAGGACCTCCTCGGGCCTGAGAGACGTTTCGCACTCGACCACCGCATTCAGATAGTCTGGTTGGTCAGCCACGCCCTGCGGTGCCGTGCGGTACAACGAGGACACGCGCACGATAGGACCGACCTCGCGGGCGAGACACTCGATAGCGTATCTTAGATGCGATTGGGTATCCCCGAGGTTCGAGCCGAGACTGAAGAACACTCTGGCCACGGGCGGATTTTACTCCAGGGGAGGCAAGCAGCCCGCGGCCGCAACCGATGGGAGAGAAAATGACCGCTGAAGACAGAGCTAAGTATGCCCGGCTGACCGTAGAGAAGCTCCGACAGGCCGGTATCGCCGTGACGGAAGAGGAGGCCGGTCGCATAGAGGTCGCAGACTTCGGGCTGGACGAGTTCGAGAGCACAGGCCTGTTGCTGCTCGTCTACGAGAACAACGACCGATACTGTGCCAAAGAGCTCGTACTTTTGCCTGGTCAGACGTGCCCCGAACACCGCCATCCTGCTGTCGCAGGACAGCCGGGGAAGCGAGAGACGTTTCGGTGCCGACAGGGCGAGGTCTATCTCTATGTGCCCGGCGACCGTACGCCGAACCCGAAGGCCACACCGCCCGCAGGCAGGGAAGCGCACTACACCGTATGGCACGAAATCGTACTGAAACCAGGCGAGCAGTACACACTCGAACCAGACACCCTTCACTGGTTCCAGGCCGGGCCGGAGGGGTGCATCGTCTCGGAGTTTTCGAGCACCTCGAGAGACGAGAGCGACATCTTCACGGACCCGCAGATACGCCGCCTGCCCTGAATCTCGGCGTCTGAGAGCCTGCCTAGCAATCCTCGAGGATCGCGTGGTACACTGCAGTCACAGGTCGGATGGGGCTGTCTCGTGCCGTTGTCCGCAGGTGCTTTGGAGAAGGCGCCGGCGCAGAGCGGCATAACGCGGCCCTCCGACACACTGACGGAAGGAACATCGGAGGCCACGGTATATGCCGCTGCCGCGCGAAACGAAAGCGCAGATTGTAACGGAATACGGACGAGCTGAGCGGGACACGGGTTCTGCCGAAGTGCAGATTGCCTTGCTCACAGCCCGGATTCAGTCCATCACCGAGCATCTGCGCACCCACAAGAAGGACTTCCATTCCAGGCGGGGGCTGCTGCTTCTGGTCGGCCGCCGTCGGAGGCTTCAGCAATACCTTCGTAACGTGGACATCGAGCGATACCGCGATCTCATCAAGCGTCTCGGCATTCGCGGCTAGATTCCGTAGCTCTCTAGATAAAACAAACCACAATGATTCATACTGTCAGCCGGGAGATCGCCGGCAAACTGTTCGCATTCGAGAGCGGACGGTTGGCGAAACAGGCCGACGGCGCAGTCGTTGCAGGTGTGGGGGATACCATCATCCTAGCCTGTGCGACCATGGCGCGGACCCCTCGGGAGGGACAAGGGTTCTTCCCCCTGACCTGCGACTACGAAGAGCGCAAGTACAGCGTTGGGAAGATCCCCGGCGGCTTCATCAAGCGCGGGGGGCGCCCGAGCGACAAGGCCGTGCTCACATCACGCCTGATTGACCGTCCGCTTCGACCGCTGTTCCCAGAGGGAATGCGCAACGACGTGCAGGTCATTGCCACTACCCTCTCCACAGAGCAGGAAAACCCGAGCGACGTGATCGCAGTCACGGCCTCGTCTGCCGCCTTGTGCATCTCCGACATCCCCTTCGCAGGCCCGATCGGTTGCGTCCGCATCGGCATGATCGACGGCCAGATGATCCCGTTTCCTTCGGTCGAACAGATCAACCGGTCAGACCTCGACCTAGTCTTGGCGGGTACGAAGGAGCAGATCGTGATGGTCGAGGCGGGCGCCAGGTGGGTGCCGGAGGCGGTCATGCTGGATGCCATGGAATTTGGCCAGAGCCTGATCCGCGAGCTGTGCGAGCTGCAAGAAGAGCTCGTTGCGCTTGCTGGCAAGCCGAAGACCGACGTGCCGCTCTTCCTGGTCGATCCGGTGGTGCTGGAGACGGTTCGCACCGAGTGCGCCGCCGATATTCAGAGCGCGCTCCAGAACCCGGACAAGCTTAGCCGCGAGTCTGCCCTGGAAGACCTCAAGGCCGACATCGTAGAGAAGATGGCGGAGCGGTTCGAAGACGAGGCGCAGCAGGCTCAAGTGGGCGAAGCGGTGGACAAGCTGATCAAGCAGACCGTGCGCTCCACGCTGCTCGCCACTGGCAAACGGCCCGACGGTCGCGGGCCCACGGATATCCGTGAACTGAGCGCAGAGGTGGGTCTCTTGCCCCGTACCCACGGCAGTGGCCTGTTCACCCGAGGCCAAACGCAGGTCCTCACCTCAGTCACCCTCGGCCCGCTGGACGACGCCCAGATCATAGACGGCCTGGAAGAGGACACACGGAAGCGCTACATGCACTTCTATAACTTCCCGCCGTACTCCACGGGTGAGACGCGCTTTATGCGTGGACCCGGGAGGCGAGAGGTGGGTCACGGCGCCCTGGCCGAGCGCGCCCTGAAACCGGTGATCCCAGACGAAGAGAGCTTCCCCTATGCGATCCTCCTGGTATCCGAGGTCTTGGAGTCGAACGGCTCGTCCTCTATGGCGAGCGTGTGCGGAAGCACGTTGGCTCTGATGGACGCGGGAGTGCGAATCTCGGCCCCCGTCGCAGGTATCGCGATGGGGATGATCAGCGACTCGGAACGACGCGTCATCTTGACTGACATCCAAGGCATCGAGGATGCGTGCGGCGACATGGACTTCAAGGTGGCCGGCACGCGCGAAGGGATTACGGCACTGCAGCTCGACGCGAAGATCGGCGGGCTAACGAGACAGGACCTGGCGGAGGCGTTGGAGCAGGCGCGACAGGCACGCATGGTCATTCTCGACTGCATCTTATCTACCATTCCCGAGCCGAGAGAGAGCCTGTCGCAATACGCTCCTCGCATCTTCATACTCGAGATCGACCCGAGCAAAATCGGTGAGGTCATCGGCCCCGGGGGACGGGTTATTCAAAAGATTTGCGCTCTCTCGGGAGCCGAGATCGACATCGAGCAAACGGGCAAGGTGTACATCGCGGCTCCGACCTTCGAAGGTGGCGAGCTCGCACAGAAGATGATCCGGGACCTCACACAAGAGGCGGTCGTCGGGTCCGAATACGATGGCGTGGTCACGCGCTTCACCGGTCGAGGCGCATTCGTCGAATTCCTGCCGGGCCGCGAGGGCCTGGTCCCCGTGGACAAGCTCGTGCGTTGGCGCATCCGCCGACCCGAGGAAGTGGTGCAGATCGGGGACTCGATCCGCGTCAAGATTGACGAGGTGGACAGCCTTGGCAGGCTAAACTTGACTGCACTTGGCCTGCCACAGACCCTCGAGAGCCTCAGCGAAGCAAATCGCCCGGTCGGTGCCCAGGCCGAGCACCGCTCCGGCGGCGGTGGAGGGCACTCCGGTCGCGGTCCAGACGATCGCGGGTCGCGGGGTGGTGGCGGTAGCGGGCCACGGCCGCAGCGGGGTGGACCATCTCGCGGAAGCGGCGAGCGCGGTGGTGATCGAAGTCACGGTTCGGGGCCGGGGCGCAGCGACCGACCGCAAGGCGACGACCGCGGCCCGCGGCAGGACGATGGGCCGCAGGCAAGGTTCCGACCGCGCCGGTAGCCAGCGGGTACTTCGAGAGGTGAGCGACGGCCGGCCCGCGCCGGCCGTCGCAGTCATGGGGGAACTGGCGGTTAGCGTGGCGAAGTCTCATCGCGCGACGGCTTCGTTGCCGCCGGTCGTCCGCCTGAGAGCTTAGAGGTGTCATGAGTACGAATCGCGTTGAGCGCATCGTGTTAGCGAATCGTCTGCGGGTCCTCGTGGAACCGGTGGACTACGTCAAGTCTGTGGCCCTGGGCCTCTGGGTAGGCACGGGCTCGCGCTACGAGTCTCCCGAGGAAGCCGGCATATCGCATGTGCTCGAGCACATGATGTTCAAGGGCACGAAAACCCGCACTGCCAAACAGATTGCCGAAGAGATCGAGGGCCGTGGCGGCTCTCTCAACGCCTTCACCGATCGCGAGTTCACCTGCTACTACGCGCGCGTATTGTCCGACGACCTCCCCGTAGCGATGGACGTGCTGTGCGACATGTTGGTCAACTCTCTGTTCGACCCGGAAGAACTGGCACGCGAGCAGCAAGTTATCCTCGACGAGATCAAGCGACATGAAGACGAGCCGGACGATCTGGTGCACGACCTGCACGCCCGTGCGTGTTGGGATGGGCATCCGCTCGCTCCCCCCGTGATAGGTACCGCGGAGTCCGTATCGGCGATGAAGCGTGAGGACCTGCTGGACTACATAGAGCGCCGGTATCGGCCGAACCGCATCGTTGTTGGTGTGGCGGGCAATGCCGAGCCCGCTGATGTGGTCCGCATGGTGGAGGAGCGGCTCGGCTCCTTGTCGGGGTCTGCAGAGGTCGCCAACGAGCCGCCCCCGGATATCAGGCCCCAGAACCAATCGATAGCAAGGGATGTCGAGCAGGTTCACTTCTGCTATGGGGGACGCGGATACAGTCAACACGACCCGAAGAAATACGTCGCCGGGGTACTCGATGCGCTGTTAGGTGGCAGCATGAGCAGTCGGCTGTTCCAAGAGATAAGGGAGCGCAGAGGACTCGCCTACGCCATCGGCTCCTATACGACCTGTCATGCGGAAGGTGGCCTGTTCACGGTCTATGGTGGTACCAGCCTTGCTAACTTCCCGCAGGTGCTAGACCTTATCCGAAGCGAACTGGACAAGGTGGTTTCGGAGCCGCCGCCCGCCGACGAGGTGGAGCGTGTGAAGAACCAGATCCGAGGCAACCTCGTGCTCGGCTTGGAAAGCATGAGCAGTCGGATGTCACGCATGGCTAGGAACGAGCTGTACTTCGAGCGCGTGGTGCCAATCGAAGAGACCATCGAGCGCATAAACGCCGTGACGCCCGAGGATCTGCAACACGCGGCGGCGGAGTGCTTTGGCGAGGACAGAATGACCCTTACCGCAGTGGGCCCCTTCGGGCGGGAGGCGCAGGCCTAGCATGCCTGCACCTTCGCCGATTCGCGTTGGGGTAAGTGGTGCCGCTGGGCGAATGGGCCGGGAGGTGGTAGCAGCGGTCTCCAGCGACGCTGACCTCGTCCTTTGTGCGGCGATTGACCGGGTGCATGTCGGCGAGGACAGCGGCGCCCTCGCAGGAATCGCAACCAACGGCATCATCGTTAGGGATGACCTCGCATCGGCTCTGACCGATGCGCACTGCGATGTGCTAGTGGACTTCACTCAGCCGGACTCCGCTGCAGACAACGCCAGGATCGCTGTCCAGTCCGGAGTGCGACCCGTGATCGGTACGAGCGGCGTCGTCCCGGAAGACCGTCTACAACTGGACTCCCTGCTTCGCGCCAGCAGTCTCGGCGGGCTGCTCGTCCCGAACTTTGCACTCGGCGCTGTGCTGATGATGAAGTTTGCTGCGGAAGCCGCTTCGTACTTCCCGAAACGAGAAATCATCGAACTCCACCACGACCGGAAGCTGGACGCGCCGTCCGGGACCGCCATCCGCACCGCGGAGATGATGTCGCAAAACCCTGGCCGAGCACCGGATGCCGGCTCCGCCGCCCGGGGAGAAGTAGTTCGCGATGTGCACATCCACAGCGTGCGTCTGCCCGGTCTCGTGGCCCACCAAGAGGTCTTGTTCGGGGGGCCGGGCGAGCTGCTAACCATTCGCCACGATTCCTTCGACCGCAAGTGCTTCATGCCGGGGGTACTTCTCGCCATCCGGAAGGTCTTCGATGTCGAAGGGCTCGTGGTTGGTCTTGAAGCGGTTCTATAGCCTAGGTACACTTGCCATTCACGCACGACTTCGTGGAAGCAGGTGGGTGTCTGGTGTCTCGTCCATGGAACATCGGTGTAGTAGGTGCAACGGGAGCCGTAGGACAGGAGTTCTTGCAGCTTCTCGGCTCCAGGCGGCAGCTGCCTGTTGGTGAGCTGAGGCTATTCGCGTCTGCAGCATCGGAGGGCAAGACACTAGAGGCTCTCGGAGCGGACCACGTCGTCAGGGCTCCAGCCGAGAGGTGTTTTGACGGGCTAGACCTCGTGTTCTTCTCCGCAGGCGCCGGAACGGCGCGGTCGCTCGCTCCCCAAGCGCTCGAAGCCGGCGCGCGAGTTGTGGACAACTCCAGCGCTTTTCGCATGAACTCCGGTGTCCCGCTCGTGATCCCCGAGATCAACGGCAGCGAGATCACCGCCGATACGCGGCTGGCCGCTGTTCCGAATTGCTCGACCATCATCCTTCTGATGGCGGTGGCGCCGCTGCGCGCGCTCGCGCCAATCCGCCGGATTATCGTCTCCACCTATCAGGCGGCGAGTGGGGCGGGGGCGAAGGCGATGCGGGAGCTGATCGAGCAAGCCGGCGCCGTGCTGCGCGGCGAGAACGTTACCCCGAGAGCCTTGCCCCACCAGATTGCCTTCAACGTCTTTAGTCACGACAGTCCGATGGACGAGACGCTCAGAAACGAAGAAGAACGGAAGGTCGAGGCAGAGTCGAGACGCATTCTAGGACAGCCGGAGCTCGGCGTCACGGCAACGTGCATGAGAGTCCCGGTGCTGCGGGCTCACACCCAAGCAGCCTACGTCGAGTTCGATGGCGATGTGGATGTGAAGCGAGCGCACGATGTCCTCGCAAGCTTTCCCGGCGTCGCGGTAGTGGACGATCCCGCGGCCAACCACTTCCCGATGCCCATCGAGGCGACGGGCCGTGACGAAGTTCTAGTAGGTCGGATTCGGCGAGATACGTATAACCCTAGAGCGATAAACTTGCTCATTTCCGGCGATCAATTGCGCAAGGGAGCGGCGCTGAACAGCATCCAAATCGCCGAGCTCATGCGACAATCCGCAGGCTAGGGATTGGCACGATTTATATAAGTTAATAGCCAAAACCTGTACCAAACGAAAGGCGGTGTGACATGCGAGATTGGGGAAGGCTGCTGACGGCAATCGTGACCCCCTTCTCGTCCGACGGGCAAAGCGTGAACCACGCCGAGATGGCGCGAATAGCCAACCACCTCGTAGACTCCGGTAGCTCGGGAATCGTGGTAGCAGGCACGACGGGAGAGTCTCCGACCCTAACGCATGAGGAGAAGTTGGCGGCGTTTCGAACCGTGCGCGAGGCCGTTGGACAGCGTGCAGCCATTGTGGCCGGAACGGGCAGCAACAGCACGGAGCAGTCCATCGAGCTAACGCTCGAGGCAGAGGAGATGGGTCTCGACGGCGCCATGCTGGTCGCGCCCTATTACAATAAGCCCTCCCAGGAAGGCCTCTTTCGCCACTTCCAAGCCGTTGCTTCTCGGACCAAACTACCGGTGCTGATCTACAACATCCCCAGCAGGACGTCGGTGAACGTGGAGCCCTCTACCATCTTGCGTCTAATGGAGGCCTGTCCGAACGTGATCGCGGTGAAGGAAGCCAGTGGCAACATCGGTCAGATATCGGACCTTTGCGCTGCACTTCCGGAGGGTCGCAGAGTGTACAGCGGAGATGACGCACTGACTCTGCCTGTACTGGCGGTGGGCGGCTACGGCGTGGTGAGTGTCATGGCCCACGTTGCAGGCAGGGCGATCCGCGAGATGATCGAAGCGTACGTTTCGGGAAACACGGGTGAAGCGCTCCGGCTGCACCGAGCGACGGCGCCACTCTGCAAAGCGCTGTTCTGCACCACGAGCCCCACGCCCGTGAAAGAAGCCGTAGGCATGCTGGGTTACGACGTCGGTCCGGTTCGGCTGCCCCTCGTGCCCCTGAACTCGGAGCAGCGGAGCCTAGTCAGAGAAGCGATGGTGGCGGCGGGGGTGTTATGATCGGGACGCAAAAGCACAGGTTCTTCTTTCATCCAGGCTCCTACGAGTACGACTTCGGTCACCCTCATCCACTTCGCCCCGAAAGACTGCGTCGCACCCTGGACCTGCTAGCCGCCGTAGGTGTCACCGACGGAATGCGGGTGGAGGAGCCCGAGCTGGCGCATACCGACGAGCTACTGCGCTGCCATTCCCACGAATACATCGTCGCCGTGGAGCGGGCCAGCGACGGTCACGTGGCAGAGCTGGAGTTCGGCTTGCGTGCAACGGACAACCCCGCGTTCCCCGGGATGTTCGAAGCTTCGCTGGCGTACACCAGTGCGTCCGTGTCCGCGGCCTACGCGGTCGTCAACGGTGCCGATGTGGCATTCAATATCACGGGTGGGCTCCACCACGCCATGCGCAGTCGAGCCGCAGGCTTCTGCATCTTCAACGATTGCGCCATCGCGTGTTCCATCCTGCGCGACCGATTCGCACGGGTGGCCTACGTGGATATCGACCTCCATCACGGCGACGGCGTACAATTTCTTTTCTATGACGACCCCACTGTGTTGACGGTCTCCATCCACCAAGACGGCCGCTCGTTGTTTCCGGGCACTGGACACGTGAGCGAGATTGGCGAAGGGCCGGGCGAGGGTTCGTCGGTCAACGTGCCGATGCCGCCCGGCGCCACCGACTCGCTTTGGCTGGGGGTGTTCGAGCCGACACTCCGCCGTAGCTTCGAGCTTTTCGAGCCAGAAGCGGTGGTTCTGCAAATGGGGACGGACCCGCACTATCTCGATCCGCTCGGCCAGCTTTCGGTGACGGCGCAAGGATGGCTCGAGGCGGTGCGCATCGTTTCCAGCTACGGCCTGCCGCTCGTGGGGCTCGGAGGTGGAGGCTACAACCTATCCACGGTGCCACGGATGTGGACTGCGGCCGTTGCGCACCTCTCCGGCGTTACCATTCCCGATGAGATTCCTTTGGACCTGGCAGCAAAGATCGGCGCCGACCACTTCTTCGACCTCGAACGCCCACCGGGAGAGGAAGCGATGACGGAGCAACTTCAACCCCTCGTTGACGACATCCGTCGTTCCGTCGCAGCCGGCCCGCTAGCAGCACTCGAAAGACTAGCGCTATCCCGTGGGTAAGCGGGGCACGACCTTCGTCTGCCAGGAGTGTGGAGCCGCCACACCAAAGTGGTTGGGGCGGTGTCCTGCGTGCGATGCATGGAACAGCCTCGTCGAGGAGCCGACCGCCCCTGGCACGCAAGCATCGGGCGCACCCCCTTCGCAGCTGGCTCCGATCTCAGAGGTAGCTTCCCAGCCGCAGGAGCGGATCTCGACACGCCTCCCGGCGCTGGACGCTTTGCTAGGGGGCGGGTTGGTGCGCGGTTCCGTCGTGTTAGTAGCTGGGGAGCCGGGAGTAGGGAAGTCCACCATCGTATCGCAAGCTGCCGTGGGATTGTGCGAGGCCGGACCCGTCGTGTACGTGTCGGCCGAGGAGTCGCCTGCGCAGGTGGCTCTTCGCATGGCACGCCTCGGCGGCGCACCGAACAACCTGTTAGTGACGGACGAGGTGCGGGTAGAGGAGATGGAGGCTCATCTCTTGCGGGGCCACGCTGCCATCGTGGACTCCATCCAAACGGTACGCACGGACGCGCTCGAATCCGCGCAGGGCAGCGTATCACAAGTTCGAGAGTCGGCAGGACGCCTGCAGCGTATCGCAAAGGAGAACGGTGTCTCGATACTGCTAATCGGGCACGTGACCAAAGAAGGTGCGATCGCGGGCCCCAGGGTGCTAGAGCACCTAGTGGATGTCGTGCTCTACTTCGAGGGGGAGCGGGGAGTTCCGTATCGAGTGCTGAGAGCTACCAAGAATCGCTTCGGCGCTACCGACGAAGTGGCTTTGTTCGAGATGGCAGAGGACGGCTTGCGGTCCGTCGAGAACCCATCTGCCGCCTTGCTTGCAGAGCGGGCCGAGGGGGCGCCCGGCTCCGCGGTCTTGCCGGTGATGGAGGGCTCGCGGTGCCTGCTGGCGGAGGTGCAGGCGCTCTGCACTCCGAGCTTCTTGACGAACCCCCGCCGCGTGTTCACGGGCGTGGACTACAATCGAATGACCATCGTATTGGCGGTGATGGAGAAGCGGCTCGGCTTCCGCATGGGCGGTCAAGACGTCTTCCTGAACATCGCCGGCGGTCTGCGAGTGGAGGAGCCCGCAGCCGATCTGTGTGCGCTGCTAGCCGCTGTCTCCAGTATCAAAGACACCTCGCTGCCCAGCGACCTAGTCGTGTTCGGCGAGGTGGGACTTGCGGGCGAGCTCCGCTCCGTCGGCCACGCCGAGCGGCGACTGAAGGAAGCAGCGCGGATGGGTTTCCGCGCCGCCCTGATACCTAGCTCCCAGAAGGTCTCGGCCGATTCTGGACTTCATCTCATCCGCGCACCGGATGTGCGGAGTGCGATGAGCGCTACCCTTCCTGGGTCTGGCCGATAAAGTAGGCCGGGTTCAGCGGCTCGCCCGTGGTTCTACGAATCGTCTCCCTCCAGTCGAATAGATCGCCCATCCTGAACAGGCCATCGCGGAAGAACTCTCCTAGCTTGGGACTGGTTACCATCTCTCGCATGTCACCGCTCGTAATGACCTTGTTCAGGATGTAGTGGCGTAGCTGACACGCATACATGTCGCCGAGAAGGTAGTTGTGGTAGTACGCGGGAGCGAGTGCGACGTGTATCTTCGTCGCCCAGTCGGGCATATCACGGCCTTCCGGCTTGCGGACCAGCTGATTGGCCTGAACCAGGTCCCACCATAACCCGTTCAGGTCGCGGTCTGGGTCCTGATACATCCCGCGCTCGAAGTGGGTCATCACGAGCACCCACCGCGTGAAGATCAGCTTCTGCATACGGTCTTGTTCGCGTGCGGCTTTGGCGACCGCAGCGGCCTCCTCCGCGGGTACACCGGCATATTCGGTGAGCCACGCTTCGGTGTTCACGAGGCTGCCGAAGAAGATGGCGACCGCCTCCGTGGTCAGGACGTGACTGGGGCTGCGAAGCAACCAGGGCAAAGAGGGATCGATGAACTTATCGTACACGGCGTGTCCATACTCGTGCAGAAGCGTGCCCATCCACCTCGCCGTGGGCCGCACGTTGCACAATACGCGCACGTCGCCCCGCCGATCGATGTCTGTACAGAAGGCATGCTGGTTCTTTCCTTCGCGTTCGAACAGGTCCGACCGCTCGATGAGGTCGTCTACCGGCAGGCCGATCCGGTCGAAAAACCGAGTGGTGATCGCGACCAGGTCCTTGTCCGCAAAGTACCTATCCATCTCCACCTTGGGCCGCGGAGCACCCTGAAAGTAAGGATCGGGGTAATTCCAGGGCAGCGATGCCTCCGCGTCGGTCAATCCGCACCGCTCGGCGATCTCCGCGTCCACCTTGGCCTTCACCTCGGCGAAACCCTTCATGCTGGCACGGTCCAGCTCGCCGAGTAGCGCCATCAGTTCCTCTACATCGAACTCCTGCAACCGCAGAGACTGGGTGTGGTAGTCGCTGAAGTGCAAGCGACGAGCTTCTGTGTTCCGCATTCGTGCGAGTTCGCGGATGTTGTCGGCTACCAGGGGCCCGATTTGCTTGCTGGCTTCCCAGGCATCCCTTCGCTCGGCAACGTCCGCACTCTTGTGCAGCACTTCGTCCAGCACGTTGTTCGGAACTTTCTCTCCCCGAAAGTCCGCTCGGAAGTTGTTGTAGACGGCAGCCACCTCTTGCTCTTTGTCCACGATGGCGGCAAGAGATTCGGGTGACATCTGATGTCCCGTGTATGCGTTCAGCAGCACGCGGTGCATTCGCTTCATGACGGGGTCGGTGAACTTCTCCACCGAGGTCTGCCGCAGGAAGTCGAACTCATGGGGCCGAGCGTAGATGCCGCGATACTGCTTCTGCAGTTCCGCCGCTCGCTGCATAGCCTCGGGCTTGCCGGTAGTCGCGAACTCCCAGGATGCGATGGCAGCCGCCGTGTGCAACGGTTCGACCTCGGCCGTATGACGCGTGGCGAACTCCCGGATGCTCTCGTCGGAATGGGTTCCCATGTCGTAGGTCCTCGTCTGGTGAAAGGTTCGCCATAGCGTACCATGCTCTGGGGAACGTCCTGGAGGTACCCCTCGGTACAATGGTCGAGGGCGAGTATAGGTCGCCCAAACAAGGAGGTTAGTGAGGATGTTCACGCACCGTGTGCTGGCCGCGGCCTTTCTCGCCGCTGTCGTATCCCCGGTTTTCGCCGATCCCGTGGCATTCGGCGGAGTCACGCTCTTCGAGATCAAGGCTGCCGCGGCGGGAAAGACGCCCGCGCAGCGCGTCGCCGAAGTCGAGGTAAGGCTTGTCGATATCCTGGGTGAGACCGATATCAAGGACAAGGATGTCGTTGTAAAGGCCGACAAGAGCGAGCGCAAGATTCTCGTGAAGAACCGACTCCTGGTCACTGTGACCAAGGAAGACGCGGCGTTCCACAAGACGACCATTGACAAGGTCGCGAAGAACTGGCGCGATCAAATCGCCAAGAAGATCGTCAACATGCACCTACTGCCCGAACAGGTCGGGCCCACCGCTCCGCCCGCCAAGAAGCGCTAGAGGCGCAGGCGCATCGCACGGGACTCGGGCCGCCCTGGGGCGGCCCGAACTGGTTGTAAGAAGCCCTGTGGTAGCGGGAACGGTAGAATCGGAACGTGTTCCTAGATGAAGTCGAAATCGAGGTCGCGTCCGGTGCGGGCGGCAACGGAGCCGTGTCGTTCCGTCGGGAGAAGCACGTGCCGCGCGGCGGCCCCGATGGCGGCAACGGCGGGAAAGGCGGGGATGTAGTACTCGTAGCCGACGCGGGGTTGGGCACGCTGCTGGATTTCCGTTATCGCTCGAAGTTCAAGGCAGAGCGCGGCGCGGACGGCGCAGGAGGGCTGAAAAACGGGGCGAGCGCGGCCGACTGCGAGATTCGGGTCCCCTGTGGCACGGTTGCCCTGGATGCCGAGACCGGCGAGCGCATCGCCGAGGTACTGCAGCACGGGGACCGCTGCGTAATAGCCCGAGGGGGAAAAGGGGGTCGTGGCAACGCTGCATTCGCCGACTCGGTGCGCCAGACGCCTCGCTTCTCGGAGAAGGGAGAGCCAGGCCAGAAGAGGCGGGTGAAGCTCGAGCTGAAGCTGGTGGCGGACGTCGGCATCGTCGGCCTGCCGAATGCGGGCAAGTCCACGTTCATCGCAGCGGTCAGCGCGGCTCGGCCCAAGATCGCCGACTACCCGTTCACCACCCTCGTTCCGAACCTAGGAGTGGTGAGGGCGGGTGAGAAGAGCTTCGTGGTGGCCGACATGCCTGGCCTGATCGAGGGTGCGCACCAGGGGGTGGGTCTCGGTGATCGCTTCCTACGCCACATCGAGCGCACGCGCGTTCTGCTGCACCTCGTGGATTGCGCTCCGCCCGATGGCTCCGACCCTTACGAGAACTTCCTGACCGTGCAGCGAGAATTGGCGGAATACGGCCACGGTTTGGCCGAGAAACCCACAATTGTAGGTCTCAACAAAGTGGACCTGCCTGGTGCAAGCGAGTCCGCAAGGATAGTCGCTCAGCGCCTCGCCGGGGAACAGCCGGAGACGCCCTGCTTCCTGCTCTCGGGTGCCACTGGTGAGGGTGTGCAGGCCGTGGTATTCGCACTCTCCGACCTGTTAGACCGCACCCCGAGACAAGAGACTTCCGAGGCCAAGGTCGTGTATCGGACCGGCGAGCGGAGCAAGGCAGACGCATGGTCGGTGGAACGCGTGGGTGACGAGCTGCACGTCTACGGTGAGGGAGTGGATCGGCTCGTCTCCAGAACGGACCTGGACAACTACGATGCCCTTCAGTATCTGCATCGCCAGCTGGAGAGGCTGGGCGTACTGCAGGCCCTACGCGATGAAGGGGTCGAAGAAGGCGATACGGTGGTAATCGGCGGGGTGCAGATGGAGTACGTGGAGAAGCTGTGAGGCAAATCGGTCTCTTGGGCGGTTCGTTCGATCCGATTCACAAAGGACACTTGCAGCTAGCCGTCGACGCCATGCAGGAGTTTTGTTTGGAGGAGGTCTGGCTCGCCCCGGCCCGATTGCAGCCTCTGAAGGGTGGGGCGATTGCGCCTGCCGAGGACCGCCTTGCGATGTGTCGCTTGGCTGCAGCCGATACGCCGGGGCTGCGCGTGCTAGAAAACGAGATCCACCGTGATGGCCCCTCGTACACCGTTGACACCGTACGCGAGCTTCTCGCCCGAGAACCCGAGCTGGCAATCACTTTCGTAGCTGGCACGGACGCTCTCGTGAACCTACCGAAATGGAAGGAGCCGGAGGAACTGCTTCGGGTGACCCGTGTGGTAGCCGTCGAGCGCGGGGGCGTGCCGTGGCAGGAGTTACTGGCGAATCTGCCAAAATCCCTAGGCATGAGGTTGACGCCGTGTCACGCACGTGCTCTGCCCATCTCATCGACGGACGTGCGTGATCGTATTGCCAAGGGTCTGCCTATCTCAGACCTCGTGCCGATGGCAGTGGAACAGTACATCCGCGAGCGAGCTCTATACCGAGAGGACGAACGTTGACGCCTCGAGAGCTATTGGACAATGTCGTAGCGGCGTCCGAGGAGCTCAAGGCGCTCGACCCTGTGGTGCTGGACATCCAGGGCAAAAGCACGATGGCCGACTTCATGTTCATCTGCACCGGCACCTCGGACGTACACGTGCGCTCCATCGTGGAGCGCATCGAAAAGAACCTGCGCGAAAAGCGCGTCAAGGTCAGCCACATCGAAGGACTGCCGCAAGCCACGTGGGTGTTGATGGACTATGGCACCGTAATCGTCAACGTAATGCAGGCAGAACAGCGCGAGTATTACGGAATGGAGGAGTTCTGGGAGAAGATGCCGCTCGTGGAGGACATCATCCTCGCCGTGCGGGAAGGTACGTAGATGGACCCCCTGTCGCCAAAGTCTGAAGAGCTGGAAAAGGTGCTCCGTCAGGCGCACCTTCACAAGATGCGCCAAGAAAAGGCGCGCGCACTCGAGCTGATCACCCGCGCTACCGAGATGGCTCCCGAAGACCCCGATACCTGGGAGTTGATGGGAGACATGCTCGCCGACCTGGGCCGCTTCGAGGAGGCACAGACGGCATACAAGAAATGCTTGGAGCTAGTCCCCAACCGGGTCTCGGTGGAGAAGAAACACGCACGCGCGGTGTTCTACCAGAGCGAGAAGAGTTACGAGCGAGCGCGCATGGAGCAGATCATGAGTGGCGAAGTTCCGGTCGAGGTCTCGCTCGTACCGAGAAAACCCGGGCTAGCGCTGATGATGGGCCTCGTGCTGCCTAGTTCGGCTCAGTTCTATAACGGGCAGTTCTTGAAGGGTGCAATCATCCTAACCGTCCTGGTGGTGCTAAGCGCTGTGCTCTTGCTCAACCCCGGCTTCGTTTCGGCCGCAAGCGGCTTCGTGCACCTGATCGCAGCTAGACCCGAACCGGAGACCACACAGGCGCTCTCGTTTCCGATCCTCCTAACGGGTTTTCTTTGGCTCATCGTCTACATCTACTCGATCGTAGACGGCATCATCGTCTCGGCGAGGCTGGCCTCGAGCTACCGGCCTCCGTCTCCTCCAGCGCCTTTGGCGGACAACCGGCCGAAGAGCTGAGGCCCAGGGGCTATCCATGAGGCCCTCGGATCGGCCAGACTCGGAGCGTATGCGCTCAGTTGCCATCTACCCAGGAAGCTTCGATCCGCCGACCTTCGGACACATGGATATCATCCGGCGCGCTGCGGCGCTGTATGAGCGCCTGATCGTCGCCGCAGGCAACAACCCGGACAAGCAGTACCTGTTCCCCGTGGAAACTCGTTTGGCCATGCTTCGCGATTGCTGCTCCGACCTGCCCGGAGTTGTTGTAGAATCCTTCGAAGGGCTCTTGGTCGAGTTCGCCCGGCGGCAGGGTGCCAGCGTGATCGTGAAAGGTCTGCGCGCGATCTCTGATTTCGACTACGAGTTCCAGATGGCCGTCGCCAACCGAATGCTGGACGGCTCGGTGGAGACGGTCTTCTTGATGACGAGCCAGGAGTACGCATATCTTTCGTCCAGCATCGTGAAGCAGATCGGTGCGATGGGCGGCGACGTCTCCAGCCTGGTACCTGCGTGCGTGGAGCGGAGGCTCCGCGAGCGCCTGCAATCCTTGTAGTAGCGGAGTGCTGCGATGGACATTCTGAAGATGATCGAAGAGCTGCGGGCGCAGCTCGAAGCTCCGAAGGGGTTCGGTAAGCTTCTGTGGGGCCTGAATCGCGACGAGTGCCTCATGCTGGTCAGCAAGATTCGTGCTTCTCTCCCAGAGCAGGTGAAGAGCGCCGACAAGTTGACGCGTGAAAGCGAACGAATCCTGCACACCTCGCGACAAGACGCCCAGGCCGAGCTCGAACGCGCGGCCAGAGAAGGGGAGAAGATCAAGCAAGAAGCCCTTCGGGAGGCGGAGCGCATTCTGGAGCAAGCTTCCCTCCAGCAGGCGAAAATGCTCGACGAAAGCGAAGTGCTTAGGCTCGCCAACGAGGAAGCGAAGCGCCTTCTAGAGCGCACCCACGAGGAGTGCCGCAACCTGCGCCGCGGAGCCGACCAGTACGCCGGAGACGTGCTGGAGGAGCTGGAAGACGCAGTGTCGCGCGTGATGATGACCATCCAGAACGGCCGCCAACGCCTGGACGACCGCCTGAACGAGAAACTGCCCCTCGCGAGGTAATCCGGCCCGCTGGCCGGCAATCTGTTGACTGCCGCGTGCCCGGGCGTGCTCCCGACTGCCGTTTTCGCGCAGCGTAATCGTTGGCACACCGATGTTGTCGTGATAGTGGGTGGCGTCCCGGCAAACGTGCCGGGGCGGAGCATCGTCGGGCCGTTGCGCTGCGTTTTTGGGACGCTGGGTGACGCGGGTGTGCAACGACAAGCCGAAGCCGGGCTCGGCACGTGACTCGCGAAGAAGAACCCGAGATGCAGGGTGATTCAGGATGGGTCTCGCTCCTCGTCCCCGCCTTACACCCCCACGCGTCACACTCCCTCCCCGACGCACCCCTACTGGTCATGCCCATCCCCATCACACCTCCAATCTCGGCCGACAAGCCATAAGCTCGGTCTCTCTAGGGGCGTCCCACGCCTCCTTGCCACACTCCTACTCGTCACGGCTCCTGCCCGTCATGCCCATCCCCATCACACCTCCTGCCCGTCATACCGATCCCCGTCACACGTCGTACCCGTCATGCTCATCCCCGCCACACCTCCTGCCCGTCATGCTGAGCTTGTCGAAGCATGCAACCGCGAGCCGCAAGCGTTGCATCGGAAGCCGCCACCATGCGTACGGCGAGGTCATGCTTCGACAGGCTCAGCATGACGAAGTTGTGCATGACTAAGCTCGACATGACGAGGTACAGCGTGACGAAGTCGAGCACGACTAAGCCCAGCATGACCAAGCTCCGCCCGATAGGGTTCAACATGACGAAGCTGAGCACGACCAAGCCCAACATGGCCAAGCTCCGCACGACAGAGCTCAGCATGACCAAGTCCAGCGTGACCGAGCCCAAGATGACGAGGTTCCGTGTGGTGGGCTACGCGTCGAAGCACGGCTGGAACGTGTCTCGGGACGACGGGAACGTGACGGAGAGCACGTTCGAAAAGGTTGCGGGCACACGATTAGCTGGCCCACAACTCCTACGCGGTTGGTTGGACTGCTCGAGAAGAAGCGGCCTCCGGGTGCCCCGGAGGCCGCGTCATTCAGAGAGACAGGTCACCTTGGCTACGGTGGGCAGTTGCCTTCGGTGCCACCGGTCACCCTCCAGTGCCAGCCATCCGCAGCACCCGCTACGACGATGTTCACTCCACACACCGGCGGATTGTCGGTGAACGTGTTGTCAATCGCCTGAAGCCTAGCGCCGCTCGGACGCGAGTCGTCGAGGTCGATCGCGCAGTTGCTGAAGGTGTTGCCGCCCGGATCCGTGGTGGTGCCCGCGTCCACGACGCCCTTTAGAACCTGAATGGCCGCGCCCGTAGTGTTCTCGAACCTGCAGCCACGAACCGTAACGCTTTGCGCATTGCCCGGCCCTGTGACGATGATGCCGTTCGTCGAACTGGTGAAGGTGGTACCAGAAACCGCAACCGTCACGTCGGCGTTGATTAAGAGCCCCGCGGCGCTCTGAGCCGATAGAGTGCAGTTCCGGATGGTAAACGCCAAGCCCGCTTGGTCTGCTTCCACGGCGTTGGGAGGAGGACTCACGCTGCCGGTGCCAGCGATCAGCATGTCCTCGAGCGTCGCGTCGTTGCCTCGGATCAGCACGACGCGAGCCGCGCTGCCGCCGCTGTATGGCGACACCGCTCGGAAGCCTTTCAGGGTGACGCGGTCACCGGAGATCAGGAAGACCGTGGTGTCTGCCGCTCCGCCCGTTACGATGACGCTCGCCGGCGTCGCCCCACCGACGATGGTCACGTCGTCTGGAACGGTTATGGGGAAGGTTTCGCCGGAAGCGGCGCTGTACACACCCGCCTTCAGGAAAACGGGGAGGCCCGGCACACGGCCGTCGTTGAGGGCCTCGCCGATGGTCTTGTACGGGTTAGCCGCCGAACCATCGCCGCTCGTCGCCACGTTGGGGTCCACGTACACGGCCGACTCGCAGACCGTGCCGATGTCCCACCCGGGCGCGCCGGCTTCTGCAAAAACGTTCGTTCCGCACTGAGCTGCCGGACTGAACGTATTTCCCCGAGCCTGCATTACAGAGCCGCCGCTGCGTGCGTCGCGCAAGTGGTATAGCAGCGACCCGGTGAAGGTGTTTCCACCAGGAGAAGCATCGGTTCCCGCATCCACCGATCCGCCCTCGACGTTGATCCCTGCCTGAGCGTTCGCGTTGAACGTGTTCGTGCGCAGCGTAACCGTACTACTGCTCGCAGTGCTCGCCAGATGAACGCCGTAGTCGCAGTTGGCGAACGTGTTCCCCGTGACGGTGCCCGCCGCGTTAGTCCCAGAGATGGCGATGCATGCCGCGTTGGGAGCGGACAGCGAACTGCCGGTGACCGAGAAGACTACGTTATTGGCACTTACGGCGACACCATGCCTGCCCGCTGAGCCGGCGCCTACGATCGCGCAGTCGATCACCTCGGTGGGAGAAGCCGTCGATCCCGCCGCGATCAGCACCGCCCGCGCGCTCGCTGCTGTGGATGTGCTCTCAACCTTTACCTTGTTGAGGCTGGACCCGAGCTGAAGCTGAACGACGGTGGCATTCGCCGCGCCGCCCACAATCTGAACGTCCGCTGCCGTCGCAGCAGTACCTTCGAGATCCACGTTGGCAGGAATCACGAGTGGAAAGGTCTCCCCCGCGGCCGCGTTGTACACACCGCTGCCAACGCGAATCTTCAGCAGCGTGCTCACCTCGGGATCGGTGAGTGCCTTGGTGATCGTTCTGTAGGGGTTGGCCTGTGTACCATCACCGGTCGCATCGTTGCCCGTTCCCGCGACGTACACGGCGACGCGCACCGCCGGGCCACCGCCCCCCCCTCCTCCGCAGCCGGCGAAAAGAAGAGGAAGGATAGCCGGGACGATCAAAGCAAGTCGCTTCATGCTGAATCTCCGCATCCGTGGATTTGGCCCGTTAGTGCCTAACGCCTATTCTGACCGATTACCCACAGCGTTTTCACTGTCGTCCGCACGTGCGGACGAGCAGTTGGTCGTCGAACGTCTAGTCCTCGGCCTTCGCGGGGATGGTGCTGGTCGCCGGTGCCTTGTACACGACGTAGAGCATCCTAGCCGGACCGTCAATCGTGAACTGCTGCGCATCCTTGAACAGATCCAGTCCCAACAGTGCGCCCACCCGGAAGCCGATCCCGTGGGAAACTTGCTTGTCCAGGCTGTCCTGACCAATCGGTCGGGCAACCTTGATCTCGTAACCACCGATAGTGAGTGTGAGCGGCTTCGTAGACACGAGGCTCTTGCCCTTGTCGGCCGAGGTGCCAACGCCGCCGGCGAGCGAAGGCCCTATTTTGTAGTCCTCCTCTTTCAGCGTCTCCTGCATCCACTCGAAGGAGTACATGTTGATGGGAGCACCGGTATCCAGCAGCGCCCAAGTCTCCCAGTCGTCGAGCTTGATCGGGACCAGGATCTTGGCATCACCGATTATCGAGAACGGTACCGCGATCTGCTTGCTGCCATCCGGTCGAGTGATCACCTCGCCGGGCTTTCCCTTGAAGACCGATACACTGCTCAACGTGAGGGTCTTCTTGTCGAAGTCCACGGTGGACACGTAGTCCAGCATCCAGCGCGTGTCCAGTACCCCGCCGATGCCCATGAATTTCGTCATCATGTCCAGCATCCCGATCATCGCTGCCGGCTGCTTGCCGATGGTCACGTCACCGATCTGCAGCTTCTCGAGGACCCCTATCTCGATGGTCTCCAGTCCCCCGAACCCGAATGCGGCGCTCGTCCCCAAAGCTTCGACACCCAGCTCCTTCGCCTTGGTGGGTGATAGCGAGGGGTGCACCGATCCACCCGTATCGATGGCAAGCACCACCGGTTTCTCGTTTGCCACTGCCTCCACGGTGATGTAAGGTCGAACCTGCTTCAGCGGTATGCGAACGTTCATCCCCTCAGCGGGCTCTACCTTGGGGCGCTGAGTGATGGTCGGATAGACCGCGACGAGCCCCTTGAGCTGCGGCAGCAGTTCGTCGAAGGGGTAGCCCTTGGGGTCGGCTTCCAGCAGCGCCTTGCCGTAGGGGGCGGCGACCGCGAACTCGCCTTCCGATTGGTAGATCCCGAATAGGAATGCGCGAGCGTCGTTTACTGCCTCCGGTTCCTTCAGCGCTTCCTTCGCGAGCCGCTCCGCCTCTCGAACGTTGTTCTGAAGCTGCACCACTGCTGCATGCGCTAGCTTTTGCCAGCCGTGCGAGCTCTTACCACCGCCGTCTGTGAGCCGAGCTGCCAGCCTGTCGTCTCCCGCGCGAATAGCCGCCATCGCAGCCAGGCCCTTGTCGCGAGCGGGGGCGGACGACTGCTTGGCGACCTCCTGTGCCAGCGCGTACGCGGATTTCCAGTCGTCTTTGCGAAGGCTTGCGAGGATCTCGTCGCCCCGCTGAGCCGTCGCAGCGGCAAATGTGAGCAACGCGAAAGCGAGAGCGACGGTGTTACGCAGTTGCAGAGTCATTTGGCCTCTCCTTATTCATGCTGGGCCGCCCTTCGTGCGGCCACGAATGGCTTGGAAGAATCCTAGCCAGTATTACCTCGGGACCGACAGGTAGAGTTGCTTGACGAGCGGGCAACCCAGGCGTTTTGCGGGTTGCACCGTAAGGGAAACCGGCTTAGAATCGTGCTTGGATACGCGACGAGGCTGGACGCTACCCCTCATGTTCGTGTCCGGCTGGGACGCATATTGCGCGCGGAGCGGTTGCCCAGGCAACCGCTCTCGCATTTGCGGGTGCGCGCATGAGCCTTTGGACCCTGGCAGGCGACCTCCGCTTCGCATCATCTTCCCACCACGTCTAGCCGCGGACAGCGCCGGCCCAGTTGCCAGGTATCATCCTCTGTACACGCGCCATGACCCCTACGTACACCGCGGAAGCTCTCGAACTCAACCGGCGTCTCTTAGACTTCCTAAGGAGCGAGGAAGAGCGTCTCGGTGGGCCTCAGCCGGCCGTCAAGCCACCGCATCGAGTGCCCTTCGACTGGCCGCGAAGTTCCCTGAGTGCTCGGTATCACATCCCGGCTTCGGCATACGTGGGGCTTGCGACCCTGACGGTAGATGGCCAGGACTTTCCCGTGGAGGTGGCAGAGACTGAATACGGGGTCTTTGGGCGTTGCGAGCGCTTCTGGGCCGAGGCTCGGGGCGCGACTGTCGAAGCGATGCTGGCCAACCTGCGGACCGAGTGCATGCCGCTGTGGCAGAGACAACGAGCTATCGGAAGGGCTCTGGGGCGGGACGAGCGGGTGGAGACTCCCATCTCGACGATGGCGCCACTCGAACTATGCCGCTTGCTGTATTGTGAAGACCGGGACGTCGCCAACGAGGCCATGACCGTGATTGACGAGGCGGCCAGCCAGGGCATCTGGGGTCCCGCGTTGCTCACGATCCTCAAGGACCGCAGCCATCCACTTCGACGCCAAGCTCAGTGGTGCGTGCTCGACCTTCTGGAAGACCTGCGAGGATTCTTCCCGCATCAGGCGGAGCAGGCCGAAGCGCTCGCAGTGCTCGAGGCGTTCCTATGGGACTGTGAAGATGACTTCGCCCGCACTTGCTACAAGTGCGGTGACGTGCTGGGTGACCACGTGGCAGACGACCGAGCCGCCGACCTGCTCCTTCGAGTGCTCGCGGGGGCTCCCTCCCCGTTCGGCAGGCGCTCGGCGATCCATGGCCTAATCCATGCAACCGAGTGGCTGCCCCATCGAAAGGACGAGATTCTCGCCGCGCTGGCTCGGGCTACGGAGAGCGACCCCCACCCGCTGCTCCGCGAGTATGCTGCCGTCGCGATGGACGACATCCGCGTCGGCGCCCCCGGCCTCCACCCCCACGGTCCCGAGCCGGTGTTCGAGGGCGAATAGCGGTCGGCTTCCGCGTGACGCTCCTGCGTCCTGACCGAGAGAAGCACTGAGTGTCCCCACGGGCTCGAGGAATTTTTCGCATCGGCACCGACGCAATGTCCAGCCTGGCTCCTCCGCCATTTTGTGGCCACCTGTTCGCTCGTCGCGGCGGCTACTAGGGAACTCCGGGCCCAATCCCAGTCCGAAGCGCTTCTGGCCGACCTTCTCGCCGCGCTCATGCGCTGATGCCACCGGCCTATTGGCTATCTTCCCGATTCTTCATGCCCCGGCCCGCGTCCGCCGGCCTGCACCCCAAGGACCGCGCCGGGGCATGGAACGCATCGCCGGGACGGCGAGCTCATGCGCGTCCCGTCGGACCGGAGGCGACGGGTGGCCGAAAGGGGATGAGTACCGCCGGGACGGCAAGCTTGCGACGGGGTTTCTATTCCTGAACACACGCAAAGGATGGGTCAGTGGCAAACCGTCATGCTGAGCCTGTCGAAGCATGAGGGCGACAGAGGCAGACGTACCTGCTGGACTGCGGGGCGGGCGGCAGGCGGGGTCATGCTTCGACAAGCTCAGCATGACGGATACGGGTGTGCCGGGTAGCCGGTGTGACGGGAAAGGGGTGTGGCGGGTAGGTTGTGATGGGTAGGGGTGTGGTGGGTAGCCGGTGTGACGGGAAAGGGTAGACGGGCGAGGGGGTTAGGTGTTGGTGTTGCGAGGTGTCGAGCCCGAACGATGTCATCGGAAGCCTTACACCGGTCGCAACCAATACCGTCCTTCGAAGCTTCGTCATGCTGAGCCTGTCGAAGCATGACGCCCCGAGCCGTATGCGTCCTTCCCTCACCACTCGCAGAGGATGGGTAGGTGGGAAACCGTCATGCTGAGCCTGTCGAAGCATGAGGGCGACAGAGGGAAACGTACCTGATGCACTGCAGGGCGGGCGGCAGGCGGGGTCATGCTTCGACAGGCTCAGCATGACGGATACGGGTGCGCCGGGTAGCCGGTGTGACGGGAAAGGGGTATTCCATGCCCCGGCCCGCGTCCGCCGACGAGCAGCTACCGACGGGATGGCTCGAAGCTAAGGACCGCGCCGGGGTGAGAGCCGGGCCAGCCGTGCCCTCGCCGTCGGCATGATGGTGGCCTCCGATGCAGCGCTTGCGGCTTGCGGTTGCATGCTTCGACAGGCTCAGCATGACGGATACGGGTGTGCCGGGTAGCCGGTGTGACGGGAAAGGGGTATTCCATGCCCCGGCCCGCGTCCGCCGACGAGCAGCTACCGACGGGATGAGTCGACCGAAAGGACCGCGCCGGGGCATGGAACCCGCGCCCCCGGCGCGGTCCTTTCGTTAGCGTCAGACCCTCGGTGCTGCCAAGTGGCGGACGCGGTCAGGAAGGTCGGCGATCGGTAGGCTGCGGCTATGCGAGGTTGCGCGTGGCGCGGTACATCTGGGCGTACCGAGACCGTGCCTCGCCGTACCGGCTGCTGAACGAGGGCCGAGGCTCGAAGACCTCCGTCTCGCGAACCACGGCTCCTGCCGCCTCCTCCATGCTCGCGTACACCCCGCAGGCCGAGCCCGCAGCAAACGCCATCCCCAGGCATGCGGCGTCCGCCACGTTCACCCGAGCCACGGGACGCTCGTACACGTCTGCCTTCTGCTGCAGCCACAGATCGCTCTTGGCCCCGCCCCCGACCGCTCGTATCCGCTCGACTGGGATTCCGGCTCCATCCCAAAGGTCCAGCAACAGACGCATCTCGTAGGAGATGCCGTCGAGCGCTGCCTTCAACACCTCGCCTCGCGTCGTCGAGAGCGTGAGCCCAACGATGGCACCCTTGGCGTTCGAGTCGTAGTTGGGTGTCGCCGAACCGGCGAAGTAGGGAAGCAGCAGAACTTCCGATGGTCCCTCTGGCGCATCCCGAAGCAGCACGTCGTACGGGTCGGCACCGGCTGCCTGGGCTTCTGCCACCACGCCCCGGCAGAGGATGTCCCGAAACCAGCGGAGGATGGAGCCGCCCGAGAACACCCATGCGAGGCTCACGTAGAGACCGGGCACGGCATGTGCGTAGCAGGGGAAACCCGAGGCGAACGCCGCATCGTTCAGCACCAGCCGGTCGGATGCGGCTGTGAGACACTCGACCGTGCCGATAGAGTCCACCGCCACTCCCGGCTCTACCACGCCGGCTCCAAGGGCCCCGGCAGGCTGGTCGTGTGCCCCGACTACGAGGAGCACATCGGAGGGTAACCCCAAGTCCTGCGCCACATCCTTCGCGATCGTGCCGACGGGGGTTCCGCAGGGAAGCGCTGGCGCTAGTCGCGCAGGTTCCAGCCCAGTGGCATCGAGTACCTCTTCTGACCAGCATGCCCGCTGAACGTCGAAGCAGAAGGTCCGGGCCGCGTTGCTGAAGTCGATCGCCGGCTCCCCACCCATTCGCGCGAGCACGTAGTCGCCGTAGCAGAGGAAGCGACGCGCATTCCGAAACACAGCAGGCTGGTGGTCTCGCAGCCACATCAACTTCATCGCTGTGTAGATGTGCGAGAGCTTCTGTCCGGTTATCTGGTAGAGCTGCCGTTCTGAGAGGCGGCCATCCCACACCCGCTCGTAGCCCATTGTTCGGATGCAAAAGGAGACCGCGCTGTTGGCGAGTGGGCGCATTCGCTCATCCACAGGCACTACCGCCTCGCCCTGGCTACTGACCGCGAGTGCTCGCACCGGGTCGGCCCTGCCCGCCGACGAGACGGCCTCTCGCACCGCTTCGCACACCCCGCGCCAGACTAGCTCGGGGTCCAGTTCTGCCCAGCCGGGTTGCGGCTGCAACAATGGGTACTCGCGGTAGCCGGAGCCGAGAGTCTTGCCGTCCTCGGCAAACACGATGGCTTTCGCTCCGCTTGTTCCCACATCGAGCCCGAGAAGGCTCATCTCAAATCACCAGCGGATGACGTTTGCCCCCCAAGCAAGGCCGGCTCCGAAGCCGACCGTGAGAACGATGTCCCCCCGCTCGATTCGACCCGCGCGCTCCGCCTCCCACAGGGCGATAGGAATGGAAGCCGACGATGTATTGCCGTATTTCTCGATGTTCAGAAACACCCGGTCCTCTGACAGTTCGAGCTTCTCCATCGAAGCGCGAATGATGCGCAGGTTGGCTTGGTGCGGAACGAACAGGTCGATATCGGATGGCGTAAGGCCGGCCATCTCCAAGCTCCGGAGGCACGCGTCCGCCAGCGCCTTCACCGCGAAGCGGAACACCTCCTGGCCTTGCATGGTGATCGTGCCGTGGATGGGTGTTTCGAGTGCTCCATCGAGGTGCTTCCGGGGAAGGCCGTAGGAAAGTTGAATAAGGTCTGCACCCGACCCGTCCGTCAGTAGGCAGCTTGCGAGGATGCCGCGGTCGCCTTCCTCCGCCCGCAGCACGGCGGCTCCTGCACCATCACCGAACAGCACGCACGTGCTTCGGTCCCCGTAGTCCGTGATCTTGGACAGCAGCTCGACACCGATGACCAAGGCCGTGTTGTGGGTGCCCACACTGAACAGGCTCGAGGCGATGGCACCTCCGAAAACGAACCCTGCGCATGCCGCCCCGATGTCGAAGGCCGTGCATCGCTCGATGCCGAGTCCACGCTGTACGCGACAGGCCGTGGAAGGGAAGGTTGTTTCACCCGTGACGGTCCCCACAATGATCAGGTCCACCTCTTGCGGGTCCATCTCGGCCTGCTCGAGGGCCTCTCTCGCGGCACGAACACAAAGTACCGAGCTCTCCTCACCTGGGGAGGCGATCCGTCGCTCCTTGATGCCGGTGCGCGTCACGATCCACTCGTCCGAAGTGTCGACCAGTTTCTCGAGGTCGGCATTGCTCAGCACGCGGTCCGGGATGCCCGCTCCGAGGCCACAGAAGACGGCACGCTTAGGCATGGGTAGCTTCCAACTGCATAGAGTTCACCATCGCTCCAATCCTGTCAATCAAGCCGTTCTTGACGGCTGCCTCGGCCTGCTGCACCGCATTGCAGATGGCGCGGGAGTCGGACCTGCCGTGGCAGATGATGAACACCCCGTTCACGCCGAGCAACGGGGCCCCCCCGTACTCCGAGTAGTCGAGGTTCCGCTTCAGCCCCACCAAGCCCCCGAGGAGAAGCGGTAGCGGAAGCCGGAGCAGAAAGTTCTTGGGCAGAGAGTCCTTGATCATGCTCATGATCATCTCTGCTACTGCCTCGCCGGTCTTCAGGACGATGTTGCCAACGAAAGCATCGCACACCACGACGTCCACCTTGCCCGAGAAGAGATGCTTGCCTTCCACGTTGCCGATGAATGTGTTCAGATGCCTGGCCAACAACTCATGCGCCTTCTTGGTCAGCGCGTTCCCCTTTCCGGGCTCTTCGCCTATGTTCAGAAGGCCCACCCTCGGATCCCGAATACCCATCACAGCCGTTGCGTATGCCGAGCCCATGACTGCAAAGTCCAGCAGGTCTGCGGCGGAGCAGTCTACGGTGGCCCCGCTGTCCAACAGGACGAACTTGCCCTTACTGGACGGTATCTGAGTGGCGATGGCGGGCCGATGCACGCCGGGGATGCTCTTCCACCGCAGCTTGGCCAGTGCGGTAGCGGCGCCGGTGTTTCCGGCGGAAACCACGCCGTCGCACTCGCCCTCCTCCACCAGCCGGACCGCTACAGCGAGCGAACTGTCGCGCTTTCGCCGCACGGCGTCCATCGGGCTCTCGTGCATGGCGATAACTTCCGTCGCAGGATGAATATGAACGTTGCTCGGGACCGACCTCGGCAGGTGCTCCTGGATGAGGGACGGCTGGCCGACGAGGATCAGCTCACCCCCGATGTTCGAGGCAGCCGCTAGAACCCCGCTGACGACCTCGCGAGGGGCATGGTCTCCACCCATCGCATCGATCGCCAGCCTCATGCGTTCTCAGAAGCCTGCCTGGACACCTTGCTGCGACTGCGAATCTCTTTGACCGCTGCCGCTCGGCCCCTGTACATTCCACAGACCGGGCAAGCTGTATGCGATGGCAGCACCTGAGGACAGTCTGCGCGGGCGCAGTGGAAGCTGACGGGAGACAAGTTGGGAGTCGACAGCGAGTAATGGGTCCTACGTTTTGCGGACCTGGCATGCGAATGCTTTCTCTTCGGGTTTGGCATAGCGTTTCCTTATGGCTTAGGCGTTGTTCACGCCGGCTCAGTCTTCGACCACTCCTCGGCGAGTGCGCGGAAGACCGGATTGCCGGCATCCGAGCCACACTCGCACGGGCCTTCGTTCAGGTTGGCTCCGCAGTGTTCGCATAGACCCAGACATTCAGCCGAGCACAGCGGGTGCGCTGGGAGCTCCACCAGCAAAATCTGGCGGATGAGCTCCTCGATCTTCAGCCGGTTCTCGACGAAGAGTGGAAACGGCTCCTCTGCGTCATCCACGTATGCCGCTCCCGAGTGCGACAAAGACCCCGGAGTGCCGGTGATCGGAAAGGTCTCTTCCACGGCAAACTCTATCGGCACCTCGACATCAATGGTGCAGCGCACGCACTCCAGAACAGCGGTGGTGTGGAAGTTGCCCTGAAGAAGAAGCACACGCCCGTCGCACTGAGCCCGCAGCGTCCCGCCGATTGGGCTCGCCAACGCGACGTCCGGTTCGTCTACCCCGTCCAGCAAGACGTCGAACTCCACGCTCCGCCCGGGATGCTGTACCACTTCGTTTAGGTCGAGCAATCGGCTGCGGTCCACGGAATCTCTCCTCGTCAACGAACACACGCGTCCGATGGTGTGGCCACGTGAACGCGGCGATTATACACCAAGGACCCTGAGACGTCTCGACAAGCCCACGGCCCTGCCAAAGCCGGGCAGGGCCGCTATCCGAGCGGTAACCGAGCTTCCTTATCGGAGCAGCTGCAATACCGCTTGAGGAGTCTGGTTGGCCTGCGCCAAGACCGCCATGCCAGACTGGGTGAGAATTTGCAGCTTCGTAAACTCGGTGATCTCCGCTGCGATATCGGCATCGCGGATGGTGGACTCGGTTGCCGTCAGGTTCTCTCTCGCAGTGGTCAGCGAACGCACGTTGCTCTCCAAGACGTCTCGCTGGAAGCTGCCGATTTGCCCCCGGAGGGTGCTGATCTGCTCGATAGCGGCGTCAATAATGGCGAGTGCGTCCTGCGCCCCCTGTTCCGTCGTCAGGTCTATGTCGGCGAAGCTGCGGCCCGGAATCACTCCGGTGCCTAAGTTGGCAGCGTGAAGGTCGGTGAGGGCGAGCCGCATCTGCTCCCCGGCGTTCGCACCAACTTGGAAGGCAACGCTGCCCGCGGTCAGCGCACCGATTAGCTCACCGGTCGTCGCCAATCCGGTGTTTCCGGCCTCAGTTAGAACAAGAACGTTGCCCTCGCCATCACTCACTCGCAGTCCGGAGTCCTTGCTGCCCTGTCCTCCCGTGAACAGTGCCGAGGTGACTCCCTGACTGGTGAGCACCGTCACACTCACCACTGCGTCGGTACCCACGGCAGTCGTCACGGTGCCCGACCTCATGAGCAGGTTCGACGTGTCGTAAAGCGTAATGTCGAACTTCGAGCCATACGTTACGTTGGTCAGCTGAACGACGGAAGAACCGTTGGCGGTAATCACCTGCGCGGTGACACCTGTCCTTCCCGAGATGTCGTTGATCTTGTTCAATATCTCCTGCAGCGTCTGCGTGCCGTTGGACTGGATGGTGTATCCGTTCAGCACCAGAGTTCCCGCGGACACGAGGCTCGAGAGGCTTGCGAAAGTGGTTGTCAGGGTCCTCGTTGCACGCGTGGCGGAAGTGACGAGGGCTGCTGTGATAGAGCCACTGACAACCTGGCTACCCCCGAAGAGGCTGCCGATGTTGATGCCGGCAACGTCCGTTTGGTTGACGACAGCGGCCGAGACCCCTGCCGTTCCGTCGAACAGTTTCTTCCCGGAGAATGCGGTCACATCGGCGATGCGATCGAGGCTCATGATCGTGGAGCGAATCTGCTCCTGGTCCGCGCGAAGCTGGACGTCGTCCACCACCCCCCGGTTGAGGGCGTGCACAGCCAAGTTTCTGGTGCCTCGCAAGAGGGTGGAGACCTCGTTTAAGGCGGCCTCGGCGGTCTTGACCATGTTGATCGCATCCTGCGAGTTCTTTACCGCTTGTTCTAAGCCCAGGATCTGAGCACGCAGGCTCTCGGAATGGATGAGACCAGCAGGGTCGTCTCCTCCCCGGTTGATGCGAAGGCCGGTCGAAAGGCGTTCGATCGTGCGTCCCATCGCCTCGTCCGTGGTCCCGAGGTTTCTCAGAGCGTTCATCGCCGCAATATTGGTGTTGATACGCAGGCTCAACTCGGTTTGCCCTCACTCTTCCGTGATAGCCGATGGTCGCGGGCAGCCGCGACGCACACGACTCGCCCTGGATTATCGGAAGCGTCAGGACGTGCCTTCTACTGGGATTCCGAGGAACCGGCAAAGGTGCCTGGGGAATCGCCGAGATCAGCGATTGCCTACCAACTCTCCTTGCGGGGTTATCCTACGTAAAGTGCATCGGGGCGCCTCGACGAGAGACGCCCCTCTAGCAAGCGATCTGCCCCTGGTTACGCTCGTCGGCGACGGCAGGCCAGGAAGAAGACCGCCCCACCAGCTCCAACTAGCGCCGAGGGCTCGGGAACGGGAGTGAAGACCAAGCGTCCGATGCGAACGTCGATAGTCATCGCGCGCACCGTACCTTCCACCAGCCACGGGGTTCCCGCGATGGTGAAGGCTCCGCTTCCAGTCCAGTCGTTCCCCAAGGTATTGAGGTAGGTGAAGTTCACCCCGGTACCTAGGCCGAGGTCTATGTCGATCTGGGTGCCAGATACCTGAATCCACCTCAGCGGCCCCACGCTGCCGAGGTACGTCCAGCCGGCCCAGGGGACGGCTTCCCAATCGGTCAGGGTGGTAGGAATCGCAGTGTAGAAGCAGTCGGGAAGGGAGTCGTACCTGTGAGTGACGTCCTGGTTGGGTCCTGAAGCGAGAAACTCGGACTCCCAGGCCCAGCTCTCGGCGTAGGACGCGTAGCTTGCCGCCGGGCTGATGTCGAGCACGTAGTTCAGCTCGAATGAGGCGACAGGCAGAGTCTGGTCGATGTAGCCGGCAGCATAGACGAGTGGACCGCCGAGTACCGGCACGAACGGATCTTGGGCGCGGCTGGGGCTGGCAAAGCAGAGGCAAAGCATGGCAAGAAACGCAGAGCGCTTCATAACCGCACCCCTTTCGAGACAAAGAATGCGCTCCCGTTCGGCAGGGTCCGAGGGGTCTCCTGCCGCCTGACGCACCGAACGAGCACTTTTCCCCACCGCGGGTTGCAAGCGAACTTCCGGCGGTCAGCGACGTAAAGAGGTAGAGAGTTCTTGTGCCTCCGGCCCGGCCGCTTCCTGGATCGGGTACCGTTGCCGCGCAGGCTCCTGCTGCTAGGAGGAAGAGGATGCAGGTTCATACGAAGTTGTTGTGCGCCGCGGTTGCGGTTGTTGCTGTGTCGGCCGCTTGGGGCCAGACGAGCCAGTGGGACTCCAAGACAGCGTTCGGGGCCGCACAGGTGCTAGGGCGCCTTGCTCCGCTGAACCCGACCGCGCTACAGCTCGAGAAGCTGGCGTCGAAGGCAGCCCTTATCGAGCGTGCCCGACAGGAGTACGACAAGGCCTTGCAGAGCCTCTATGACCGGGAGCGCAGCCGTGCGGACGACTTCCTCAAGTACGCAGTGTCCGGATTGAAGTACACACAGCAGCAGCTGCAGCGGCTCGATGAGTGGAAAGCACGGCTCGATCAGCTTGCCGAACAGCGGGAGAACACGATCGACGAAGTCATCCGAAGCTCCGTAGACATCCTAACCAAAGCGCAGTTCGATCAGATTGCCATTCGGCCGGAGGATCGACAGGAGGCCGTAGAATTGATGGGCCGCATCCGAGGCGTCTCCGACGAGGAGTGGCCGCGCTTCTCTCAAATGGCAGTCATGGAGTTCATGAGGGGCGAGATGCGCATGGTCCGCGGTGAGATCGAAGGCCTGCTAAGTGGCGGAGATCGAGGGCGGCAGCGGGATCAGTTCCGCGGAATGTTCGAGGGTGCCAGGGCTCGCGCGATGGAGCGCTTGGAGTACTACCGTAAGTTGCCTGACAATCAGGTCCAGGGCGCAATCGAACAGCTCGCTCGCGACCGCCTTGGTGAGGAGGGGATGAGAGAGCGAGTGGAGTCCCTGCTTCGCGAGATCCTGTTGCCCGAGGGCGCCCAGCAGGCGATCCTGACGCTGCAGAAGGCCAAAGCCGCATCCGGCGGCTAGGTCACCTTCCGCGGCCATAGCGTCTATCATCCCGTACCGGGGGCCGATCTCGGACTGCGCGAGCCTGCTCGCGCTTTCCAGAAGTAACACACAGCTGGTTAGACCATCCGGCCCCTCGGGCTGCGACCTCCTCGCCACGGGCGAGCCTAAGCGCGAGAAGGCTCGCGCAGTCCCACAACGCCTCGCACGTCGGCTGCCCGGCAGGGACCATTGGGTGCCCGGCGAAGCCTAACTCCCTGAGATACACACTGAGGTGAGCGGAGTGAACGTGGAGCTGCTGCGGACGCTGGTTGAGGGGCGAGGCATCCCGGGTAGGGAAGAGGCCATTCGGGACATCGTGCGCCGAGAGATGGAGCCCTTGGTGGATGAGGTCACCACTGATACGATGGGCAACGTCGTGTGCGAGAAGAAGGGGAATGGCAAGAAGCGCCTGATGATTGCCGCGCACATGGACGAAATCGGCTTCATCGTGAAGTTCGTGGACGACAAAGGCTTCGTGCGGCTGCAGCCCCTCGGTGGCTTCGACCCTAGGCAGCTCTTTGCTCAGCGCGTGGTGGTGACGACCTCGAACGGAGAGGCGCTGCCCGGAGTGCTCGCCTACGGTTCCAAGCCTGTGCACATGCTGACCGATGCCGAGAAGGCCCAGGCTCCGCAGCTCGACACCTTCTTCGTGGACCTCGGCCTTTCAGCGGACTCGGTGAAGGAGAAGGTGCGTGTAGGCGACATGGTGACCATGGACCGCAAGATGGAGCGGTGTGGCGACTGCTTCACCTGCAAGTGCATGGACGACCGCGTCGGCGTGTACGTAATGATCGAGGCGGTGCGCGCCCTGAAGAAGCACGAGGTGGACGTGTACGCAGTCGCGACCGTGCAGGAGGAGGTGGGACTGCGCGGAGCGGAGACAGCCGCGTACCACATCCAACCCGACATCGGTGTGGCACTGGACGTGACCATCGCCAATGATTTCCCCGGGCCGCCCGAGCAGGATGCGGTGACGAAGCTCGGCGCCGGCGCCGCCATCAAGATCATGGACGGCTCGCTGATCTGCAACCCGAAGCTGGTGGAGCACTTCCGTCGTATCGCGGAGAAGAAGCGCATCCCGCACCAGATGGAGGTGCTGCCGCGGGGAGGCACGGACGCGGGGGCGATCCAGCGGTCACGGGCGGGCACGGCCAGCATCACGCTCTCGGTTCCGACGCGCTACATCCACACCGTGAACGAGATGGTGCACGCGTCGGACGTGCAGGCGGCCGTCGATCTCCTCTTGGCCTACATCTCCGACGCGCACACGGGGGATTACACGTTATAGGTGGAGCCCCCCTCTGTGGTTTCTGAAGTGCGACTTAACAGCACCGGAAACGTTTCTGCGGTCGGTCAGGATCAGCAGGTCACGCTGGGGGATCAACGCTCCACCGGTTCTTCCGAAGCTCGGATGCGTTCCGCGGCCGCCCGACGCGACCACGAATAAAACTCCCAGCGAGCCAACTCCTACCTGTCGTAGAAGATGACCCCGTCCCACGGGTTCTCGTAATCGCGGGCAGCCTCTGCTTCTTCTCTGGATCGCATGGAGA
>BTVI01000008.1:0-100845 GCA_045862955.1 Fimbriimonadales bacterium
CCGGCGCGGTCCTTGGCTCTGTTGCACGCGGCGGGTTGGCTTAGCTCGGCGGACGCGGGCCGGGGCATGCATATATGGAGGTGCCTCGTTCCGGCCGGGATTAGCTGGCCGAGTGCGGTCTCTGCGGTTCTCTCTGCGACCATCACGTGGCAATCCGGGCCGGCGGGAACTTGCCCCGGCGCGGTCCTTGGCTCTGTTGCACGCAGCGGGTTGGCTTAGCTCGGGGGGCGCGGGCCGGGGCATGCATATGCCTCGTTCCGGCCAGGATTGGCCGGCCGAGTAGGACCTGGGCACCTACAGGCTCTGTGTCAGTCTTGCCGCGCCTTCTGGGTCACGCAGAGAGCGCAAAGCTCTCGCAGAGGGCGGCGGGCGCCAGACCTGGCCCGCTCAGATGCCAAGCGGCCCTCCGGGGCATCGGAGGGCCGCAGGAGTGCGAGCGCTGCGCTACGGTGAGCCAGCTAGCCCGAAGTTGGTCAGGACCAGGTTCAGGTCGCCGAGGTCTACCACGCCGCTCCCGTCGAGATCACCCATAAACGCGTTGCCACCGAACACGGTGAGGATGTAGTTCAGGTCGGGCAGCGAGACGCTATTGTCGTCGTTGCAGTCCCCGTTCACCAGGGTCAGGTTCACCGTGTTGCCCGAGGGAACGATCACCACAGACCCCTGCAGGTTCCGCAGCCAGTGCGAGAACTTGACTGCCACGTCGAAAGTGCCGAGCGCGACGTTCGGCAGGCTGTAGTTGCCCGACGAGTCCAGCGTGATGGGATAGCTGTACAGAACCGTCGTGGTTCCCGGCGAGCGGAACTCGAGGTTGGCCGTAAACCCAGCCGGGCTTGCGAGGTAGTTCAGCAGCGTGATCTTCCCGGAGAGCGGCCCTGTGGTCGGGTCCAGGCTATACGAGTAGATCTCGGTACCCCAGGAGCCGCTACTCACCGGGACCATACCGATGGCCCAGAACGTAGTGTCGTCCGCCGGGTCCACTGCACCGCCGATGTAGTCACCCCAGCGACAGGGGTTCGCCTCGCCGTTATAGCCGACGGTGGCAGCCCGCTTCAGCGTCAACGGACGCATGGTGTTCACAGGGTCGGTGCTCAGGCGTCCGGTGTAGTAAAGCGACACGTACTCGGTACTGCTAGACTTGGTGACACCCGTACCTATGGTGCCGTACTGGTTCATCTGAAGCGCGCCGTAGTAGATGTACGCGTTCGCATCTTCGATGTTGCCAGTCTGAGCAACGGTGAAGTTCGAGGGCATGGCTGCAGCATTCGCTACGTACCAGCGGACCCGAGCCCCCGCACCGCCACTGATGTTGTGCGTCACGAGCACCTGGTTATCGCGGACGCACACGTCGTAGATGCGCGTATCGAGTGTGTCTATGAGGGTGCTCGTACCCTTCTGTACCGCGGAAGCAGCAGTGCCGTAGCTGGTGATCGCTTTGCCGACCTTGGCAAGTGTCGGCGTTCCCAGCGGGTTCTGGATTGCGAAAATATTCAGCCGGTTGCCGCCGCTCACGTTCACCACGTACGGCAGATTGCTGGTGCCCAGGTGTCTCCCAGGCTGCAGGCTCCAGGCCGTGCCGCCACTCGGGTTCGAAAAGTTCCAGAAGTCCGTGTAGGTGATGGTCGGCGAGCCGTTCAAGAACTGCTGTTTCGGACAGACGCGGATCTTCCCATATCCACCGCCTCCGCTGAAAGGAAACTGGTTGGAGGTGAACATGACGACGTTCTGGTCGTAGCCGAATCCGGGATAGTCGGCCCAAGTACCACTATCCGTGTTGCCGTTGAGCGTGGCGTTCAGAGCCCACTTCGCCCACGTGCCGTTCGGGTCACTGTCGTCCGAGACCGCGACCAGGTAGTAGGATCGATTGGCGCCGTTCTCCAGTCCGCCGTACATGATGAAGAAGCGGCCCGAGTACTGGTCATAGAAGCAACGCGGATCGAACACCAGGCTGAACGAGATTCCGAGCCCACTGAAGAAGTTCGTGGGGTTGAGGTTCGCCGTGGTGGAGCCTGCCTTCGTGTGGAAGGTGAGGCGTCCGTTGATCACTCCCACTACGTGCGAAGGTCCAACAGCCACGTTCGGGTCCCCGGGGGTCAGGCCGCTCTGTGACGGACCCGGGAAGTAGCCGTTGCCGAACAGCTCGCTAATCAGGTCGTTCTGTCCGACGAAACGTGGACCGCGCCGCTGCGGGAACAGGTTCAGCACGTTCGGCACGACGGTGAGCTGCTCCACCGCCGGAAACAGATGCTCCCGTGCCTGCATCGCTTCGGTGTCGTCGATTAGGAACGGGACTTCCATCGTGACGGTGGCCCTGTATCCGTCGAACTCGGTGCCCCGATCCGCAATCACTGGGGCACACAGGCAGAGAGCGAGAGCAAGACCACCAAGCCCCCGCAGACCTAAGCATCTAACCATAATTCCTCCATTCGCTCGGGCCGCACTGCGCTTTGTCGGCCTCGGTGTGAGACACAGGGACGCACCCTGCGGGGGGCCATCCCGCTAGGTAATAACCGCGAGCGCCCCGGGCGGGTTCCGCCGAGTCACCCGTAGAACTACGGCAGGTTCCGTGCCAGTTGACTGCAGGTCCCTTGTCGCTGCTAGGCAATCGGGTTGGCCCGCGCCCCAGTATCTACGAACGGCGGCGTACGGCCCGGGACCCGGCACAAGGAGTGTTGTCCGACGCATCGAATGCAGATCCCTGAAGAGCTCATTAGCATTTGGAGGGCAAGATGGCTTCCCCCGACACGACGCGCGTGTACAACTTCTCGGCCGGTCCGGCGGTGCTCCCGGAGCCGGTGCTGCTGGAGGCTCAGCGCGACCTCTACTCCTATCCGGGCGCCGGCATGTCCGTGCTGGAGATGAGCCACCGCGGCAAGCACTACGATGCCATTCATCAGGCCGCCAAGGAAGACCTGAAGAAGCTGATGGGCATCCCGGACAATTACCGAATCCTGTTCCTGCAGGGCGGCGCGAGTCTGCAATTCAGCATGGTTCCCATCAACTTCCTTCCACCGGACGGCTCCGCAGACTATATCGTTACGGGGAGCTGGTCGAAGAAGGCGGTCAAGGAAGCGAAGCGAGTGGGAAAGGTCAACATTGCCGCGACCTGCGAAGAGACCAACTTCGACCGGCTGCCCGCCTCCATATCACTGACGCCGGGCGCTGCGTACGTTCACTTCACATCCAACGAGACGATTCACGGAGTGGAGTGGCCGGCGGAGCCAGACAGCGGTGGCGCCCCTCTGGTGTGCGACATGTCCTCGGACATTCTAAGCCGGCCGGTGGACGTTTCGAAGTACGGCCTGATCTACGCGGGCGCGCAGAAAAATATGGGGCCTGCAGGCGTTACCGTGGTCATCATCCGCGAGGACCTGCTGGAGAGAGTGCCCGAAGGGCTGCATTCGATGCTGGACTATAAGCTGCAGGCCGAGAACGACTCGCTGTACAACACTCCGCCCTGCTTCGCAATCTACATCGTTGGGCTGGTGGCGAAGTACTTGCAGGCGGAAGGCGGCTTGCCGGCGATGCTCGAGCGGAACCGCCGAAAGGCCGGCGTGCTGTACAAGGTGATCGACGAGAGTGGCGGGTTCTACCGCGGGCACGCACAGCCGGACTGCCGGTCGCTGATGAACGTGACGTTCCGCATGGCCACCGAGGATCTGGAGAAGCAGTTCATCGCCGAGGCGACTGCCGCCGGGTTCGCGGGGTTAAAGGGCCACCGGTCGGTGGGCGGCCTGCGGGCGTCCATCTACAACGCGTTCCCGGCCAAAGGCTGCGACGACCTAGCACAGTTCATGGTGGACTTCCAGAAGAAGAACGGGTAGAGGGCGTCGCCCCGTAGTTCCGGCGTCCCGCCGGACGGTTCATCGCCGAGACGGCGAAATTACATATGCAGTCTGCGTAGGGGCCGAGCCCCGTGTCGGTCCGCGGGTACCCTGTTCTGGTGTTTCGACGTTGCAGATGGAGCGTAGCGCAGGCTGCTCGCGGGGCACCAAGCCTGGCTGCAGAATGTCTAGGCTTACATCCATACGCGAATGCGTAGTTGCCACGCCACACGCCCGCATACCTATTCTCAAGGCGGGGACCACGCGGGGTTCAGCTTCCGTCGCTCGCGAATCACCTCGGCACGAGCGACCAGAACGGCCTGCAGATCGGCCTCGTTGTACGGGATGCCCTGTCGGAGCCATGGCACGTTAATCATCAGCGCCCCGAGGCGCCGGTAGCCATCTTGCGGTGCCTGATCGATTATGTTCAGCGCGGGCAGCACGCGGGCCCACTCCTGTGCCAGCTGACTTCGCGCTGCGGCCGCGCCTTCGATCAGGAGCACCGTACAGAAATCCGGCCACAACCAAAAGCCAGGCCGCCGATACCGCTTTGCGGCATGCGCTGAGAGGGCTGAAACTGCCGCCTCCCTCACCCGATAGGGGATCAGCGCCCGCTCGCGAATCTGAGAAAGTCGATGCTGGAAGCCTCGGCCGAAACAAATTAAGCAATGGTCGAATCGCTCTAGCGCGTTCCGTAGCGGTATCATCTTCCAGTCTTCGGCGAGACCGCCGCCGAGTAAGGCACCACCTATGCCGCCCAACACGGCACCCACAACAGCACCAAGTGGCCCAGACAACCCACCAATCACTCCCCCAACTTTCGCGCCGATCACTACTCCTGCACCACGCCCTACGCTCTCGATCGCGGCATGCTTGAGTGCTGTACCGAGATCCTGGTTATAGTGCTTGACCAGCCTGTAGTTTCGGTAGGCAGCAAAGGCGATGGTGATCCAAGGAAGATGCAGCCCGAGACTGTGCGCCGCCGTCTCACCCTTCACGCTGGCAACGGCCTCACTGGTCACCTCCTTCGCAGTGTCATGTCCGAAGCCGTGGAGATCGACGATGTTGTCGCCGACTTCGCCATGAGCGTCTTCAGGAACGACGAAGATCACGTCCGGATGTGACGCCGCCTCACCGTTGATTGACACGATATCCGCTACGGTCTTGATATTCGCGGGGTGCCCATCTACGACCAGATCCCACACGGGCTGGTTGGACTCCGCTGCGGCCTGCACCAGATGCCCCTGGTGAGCTAGAACTTCCGCAGCCTGCTGCTCTCCTACGTACCCCGTGAGCCGGTTCAGGAACCCTTGCTTCGCCGCCGAGCTGAGAGAATCGTAATGATGGTGGATATAATGGGCGAAGTCGAGGCCGTTGTTAATCTCCGCGGCCGAGGAGAAATCGGCGGCAGCGATCACCTGCGGATCGATCGCGGCCCAAGCCGCTATATACTCCGCCGCAGTCAGTGCGGAGTAGGAGGCCAGCTCCGCAGGACTTACGCGGTTTTCGCCCAGCCGCGCCGCCGCATGCAGGGACCACTCGCGAGTGCGTGAGTCGAGCTGAATACGCTCCCTTGCCCTGTCACGCAGCTTGCTGAAGGCAACGAGCCATGCCGCCAGCCAAGCGGCCACGGCGGTGAGGACGACCCACAGAAACACACTCATAGCACCCCTCGTATCGCGCCACGGAAACGTAGCCTGTGCGTCTCGATTCCACTCATTATGCAGGCGGTTCGCGGTAAGGGTTGCGGCATTTGCGTCAGGTTCTGGGGTGGAGCAGATTCCGCACGGCGGCCGGGTCCAGGCCCTCGATGCGGACCCGTTTCGTGCGGGAGGACTCGCCGGAGAGGATGGTAATCGCGCTCTTCGGAACCTTCAGGGCGCGGGAAAGCACCTGGATCACCGCTCGGTTGGCTTGCCCGTCGGCGGGAGGCGCCGTCACGCGCACGTGCAACACACCGTCCGGCCCGAGCGTGACCTCGTTACGGCTCGCGCGGGGCGTCACTCGCAGCGACAGCTCCGTCCTGGACCTCCTGCACCGGCACGCTAACGGCTGCCGTGGCCGGTACAAACGTTTCGAGCCTTGCCGCGAACCCCTCCAGCATCGCGCGCAGCCCTGCTACCAAACCTTCGCGCTCGGCATGCAACCGGGCGACCTCTTGCCGCATGTGCTGCACCTGAAGCTCGGCGTCCTGCTGAAGCTGCCGCGCCAACGCTCGAGCCTCCGACAACACTGCATCTGCCTCAGCATGTGCTGCAGCTCGCGTCTCGTCTGCCGCGCGCTGACCTAGCAGCACCGCCTCCTTCAGCGTGGTCTCCAACTCGCGGAAGCGCCCCACCTCGGAGAGCAGCTCCCGCTCGGATTGCTCCAGTTGTCGCACCCTTTGCACCAGGCGCTCCATCTCCTTGGCCACGTCGCGCCGGAACGCATCTACGGCCTTGCGATCATAACCGAATGCACGGCGGGGAAAGACGGTCTTCTCTACCTGCAGTGGCGTCAGGCGTGGTTCCGCGATGTTCTCACCCATTAGAGCAGACCCCCTATCAGTGCCCGCAACGCACCCTGCAACACGGAAATGCATATCAGTGCCACCAAGGGTGTTAGGTCTAGCAGAGCGTATCCGATGCGTATAGGACGGATGAATCGCTTCAGGGGCGCTGTCACCGCGTCGCTCAGCCGATCCACGGTGCGTGTCAAGCCGTTGTACGGAACGCTACCACCCATGTGTTTGACGAAGTCCAGCACCACGCCGAGCAGGATGGTGACAGTGAGCAACCCCAGCGCATTGTACGCGAGGCATAGAGGCAACACGTAGATAGGGTCGAAGAGAAACGGCATGAACACTCTCCCGAAGGTCACGGGGATCCTCCTGCTTTCTCTTTCTCGAGCATCTCCTCGACACGCTTCAGGTTCATCTTAGCCACATCGCTGTTCGGGTCCACTTCGAGTGCTCTCTTCCATGTTGCGATGGACTTCGCTAGCTGTCCGGAGCGCTCATAGCAGTGTGCTACCAGATGATACGCTGTCACCATTGGTTTCAGCGCCAGCATCTGCTCTCCGATCATGGCACCCTCTGCGTAGCGTTTTCGCATATAGTAGAAGAAGGTCAGGTCGTGTTTGCACTCCCACCGAGCGGGATGCGCCTGTACCGCCCTCTTATACACCTGCTCCGCGTACTCATAGTTTTGCAGACCCGCTTCGAGGATGTAACCGGTGGTCGAAAACGCCTCGGTGTTTTCGGGGTTCACTTCCATCCAGATGTAGCCCACTCGGGCCACCATGTCGTACTCGCCCTGGTGCCAAGCGAGGTCGGAAGCTTTGACGAGCTGCCACTCCAGCGTGTCCCACACGGTGTTCAGCGCGTCGCGGCTCTGGGCGGGCGTACCAGTCGGCCAGGAAGCCGCCACGAGCGCAGACAGAAGCACTGCTATCATTCCTTCTCCAGCTCCTCTCGCAGGATCTCCTGTACCATCTTCGGGTTCGCCTTGCCCCCGGACAAGCGCATGACCTGCCCGACGAAGAAGCCGACCACGTTCCGGTGGCCTGCCCGGTATTTGGCGACCTCGGTGGGGTTCGCATCGAGCGCGGCGCGGCACCAGCGCAGCAGCTCCTCCGAGTCCGATACTTGCGCATCGCCTCGCTCTGCCGCGATGGCCCTAGGCGACACGCCTTCCGCAAAGCACACCGCCAACACTTCCTTCGCCATTGTCGAGCTGAGGGTTCCCGCTTCGACCAGGTCCTGCAGTTCCCGGAGGTGTTCCGGCTGCACTTTGAGGTCCGCGATCGGCACGTTCCGCTCTTTCATCAGCCGTGTAAGTTCGCCGGTAAGCCAGTTGCACGCCCGCTTTGCATCGCAGCCCGCCTGGACGCACCGCTCGAAGTACGCCGCGGTTGCCGGGTCTGCAACGAGTTGGTCGGCGTCTTTCGCGGTCAATCCGAGTTCCTGGCGATAGCGCGTTCGCTTGGCGGCAGGTAGCTCCGGCAGTCCGGCCCGCAGGGAATCGAGCCACTCGCGCGCGATGCGCATGGGCGGAAGGTCGGGGTCGGGGAAGTAGCGATAGTCGTTCTCCTCTTCCTTCACGCGCATCACGTAGGTACTCTCGCGCTCTTCGCTCCAGCCACGAGTCTCCTGTCGCAGCGTCTCGCCGCGGCGCAGCGCATCGATCTGACGCGCGATCTCCGACTTCACCCCGAGGTACACGGCCTTGATGGACCCTAGGTTCTTGATCTCCGTCTTCACGCCGAGCGTCTCGCTACCCTGGGGCGCCACGGAAATGTTCGGCTCGCCCCGCAGACTGCCTTCCTCGATCTTGCCGTCGCACACGCCGAGATAGAGCAGCAGAAGGCGCAGCTCCGAAAGGTAGTCGCGTGCTTCCTCGGCGGAGTGCATGTCCGGCGGGAACTCCGTGACGATCTCCATAAGCGGGACGCCGCTTCGATTGTAGTCGATCCCGCTCTCGCCGCTCGGGAGGTGGATTAGCTTTCCAGTGTCCTCTTCCAGATGCACCCGGCGGATGTGCACACGCTTCGTACCTCCATCGGCGGGAATCTCGAGGTAACCCGCATAGCCGAGTGGATTGGTCTCCTCGTACTGGGAGATCTGATAGCCCTTCGGCAGGTCGGGGTAGAAGTAGTTCTTGCGGTGGAACACGCTGCGCTCCGGCACCGTGCAGTGGAGCGCCAAGGCGGTACGAAGAACCATCTCGATGGCTCCTCTGTTCGGCACGGGGAGCGCCCCGGGTTGACCGGTGCAGACCGGGCAGATGCGGGTGTTGGGGTCTCCACCGAAGCCTACGGGGCAGCCGCAGAACATCTTGCTCCGCGTGCTTAGCTCCGCGTGAACCTCCATGCCGATGCTGGGAATGTAACCCTGGGTCATCCGTGTGCTTTCGTGGGTTTCGATTGTGGCATAACCGCTGCCCCCCCTCGGTATACGGGGCTGCTGGCAGGAAGGGCTTATGCGGGACGAGTTGGGCGGCACCCTGCGGTACACTGCTCTCGTGGACTTCCGGCAGGCGGTGGACTATCTGAGCAGCCTCCAGCGGTTCGGGATCCGACCCGGTCTCGGGCGAATGCGCGCCGTGCTGTCCCGGCTGAATGACCCCCAAGAGCGTTGGTCGTCTATCCATATTACCGGGACCAACGGCAAGGGCTCGGTCACGGCGTTCTGCGCGTCCATCCTGGGCGCGGCGGGGCTTCGGGTAGGGCGCTATCACTCGCCGTACGTGTTCGATTTGTGCGAGCGCATTATGGTGGACGGCACCATGATCCCTCGCAAGCGCTTCGCCTCTATCATGCAGCGGATCGTTCCCTTGTGCGAGGAAGTCGGCGGCACCGAGTTGGGCCCAGTCACCGAGTTCGAGCTAAAGACGCTGGTGGCATTCAAGTTCTTTGCCGAAGAGGCTGTGGACTGCGCGGTAGTGGAAGCCGGGATGGGCGGGCGGCTGGACGCGACCAACGTGATCCTTCCGCGGGTGGCCGCCATCACGAACGTCGGTCTGGATCACACCCCGATCCTAGGCGAAACCGTAGAGCAGATCGCCAGGGAGAAGGGCGGGATCATCAAGCCCGGCGTGCGGTTCATGACGGCGGCGCAAGACCCATCGGCACTGGAGGTGCTGTCGGCGCTCAGCCGCGAGATGATGGCGGGCATCACGCACGTGCGCCACGCGTCCACACGGCCCACCGTCTACGGACGATCGGTAGTGTGGTGGGAAGACGGCGGCACGCTGCACGTCCGAACACCGCGCATGTACCTGAAAGGCTTACACGTCAAGATGCTGGGCACGCACCAGCGCGAGAACGCGGCGCTGGCTATCGCCATCACGGAGGGGTTTGCCGATTCCTGGGGTTTCGACATTCCGGTAGAGGCCTATGCGGAGGCCGTGGCCACTACGGAGATGCCGGGAAGGATGCAGGTGGTGGCGCGCAGGCCGACAATCTTGCTGGACGGAGCACACAATCGCGACGCGGCCGCGGTGCTTCGGCCTGCGGCACTCGCTCTGGCCGGCTCTGGCAAACTGCACGTGGTGCTGGGCATGACGAAGGGACACGACCCGCGCCGCTTTCTCGCCGCGATGGCGCCGATACCCGGAAAGCTCGTGCTGACCCAGCCCCTGGACGAGAGGCGCTTGCCCCTGGACTCGCTGTGCGAGGCAGCCGAGGACCTCGGCTTGGACTTCGTGCGGGCAGAGAACGTGCTGGACGGCATCGAGATGGCCCGGCGTGAGGCCACGAAGGACGACACCATCTTGGTCACCGGGTCTTTTTACTTGGTGGGCGACTGTGCTCCACTGCTGAAGGGGCGCCGAGGCCGGAACAGCCAGAGCGGCCCCTGAGGCCTCATCGAAGCCACCCGACCAGATTGCTAAGGCATTCGACGCCTGGGAGCAGATGGCGGAATCCGTTGCGTACCTAAGGTGATCACGGATTACGGAGGTCGAGTTGAGAAGCCTGATTTGTCTGTGGACGCTACTGTGCACGGGATTGGTGTGGGCGCAGGCGGGCGAGGAGATGTCGCTCGCCGAGGCCAAGCGGATGCTGAAGGGGCAGCAGCAGGCCTTCGTAGCGGTTGCAAAGCAGGTGACCCCGGCCGTCGTTTACATCGAGGTCGAACGCGAGCAGCGCACCCGCGGATGGTCCCTCTTCCCCGACTTCGATGACTTCTTCGGGGGTGGTACGCGGAAGGTGATCGAGACGGGAAGCGGAGTGATCATTCGCTCCGACGGCCTCATCGTCACGAACAACCACATCGTGCGCGGGGTAGACGTGTGCCGGGTGCGACTCGGTGACGGGTTGCTGGTGGACGGGAAGGTGTTAGGCACCGACCCTGCGACGGATATAGCCGTCGTGAAGGTAGAAGCCAAGAACCTGCCTGCGCTGAAGTGGGGAGACAGCGATAAGCTGCAAGTGGGTGAATGGGTGCTTGCGGTAGGTAACCCCTTCGGACTCGAACGGACTGTTACCACCGGTATCGTTAGCGCGAAGGGGAGACAGGATTTAGGTGTGTTAGCGCTGGAGGACTTCATTCAAACCGATGCGGCCATCAATCCCGGCAACTCCGGTGGCGCGCTGACGAACGTGGACGGGGAGCTGGTCGGGATCAACAGCATCATCTACACGCAGTCGGGTGGAAGCCAAGGGATAGGATTTGCGGTGCCTTCCAACATGACGCGCAAGATCGTGGACGAGATCGTACGCAACGGCAAGGTGGAGCGGGGGTGGATCGGATTCCTGCCGCTGCGCGATAACAGCGTAGGAGCGCGCGTGTATCGAGTGTATCGCAACGAGCCCGCCGACACGGCGGGACTGATGCCGGGCGACCTGATTCAGAAGTACGGGGATAAGACCGTCACCTCCGCTGCACAGCTGAGGAAGCTCGTGATAACCGACAAGCCTGGCTCCACCATCACCCTGACTGTGCGAAAGCAGCAGACGGGCCAGACGGAGACGGTGCGCGTGAGGCTGGGAAGCGTCCCCATCCGCGACGACGGCACGCCCTATCCGGGGATCTGAGAGTAGTCCGCTTGCCTGTCCCGGCGCGGTCCTTGGGTGTGCCGCATGCGGTGGAGGTGTGCAGCGCGGCGGACGCGAGCCGGGGCATAGTGGATGAGGCTAGCGCACCCGCCGCAAGGTGTGCCCGTCATGCTGAGCCCGTCGAAGCATGCTCCCGCCGGCCGCATGCTACCATCGGATGATGCACCGGTCGCGGCAAGCGAGGGCATGCTTCGACAAGCTCAGCATGACGGGTAACGGGATAAGGCGGGTAGCCGGACCGGACGGGTAGCCCGACCGGATGATGCACCGGTCGCGGCAAGCGAGGGCATGCTTCGACAAGCTCAGCATGACGGGTAATGGGATCAGACGGGTAGTCGGACCGGACGGGTAGCCCGATCGGATGATGCACCGGTCGCGGCAAGCGAGGGCATGCTTCGACAAGCTCAGCATGACGGGTAACGGGATAAGGCGGGTAGCCGGACCGGACGGGTAGCCCGATCGGATGATGCACCGGTCGCGGCAAGCGAGGGCATGCTTCGACAAGCTCAGCATGACGGGTAATGGGATCAGGGACTGAGCCGTGCTGGCGGGGTGCGATAGGCACTTCGACGACCGGCTGACGCTACCTCGTCCCAGCCGTGATTGGCTTCCCCAGGAGCGTGAGGCGGGCGGCCTCGATGGCCTCGTCCGGCTGACCAGGCGTAGGACGCACGGCCTGACGACTTAGTTCAATGTCCGGCTTCACTCCGTTGCCCTCGAGCCGTACGCCGTCCTTCGTCTTGTAGTCTTGTAGCGGCACCTGCAGCACGTACCCTTCTCCAACCGGGATGTAGGTGGACGACAACACCGCGCCCGCTGTCTTCCGTCCCATCAGCGTCGCCCTGCCCGTCTCGCGCAGAGCGGCAGCCGAGATCTCGCTTGCGCTTGCCGAGCCCTCGTCAATCAGCACCACCATCTTGCCCTTGTAGCGGCTCTTCTCGCTGCGTCCAACGACCACGGGCCTCTCTACCAGCTCGTCCTGGCCCTCGCCCTTGCTCAGGAAGGCCCCTACCCTGGTCCGCTCCGGTAGGAACCGGCTGAGCAGATCGGACATCCACATCACCGACCCGCCGCCGTTTAGCCGTAGGTCCAGGATCAGCCCGTCGGTGTCTTTCAGCGTCTCCAGAGCCGCGGCAACCTCTTTCGCGGAGTAGCGCATAAAGGACCACACGCGCAGGTAGCCGATGTTGCCATCCAGCTTCTTGACCACCAGCGGCTTGTCCGTCTTGAACTCCTGTCGCACTACCCGACGCTGGTGCACGGTGCCGTCCGCGGTGCGGTACTTCAGGCTGAACGTAGTGCCGACAGGGCCCGACGCGCCCTTCTGTCGGTCGTACTTCTCCCCATCGATCTCTAGGATGACGTCGCCGGGCTGAAGGCCGATCTTGTCTGCGCCAGATCCGGGGAACACGTGTACCACCTCCGGCTCTCCGTTATCGAAACGGAGTTCGACGCCTAGCCCCACCATCGAGCCTTGCGTGCGACGCTTGGCCTCAGCAGGGGGGAGCAGGTCCAGGTGCGAGAAGCCCATGCTGCGAAACCACGCGTCCACCCGCCTCTGAAACTCGACATCCGACTCGGCAGAAACAATGCTCGCTCGCTTCTCGGCCACCATGGCATCGAGGCGCTCGGACGTCACATCCGGCAAGTAGGCCGTCTTTCTCATTACGGAGACCATCTTGTCGAAGATGGCCTGCCTGCTCTCCTCGGACAGGTCGGCGAACACGCCGACGGCAAGCGTAGCTGCCATCAGCACGAACGAAGCAATCATCGCGGTTCTTCTCAACTCGTTCCCCCTGAAATCCTATTCGCCATATACCATGTTACTACGCCGGGACGGGAGGCGAATGTCGGCGAGGCCCCTCCCTGCTACGTTGATCGCTGCCGTTCGAGGATTCGGCCGGCCTCGAGGGTGGCCGAGCCGTCTGGAAAGTGCACGGGCACCCATCCCGATTCGAACCGACTTACGACGCGAACCGTCTCCGGGTTCACCACTAGCTTCATTGGTAGGCCGTGCCAGCAGAACGGCAGCTCGACCTTCGACCAGCCGGGCGGCAGCGCGGGCCAGCCATCGAGCCTCACTCCCTCCAGCGCCAGGCGCAGCTTGCAGAACCCGTGCGCAATCGCGAGCCACGCGCCCCCTAGGCTGGCGGCGTGTATGCCGAGGTTCCAGTGCGGGCCGGCCGCGTCCAGGTCTATGTGCGAGGTGTGGATGTAGTATTTGTAGGCCCAGTCCATGCGACCGACGTCGGCAGCCACCAGCGAGTAAGCCATGGGGCTGAGCGACGAGAGATGCGCTGTGCGAGGCTCGTAATACTCCCAGTTCGCCTTCTTGGTCTCTGCATCGTACTGGTCGCGGAAGAGGTATAGCAGCATTGCCACATCGGCCTGCTTGCTATTCTGTGACTTCTGGAAGGGGCCGTTTACACCGGCGAAGCGGTTCTCCGGCTTCTCGAACTCGCGCAGCGTGACCTCGAGGGGCACGTCCGGGAGTTGGAAGAAGCCATCGAACTGGGGGATCAGCTTCGTCTGCGGGTCGGGCTGCGGGACGTACAGCTTGTCCGCGAAGTTCTGCCATTCATCTAGCTCATCGTCATCCACTCCGAGATCTGCTGTGCCCACGATCTTCGCCACTCGCATTGCGCACCGTATGGCATGTCGAGCCATCGTGTTAGTGAACGCGTTGTTATCTATCCGCTCGTGGTACTCGTCGGGGCCGAGAACGGTACGCAGCTCGTAGCGCTTGCTCTGTTCGTTCCACACGGCCCGCGAAACGAAGAAACGTGCCACCTCTGCAGTCACACGCGCACCGCCATCATGCCAGATGCTGACATCCCCGGTTGCCTCGTAGTACTGCCACATCGCATAGACGACGTCCGCGGATATGTGAATCTGTTCGTCGGCGAAGTAGGATCGCACCTTCTCTCCCGTGACTGGATTGGTGAAGACGTACAGGTCGCACTGCTCGTCGCCCGTCTCCTGACTCTGCCAGGCGTAGTAGGCTCCTCGGTAGCCCAGCCGGGAGGCCTTTCTCATGGCACCTTCCAACGTGTGCACCCTATACATCAGAGCGTTGCGCGCGGCCTTTGGCTGCGTGTACGCTAACATGGGCAGCACGAAGATCTCGAAATCCCAGAAGATGGATCCGTAGTAGTCTTGCCCCTGCAACCCCCTCGCGGGCATGCTGATGCGGTCGTTGCGGTAGGGTGCCGCCGCCAACAGATGGAACTGAGCGAAGCGTATACCTAACTGCGCCGCACTGTCACCCTCGACCTGCACGCCGCTCTGCGACCAAAGCTCTGCCCAGCGCTCGGCATGGAGTCTGCGTACCTCGTCGAAACCGAGCGAGGTGACTACCTCGAGGTCGCGCGAACATGCCTCCAGGAGGTCGCCCTGCGTGAATCGGTTCTCACGCAACGAGGCCCACTTAGTGAGGGTAATGGTCTCGCCGGCGCGAAGCGACAGGAGGTGCTGCCGGAGAACGCGCCGGTCCTCGGGCGGCAGCTGAGAGACTTCCACCGAAACGTCTGAAGCTACCTGCTCCCGCGTCGCTACTCCGATTCGGAAACCGGGTTCGAAGGTGTCCGTCTCGACATACACGCCGTCGGGGAGATGCTGACAGCGTACGTCTCGGAAGTGCTCAGCCCAGCGGTTGTTGACTTCGCCATCCACTCCAGATATCACTTGCAGTTCTACGTCCGTCTCCGCAGTAAGGCTCCAGCGAATCACTCCAACGGTGGGATGCGTCATCGAGAGAAACCGCTCGCTCTCCATCACCACCAGAGCGCCCGAGGGTGATGTCCACCTACCACCCCAAATCATCGTGCCATCGCGCATGTTCAGCTCACGTCGGTAGTCGGTTAGAGAGCCCGTGGTGAAGTCCAGCGGTTCGCCGTTGACGCGGGCCTGAATGAGCGTCCAATCCTGCACGTTCGGAATCTCGCGCTCGGTCAGCAGTCCTCTCGGAGTGTCGTAGATGCCATTGATATAGGTGCCCTTCACGCCTTCGAGCTTGGGTGACAGGTACTCCGGCGCGCCGCGGCAACCGAAAACACCGTTGGCCAGAGCGAACACGGTGGCCCGCGAGCTCTCCTCCTCGGGTGTGAAGCACTCTTCCCTCAGAATCCATCCATCATCGAAGCGATACCATGCCACGGCTACCTCCTAGCCTCTCAACACCACCGAAACGTCGATCTGATCCAGACTTCGCACCACCCAGTCCGCACCTGCATCACGCAACAGTTCGTCGTCACCCACTCGTGCGACGCCGATGCACTTCATCCCGGCGGCCTTTGCCGCCTGCACGCCGGATGCAGCATCCTCCACCACCACACACCCATCTGCTCCGACTCCCAGCGCCTCTGCCGCTGTTAGGAATATCTCGGGATGGGGTTTCCCGTGCACGAAGTCGCGGCCGCACACGTTGGCGTGAAACACATCGAGCAGTGTGACACCACGATCGGGGAGCAGCACCCGAGCGAGCATGCCGTTCGCGTTCTTGGATGAGGAGGCGACGGCAACGCGAAGCCCGCAATCCATACAGGTCGAGAGGAATCGCAGTGCATCTTCGAAGACGACGAATCTCCCCGAGTCTACGAGGGACACGAGGATGTCTTGCTTGCGTCGGCTCAGTTGCTGCGCACGGTGGCCGTTAGGATCGGCCACTCCCAACACGCGCAGCATGTCCCTCGCGCCTGCGAGCCGCGGCTTCCCTGCCACGTGCTCTTGATAGAAGGCCGTAGTGAAGGCTTCCCACTCGACCCCTTCGGCTGCGGCATCCAGCCACTCGGTCTCCAACATCGTGCGGAGCGCCCTCCGCCACGCCTCCTCGTGAGGCGAGTCGACCAGCACTCCGTCTACGTCGAAGATGACGGCCTCGATCATGGGTGGCACGATCTTACCGGCTGGAGCGTTTCGCGTGCGGTCCGACGGCAATCCGGGTATTGTCTACCCGTGGCCGAGGAACCAGAAGACACGAAGCAGCAGCAATCCGAAGAGGACGCCACCGAGACGGCGCGCGAGGAGCTGTTGGAGCGCGTAAAGACCGCTGCATCCTCTCCTCTACCCGAGGTGCCAGAATGGGAGTTCAAACGCCCGGCACCCAGGGTCGAGCCTGGCGGCAGCGTGAGCGCCCGAGGGTTCAGCCTCGGCTTTGCTGCACTCTATTCGCTAGTGGTTCCCACCGTCGGCGGACTTCTCATCGGCTGGTTGGTGGACGAGCGGCTAGGCACCGGCCCCACCTGGCTGAGTGTGGGCTTCCTCGTCGGCGCGCTGGCCGGCTTCGTCAGCCTGATCCGCATCGTCGTGCGCCTCGGTCGGGAGGATTAGGCCTCCTCCTGCTTCGCTCGGGGGATCCAGGTGCGAGGTGTGCCCCGAATGTATCCTTGCTACTCCCTTCTCCAGGGCGAGGACTGGAGTGAGGGTTGCCCCGATCCCCACCGAACGACGCGGCCTGCGAGGGCGTCCTTCGGCAGGCTCGACATTACGGTGGCAGTGCGCAGCGTCAGGCTCGCATTGACGGTTACACCACGCATCCAGCATGAGATCACCGATCACTCCATCCGAGGGCGGATGGAGTGAAGAGCGAACCGACACGTGCGGCACGCGACAATCACACCGTCATGCCCTATCACTCCATCCGCCCCCCAGGGTGGTTCATCGCCCTATCACTCCGTCCGCCCTCGGATGGAGTGTCGCAACAGCCGGAAAACCCACTGGTCAAGAACCATGCGGTCATTCCGAGCGAAGCGAGGAACTCCTTTCGCGCCCTGTCACTCGATCCGCCCCCCAGGGTGGTTCATTGACGATGCCACGCTCGGTTGACATGTTGACCCCCACCCCAACCCTCCCCCTTCCGCTTCGCGGCAAGGGGAGGGAGTCCTGAGTGACTCACACACGCTCGCGGGTGGAATGCGGTCGTAGCCGGTGCATGTGGCGTCCAACAACCGAGCTGTCATTCCGAGCGAAGCGAGGAACCCCCCCTTTTCAACTCCGGCAGCCTCTAGCCGATATCAGTTGGCGAGTTGCAGGTCTTTGAGAGGGGTTCCTCGCTTCGCTCGGAATGACAGATCAAGGCACGGCAACCGCGTCATCGGTCTTGCTGGTAAACACGCCCTCAATAGGCACTGAGATCCTCGGTTGCACTGGCACTCGTAGGTGCGCGAGCCCACCCGCGACCGCGTAACCTGTATCTGTGCCATCACTCCCTCCGATGGCGGATGGAGTGGTGTGGAACAGAGCCGAGAAAGCGCGAGCAGGCTCGCGCACTCCCAAACGAAAAGCCACACAAGGCACATCATGGTGGGCGACGAGAGAAAACCCCCTCACCCCAACCCTCTCCCTCCGACTTCGGGGGAGAGGGAGGGAGGCCACCGTACGGCCCTCACGCGCAAGAAGTGACTAAGGCCTAACTCGAGCCTTATCAAAGACGCACGGACCCGTGGAGTAGGTATCCTCGCGCCGGGGGATTCGGATGTTGGACACTTTGGTGGTGGACCGCGAGAGGGTGGCGCAGCTCACGTTCGGCGGGATCGCAGAGAAGGTGCTCGCCGGAGAGCGCCTCACACCGGAGGAGGGCGTGTGGCTGTTCGGCTATCCGGACCTACCGCGACTCGCAGCTCTCGCTCACGCCCGACGCTGTGCGGTCACCGACCCAGAAACCGTCACCTACGTCGTCGGCCGCATCCTGAACTACACCAACGTGTGTTGGGTGCGATGCAAGTTCTGCGCCTTCTACCGTCCGCCCAAGCACGACGAAGGCTACCTGCTCTCGGACGAAGAGATAATGCAGAAAGTGGAAGAGTTGGTGCGCCTGGGAGGCGTGGAGTTGCTCTTCCAGGGCGGGCTCAATCCCTCGCTGAAGATCGATTACTTCGAACGCATCTTCCGCCTCATCAAGCACCATTACCCTAGCGTCATCCTTCACGCGCTCTCACCCGCCGAAGTGATGTACATCGCGCACATCTCGCGCCTGAGCCTGCGGGACTGCCTGGTCCGCCTGAAAGAAGCTGGCCTGCACTCCATACCGGGCGCGGGCGGCGAGATATTGGTAGACCGCGTGCGAGCGCAAATTGCGCCGTACAAGGACACTACCGAGGAGTGGTTGGAGTGCATGAGGACCGCGGCCGAGGTGGGGCTGCGCAGCACCGCGAGCATGATGTTCGGCCACGTGGAGACCGTGGAAGACCGGGTAGAGCACCTCGTGCGCATCCGCGTGCTGCAAGATCAGTGCGAGCCGTTCCGCGCGTTCATCGCGTGGAACTTTCAACCCGAAGACACGGCCCTGCCGATCCCGAAGAAGGCGTCCGGCTACGACTACCTGCGAACGGTTGCGGTGGCTCGCCTGATGTTGGACAACGTGCCCAACCTCCAGTGCTCCATCCTGACCCAGGGGCCGAAGATCGCCCAGCTCTCGCTAGGCTACGGCGTGAACGACTTCGGGTCGGTGATGATCGAGGAGAACGTCGTGTCGGCAGCAGGCAGCAAGTTCATCCTAAACGCCGAGGAGATCGAGCGGCTGATCCGGGACGCGGGCTATGAGCCGCGTCGCCGGAACACTCGCTATGAGCCGGTCTGAGCTGCCTGCGCCGCTCGATTGGCTGCCCGCATTAGGCGCGACTTGCGCCGAGCGGCCTGGTTCTTGTGGATGATGCCGCGCTCGGCCGCCTTGTCCAGGTTCTTAACCGCCTGGAGCACTCGCGCGTTCGCATCCTCGGCACGCTTTTCCACGGCCAAACGGGCCTTCTTGACGTAGGTTTTCAGCGCGGAGCGGGTGCTTCGGTTCCTAAGGTGCCGCTTCGCATTTCGACGCAGGTCCTTCTTCATGGACCGGATGTTCGGCATAGATGCAATCCTCCGAGTTCAGAGCGCGGCCATTATGGCACACGCACTCTCTACTTCTTCGCGTATTTTCTCTTGGACTTGTCGGCGCCTTGCTGCACCTTCTTCGGGTCATAGTGCCAGACCGGCGAGCCTGCTCGCTGGTAGAAGCAGTGGTAACCGGAAAGGATGGACGCGATCATGTTGCGGGTAACCCGCCGCACCACGTTCACCTCGGTGACGATGGTGATGAAGTCTGCGCCTTTGTTGTAGCGCGACATCACCTCGGCCAGAATCTCGAAGGTGGACAGCGTGTCCGCCCGTTCCTGCAATTCCCGAAGCTCCTCCATTCGCTGGGAGCTGATGAAGCAGAGTGGATCGGGCTCCTCCATCCAGCGGAACAGCAGCCGGTTGGGGTCCCCGGTCTTGTGCAAGGTGAAGACCGCACCCGATTCGATCTCCTGCTCCAGATACCACGGGAACAGCCCGAACATCAGGCGCAGCTCGGTGTTGACCCACACAGGGAGCTTGCGGCCCTTCGGGTCTTCCAGGATGATCTCCTGTAGCTTCGGCTCGGCAGGCAGCCAGCCGTTCGGAATCTGGGCGAGCGGGAAGGTGCCGAGCTCCTTGTGGTGAGCCTTCACAACGCATCGCACCTCGTCCGCCAGGTGCTTGTGAACGGGGCCTACCTCGTCGTCCAAGACATCTTGGGCAAGCGCGTGCCCCAGTTCCTTGCGGAGCGATGACGAGAAAGCCTCCGGATCCAGTTCGAGGTCGATCTCTACGCCGTCGTCGTCGTAGAACTCGTACTTCTCGTACCGGAGAATCTCCGGAACTTCGTGCACGTAGGGTGGCTCGGTGCCGGGCTTGCGGAAGCGAACGCCACCGACCCACAGCACCTCGGGGCGGCTGCGGAGTGCCTCGACGACCGTGTTGAGGTCGTCGGCATAGGTGCGCGAGCCAGGCTCTACCCCGTACATCTCTGCCAAGAGATCGGAGGCCAGCGTAGCGTCGTCGCTCGAAAGAATCTTGGCGACCATCTGGTCCAGCTCCTCCGGCTTGACTTCGAGCGGTGTCGCATCCTCGATCTCCACGGTCGGTTCGAGCTTCTTCAGCAGTCGGGCGGCTGCGGTCAGCCACTTCTTTGCGTCAGCCGCTGCGTGCCACTTTCCGTCCGGGCCGTAGACGAAGTCGTCGGAGGAATACACGGTATCGAAGACCCGTACAGGGTCATAGCGCGGTGGAACGTACGGATCGGGCGAACGCAATGCCCTGGAGGCGAAGTAGCCGACCACGCGCGCATCTACGGGCTCGTTCACAGTTCGTAGGAATGTCAGAGGCGCCTCGGGCTGCTCCCAATCCACCGCAGCGGCTGCCTCGCGGTAAGGCTCCACGTCCGACGGCTTCAGATCGTTGTAGAACAGGTCGTCGTCATCGTTTTCGGACTGCTCGACGTAGAGCCACGATCGGAGGCCAACGTGATCACCCTTGCAGAAGAAAAAGTCGTCCCCCTTCGAGACTAGCCTGCGCAGATAGGTCTCGAAGTACTCCCGGGGCCGGCCCAGCATGTTCGCGCACTGTACGGCGAGCAGCTTCAGGGTCATGGGAGCTCCGAAGCTCTGAACCAGCCCGACGACTGCCGTTGCCACAGCCACGCGTTCGTGCGCGGCTGCGATGTTGGCCGCCCATCGCCGGTCGTGGTTGACGAACCGGTCGGGGTTCGTGGCCATCAGGGTGTAGATCTCGTTGGTGTCCAGGCCGGAGCCGGCCAGGTGTTCGGCGATGTCGGTAAGGCGCGCGATGCCGTCGAGCTCGCCGATGGCGGTGAGCACGAGTCGGACCGCGTAGTCGCGTCCGAGCTCCTCCTGCTTAGTCGCAGTAGCCGTTGATGTAGACAAAGATTCGTAGCCTCCGGAAGCTGCGCTGTGGGTGAGCGATGATTATGGCACAAAGCGAGTTCGCCGCGGGTCGGCTCGGGTCCACGTGCAGAGCCTGAGAAAAATACGGTAAAAAGTGCTCGCGGGCCTAAAGGACTTCCTCTAACCCGCCGAACATATCAAACGGATCGAGTTCACCTTCCTTCCTTGGGGGTGGCAGGCTTTGCTCTCCTTTCACTGCCGCCCTCTTTTTTTGCCTCGACCCGTTGCCCAGTCACTTTTGCAGGCAGACCAAGACGTCACCCGTCTTGGCCCTCTGCGTAGTCCGAACGAGGTTAGGCCGTGGACAGGCCACGCCCCCATGCGTTATCATGAGCGAGTGTTGACGCAGGGAGTGAGTGGAACCGAGCGCGATCGGGATGCCCGAGCCAGCGTGGGCGGGCTGTCCTGGTATCGGCAGGAGACTGCCCCGGCTGCATGCCACGCACCGGCTCGCCCAGGAGCCGCTGAACGCTGATGCACTGCTCGACACCCGATGGCCCCGAGCCGGCCATAAAGCTAGACAATACGACCGGTTCGGCGGACGCGCAAGCCGATTGCAGGCGGGCTGGAGCAATCCAACGAGTGCTACGTATCGTTAGGCTTCCGATGCACCCGATCCGCCGCCTATACGACTGGACGATCCGCTGGGCAGGGACGCGCCACGCGCCCTACGCGCTGTTTGCCGTGGCGTTTGCCGAGAGCTCGGTGTTCCCGGTTCCGCCGGATGCGCTGCTCATTCCCATGGTGCTCAGCCAGCCCAAGGCGTGGCTCCGAATCGCCGCCATCTGCACCATAGGATCGGTGTGCGGAGCACTGCTTGGCTACTGCATCGGATGGGCGTTCTACGAGTCCGTCGGTCGCCAGATCGTGGATGCCTACAACTTGCACGAACCGATGAAGGCCATTGGCGACAGCTACTCGCGGCACGCGTTCCCGACGGTGTTGACGGCGGCCTTCACCCCGATCCCCTACAAAGTGATTACCATCGGCGCTGGGCTATACAACGTGTCTCTTGCCACGGTCATCATCGCCTCGCTCCTGGGCAGGGCCTGCAGGTTCTTCTTAGTCGCCGGCCTGCTCCGGATTTTCGGCGAGCGCATCGGGACGTTGGTAGAGAAGTACTTCGACGCACTGGCGCTCGCCTTCGCCGCCCTGCTGATCGGCGGCTTCCTCGCCATCAAGTACCTCTTCTAGCGCGGCTCCCTGCTACTCCAAGTCCAGCCGTGAGAGGCTCGCAACGTCCACCGAGGCGAATCTTAGTCCGAAGACCTGACCAAACGCAGCTTCGGCCTTGACGCTGGCATCCCCTAAGCTAACCCCGCCGCCCATCAGCAGACCAAGCGACGTAACGCCCAAACCCGATATGCCACACGGAATGATGGACTCGAACGGGCTCAGATCGTTGCTCACGTTCAGAGCGAAGCCATGGAGCGAAACCCACTTCGATACCTTGATGCCGATAGCACACACCTTCTCGCTGCCGACCCATACCCCGGTGTGGGGCGGCCTGCGCTCGCCCTCGATGCCATGTTCACGTAGAACGAGAATGATCGCCTCCTCCACGTCCCGTAGGAAGCGATGGACGTCGCGCCCGCGCTCGCGGAGGTCGAAGATGGGATAGCCGACTAGCTGTCCCGGCCCGTGGTAGGTCACGTCGCCTCCTCGGTCCGTCTCCACCACCTCGATGCCCCGCCTAGCGTACTCCTCGCGCGGGTAGAGCAGGTTCTCGGGATGAAAGCCGCGTCCGAGGGTGATGACCGGATCGTGTTCGAGGAGCAGCAGCACGTCGGGAATCGAGCCGGCGACCCGGCGCGCATGCAGGTCGCGCTGCAGCGCCCATGCATCTCTGTACCCCATCCGCCCGAGACGGCAAACCCACCCTTCTCGCATCGCTTCAGGATACCTGCGGTCCAGCCCCAGCCTGTCATCCCGAGGGAGCGGCGGTACGACCTCTCGCCTACCAGCCCCTGTCGCATAAGACCGAGGGATCGCTCCGACGGGCGCGGAGGCCGTGGAACGCTCCTTGGCCACCTAGCCGAGTTTACAGAAGTCTGTACACAGAGCTAGGGCTCCAGCCAGCTCCACTCCTTGCCCTCCAGACCAGGCCAGATGTGCTCGTAGGTGTCCACCGGCGGCAGATAGGAACCCGTTATCCCAGCAGAACGAGACATCTCGTGTGCGCGCTCGCTGATCAGGCTCCCGGTGCCCGCCACATCGAACAGGTCGCTCCCGTCCCACGTCTCGCCATCCCTCCACATCCGCGATGTGGAGGGTAGAGTAGCGACAGGAACCTACCATCCCTCCACATCCGCGATGTGGAGGGATTGCGGATAGCCGGATGTGGAGGGATAGCAGCGGCAGCGGCTCGTGCCAACTTCGTCCCAGGTATCAACGCACACCCGTGTCGTAAGCGTCGGCACTACCATACCCTCCGCTATACCCTCCACATCGCGGATGTGGAGGGATAGAAGAACGCCCCCCAGTGCCGTAAGCGTCGGCACTACCATACCCTCCACCATACCCTCCACATCGCGGATGTGGAGGGATAGAAGAAGAACGCCCCCCAGTGTCGTAAGCGTCGGCACTACCATACCCTCCACCATACCCTCCACATCGCGGATGTGGAGGGATGGCGGCAGCGTGTGCGGTCACGCCTGGCGGAGCGCTGCGAGATACCCGGGCATCGCGTCCATCACTCCTCGTACCTCATCCCAAAGTGACCGAGCGAATAGCGCGGCGCTCGACCACACATAATGCTCCGGGCACATGACTAGCCCAGCTCGCACAGGGTTCTGGTGGATATAGGCGGCTTTCTGCCGAAACACCTCGTCGGAAGTGACAGGAAAGCTCCGAAAGCTGCGCTCCCAGAACGTTCTGCCCCCTAGTCCGGCCTGCTCCCCGAGCACTGCCCTCACCGACGCACTGAGCTTGGGCTTGACCTCGAGGGCAATACCCACCTTGACGCGCTGCACGAAAGACGAAGCGTCTCTGTCTACCGGAAGCGTCGTCAGGAAGTGAATGTGGTTGCTCATGACCACGAAAGCATGGAGTACTGCCCGATAGTGTACGTGCTCAGCGTATAGGCACTCGACCGCCGTATCTCGGAGAGCGTGCTCTCCGAACACGGACGCGTGGTTGAGGGCGGAGGTCGTGACGAACACGCATCCTCTTGGTTGCGATACGTTCCGCCAGTGCTTGTAGTTACCTCTGATCAAGGTAGTCACGCAATCCCTGCTCGGCAGGTCGTAGGCATCACCGTGCAGCGGGAACGGGCGACCCGGAGAACACGCCCTGCCGTCTCTCCGATCCAGCCACATTCTGGGCACGCGTGGCCATCCCTCCACATCCGCGATGTGGAGGGTAGAGTAGTGACAGGAACCTACCATCCCTCCACATCCGCGATGTGGAGGGTAGAGTAGTGACAGGAACCTACCATCCCTCCGCATCCGCGATGTGGAGGGCAGAGTAGTGACAGGAACCTACCATCCCTCCACATCCGCGATGTGGAGGGTAGAGTAGCGACAGGAATCTACCATCCCTCCACATCCGCGATGTGGAGGGTAGAGTAGTGACAGGAACCTACCATCCCTCCACATCGCGGATGTGGAGGGATAGAGAACAGGTCGCTCCCGTCCCACGTCTCCGGCCGGATGATGTGCCGCTTGTGCGCCTTCACCGACCCAAGGGCACTGCACTACGGACACTCCCGCTATCCCTCCACATCCGCGATGTGGAGGGTAGAGTAGTGACAGGAACCTACCATCCCTCCACATCCGCGATGTGGAGGGATGGTAGCAGCAGTTCGTGCCCACTTGATCCCAGGTATCAACGCACCCCCGAGCCGTAAGCGTCGGCGCTACCATACCTTCCACTATACCCTCCGCATCGCGGATGTGGAGGGATTGAATGTGGAGGGCTAGCTGTCGACCATGTCCTGCCAGTGAACACGCCAATGTCGAGGGATAGCAGCAGCTCGTGCCCACTTGGTCCCAGGTATGAACGCCCCCTCCGTCTCGTAAGCGTCGGCACTACCATAACTTCCACTATACCCTCCACATCGCGGATGTGGAGGGATAGAAGAAGAGACGCGGGTTTGGAGGGATTGCACACTACCATACCCTCCGCTATACCCTCCGCATCGCGGATGTGGAGGGATAGAAGAACGCCCTCCGTATCGTAAGCGTCGGCACTACCATACATCCACTCTACCCTCCACATCGCGGATGTGGAGGGATAGAGAACGCCCCCCGTGTCGTAAGCACCGGCACTACCATACCCTCCGCTATACCCTCCACATCGCGGATGTGGAGGGATGGCACGCCCTCTCGCGTCGAGCCAGCTAGTCAATCTCCCGGCTGCACCTAATCGTCCGGCACCATGCCGGTTGCCGCAACAGCCAACGTCGCAGTTGCAAGACAGGCGCGAACGACCATCGCCGCGAAGCGGAATAGCTTCGAAACCAGTCCGTCGCACCCCAGAACGGACTTCACGGCGAGGACCCAAAGTGGGCGCCCGCCGCTGACAAAAGCCCCACCCGGCGCAGGTCGGGTGCGCTCCGCGTCGAACCAAGAGGTAACCGTCATACCGAAGGAGTTCTGGTCTTGCCCACCGTTTCTGTCCGTGACCGACGCATCTACGTTGATGCCACCCCCGTTCCGCTCATCTCCGGCGAGGTGCACTACTGGCGACTTGCACCAGCGAGGTGGCGCGAGATACTGCAGCGCGTGCGCGAGATGGGCCTCCAGACCATCGCTACCTATGTCTGCTGGGAGTACCACGAATTGGAGCCGGGCAAGTACGACTTTGCCGGCGCCACCGAACCGCAGCGTGACCTAGTGGGTTTTCTCGATCTGGTGCGAGAAATGGGCTTCTGGCTCTTCATCCGGCCGGGCCCCTACATCTACTCTGAGTGGAAAAACGCAGGGGTGCCCGATCGCGTGGCCACCTACCACCGTCTGTCACCCGAGTACCAGGCAGAGGCTCGACTCTGGATGAAGGCAGTAGCCGCAGTCATCGAGCCCTATCTGGCGAGTAGGGGCGGACCCGTCGTAGCGTTTCAGCCAGACAATGAGATGGACCTCTTCACACACTGGTACGAGAGCGAACTGGGCCTGCGAGGGGGCGATGGGCTGTTTCAGCGGTTCCTGCGCGAGCGTTACCGCACCGTCGAGGCGTTGAACACCGCATGGCAGACCAGCTATGCTGAGTTCACAGAGGCGCAGGCCCATGCCGAGCTACCACCCGGCGCAACTGTCGGCGATCGCGCCAGAGTGCTGGACTACTGGCGATTCCAGCACTGGTCGGTGGCCGAGTGCGTTCGCTGGCATGCTAACGTGTACCGAGAGTGCGGCATAGATGTCCCCATCTACCACAACTACTACTATGGCGGCGACGTACAGAACTGGCGAGAGCTGTCCGCACACTGCGACTTCCTAGGGATAGACATATATCCGGGAAAGGAGTTCGAGCAGGTCGGATACCCCGGCGATCAGCGCCTGTGCCTCGATGTCTGCAGGTGTCAGCGCAACGTCTCGCCGATCCCGTACATCGCCGAGTTCGAGGCGGGCGTATGGCACGGATTGCACGAGATGGCAGGGGTGATGTCACCCAATCATTATAGGCTGGTCTGCTTCACGGCACTGGCAGCGGGCATCGCTGGCTGGAACTGGTACATGCTGGTCAATCGAGACAACTGGTATTACTGTCCGATCCAGGAGTGGGGCCGGATTCGACCGGAATTGTACAGCGTTTTCCGTGACATTGTGAGAGTGTACGACGAGCTGGATCCACCGTCGCTACAGAAACTAACAGACACCGCGGTAGTGGTGGACCCGCTGCAGATCGCCGCGGATCGGAGTCTGAGGAAGAACGAGGTGCTGGATGCGCTGTACGCTGCAGACTTGGACTATGAGACTCTGGACCTAGTCGTTGGTGATGCGCAGAAACCACTCATCATCTACGCCGGCTCGGAATGGCTCGGACGGCGCGAACAGGAGAAGCTAAGGCAACTCGTGGACGACGGTGCGACGTTGATAGTGTTCAGGACTGCGCCAGTGCTAGACGATTCGCTTCGTTCACTCGACCTGTTGGAGGTGGCAAAGCCGACCGGCGTGCTGTCGGCATTGGGCAAGCGCGTCGCCCTGCACCTAGGCGAAGAGAGACCCGTCGTGGAGGGTGCGCTGTTCGAGTACGCGCGTACAACCACCGATCGTGAGTGGATCGAGGCGGAGCAGACTCTCGGCGAGCTGCAGGCGGTGGAGAACAGCGACCTACTGGCACTGCGCTACCAAGGGCAGAAGTTCACGGTCGGGTATGTGGAGCCACGAGGTAGGGGCAAGCTGGTGGTCTTAGGGGTGCAGCCCAACGCCGCGGTAATGCATGCGCTGCACCGTCGGCTCGGTGTGCGCACGTATGCGACTACCGATGCCTCGGGAGTGATCACCGCGCTCTTCCGGCGTGGAGACGAGCACTTCCTGATCGCCACGAACAACGCGAACGAGGAGCGAACTTTCCGTGTACGGCTCGACGCGCCTGGCCTGGACCAGACCTTGCGCCTCACCGACCTGTGGACCGGCCGCGCAGAGACGTTCGCCGGCCACCCGGTCCTGCACCTCGAGCGCAAGAGCGGCAGCGCTTGGAGACTCCAGCCTGTCTGACGAGTCGGACCAGTCCGAGCCGGCCCCGCCCCACCCAAGGTGCCGCCGGTGGTAAGCTAACCCGCTGAAGGATATGCGCATTCTGGTGCTCGCCAACGCCGACCTGTACCGCCCGCGTGGCGGCTCGCAGCTCTACTGCTATAACCGCTGGCGTCGCATAGCACGCAATCACCGTCTGACCGTTCTCCTGACCGACACCGTTCCGCACGAGCCGGACCCGGCGTTCGACCCTCCCGAGAGCTGGTGCGAGAAGGTGTATACCGTGCCCGATAGACCCGCATCGTTCGGGCTGCGACTGGAACGCAAGCTGAGGCGCTGCATGCCTTGGCGGTCCAGCCAGATGGGTCAGTGGCACAACCGCGAAGCCAAATTCCTCGCCCATCGCTTGCTGCGCGAGGAGCGGTTCGACCTGCTGCACGTCGAGGGTTTTTCCATGTGGTGGCTGCTTCCGCGCCGGCTCGACCTGCCCGTGAGCTACACCGCCACGGACATCGTTTCCCGCTTCGCCGAGAACAATCCCCAGCCAGGCGACCCGTGGCTGAAGAATTTTTTCGCCGCTCGTCGCCACGCTCAACTCAGGCGGATGGAGCCGCCGACTTGGCAGCGTGCAAACCTGATCACGACCATCACGACAGTGGAACGCGACTGGATCGCGAAGGAAGCACCCGGCGTTCCCGTCGTGGTCATCCCCAACGGGATCGACAAGGAGTACTTCGCGCCGTCGGACGAGGCCCCGGCCCGGCCTCCCGAACTTTGCTTCACCGGCATCATGTTGTACCGGCCGAACATAGACGCGATGCTCTACTTCTGCCACGAGGTCTTGCCCCTCATCCGCGCCGAGGTCCCCGAGGTGCGCCTGAACATCGTCGGGCGCGAGCCCGCGCCCGAAGTCCAGCGGCTGGCCGATATTCCAGGCGTCACTGTCACCGGCTCGGTGCCGGACGTGAGGCCGTATCTTCGGCGTGCGAGCGTAGTCGTGGCTCCGGTGCGACTGGGAGCAGGGATGCGAGGCAAACACCTGGAGGCGATGGCGATGCGAAAGCCGGTGGTGGCCACGACCTTCTGCGTGGAAGGCACCGCCTGTACCCATGGCAAGGACATCTTATTAGGCGACGACCCGAAGAGCTTCGCCGAACATACGTTGCGACTGCTGCGAGACCGCTCCTACGCCGATGCGATCGCCCAGGCGGGCATGGAACTGGTGCATCGCGAGTACGACTGGGACATCAACGCCGCGCGCATGGAAGAGCACCTGGTGCAGTGCGTCGCCGACTACCGAGCGAGGCAGAAGTGAAGATCGTCGAAGTCTTCGACGCTCCCTCGGTCAACCCGTACTTCTCGTACATCCACCGCCCGATGGCACTAAGGAGGGCGTTGCGGGAGGCGGGCGTTGAGTTCGAGGACATCTGGCTGTGGGACTACCCACACAAACGGCCGGCGATCCGCAGGTTGCGCAACGCCCCGCTGATTCGCGAACGACTGAAGGGAGCCGACTTGATCATCGGCAACCAGTCGGTGGGGGCTGCCACAGCGGGCTTGGCGGCGAGAGGGCTTGGCATTCCTGTGGTCTTCGACGTGCACACGTTGTGGGCGCCCGAGGCAAAGGCCGTGTGGAAAGTGGCGCCATCGCGCCGCAATTTCGTGGACTACCTAATGGCGGCATGGGTCGAACCGATTGCCCGCCGCCATGCGGACCACTTCCTCGTGGTCTCCAACGTAGCGAGGCGGCACTACGAGAGCAAAGGCGTGCCACCCGAGAGGATCACGCTCGTGCGCAACGGGATCGAACCCGAGTTGTTCCCCTTTACCCCGCTGCCGCCCGAGGGCAAGCGGCGGATCGTCTACGGCGGAGCAATGCAGGACTACCAGGGGATTCCGTTCCTAACGGGTGCGTTCGCCGAGTTGGTCCGCCGCAAACCCGAGCTTCCTCTGGAGCTGTACCTGGTCGGGTTCGGGCGCGATCAGGCCAAGCGGCGAGAATGGTGTGAAAATGTGGGTGGGGGTCGGATCCTGACTCACGGCTACGCCCCCAGAGAGCAGTTCATCGCCGAGTTGCAGACGGCCCACTGGGGCACGCTCGCCTTCCCGCCCGTGGTCACCCGCCTGCGGCGCGATGCGTTCCCCTACAAGTACGCCGAGTACATCGCGCTCGGAAGACCGGTGGTGATGACCGACAGCAACGAGACGGCAGATTTTTGCCGAGAGTACGAGACCGGGATCGTGGTGCCCGCGACACACGAAGACCTGATGCAAGGCTATGAGAGAGCCGCTTCGACCCCGAGGGCCGAGATGGAAGCGATGGCGGAGCGCGGTCGCCGACTGGTCGAGTCCCAGATGACCTGGGCTCACATGCAAGCGGCGATGTACGAGGGTTTTAAGAAGGTGGGAGTGGACGTAACATCGTTCGTAGAGCGCCAGGTATAGGGCTCAGGAGCGTAGGCAGTACTCGACCGCCTTCAGATACTCGGCCCGAAGCACGGGCCAGGCGAACTTCTGCTCGGCCAGCGCCCGGGCGCGCAGCCCCATCTCCTGAAGCTCGCTTGTCGGCAACTTCGCGACTGCCTCGAGCGTCGCCTTCAGCCCGCCCGGTCGCCAGTCGGACACCAGTCCAGAGCGGTGCTGTCGGACTAGGTCGGCCGTTTCGTCAACGTCGTTCACTAGGACTGGGCGTCCCAGAGCGCTGTACTCCCCGAACTTCGTCGGCATCGCCACTCGCACGGCCGGGTGAGGCAGCCGCGGGATCACCAGCGCATGGCACTCTCGCAACAACTCGATCATGCGCTCGCGAGGCATCGCATCCCATAGCTCGGCGCGATCACCCAGCTTATGCTGAAACTCCTGCTTCAACGGCGCATCGCCTGCGCCGAACCCGATGACCCGCAGACGAAGCGGCGAGTCGCGCAGGGAGGAGAACTCCTTCAGCAGGTGAGGCAATCCTTGCCAGCAGTGCGTTCCTCCCGCATATCCGACCCACCGCTCGCCCTCCGGCCCGTCGGCCGGAACCTCCGAAGGCGAGAACAGGTCCAGGTCTACCCCGTTTCGGACCAGGAACAGCCGCTCTTCTGGCAACCCGAGGCGGAGATACAGGTCCTTCGACGGCTGCGACACCACGAGGAGCGCTTTGGCCCCACGGCGCGCCACTCGGTCGAGATAGGGCATGGTCAGCATCGCCGAGGCGGAGTAGGTGCTCCGTTTGGTACTCCACTCCAAGCGCGCCTCGGCTGCTGCGTCGCCGTGTACGTCGTAGAGCACCGGCGTCCGTTGTGCAGTTCCCCGAAGGGCCGCCGCACCGGCGATACAGTTGGCGGCGTGGATGACGTCGGCTGCCTGTAGCTCGGCCTGAAAACGGGACCCGAGTAGAGCCCGGCAGACGGCAGGCTTCATCGTGCCCCGGTCCAACAGATGGAGCATCGAGACCTCGTGTCCCTGAGCCCGCACTGCCTCGGTGAGCATCCGCACGCGAAGCAGGTACGCGTTGTCCGCGTCGGACGAATAGCCATCCACAAGAGCGACGAGCCTCAAATCTCGCCTATCCAATTGCCTGAACGCTGTGCCATTACTGCTATTGTGGGCCAGTCAGCGGTCTGGGAGAAGCGTGCGGCCCCGGACTGGGTCGCGACGCAGCGGGTATCCTGCGCCGCGTGAATGAGCAGATGTCCCCGGAAGAGCTACGCCGCTGGTACGAGCTGGAGAAGCGACTAGCCAAACGCGTAAGGGACTCGACGAAAGAGACCCGAGCGCAAGTGGTCAAGGAGACCTACGCGGAGCTCTTTCGCGAAGTGCCCAACCACCCGCAGGTGACCCTCGGCGGCACCGAGCAGGCGATGCACCGCATTCAGATCGGCTTCTACCGCCAGGTTCTCGGAAGAGGCCTTCGAGTGCTCGAGGTAGGTTGCGGCATCGGCGTACTTGCGAAGGCGCTCGCCCCCCAGTGCGAGCACTACGTGGCTCTCGACGCTACCGAAGACGTCTTGAAGCTCGCAGGATCGGGGCATTCGAACCTCGAGTTCGTGCTCGGCGACGCCGTCGAGCCCGACTTCCCGCCCGAATCATTCGATGCCGTGATCAGCGGGCAGGTGATCGAACACCTTCACCCCGACGATATCCCCGACCACCTGGACGCCGTGTGGCGACTGCTCAGGCCGGGAGGCCGCTACCTATTCGACACGCCCTGCGGCCTAACCGGTCCACACGATGTCTCCCGGCACTTCGATGAGGTCGCCACGGGGTTCCACCTGAAGGAATGGCGGTACCGGGAGATGGTCCCGCTGCTGCTGGAGCACGGCTTCACCCGTGTGCGCTCCCCGATGTTGGTCCCCAGGTTGATGAGCCGAGCGGGGCCCCTCCTGTCCCTGCTCCTCTGGCCTGCACCGGTGAAGATCTGGTGTGAAGCGGCACTCGAGCGAGTAGGCAATCGCAAAGCCCGGCGGATTCTGGCGAAGGCTATCGGTGTGGACAACCTCTGGATCGTTGCGACCAAGGCCGAGCGGCGCTGATCCGGCTCGACTGCCCCGGGGTCGTGACTAGCGGCCCGCCAAGGCTCGGTGCTGTCTGAGTGTGCGACGAGCAGCACTGAGATCGTTCGTAAGTCGGGACTTCGTCATCCCTCGCCCCTGGCAGATATCTCGATAACTGTAGCCCTGAAAGTAGTGACTGCACACGAGCAGCCGCAGGGGCTCGGGCAAGTGGCTGAGGGCTTCGCAAAGGGCCATCCTAAGCAGAGCCTCGTCTTCCAGACCCTCCATGAGAGGCACTTCCTCTTCCTTCGGGAGGGCAACGCAGGGAGCGGCCTGCGATCTCCAGTGAGCGTAGGCTCGCCGCGCGATCCGGCACAACCAAGTGCTCAGCATCGCGTCACCCCGGAAGCTCGCCACGCCCCGTAGAGCAATTAGTAGCGTGTCCTGCGCCAGATCCTCGGCATCTTCGACAGATGCGCCGAGGCCACGGAGGTAGCGCACAACATAGGGCCGGCATGCAGCCACCGCCACCCCAAGGGGGGCCGTGTTAGGGGCCTGCCGTGCTGCACTCGCCTCGGACATCGCGGTCTACTCCCTTTCACCGGGACCGCACTTGAAAAACGGCTGCGAATCACCGTCCGCTCTTAAAACAACCGGGCTTCGGGCGGCTCTAATATAGTGTACCAAAGTATTCTCCTGTTTGCCACCTCCTGGACGGAATCTGAGTGCTCAGCATACGGGAGGACTTATGACAGTCCGAATGAAAGGACAGATGATCGCGCTGGCCGCGATCATGCTGTTGCCCTTGACAGCACAAGCTTATCGAGACAAGGTCTTGGACTCGCGAGAGAACCTCGACCCGAGATTCCCGATCACGCAGCCCGTCTCTACCTGGTGGCACGAACTGTGGCCCAACTACAGCAACGTCTACCACCTGAGTAGCTGGTACGACAACGGGGACGGGTACCTCAGCGAGAGCGATATCATAGATATCACCGACGCGACCGGCGTCGTTAGCTGGTGGCATGTCGACTTGGTCACCATAACCATCTGGCTCACGCCGAAGCAGGGTGGGCCCGGCGGTATCGGCGACTTCATGGGTGACGGCAACCTGCACGACATCATGTACAACCCGGTCAGTTCCTGGTGGGAGTGGATTCCCCCGGGTAGCGGCGGATTCCACCTGTCGTCCTGGTTCGACAATGGAGACGGTTACCTCTCCGAGAGCGACCAGATTGACATCTTTGAGAACGGGCAAGTGTCGTACTGGCACGTTGATCGAGTGACCACGAACATCTGGATTTCCCCCGAGCCTAGTAGCTTTGCTGCAGTCGGAGCGGGACTTCTCGGCCTAGTGGCACTTCGCCGACGGCGGAAGTAACAGCGGAGCAGTCGGCGCGGGGCGCGGTCGCTGCTATGATCAGGCGCGGACGCCGACTGTGAAGTAATACATGGCCGATTGGGACGACCTCGTGTCGTCCCAATCGGGTTCGTGTTTGTGTGAGAGGCGGAGAGCAGTGAGACTGGTAGGAACTATTCTATGCCTAGCAGCGGCCGCGTGCGTCTTTGCAGACGGGTCCCTGTGGATCAGCTGTGAGCACGCGGCCCCATACTCCATCTATCGCTACAACCTCCGCACCCGTACCATAGACCGCATCGTCACGCTCGATCTGCTCGAGACACGGGTCTATAACAACCTGACCTACGATGGCACGCACCTATATGCCGGAACGAACTCAACGGACCTCTTTGCCAAGCTGAACCCTTACACTGGCAGGGTGCGGCAAGTGTCCACCTATAACCCACCGCAACCATACCTGGCCTACGAGGACGGCGCGTACGACCCAGCGACCGACACGCTATGGCGCGCCGGCATGGACCTGGTGGAGACGGACCGACAAGGCAACGTGCTCCGCATCTACCCCTACACCGGACAGCTGTATGGACTCGCGTGGGTCAACGGCACCCTCTGGGCAACGGACTTCACCCGACTGGGGTATCTCACGCTGGACACGGGCAGCGCAGTCTTCCACCCCGTCACCGTTGCCGGACTGCCGGGCATCAAGGTAGCGCTGGCCTACGACCCCACCGAGCGGCTGCTGTATATGACCTCGCTGGACTGGCCGACGCAGATGATGACGCTGCATGCCATCAGTCTGGACACCATGACCTCGTGGCAAGCCGCTAACCTCAGCTACCTCGGTTACCCCGTGGGCTGGAACAACGCCGATGCGATGGACTGGGTGCCACCGGAACCTCACGATTGGGCTGCCCGCTACGACGGGCCCCTCAGCGACTGGGATCGCCCCTCGGACCTCGCCGTAGACTCCAAGGGCTACTCCTACGTAACGGGCTATGTCACCGTTGGCTCCGGCAACTGGGACATGGTGACAGTGAAGTACGGACAGGCCGGTGACCTGGTGTGGCAAGCCACCTTCTCTGGCGCAGGCTCCGATGCCGGCTCCGCAGTGGCTCTCATGCCCGACGGAGGGGTGGCGGCAGTCGGTCGCTCGGTTGGCGACGGGACCGACTGGGACGTAGTAACGATCCGCTACTCCCCGACTGGGCAAGAGCTATGGGCACGCCGATACGACGGCCCCGTGAGCGGTGTGGACTTCGGCACGGCCGTCACCACGGACCCCAACGGAAACATATACGTCGCCGGCCACTCGATGGATAGCGACAGCGGCCCCGACTATGTTGTTCTCAAATACGACTCCTTCGGCAACCTACTGTGGGAGAGGCGCTACACGAACGGCGCGCGTGATGTTCCCGTCGCCATCGGCCTGGACCCTAGCCGCAACGTGCTCGTCGCGGGGTGGAGCGGCAGCGCCAACGGTCTCGACTACCTGGTCGCGAAGTACTCCAACGACGGTGATCCGCTGTGGCAGGCACGCTACGACGGACCCGGGCACTGGGACGACGTCCTGCGAGCGATGGTGATCGACGCAGCGGGCAACGTGTACATCACGGGACGAAGCTGGGGCGACGGCGTCAGCTGGGACTTCGGCACCGTCAAGTACTCTCCCGACGGCCAGGAACTTTGGGTGCGGCGGGTGAACGCGAACGGCGCCAACCCCGACGAGGCCAACGACCTCGCCCTCGCGCCGGACGGCGTGGTTGTGACAGGCTGGAGCACGACCACCAACCCCGACATCTGGACCGTCAGCTACAGCGCCGCGGGCGATCCGCTCTGGCAGCGAAGCTGGAAAGGGCCGGTGGACGGATACGACCGCGGCGAAGCAGTCGCGGTAGACGGAGACGGGAATGTGTACGTGACGGGGAGGTGTCAGAGCGTGCTGGGCGCGCAAGACTGGGATGCGGTGACGCTCAAGTACAGCCGGACGGGCACTCTAATGTGGGCGCGCCTATACAACGGTCCCGGTGACGCCGACGACGGTGCCGAGAAGATCGCGCTCGGGCCCAAGGGCAACATCTTCGTGTGTGGCTCGAGTCAGGGCGATGGCACCAGCTTCGACTGGCTGCTATTGCGCTATTCGGACAAGCCCTACGTGGGTGTGGGCAAGTTCCCACCGCCTGCCGCGGACTGATCCGACGCCCCAAGCACCGTGGGGAACAGAGCGTCGTCGAACTCTGCCCCATCCTCTAGCTGGATATGCTTCTTGAGGTAGTGCTCGCCAGCCGCCCGGTAGCGGCACGCCCCCGACATGTAGTGCCCGATGACCGCTCGCCTCGGACGGTTCGTGCGGTTGATGGAAGTCCCGTGAAAGGTGAGCGCGTGATGGAACGTACAGTGGCCGGCCTTGGTCGGCAGCGGAACGATCTCCAGCTTCTCTCCAACCGGAGCGTTCGCCTCGCGCAGCAGCGTCTCGAAGTCGCTACCGAAGTCCACGGTCGGGAAGAGCCCCCACGTGTGACTGCGCGGGACGAAGAGCATGCAACCGTTTTCCTCGGTAGCATCGTCCAGGGGCATCCAGCAGGTGATCATCTCTGGCCGATCCACGATTTGCCAGTACATGTAGTCCTGGTGCCACGGGACCACGTTGCCACCGCCGGGCGGCTTGATGAGGATCTGGTCGTGGAATAGCCGCAGCTGGCTCACGTCGAGAAGCTGGGCACATGCTTCGGCCACTCGGCTGCCGAGAATGTGATCCCGTATCACTCTGTCAGCCTGCCAGGCATTCAACGTCTGCGTCACTGCCTTGGCCTCTTGCCCCTCCTTGGTGGGCAGGCCGACGGTGTACTCTGCCTGTCGCTCCGACTCTCCCTTCAGCACCCGGGTGACGGCGTCTCGCATCGCCTCTAGCTGCGAGTCGTCCAACAGTCTTGGCCCCTGCACGAAGCCGTTCTCACGAAAGAAAGCAATCTGCTCAGCACTCAGCACTCGAGTCCCCCCTCTGAGCGAATGAGGCCTAAGATACCCTCTTAGTCGAGGCCCATGCGACCGTCTATCCCCGGCTGTCGCCTGGCCTGGTCCTCTGCTCCTCGATCTCTTTCACTGCCTGCAGCGCCGTCTCGTTGTCCGGGAAACGCTCCAGCACCTTGCGGTACGCGTCGAGGGCTTCGAGCGGCTTCCCGTTCTCGCGCAGCAGGTTGGCGTACTTCAGCATCGCCCACGAGTCGTTGGGATGGTTCTCCGCATAGAGTTTGAAGGCATCGAGCGCCTGCTGCGGAGTGCCGCGCTCTTCAGCCAGCAGGCAGTACGCGCGGACGGCAGCGATGTTCGTCGGGTCCATTCGCGACGCTCGGGCATAGGCATCGATCGCTTCGCGCCACTGCTCCAGATTCGCGTGTGCCTTCGCCAACGCGAGCCAGGCGCCTCGAGATAGCGGTGCAGCATCCACCCGGCTCTTCGCTACGTCGAGCGCTTCCGCCTGTTTCCCCACGGTCGGTGCGAAATCGGCAAGCCGCTGAACCGCCACGTCCTCGGGGCTGCCCTTTCGCGCTCTCGGGAGCAATTCGTTCCAGAAGCCCAGGTTGTCTTCACGCGCCGCGTAGTAGCGCGACAGCAAGGCATAGCCACCCAGCTCGTCCGGTGCGATGTCCAGCAGACCGCGGACCTCGGCGATCCAAGCGTCCATCTTCTTCTGCTGCTCATAGATCTCCGCGAGACGCATGCGCGGATAGGAGTTGCGGGGCTCCAAGCGCTTGATCTCGGCAAACTGGGCAGCGGCACCATCTAAGTCACCGTCGCTCATCAAGAACACGCCGTAGCCGCTGCGAAGTAGCGTATCGTTCGGCTGCGCGGCGACCCGCTCCACCCACGCCTTCTTCGCCTCTTCCTTCCTACCGTTGCGATACAGCAAGTTCGGGATCTGCGGAAAGTCTGCGGAAGGGTTCTTCGAGGTGGAGAGCAGGTCCCATGCGTACTTCACCGCACCGTCCACGTCTCCCATGCGCTCGAGCAGGCGTACCAGCTGCGCCAGCACGATCTCCGTCCTTTTGTGACCGAGCGACTCCTCATAGACCGCCTTAGCCTTGTCGAGCTGATCGGTGCTCTCGTAATAGGCTCCCAACGACAGCCACGGAGCCGGGTCCTGCGGGTTCTTTTCCGCCAGGGACCGTAGGTGCGCAAGGGCCTCTTCCGTCTTGCCAGCCTTGATCAGTACTTCCCCAATAGAGACCTGCGCGGCCCGGTCCTGCGGGTCGATCGCAGTCAACCGCCGGAGCTGCGAGAGCGCAGTCTCGTAGTCCTTTCTCGCCTCGGAGAAGAGGGCGAAAGCCCTCAGTCCTTCCACGTCGTTGGGAAACGCCTCGAGGTGCCTTCGGTACTCCCGCACGGTCGCCGCGTCGTCTCTCCCCTGCCGGTAGATCTCGCAGACCTGGCGGGACGGGTAGGGATCTTGCGGCACGTTCTCCATCCACTTGCGATAGAGACGGATAAGCGGGCCGTGCGCCTGTGCCTTGAGGTAAAGCTCCTCCAGGCCGAGGTAAGCGCCTGTGTTTTTCGGGTCCACCAGGAGCACCGCCTCGAACTGCTCCTTGGCCTGTTCCGTGCGCCCGAGCTTGACAGCGACCGTAGCAAGCCGATTCTCGACCTCGGGGTTTCGCGGGCTCAGCTCGCGTGCCACCAGATACTGTGCCTCCGCCTCGGCCCACATCTGACGGCGAGCGAAGACGTCTCCCTGCTCGATGCGGAGAAGCCTGTTGCGGGGGTAGGTGCGGATCATCTTGGCCAGCAACTGCACTGCGTCTTCGAAGCGTTCCGACTGCTCGTACAGTCGCGCGAGCAATACGGCGACTTCGATGTTCTCGGGCATCAGGGCGTGTGCTTTCTCCAAAGCGGCGGTTCCTGCGGCCGTGTCACCGCCTGCGAAGTGCGCCTCCGCGAGCGCCTGCCAGATGACGGGCTCCCTCGGGTTCCGCTGGCCCGCCTTGGAAAGGAGTTCGATCGCCTCGTCCCTCATGCCTAGATGAAGCTGGACCGATGCGAGCAGAAACAAGACCTCTACGTCATCGGGAGACTTCCGGTGCGCCGCCTGGAGGTCGGCGAGAGCGCCCTTCATATCGTTTCGCCCGATCTCGATGACAGCGCGAACGTACAGGTAGCCGGAAGTGCTGCGCAGGTCCTTCGGCACACGGGCCAGCGCCTGCTCTGCGTCCTTCACGCGTAGCGCCTGAGCATGCACCGCTGCGATCTTGAGCCAAACCTGGCCGTTCTCGGGTTGCAGCGCCGCCGCACGCCGCAGGTGATACACGGACTTGTCTGCCTCTCCGTTCGCGACATAGGCGGACGCAAGGTTGAGGTGTGCGGGCACGTAGCTCTCCCGCGCATGGAGCAGCTTGCGGTACTGGGTGATGGCGGTTGGGAAGTCACCTGCGCGTTGCGCCTCGACAGCGGCATCGTACAGGCGCTGCTCGGAACTGGTCAACTTCTGCGCGAAAGCGCATGCGGAGAGGCACAGCGCGGCGATGAGCATCCCACGAATCATGCTTGGGTCATCCTTTCCATCGTGAGTCAGACGGTCGTGCACCCCTGCGGGTTCGGCCGGCGGCGACGCGATTCGCTCGGACTGGGGATGCTACCCGAACAGGCTGAGGAACGCTCGCGTTGGCGCCGCGCTGCTTGCCGTTTGGCCAGGAAGTTGAAGCGAGGCAGCTCTAGACCGATATTTAGGTTATAATAGGTAAGTACCTTTGGCAATGGCGCCTGGGTATGTGCACGAAGGAGGTGCAGAAGATGGCTACCGCTCGAAATGGGCAGCATCGGCAGCGGCCTGCGGTCCCCTACTCGGCGGTCCCCGCGGGCGTACGCGATGATGCGTGTTTGGCCCCGCAGAACATCGGGAACGCATCGGTTATCGGAAGAGACTTCGACCTGCGCGAGGAGCTTCGAAAGCGTCGCCTAGCCGCGATAAAGAAGGCTGCGAGCGGCTAGGCCAGTGGCTCCTGCTGGCCCGAGTGGCCTCTGACGGGGAGTTTCACACAGCCTGCGCAACACCGAAGCGGCGGTGCCACACCGCCGCTTCGGGCTGTCTCGATGCCCTGACGTTTCGGCTGCCGAGCGCCACCGTGCCCTCGGTCTCAGCGAGCCTCAGCAGCCGAACGTCGGGGCTACCTCGAGGACGCCTGCTCACCCTACGGATCGCCCTGCTTACCGAAGTTCAAGAGCACGATGTTCAGGTCGGACAGCCCGACTACGCCGTCGCCGTTCAGGTCGGTGGCGAGGTTGCCCGTTCCGAACTGCAACAGGATCATGTTCAGGTCGGATAGGCCGATCAAGTTGTCGCCGTCCGGGTCTCCATTCGTCTGGGTGAAGTTCGCCACGTTGGTGCCGAGGATGATCACCTTGTTCGCGCTCACTTGCCTCAGGAAGCCCGGGAACTTCAGAGCCAGGTCGAACGTGCCCTGCGCCACGCTCGGCACGCTGTAATTGCCGCTGCCGTCCAGCGTGATGCCGTACGAGTGCAGCACCGTCTGCGTGCCCGGCTGGCGGAACTGCAGCGTGGCGGTGCGGCCCGTCGGATCGGCGAGGAAGGTGAGATTCACGTTTCCGCTGAGCGACGCCGTGGTCGCGCCCTGCAACTTCGTGTAGTACCAGAGGTCGTCTACTCCGCGAATGAACACCACATCGTTCACCCGCACGATGCGACCCGTGTAGTGAACGTCACCCGGGAGCTTCCCGACCGTCCACTGAAGCGTCGTAAGGTTCAGCCTTGCCCAGTCGTCGGTCGGGTCTCCCCAACCCTCATGGGACACGTCGCCGGTGGAGCCGCGGATCAGCCACAGCTCGGCGTGGCCGCTGGGAGAGAGTTCGGCCGGAATGTACTCGATGGACTGGCCGTATCCGCACTGCCAGTCGTACGGTTTGTCCACCAGCTTGTCAACGGCGTTGTCCTTGCCTACGCCGGTCCAGGTGTAGATGATCTCGCCCGAGCTGACACCCGGCTCCCAGTCGTTGTGCGTAGCGTAGTAGCGACCGTTCCCGTCGGTCGCCAGATCCTCGTTGCGGGAGATCCACCTGGGGGCGCTGACGCCCTGGAAGCCCAGGTTGTACCAAGTGTTCATGTAGTTGTTGTCGTATGTCTGAGCATTCCAGTCGAACTGGACCCACCAGTCTCCTGCGTGCCACACACCGACCCCGACACCGGGGTTTGCCGGGTCCATGTGTAGAGCGTTCCCAGTGTGGTTCATGTCCGTGAGATCGTAACCGGGGTTCATCGGATCCTCCAGCACTTCCCACGTGTCGGAGTTCGTGTCGTATCGCAGCACGCACCGCCTCCAATCGCCGCCATAAGGGTGGTTCTGCGAGGCGCCGATCGTGTAGAAGTAGCCGTCCTGGTAGGCCAGCTTACCGGTAACGCCGCCCGCCCAGGGCACGGTGATCGGTCGCGGGGGATCGGATAGCTGGGTCCACAGGCCATACGAGGGGTCGTTGGGGTCGAAGTCGTACCGGAAGAACTTGCCCTCGCGTTCCCATTCCTGGTCGAAAACGACGAAGAGGGTGGTGCCGTCCGTGCCGATCCGGTTGACTTTGTAACCGGGATCGCTCAGGGCTCCGTACAGCACGTCCCAGGTGACATCAGCGACTGCGAACTGGGCCGGCATCAGGGCGAGGCCGCACAGCAGATGTAAAGCTCTCATGTGCGTCTCCTTTCTCCTCTGCGTGTTTCTCCGCCGCTGCCTTCGACAGGAGAGACTTCCACCCCATTATCACGCGGTTTTCGGCGTACGACAAGTCTCCGGCCCCTTTGCCCCTCGATTCCGACGCCTGGCCGGCCTGGCGGATTGCCACGCAGAGGTCGCAGTGACAGCCGCGAAGATCGCTGCTGGACGAAGCTACACGGTGCTGTCTCGTCACGATCCCCGACTTGCCAGCAAGCCGTGGTGCGACCGACTCCGAGCGCGATGTGGGCTAGGGGGTCTGAAGATCGGAAGCCCAGCTTTGCCCCTTCTTGGGGTGGAGCCTCCACCGCAAGCGGCGGAGGCGTCGGTCGGCGCCGTGCTAACTGCTCGCCGAGGTGTAGTAGCGGAGGGCGAAACGCCAGAACCAGCGGCAGGCAATCACTGCAACTAGGCTCCAACCCACTCCTAACCAGACCACCCACGTCTCCACCTGCCCCCAGAGCGCACGGGTGGGCACGGTGGCAATGAAGGCGAGAGGTATCGCGTAGAGGAACAGCTTCTGCAAGAGCGCCGGGAAGATGTCCAGCGGGAACCGGGCGACCTGGAACACCGATTCCCCCACCACCCACAGGTTCTCTACGCGCACGAGCCAAATACCCAGCGTCATCAGCACGAACTGCAAGGCATAGAAGAGCAGCAAGGCCGCAAGAGTCAAGGCGATGTAAACGAGCAGCTGCTGCAGGTTCGGCGACAGGTTCTCCAGCCGAAGCCCATACGCTAACAGCCCGAAGGACGCCGCGACCGTGCCGATCTGATCGAAGTTGAACAACCTGACGCTCACCCAGAACTGGCTATCCACCGGTTTCACTAACACGTAGTCGAGCGTCCCCAATCGCACCAGAGTCGGGAGCTCTACCACGGACATCCCGAACACCGCACCTGCTACCGAGCCCATCATGTAGCAGGTGGCGAATAGTAGGAACGACTGCCCCTCGCTCCATCCCGCGATGCTGTCCGTCTGCCCGTAGAACACCTTCAGTATCGCAATGAAGAAGCCCATCCACACGAGGTTCTGCGCCACCTTCGCCCAGAAGTTGGCGCGGAACTCGATCTCGCGCTGCAAGCTGGCGAGCACCATAGCACGGTACAGCCGGAGGTACCGCCTCACATCCCCACCCCAGTATAAGTCTTCAACCCCGAGCGCCATAGCACCCAACCCACTCCGGACATCAACCCGATCCAACCGAGCTGCACCGCGATGCCTACCACCACTGCCTCATCGCTCACCCTGCCCAGCATCATCTCGACCGGGAACGCCACTGTGTAGCGGAACGGTGTGAACATCGCGCCGGTAGCAGCCCAATCGGGAAGCATGGCAAGAGGAAAGAGCCTTCCCGACAGGAACATCTCGGGCAGATAGTAGAGACGGATGATCGAGTAGGCCTCCTGGGTCCGGAGTGCGATCAGGCCTAGGGCGAAGGCATTGACGAAGCTGAGGATGTGTCCCAGGCTTATCACCACGAGCAGTAGGGGTGATACATACACCTTTGCCCCGATCAGCAGCGAGTGGTAGCCGACGAGCATCGCTACGAAGAGCGGCAGAAACATGATCAGCTTGCCCACTCTCCATGCTATGTTCCGGACGAACTGCGACCAGAAGTAGTTCATGGGTCGCACTAGATAAGCGGAGAAGATGCCCTCGCGTATCTCGTAGGCGATGTCCCACATCATGTGGCTAACCACGACCTGCGACAGCACGAGTGCAGCAACGTAGTAGAGAACGATCTGCTGGACGCTCAGCGTGCCGACATACCCTTGGCCACTCGCAGCCGCAATCCACACGAGAGGCAGCACCAGCGCCGTCATACTGTCTGCGATGATCCAGAGGAACGCAGCGCCGCGATAGATGAACATCTCCGTGAGGATGATGCGGAAATAAGCGTAGCTCTTACGGGCGAGTGCGATCATCCCGTAGCGAGATGCTCCTTCTCCTTGGCCAGCAGTTCCATGGCTGCTCGTGCAGCTTCGGTCACCGGCACCGCCCTCCTACTGCGCTCTCGGCGCAGCCCTACCTCGACGTTACCCTCGGCCAGGCTTTTGCCGACCACTACTTGCACCGGCCAGCCGATCAGATCGGCATCCTTGAACTTCACACCGGCGCGCTCGTCTCTATCGTCCAGGAGCACCTCGACCCCTAGTCGCATCAGCTCACCGTAGAGGCGCTCGGCAGCTTCTGCGACGGCGGAATCGGGAGAGGCGGGAATTACTACCACTTCTAGCGGTGCGATGGTAGCAGGCCACGCCAGACCATCCGAATCGTTATGGATCTCTGCGACCGCCGACATGCAGCGTGAGATGCCGAGACCATAGCAACCCATCACGGCCGGTCGCTGCACACCCTCCGCATCCACGATGTTAGCATCCAGCGACGCGGAGTACTTAATCCCTAGCTGGAAGATGTGTCCCACTTCGATGCCGCGCACCTCGGTATAGACACCACCTGCAATCGTAGGATCGCCTGCTGCGGCCACTCGAAGGTCGGCCCATTCGTGCACTGCGAAGTCGCGACCATGACACACATGCACGGTATGAGTCTCGTCCTTGTTAGCACCCACCACGAAATCGCGCAGGCTCTTCAGCTCGTAGTCGGCGACCAGCCGTACCCCGTCCAGGCCGATGGGGCCCGCGAAGCCGACGGGAGCTCGGCTATACCTCTCGACCTCCTCGGGCTGCATCATTCGCAGCTCTTCCGCACCTAGCGCGCGACGCAACTTGCCTTCGTTCAGCTCCCGATCTCCGCGTATCAGTGCACCCACGGGCTTGCCATCGGCTATGTACAACAGCGTCTTCACGATCTGTGTGGGAGCTACGTTCAGGAAGGCTGCCACTTGATCCACGGTGTGCGCACCCGGAGTTGCTACATCCTCGTGCGGAGGCGAGTCACCTGGCTCCACCGGTGGGAGGTTCCCATCGGGCAGTTCTGCGCGCTCGGCGTTGACCGTATACCCGCTCGCCGTGCACTGCAACACGGTGTCCTCGCCCGCAGGAGTGACTACCATGTACTCCTTGTTCTCGCTGCCGCCGATGGCACCGGGATCGGCATCACAGATCAGCGTCTCGAGGCCCATCCTTCGGAAGGAACGCGTGTAAGCCTCGCCGATTCGACGATAGGTCTCGTCCAAGCACTGCTCGGTGAGGTGGAAACTGTAGGCGTCCTTCATGATGAACTCGCGAGCGCGTATGAGGCCCGCTCTCGGTCTCGGCTCGTCCCGGAACTTGGTTTGAATCTGGTATAGGGTGAGCGGCAACTCTTTGTAAGAGTGGACGGTATGTCGAAAGATGTCGGTGATGATTTCCTCGTGAGTGAACCCGAGGGAGAAGGGGCGCCCTTGGCGATCATGCACCTTGAAAAGTACGTCCACTGTATGGCGTCCCGTCTGTTCTAGAAGTTCCCATGGCACGAGGGCGGGCATCAGCAGCTCCAGCGCGCCTGTCCGGTCCATCTCCTCGCGGACGATCTGCTCGATCTTTCGCAGGACCCGCCACCCGAGAGGCATGTAGGTGTATACGCCTGCGGCCTGGCGACGAATGAACCCTCCGCGCACCAGAAGTCGGTGGCTGACCAGCTCCGCATCCGTGGGAGCCTCTCGCAATGTTGGTAAATAACTCTGTGACGCCCGCAACGTTACACTCCTTGGCGCTAGTCTGAACGGGATGAACGATGATACCGCAGGGGCCGCACAGGCCGTGCTCGCCATCCTAGGGCAGACACAGTAGGCTTGCGGTGCAACGGCCCGCCTTAGGTATGGCAAATGGTCGTGCAAGGGACTTCTTTTATGAGCTTGCGCGGTGCGGAGAGCCGAGTGCTGATAGGTGTTGACGGGCTGGGGGGAACGGAGGCAGAGGCAGTGTGGCCTCCTGCCGAGACCCGTGCTGCGTTCAGCCGCACGGGAAGCGAGCCGGCCGTGGAAGGTGCCTTGGCGACCCCTCCGACATGCGAGCGCTTTGCCAGTGGTGCGCTCCCACAGGTGGTTAGTGGAAAAGAGGCGCTCGGGGTCCTCGAAGAATTCCAGAATCATGCGTGGCAGACCGGGACCCTGTTCTCGGTGTTGTTCGTTGACGTCGACGCTCTCGACGACTACAATCATCGCTTCGGGAAGGAAGCCGGAGACGAGCTATTGACGCGTCTCGGGGATCTCCTTCGCGCATCAGTACGTCGGAACGATCTCGTGGCACGGTGGAGTGGAGAGGAGTTCCTTATCGGGCTTCGCGGAGCAAACCCAGAAACGGCTGCCATCGTCGCGGAGCGCCTGCGGCTGAACTTTCAGCGCACCGAAGCTTCTAGGGCGCCGGTTACCGTGAGCATTGGAGTGGCCACTTGGCGGTCCGACCTTCCCGATGTGCACCAATTAGTTGCCGAGGCGCAGAAGGGCCTTCACTACGCCAAGGAGTGCGGTGGGAACTGCGTGCGCACAGCCTCTCCGTTGGAACCCGGATAGTCTGTACGCCAGCCCGAGCGCTGGAAGTCCAATATCGTGGCCAACGTGCGCCAAGTGGCGGCAACCGACGCTGCCTGAAAGAAACCTCATGGCGCCGAGACGCAGTGGCCTCGGGACCTTCTAATCGAGCCCCAGTTCGTGCAGCGTGCCAGGGCGCTCACGCCAGCCCTGCTTCACCTTAACCCAGAGGTCCAAATAGACGGGCCGTTGGAGCATCTCCTCGATCCCCTTGCGCGCCGAGGCTCCGATGGACTTCAGCATCTGGCCCCCCTTGCCCAAGACGATAGCTTTGTGGGCGTCGCGCTCCACGTAGACAGTCGCGCCGATGTACACGGGGCCATCCGGACGCTCCTCCCAGGTCTCCGTCAGCACCGCAGTGCTGTGCGGCACTTCCTGCCGAGTGCGTAGTAGGACCTGCTCGCGGACCAACTCGGCGGCCAGAAACCGCATGGGTGCGTCCGTGACTTGGTCTTCCGGGTAGAGGGGCGGTCCTTCGGGCAAGAGCGGGACCAGCAGGGCCAGCAGGCGGTCGAGATTGTCGCGTTTTCGAGCCGAGATCATCATCCATGGGCATTCGGGCAGCAAGGCCCAGTGTGCATCACAGTGGCGTTGCACCTTCTCCGGCGGAAGTCGGTCCATCTTGTTCAGCACCAACAGCTTCGCTCCGTCCACCCGCGCCAGCATCTTCGCCACCCTCCAGTCGAACTCGCCGGGCAAGCGCGAAACGTCGGTGACGAGCATCACCACATCGGCGGAGAGCAACGCCTGATGGGCAGCCTGCGCCATCCGCGCTCCCAGCAGGTGCTTCGGATGCGACACACCCGGCGTATCCACGAATGCGATCTGGTATTCGGGCTCGGTCAGCACCCCGAGGAGGTTTCGCCGCGTAGTTTGGGGCTTCGGCGAGACGATGGCGATCTTCTGCCCGAGAAGGGCGTTGAGCAACGTGCTCTTGCCGACGTTGGGCGCTCCGACCACCGCCACCGTGCCGCAACGATGCTCCATCGTTAGATTTTCTTGCGGAAGCGAAAGGCCACTGGCGGTTCTTCGTCAATCGGCTCAACGGGTGGTGTCGGCACCGGCTCACGCTTCGTCGGCCGCCGGCGTCGCACCTGCTTCGAGGCCTCGTTCCGCTCGCTGCCGCCAGGATGAGAAGTCGGAGTCAGTCCCTCGGCTGGGGTTGCGACAGGGGATGGCTTCTCCGTGTCGAGCAGAGGAACCGGTTTGGCAAACGTGCTTCGTCTCGAAGGGCGCGGCCCCGGAGCGGGTTCCTGTGGGGGCGGAGCAGGCGCCGCAGGCATCGGCAGGCGGCTTAGCGTGTCCAGATTTTCGGCCGAGCCTATCAGCAAGATTCGTGTCTCGCCGTCGCGCAGGTCCGCCGAGGGGTCCTGGAGTGGCTCACCCGTGAGAGCGTCCCGCACTTCGAGGCCATCGGGCACCGCTATCTCGCGCCTGCCTCCCTTGGTCGCATGCAGCGTCAGAAAGGGAGGTCGGACATGCACCACATCGCCTGCCGACGAGTAGATCGGAACGCCTGCCAGCCGGCACAGGCCCCTGACCAGCCCGGGAGAGATGAACGGCTCGCCGATAAAGACGGTGCGCCAAGCCGCTTCGCCGCGGCCGGGCAAGCGAACCTCGCGCGTTACGAACGAGGGCAGCCCCGTGTCCGTGTAAACACCCAGCGGCTGGGCCTCATCATCCACTGCGAAATAAGTCGGCTCGTAGACTTCTTCCGTAGCTATCGCCGACTCCTCGAGTGCCGAGGTGAGCGGGTGCTGGTGTTGCGTGATGGTCGTACCGGGACGTGACGCGAACGGCTGGGCCTTGAGCGCTATGCCGATGACCTGTTTCATGGTCTCTGGTGCCGGACGGTGGTACTCGAGCAGGGCGGCCGCATACCACCACACCAGAGTCTTGCCGTTGCGATGCAACTTCTCGCGAATCGCCGCACGGACTTGAGCGCCGATATCCCACGCGTTCAAGAACAGATACAAACTGCAGTCCGGGAAGTCTCTTCGAGTAAGGTCGGACAGCAGATAGAAGCCGGCGCACACACCCGCACGCAGAACTGCCTCCCTCGCCTTGGAGACCAGGTTGACAGCGAGGCGCGAGTCCTGAAGCATCGTCATGCTGCGCTCGTCAATCAGTACCGCGACATCGGGTGGAGGTGGTTCTGCGTTCAGGCGCATCGTGAAGAGTGAGCGGACCTTCTCGGCACGACTCCAGATGCCCGGGCTGTTCAGCCAACCGCTGCCCCAGGTATCCATCCACGACACGCCGGCGGTGTGGGCTAGTGCCATACCCAAGCCACGCCAGTGAGCGCTCTCGAGGTCCTTCGGGCTCTCCAGCACCGGGTTGAAGTCATCCCTCTCGCCTTTTCGCCCGAGGCTCGTCTTGTAGTCCTCCTCCAGAACAAACAACTTGCCGGCGAGCGCGATGGAGTCGATTGGCCCTGCGAAGGGACAAGCGCCGCCGGGCAGCCTCGACGTGTAGGAAGGCGGCCCGGCAATAAGGTCTATGTCTGGGCACTTCAGCAGCCGGGCCAGCGACAAATGGCCCGAGTGCGGGTGTGAGAACTCGAAGGTGTAGCCATAGGAGCACGCAACCAACACGGAGCCTTTCGCAGCTTCCTTGATGGCTCGCGCCAGAGCCCCGATCCGTTCGACGTAGGCGTCCGAGAGAAAGTCGTGGTAATCCACATTGCGGCGCTCGCGACGCTCCGTGAGTATGGTGGCCTGAAGCCCCCGAGGCTCCAACGGCTCGGGGATCTTGAGCGTGTCGAACGATGCCGAGCCGTCGTGCCAGGACGCGCGCAACGCCACCTCGTCCCCAAAGTAACGGGCTCGAACCCATTCTCGGAAGGCCGCGAGCGCAGCAGGGCTCGTGTCGTAGCCGTCGTCTGGGCCGTTGAACCACTCGCCGCGCTCGATGTGGTAGCCGATGCAGCGCTTTCCGGACTTGCGCCGGGCGACATCGGTCACGAGCTTCTTTAGGCACTTTTCGGCTTCCCCCCACCAACTAACCGAGCAGATCGAGGGGTCGGCCTGGGAGCCGTCGGGGTGTCGGTACGCAGCATCCGGGTACTTTTCGACCCAGCCCTCCGTCGGCACGAACACCACGCGAAACATCACCCACGCGTCCGGGTCCACGGCAAGCACGCTTTCGAGCAGACGGGCGGCTTCCTCCGCAGGCGGCTCGTCGGGTTGGGGATCCACGGGCAGCTCCAGGTAGAGGCAGAAGAGATGAACACCCTTCTCTGCCGCGAGTTTCACCTCGGCTAGCACGGCTTTCTCCGACGCCTCGGAGCTGATGTTGCCGAAGAAGAAGTGCGGTGCGACCACCTGCTCCTCGATGATGAGTGCGGGCTGACCGTTGACGATGCCTACTCGTGGCGCACCGGTCGGTGTTGGGATCGGACGGGGCCACCGTTCCTTGGTGCGACGGGAGCGTGCACGCTTGCCTTGCGTCTCTATCTGGGCCTGCAGCTCTTCGAGGGTGATCCTCGGACCGATGTCCTCAGGCGGGGCCTCTACTTCGACATGCTCGCGGTCCGGACGTCGCTTTCGCGGCTCGCGCTTCGCAGCCGGCGGGCTTTCGGCAGGAGACCGCCTCTTGCGTTTTGGCTTCTGTTCCGAGGCGCGCGGGCTAGAGGGCGGAGCCTCGACGACTCCCGGGATCTCGGGGGCATCGTCGGGCACCGTGACCCGGCGCCTTCTCGTGCCGGTTCCCGTTGCAGCAGCTGCGCCTTCGGTCGTTGGCTGCTCAGGCGCTAGCTGTACCACGGCTTTCGCCGTACGCCGCCGCCTCTTCGGCGCCCCCGAAGGTTGAACAATGGAAGCGTCGCCTTCACCCCGCACCTGGGGCGAAGCTTCGGGTACGGGGTCCGTCTTTTTCGTTCTTCGCATCTGACAAATCCTATCTACAGGTCTCGGCACCAGGCAAGCAAGTCCCTGGGCTCGCCAAACAGCATGTCTGGCCCAGCTTGCCTCAGTCGCTGCTCGCTTTGCGCACCCCAGAGCACCGCTCCCACCGAACACCCTGCCGCGTGGCCAGATTGAATGTCGTAGTCGGTGTCCCCGATGAAGATGGCCGCGCTGGCTTCGACTCCCAGCTTCTCCAGCGCCCTCACTACCGGCTCTGGATGAGGTTTCGTGCGCACGCAGTCCGTTGCCGTGACGGTAGCGTGAAGCGCTCCGTCCAGTCCCATGCGCGGCAGAGCGAATGCCAGCTCCTCGGCGTCCTTGCTCGTGACCAGGGCCGTGGAGATGCCCTTGGCTGCACAGACACGGACCGACTCGAGGGCCTCCGGCACCGGGTGCTCCAGGTGCTTGTGCTGCTCGTACAGCTCGATCTGAAATCGCTTCATCTCTTCGTAGTCAGGGCGCCGATCCGTTCGGTCTTCGAAGCAGCGCACCTGAACATCGAGGGGCAGGCCGATGATGCTGCGGATGTCTTCTGGCGGGATTTCGACACCGATGTACCGACGGTACATCTCACTCATCGTCTGGATGATCATGGAAACGGTGTCGATGAGGGTCCCGTCTACGTCGAATAGAACGGCCTTTGGCGGCAGCACGAGTTGCCGGCCCCGGTGTGACATGGATACCGATTCTGGCAGAAGCCGCCCCTGGAATGCTACCCGCTGCCGCGAGGTGGCCCGATAGCCCGTTCAGATGGAGCCCAAGACGTCGAAGAGGTGAGGTTCTATCAGAGCTCGCAGATCATCGTTCGCATAGCCCACCCAGCCGATGGGAGTCGTAGTGTCGAGGGGGAAGTCCAGTGGCTGTCCATCGAGTCCTGTCACGATCACTCCCGCCTCGCGTGCGATCATCTCGGTACAGAGGTCATAGGGATGCGGGCACAGCCCACCCCGATTCTCGCGCGCGAAAAGCACCGAGCGAATGTCGGCCACGAACAGGTCGTGCCCCACCATCAGCTCGAACAGCTGGCCGCCGCTGGAGACGTATTGGTCGTCGAACACGCAGTCCGTGGCGCCCGTGGGCAAGACGCGCTGGAACAGCTCCCACTCCAGTTGGGCAATCCTGGCCTTTCCTTCTGGAAAGAACTTGGAGAAACCCGCAAAGCCGTTCTGCAACCTGGTCGCTCGACTCGGCCGCGGCTCGAAGCGGGAGACTCTCCCTGAGCGAAGGTCGTGCATCTCCGCCGTCAATCCGCTGCCTGCTACTCCGGAGACCTGTGCCGCGAGACACTGGCGCGTGGTCGGAATCTCTGTCTGCACGGCAACCCGGATGTCCCGCGATCTGGGCAGAGCCTCCGACCGCACCGGGGCCACGGCGCACAGAGCCCACGCCGGCCTCTTGTCGAACATTAGGGAGCGCGTACCGTCCACCGGGTCCACGATGAGTACGAACTCGGCAGAGGCTGCGTGCGCAGAGGACGGAAACACCTCGCGACCTGCGGGCAATCCCTCCGCAATCAGGACAAAGGTCCGCTCTCTGCCCCAGTCCGTACAGAAGTCTGCCAACACCCTCTCGACTACCTCGTCCAGGCGGTAGATGGTGTCGTCCTCGGACTCGCGAGCGACCATCCGCAGCTTGTCGGCGTCCTGTCCGGCGAGTGCCGATCGGATCGACTCCCGAATGCGCAGACCTAGCTCACGCAGTTTCTCGGTGTAGTACCCATCGCTCCAGTCTCGCACGAACACCAGGTTCATGCGATTGGCCTACGGTCCTGCAGGCACAAGCAGGAAACGGGACGGATGTAGCGAACGCACCCGCGGATGATCCGGCTACTCGCCCGACTGGACAGGCTGGACCGCCGCTGGCTGTACCTCACGCTGGTGGTTGCGGTCGCCTTTCCGCTATTCGTGGACGTGAAGCTCCCGAGTCGAATGGGCCACGAGGCACGGGGGCTCTACGATGCCATCGAGCGGCTCGACTCCAAGAGCATCGTTCTTGTCCACAGCGATTGGGATGCGGGCACGCTCGGCGAGCTGAAGGGTCAGTTCACAGCCATCATTGCCCATCTCTTTCGGAACAACATCAAGTTCGCGGTGATTTCGGCCATCCCGCAAGGTCCGGCCTTTTCGGACGAGGTGGTGGACCGCCTCGCCGCCAAGTACGGCAAGAAATACCTCGAGGACTGGGTCCAGCTCGGCTATCGCATCCCGACCAGCAACATCTCGCAGGGCATCCAGTCCCTCTCGAAGGACTTCCGGGGCACCGCACCGACCGAGATACGCGAGAACAGGGACATACGGACGATCCCCTGGATGGCGAAGGTGAGCAACTGCGGGGATTTCGACCTGCTCGTCAGCGTCTCTTACGCGCCTTATCTGGAGTACATCCAGTTCGGGTATGAGGTGTACGGCACGCCTTACGTGGCCGGCGTGTGCAGCATCAGCACGACGAACATGTACCCGCTGATGGACGCCGGACAGCTGAAGGGCATGCTGGTCGGCGCGCGAGGTGGCGCGGAATACGAGGGCATCATGGGACTGCCCGAATACGACGCGCAAATGAAAGCTGCCGAAAGGGAGCGAAAGACCCGCTGGAGCGACCTTTCTTACGCAACCAAAGTCATCAAGTCGCAGAGTTGGGCGCATCTGCTGCTAATTCTGGGAGCGATCGCCGGCAACATCGGCGCGTGGGCGCGAATGAAGGAAGAGGGTAAGAAGGGCAAGTGACACCGCGCCGACGGCTGGCTCTGGTGATTTGGGGCGTGGTGGTAGTGGTGCTGCTCGCCCTGGGGATTCCGCGCTGGGTCGCGTACGGCTACGCCGAGATTGGCGTTTGGGTAGCGGCCCTGAGCACCCTGGCCATCTTCAGCTTCCTGTACCAAGAGAACGCAGCATACCGGCTGGCCGAACACCTGATGCTCGGGACCTCCATCGGTTTCGCCATCGGTGCAACCATCACGGACATCCTCCGCCCGAACTGGTGGGTGCCGATGGTGCAGGGGTTCGAGACCCTGCTCAGGAGCCCGGGAGGCAGCGCCGAGTTCTGGGGCGCCGCAGGAGCCATTTTCTTCGGCGTCTCCGCAGGCGTGATCGGCCTCCTGTGGTACGGCCTGTTTCATCCGAAGACTCTATGGCTTTCCCGATTGGTGATGGGCATCGTGATGGGAGGCGGCGCCGGCCTAGCCATCAAGCAGCAGTTCGTGTTGAACGTGCCTCAGGTTACTGCATCGTTCAAGTCGCCTATCGTGCTGAACGACGTCGGCGGGCTCGATGCTGCGGCCAGCATCAACAACACCATCTTCCTGGTGGCGCTGCTGCTCACCATCAACTTCTTCTTCTTCAGCTTCGACCACAGCCGGCGGGTGGCGGAGTGGGCTCAGGGGCTGCTGGACCGGTTCCCCGTAGGTCTACGGTGGGTACCGGCGCTGGTATTTATGCTGTTCTCGGGTCGGTTCTGGCTCATGCTCGCCTTCGGGGTGTTCTTCGGCAACACAGTGATGACCCGACTCTCCGTATTCATTGAGAGGGTCTGGTATCTGGTAGACACATGGGCTCGCCCTTTGTTCTCGGGCGTACCGCCCGTAGGACAGTAGGGCCTGCTTCCTTCCAGGTGCCCGACTCGCCGATAAGGTAATATCCTGGCACGAGGCACCCACATTCCCCATGCTAAACGAACTTTTCCGACGCTGGTTTGACACGAGTGACAAAGAGATCAAGGCGACCGAGCCCATTGTCGCCGCCGTGAACGCGCTCGAGCCCGAGATGCAGGCGCTGAGCATGGCTCGCCTTCGGGAGAAGTCGGACGAGTTTCGGAAGAGGCTCCAGGACGGTGAGACCACGGACGACCTGCTGGTCGAGGCCTTCGCCGTCTGTCGCGAGGCAGCGCGCCGGACCCTGAACATGAGGCACTTCGACGTGCAGCTGATGGGCGGTGTGGTGCTGTACAAGGGGATGATCGCCGAAATGAAAACCGGCGAAGGCAAGACCCTCGTCGCCACGCTTCCCCTGTACCTCATCGGCCTCGAAGGGCGGGGCGCCCACCTGGTCACCGTCAACGACTACCTGGCCCGCCGTGACGCAATCTGGATGGGGGCGATCTATCACGCCCTAGGCCTCAGCGTGGGCGTCATCCAGGGCCAGAGTGCCGAGTCGGATGAGCTAGGCGGCTCGTACCGATATGTGCCCGGCTACGAGGCCGCAGACCCCCGATACAACAACTTAGAGCCGTGCACTCGGCGAGAGGCGTACGAGTGCGACATCACCTACGGTACTAACCACGAGTTCGGCTTCGACTACCTCCGCGACAACATGGCGTTCGACAAGTCGCAGCTCAATCAGCGCGAGCTGCACTACGCCATCGTAGATGAGGTTGACAGTATTCTGATTGACGAGGCTCGTACACCTCACATCATCTCCGGCGTGGCCTCCGAGGATGTATCGGTCTACGGGAAGATCGACAGCGTGGTCAGGCGTCTCGTCAAGGACCAGCACTTTACAGTTGATGAAAAGTCGCACCAGGTCTCGCTGAACGACTCCGGTTACGAGCGCATCCAAGAGCTGTTAGGTATCTCTAATCTGGCCGAGCACCCCGAGATGATGCATTACGTGAACGCCGGGCTCAAGGCACACCACCTCTTCCACCGAGACGTCGAGTACGTGGTTAAGGACGGCGAGGTGGTGATCGTGGACGATACCACCGGCCGACTGATGTTCGGTAGGCGTTTCTCCGATGGGTTACACCAAGCCATCGAAGCGAAGGAGAAGGTGCCTATCCGACATGAGAGTCAGACCGTCGCCGTTATCACGTTCCAAAACCTGTTCCGCCTATATCACAAGCTGGCAGGCATGACAGGTACTGCGAAGACGGAGGAAGACGAGTTCCGTAAGATCTACGGCCTCGAAGTGGTAGTGGTACCCACCTACAAGAAGATGATTCGGGTGGATCATCCTGACGTCGTATATAAGACGGAGGAACAGAAGTTCCGCGGGATCGCCCGTGAGATACTGCGCCTCTACGTCAAGCAGCAACCGGTGCTGGTAGGTACCCGCTCGATCGAGATGTCCGAGAAGGTCTCCGGTAGGCTCACCGCTGACAAGCTACAAACTCTGATCCTGATTGACCGCATCCGCGACAAGCTTCAGGGAGACAAGTCGATCTCCAAACAAGACCGCAATGAGATACTCGAGGTCATCAACCGTCCGCTGGAACCGCCGACGGACAACTCGCAGCTTCCAGGCCAGCAAGTAAAGAAGACTCCTCGGGAGCTGCTGAAGCGATCCGACCTGCATGACATCCTTCGACGGTTCGGCATCGCCACGGACCCACTCGCCCCCGAACACGGTGAGTGGTTCGTCAAGCAGCACGGGCTACCGCAGGAGAACATCGAGCATTTCGACGAAGCCATCCGCCACGGCATCCCACACAACGTACTGAATGCCAAGTTCCACGAGAAGGAAGCGCTGATCATCGCCGAGGCGGGCCGCAAGGGCGCTGTCACTATTGCTACCAACATGGCAGGCCGTGGCGTAGACATCCTTCTCGGCGGAAGTATCGCCAAGCAGGAAGACGCGCAAAGCGTAGAGCAGCAGGCGCAAGAGGCGGATGCCATCGCTGCAGGCACCTTCGTCAGCCACCGGCGCGGGGGCAAGCAGCGCGCTGCGCCGCCGTTGCCCCTCTCCGAGCAGGAACGCTCTGAGCGGGCGGCGGAGGTAGTGAAGTTAGGCGGTCTCTACATCCTCGGCACCGAGCGGCACGAGAGCCGACGCATAGACAACCAGCTCCGTGGGCGCTCCGGACGTCAAGGCGACCCCGGTGAGAGCCGCTACTTCGTGTCACTGGAAGACCGCCTGTGGCAGGTGTTCGGTGCGAACATGCTCGCCAACCCACTGCTAAAGAGTTGGCCCGAGGACGAACCGATCGAGGTCAAGTTCCTCAGTAACACCATTCGCAAGATTCAGGAGCGCATCGAGTTCCACTTCTTCGAATACCGAAAGCACGTGCTGGAGTACGACGACGTCATCAACGTGCAGCGCGAGAAAATCTACTCGGATAGACGCAAGGTGCTGTTAGGCGCCGATATGCGCGACAAGGTACTGGAAGACCTCGAGACCGAGATTGATATGCGTCTCGATGCCTTCTACGACCCCGAGACCAATGAGTGGAACTACGACGGCGTGTATCGGAGCATGAACGAGCTCTTCCCGCTGGTTCGGTACGTGCCGCCCGAGGAACTGGAGGGACTGAACCGAGAGCAGTTGTACGAGAAGCTGGTAGCTACCATGCACACCGCCTACGAGGATCGCGAGCGAGAGCTGGGACCCGAGACGGTGCGAATGCTGGAGCGCATGATCGTGCTCCGCGCCATAAACGACAAGTGGATGGAGCACCTCGCCAACATTGATCAGCTGCGTGAGGGTATCGGCTTGCGCGGCTACGCCCAACAAGACCCACTCATCGCGTTCAAGAAGGACTCGCACGAGCTATTCCTAGAGACGCTGGCAAACATCAGTCGCATGGTGGCAACCTGGGCCTTCCATGTTCAGGTCCAGCGAGAACCGGCGACTCCGCGGCAGATGGTTCGACTGGACGAACGCCCTGCGGGTTCACAGGCGCCCCCGCCCGAAGCGATAGCCGCGCGCCCCACGGACGGTCGCCGAGATCGCTTGGGCACACCTCGCCCCTCTGCCCCACCGACGTCGGGTGACAAGGTGGGCCGCAACGACCCTTGTCCCTGTGGCAGCGGGAAGAAGTACAAGTTCTGCTGCATGCGCAAGACGGTGTAACGCCCCGTCTGCCAACGCTCCTTTCCCTCAGGATGGGTCAGTGAGAGCGTGCAGCCGTCCAGGACCGTCATGCTGAGCTTGTCGAAGCATGCCCTCGCATGCCGCACGGTCGTACGCTCGGATACTACCAATGCGGCTACCGGTCCCATGCTTCGACAGGCTCAGCATGACGTCGAGATTATCGTTACGACGCGCTCATCGTGACGGCGAGATCAGCATGGCGGGCCCTGCGCGCTTCGTGTAACGCACATAAGTCGAAGGATGCGGCTGCCGACCTCATGCTTCGACAAGCTCAGCATGACGTCGAGATGAGCATGACGTGGCGCTAATCGGGACGGCGGGCTCAGCATGGCAGGATCTGCGCGCTTCCTGCGCCACACGCAAGTCGAAGGATGCGGCTGCCGGTCCCATGCTTCGACAGGCTCAGCATGACGTCGAGATGAGCATGACGTGGCGCTAATCGGGACGGCGGGTTCCGCATGGCGTCGCCTATGAGCCGTCCTCTTGCAGAGGTGAGGGGCGCATCCCCCTGCTGTGACTCACGCATCACTCCCAGAGGGCCTCCGATCATCGATCACTCCCGGAGCGGCTCCGAACGTCGATCACCCAGAGTGGTCATGCGATCGTCGGCCGCCCGCGAGGGGCTCCGAACGTCGGTCAGTCGCGAGGGGCCTTCGATCTCCTCCTGGCGGTGTGCGAGAGACACAGACCTCATACCGTCATGCTGAGCTTGTCGAAGCATGCCCTCGCATGCCGCACGGTCGTACGTTCGGATACTACCAACGCGGCTGCCGACCTCATGCTTCGACAAGCTCAGCATGACGTCGAGATGAGCATGACGTGGCGCTAATCGGGACGGCGGGCTCAGCATGGCAGGATCTGCGCGCTTCCCGCGCCACACACAAGTCGAAGGATGCGGATACGGGCCCCATGCTTCGACAAGCTCAGCATGACGTGGCGCTCATCGTGACGTCGAGGTCATCGGGACGGCGGGCTCAGCATGCCAGGATCTGCGCGCTTCCTGCGCCACACGCAAGTCGAAGGATGCGGCTACCGGCCCCATGCTTCGACAGGCTCAGCATGACGTGGTGCTAATCGTGACGGGTCCTGCGCGCTTCCTGTAACGCACATAAGTCGAAGGATGCGGCTGCCGGTCCCATGCTTCGACAGGCTCAGCATGACGTCGAGATGAGCATGACGTGGCGCTAATCGGGACGGCGGGCTCAGCATGCCAGGATCTGCGCGCTTCCTGCGCCACACGCAAGTCGAAGGATGCGGCTACCGGTCCCATGCTTCGACAGGCTCAGCATGACGTCGGGGTCATCGGGACGTCGAGGGCAGCGTGACGTCGAGGTCATCGTGACGGCGGGCTCAGCATGGCGTCGCCGGTGACCCAGCCTATCGAAATGTTGAGGGACAGGCACACCGAGTGCAAGCCGGCACCACCACCATGAGTGACAGTGCAAGTCCGCTCTGGCAAACACTATCCCCCACCACGCGAAGTGGTGAGGGATAGTAGCTTAGCTAGATTGTGGTCGCGTAGCGACTACTTGCGGCGGCGGATCGCCAGCAGGCCGGCGAGACCCGCGCCGAGCGCAGCCATCGTGCCAGGCTCGGGAATGGTGTACAGGGTGAACGCCATATCGAGCGACCGCCAACCCGTGGGAAGCGGCCCCTCATACAGGGCCACGGTGTCGGTCGGGTCAACGCCCCAGTTCGACCAGGGCGCGTAGCCGAAGTAGTTGGACGCGAAGGCCGCATCGTCGTTCCAGTTCAGCCCGCGCTGTCGGAAGTTCCAGTAGAAGGCGTCGAAATACCCGTCCGTAATCATCTCGCCCTGGATGCTGATCCAGTAGACCTGCGGATTGGTCGGGGTGCCTTCCTGGAAGAAGTACTGGTCGGGCCGGAAGATTGCCATGAACGTGCCGTCGCCGTTATCCCACCAGCCGGGCTGGCACTGGGCGGGGGCGTTGTCCACGCGGATCTCCTTGAGCAGCGTGCCGGGATGGCTCGCGTCATTGGGGGTAGCCGGAACATCTGTCCAGAACTTGATCACGAAGTTGTCAATCCAGATATTCCCGTAGTACGACCAACCTGCGAACTTCACGGCCACTATCGGCTGAAGGTCCGTGCACAGGAAGTCGTCTGCGCTGATGGCGTCGCTCGGCGTATCGTAATCGAGCCAGCTGGCGCCGCCGTACGTGTCGATGGCGTCCATCTGGTCCCACTTCTTGATGAAGCCGCAGTCAGTGCCCTGGGCAAAAGCGGAGGCGACGAATCCGCTCGCTAGCAGAAGCGTGATGTATCGTTTCATGTGCTCCGTTTCCTCTAGAGTTACAGCATTGCCATCCGAGAGGCAACAAAGACAAACAGGCCATCCAAGGAAAAGGAGCCAGAATAGCAGTTGCCTACATTCTACACCCGATCTCGACTTCCTGCAACCGGAAATCGCAGACATTCCGGATAGGAAGAAAACCTAGCTAGCCTAAACTGTGTGCTTGCACGGCCTCCAATGCGCTCGACCCGGCAAATGTTCGCTTGCTCTGCAGCTTGCGGAGAACGGCGATGCGTACCGCCGCCTGAGGTCGAGGCGATGTCCCAGAGCTACCGCATCTAGTCGTCACCGCCACCGCAGAGCGCGCGACATTGCCAGGAGCCTAGCCCTTAGGCGAACCCTTCACGACCACGCCGGCCTTGCGAAGGGCCTGAAGCACGGTGGCGAAGTCGCCTTCAGGCGGAACGTACTCCACCACGGTCCCGTTCTTGTCCACCACCACCGAGAGCGGCATCGCGTGCACGAGGTAGGCCGCATGGGCCGCGCCCGAGCCGTCGGTGTACGCCGGCATCGTCATCCCGTGGGCTCGAACGAAGTCCTGAGCGATGAGGTTCCCTTCGGCGGTAATAGGCAGAATCACCAGGTGCTTTCGATCCGTGGAGTCGTACAGCTTCTGGATATCCTTCATCCGCTGCACGCACTCGGTGTGATACGAGGTCCAGAACTCGATGTACACCACCCTGCCCTTCAGCGAGGAGAGCAGGAGCGGGTTGCCGTCGAGGTCCATCACGCTGAAATCCATCGCCGGCTTGCCGACGAAGGTCTTCCGGTCTACCCGGTTCGGCCCCTGAGCCACGCACCAGCAAGCGAGCAGAAGCAGCAATATCCAACCCAATCGGTTTGGGGATCGGACTCGGTTGGCAGGCAGCAAGTTCATAGAAAGGCCTCGATCCCTATTCTCGGCGTTTCTCTCCCCCGGGCTCGTTCGGCGGAGGCTCGACATAGCGTAGCCGCCCGGCCCGGTAATCCTCCCAGATGCCCAAGACGGCGTTACGGTGTGGGCGGACACGGCAATGCCCGTCCTCGTTACGTTTCTCGTCGCAAACCCCCATCGGCACGCACTTGGGCACCACGAGCCGCCCGAAGAACTCGTCCGCCGCCATCAACTCCTTACGAATTAGCTTGAACAGCTGCCGGATCTCCCACTGCGCCAGCAAACAGATCCGTAGGCCGGCCATATGGATCAGCTCGCGCAGATTCACGGTCATGATCAGGTTGGTAGTCGTTGCGTTGGGCAGGACGAAGCGCGCGTCCTCCGCGGGCATGCCGAGATCGAGTAGCCGTTGATATGCCTCCTTGTCGGTCCGCATCACTTCCTCGAAGCTGGCCTGAGCCGCCTCATCCTCGGCGATGGAAGGCGGCACTACCTGTTGGGCTTCCCTAAACTTCACATAGCGCTGGCTTTGCTGATCGAACGCCACGCCGATGCGGTGCCGTACGAGTTGGTGCGATAGCGCGCGGCTCACACCCGAGATCGCGAACGTGAACGAGATGTGCTCGATGGTGCTGTGGTGACCGGAGGAAAGGACGTGGTCAATGACCCGGATCACCTTCGCCGGGTCCGTCTTTCCTTCGCGATATTCCTGCCAGATCTCCTGGGGTGGCGTCTCGCTATAGCACGTTCGGGCAGCGAGGTAGATCAGTCCTCGGTAGTACTCGCGGATCACCTCCCTGCTGGGAAAGATCAGGTCCACGCGCATCGGGCCAACGGACGCCACGGTTTCCCCCTCATATTCGGACAGTACTACGGATACGTTCTCCGCGAGAGCAGATGGTGGAGCCTACCCTACCTCGGCGGTCCCTACGGGCGCTGCAACCTGCGCGTGCAGGTGTCCGCTCGTCGTGGACGGCCCGATGGCAACCACCACGTCACCGGGCCGAAGCACCAAGTCGGGTGTTGCCACCATGTGCCTCCCTTCGCGCACCACTGCGACGATAGCGGTGCCGTCTGCGAAATACAAGCTCCCGATTGCCTTGCCACAGGCTGGTGAGCGGTGCGTAATCTCGGCCTCGGCCACTTCGAGCCCTCCACCCTGCAAGGCACCGATGGGAAGCACCTCACCGGTTTCAATCTCCTGCTCAATGAGGTTATAGATGATCGTGGTGCTGCTGATCACAGCATCCACCCCGAGCCGACGGAACAGGTCTTCGTGGCGCGGGTCTATCACTCTCGCGATGGTTCGCTTCACATTGAATCGGCGCTTCGCCATTTGGCAGACCACGAGATTGTCCTCATCATCGCCGGTGATTGCCGCGACGACGTCTGCCCGGCCGATCCCCGCTTCCGCCATAACGCGCACTTCGCAACCATCGCCGTGCAGTACCGCATCGGCTCCGAAGGTCTCCTGGAGTTGTTGCGCCCGAGACTTGCTCTTCTCGATCATCAGGAACTCGTGGCCCTCGTTACGCAGCCGTCTGGCCACCTGAGCCCCAATCGCCCCACCGCCAACCAGCACTACATACATCTCACGACCTCCCGAGCCCTCACTTACCCGCTGAAGCGAGGATGTACTCCTCCACGGGACGCATCTCACGCTCATGGAGCCAGTCCGCAAATACCCCGCCGAGGATCAGGCATTCACTGATAGTGAAGAACCCGAGTTTCCTGTATTCCTCGCCCCGGATGGGGTCGTTGATCTTGCCCCCCACGCGCTGGATCCCGAACCGGTCTCTCGCGATCTGCATCGCCATGATGTTCGTATTGTCCCCCTGAGTGCAGGCGAAGAACGCATCGGCCTTCGACGTGTTGGCCTCCCTGAGCACGTCCTCGTCGAGCACGTTGCCGGTAACGGTCCTGATGTTGGATGGCGGGGTCTTTCCGAAGCGCCGGAATGAATCGCGCTGCAGGTCCACGACGGCGACGTCATGGCCTTCGCTACTGAGCAGTCTGGCAAGCGTGGATCCCGTCCGCCCGCATCCTGCGATCACGATCTTCACGGGTTGGTGTCTCCTACTGAGTTCGATGGAATACCTTCGCGGGTGGAACTCTCATGGTACCCCGCAGACACCGGAGCCGCGGCCCTTCGGTAGTAGTTGGGCTCGTTCCTGGCGATCAGCTCCAGCCGGGTCACGTCCTCACGGTCCCGAACGATGCAGAGCGGCAGTGCGAACAGGAACGTCACCGCGCACACAGCCGCTCCGATCGAGGCAATCCGCGCGAGGCCCTCCGCAGCCGATGGAATCAGCGACGCTCCCGAGCGAGCCGCCCAATAGACGCTCAGGGCTATCGGCAGAGAAATCACGAACCAGCCCAAGGCTGCCCACTGCTGCACGGAGAGGTTGGGTGCCGGAGGCGCGACCCCGGTTAGAGCCAGATGCACCCCGGCGAAGTCCGCGTACCGGAAAATGAAGCTGAGCAGTCCGAGTACCACCAGCCCGATGGCCATGAGCCAAGCCCATACTGCGTGGGTGCGCGTCCAAGTCAGGTAAGCAGTCCCCGCAGGGTTGGCTCCGGTGGGAGCATCGGACGCCGAAGCCGCATAGCCGAAAGTGCCGATCAACAGGGAGTACCAAACGCCTACCGCCCAACTACCGCTACCCAAGTACGCAACCAAGCCGACGGCAAGTCCACACAAAACAGCCAGGGTCGCCCTGAGCCGCTCGGGCAGGCTCAGTCGCAGGCGCGCCGACAGCACGAGCACCGAAGCTGCAAACGCCCAGGCCAAGAGGAACCGTACCAAGAGCCCGAACGAGCCGTCCACGAGCGCCGAGGTCGCGATGCTCCGGAAGAGCCATCCTGTCCAGAGCTCCGGTCCGCCCGACACCGTGTTCCACCCCGAGAACTCCATCGCAGATATCTGGGGAATCTGAGCGCGGTATCCATCGTTGCGCCGTGCCTGCATTACCACGAAGCGGTCCTGCACCTGGGCCTCCGCCGGCGGTAGCGTGTCCCGGAGCACACGCCGAAACTCCGCTCGGCGCTCTTCTGCCAATCTTGGCGAGGACGCCGTCTTCGTATCCCCCCACTCGATGGCGGTCTCCACGATGCCGATCCCGACTAGGCCCGCGACGACTTGTCTGGCTTGCTCGCGAAGCAGCGCTCCGTTTCGGGCGTTCAGCAATCGCAGTCGCACCTGCTCCGCTCGCGACCCCTGCGCAGTCACACGCTTCAGAAGCGCAGTTGCGGTCTCTTCGATGAGGGCAGGGTGAGGAAGCCGAAGCATGGCGATGGCCGGGAATCTCTGCCGAGCCCCTCGTTGGCCGTGTATCCGCTCGAGCAAGTCCCACTGCGCGAACACTTCCTCCTCGGCGTAATCTCGCCATTGCGTCTTGTCGGCAGCTATCTCCCACTGCTCCTGTGCCTTCTCCGGTTGTCCGAGACCCATGTAGGCGGCAGCCAGCATCTGAATGAAGAAAGCGTTGTTCGGCTGCCTTCTGCTTCCTTCGGCCATCAGGTCCCGAAGGCGCTCCCAGTCGTGAGGAGTGGCCCTCCAAGCATCGTCCTGCTCATTCTCACCCCCGATGCTCACCGCCGCAGCGTAATAGCGTCCGAGGTGCGCGTGGAGAGAGACGCGATGTGGGAAGCGCTCGAGCAGTTCTTCCAGAGCCCGGATCCGCTCACGGACCAGAGCAGCATCCTGTTCCTTCCTGGGCTCCCCAGTGGTCATCGTGGCAACCGCGAGCCAGTACGAGAAGATGTGTTCTTCCTCTTCGGGAACCGTGGGCTCCACTCCCACGCTGAGGTGCTGTGAGACCGCCCTTTGCCACACGGGGACCTCATTGAGACCGAAAAACAGCCCGTCAACTACGTGCCAACGAGCCGTCGGGGAGAGCACCACGGCAAGACCGCACCCGACGGCGACGCCCGCCCAAAGCCAGCGTGCCGCACCTGCCATCACGGCGATACTCTACCGCACCTATCCGGCAGATCGCGTCGGGCCGTGTTCCTCCTTCTTTTCCTCCATCGGAAGGTCTCGGTGGTACCACAACGGCGAGTTGCGATCGAGCTTGTACTGCTCGAGCAGCTCGTCCGGTCGAACGTTGGCGCTAGCACCGGGCGATGCGGAGGGACGGTTCGGCGACTCTCCGAGGGCTGCATACTGCAGGACGGCGGTCATCAACACGGCAGCAGCAGCCGCGGCCACAGAGAACTGCCTCCAGTGTGCCCAGCTCGGTCTCTGTAGGCCGGTAAGCCTCAGAGCAGACACCACGCGATCGTCGAAATCGGGTGAAGGAACGACGTCGGCCGATGCCGACAACTCCTGGGATAACCTATGAATGAGATCTCTCTGCACTCGGCACGGCTCGCACATCGCGAGGTGCTCCTCCAGCCGCTTTCTTCGCGACTCCGGGAGGTAGCCGTCGTGCAAAAGGCTTATGTCGGCTCGAAATCGAGCACACCCTCTGCGAATGAAGATCAACTCTTGTCCTCCTTCATGGCCGAAACCCACAGTCGCCGGAAACGTTCCCGTGCAACATGGAGCCGGGAACGCACCGTGCCAACCGGCACACCCGTAGCGGTAGCAACCTCGTCGTAGCTCAGCCCTTCCATCTCCCGCAGGACGAGCGTTGCCTTGAGTTCCGGCGGTAGCTCTTCCAAGAGCTGCCGGACGAGAAGCCGAGTCTCGATGGAGCCGCGCCCGTATTCCACGACCGCATCGAACGGTGTCAGCTCTGCGCGGCGGACTCGAAGTCTGTCCACGCAGAGTCTAACTACGATGCGGTAAAGGAAGCCGCCGAAGGCGCAGTCGTCTCGAAGACGGCTAAGGTCCCGAAAGGCCTTGACGAAGGCGTCCTGCGCAACGTCCTCGGCCTCGGTACGATCATGGATGAGTCCGACCGCGATGCGCACCAGCCGTGTGCGATAGCGAGCGATGAGGCGTCGCAGCGCCACTTCATCGCCGCTTCGACAACGGCGCACCAGGTCCGCCTCTTCTGCTCGAAGGGCGGCCTGCGCAAAACCATGAGGATGCGCTTCCATAGCGGTCACATTGGGAAGACGTGCACAGAGGCCCCGAACGTTCGCTCGCAGGACCGATGCCGGGCCCTGGAACGTCCAACCCACCCCTCCATTATATCAAGACGTCGGCAGAACGGCGATTCTTGCGGTGCACAGCCGAGAACCCGGCAGATTTATGGGGCATCTCGCCACCACGTCCTACCGCTTCGGCTACCACTCCCGGCACTCGGGCTCCGACTCCCGCTCGAGCTGAGCCGCCGAGGGCAGGACCGTCTAGCCGCCGGAAGCAAGCAGCGAATTCGGCTCCGATGCCCTCCGTCCGGGCGTCAACGCCGCGATGAAGCCGTTGGCCGCGAAGTACACCATCGCTAGCTCCAGCGGGAAGCGGTAGCGAGCTATGACGTAGGTCGCGAGGCACGAGAGGATGGTCATCCCGGCAAATGTCCAGGGCCAGAGGGTCTCTCGGAAGGGCGTCGGTCCACGCGCGAAGCCATAGACCGCCAGCAAGATCATCAGCCCCCACATCACGGACCACACGACTGCCGCCAGCTTGGCCACTTTGCCCGTCAGGGTCACGTCCAGCATGTGGGGCGGAGTGATCAGCAGCAGCGCCTTCACCCCCACCAACTCTAGTGCTCGTCCGGTGTCTTCCCTCCAGAACCGGACCACTTCGGCCCGGAACCGGTCGGCCAAGTCAATCTCTAGGTACTTGGACCTGCGTGGCTCGCCGGCGGGCCACGACCAGAGGATCCGACCTGCCCCCTCTGGATACCTGCCGTCGGCGATGGTGCTATTGCCCATGTACAGGTTGAACCACGTGTTCGTGGTCACAGGCACCACGCGCGCGAACAGCAAGTAGTTGCGGACGGTCCACGGGGCGACGGTCATCACGGCGCATACGAGGAAGACGGCCATCCCCTTCGCCTCCTCACTTCGGGCCGATGATGTGGCCACCCTCGCGATCGCGTACAGCAGCGCTATCGGAAGAAACGCCTCGCGGGTCAAGACCGCCAGCCCACAGAGCAGACCTGCTGCCACCGTCTGCCCGAGCCTCGGGCGTGCAGGCCGTTCCAGCAGCCACCATACGAGCAGCACGAGCAGGAAGAACAGGTTCTCGGTGTACATCCGGCCCGACAACCGAACGAAGGGGACGTAGACGGACAGGGCGGCTACCGAGAAGAGTGCCGCGACGTCACCCAGCCTGCGCCGTACAACCAGGCCGAAGAGGAGAATTGTCGCCACACCCATCAGAGCCTGCGTGACCACGATAGGCTCGCGGCGCTCGCCGAACAGCGCGAAGCAGCCCGCCATGAAGCCCACGTACGCAGGATACCGGTATGCCACCACGCCACCCTCTCGGAAGCCGGCGCCGTGCACGAGGTTGGACGCGATGTTCAGATAGGCTCGCTCGTCGCTGATGGGGTGGTCGAGGGTGACGACATTCACGAGGCGAAGGAGGAGCGCAACGACGAGCCACAGGACCAGACGACGCCGGAACGCAACTTCGCGCTCGGGCATCGCTACCCCGACCTGCGCCGACGCGCGTTGGCTCGGATCCGCTCGATTTCTTCCGCCGGAACCTCACGCTCGAAGCTGCGGAAGCCGGCCAGCCGAAAGCCGTGCTTCCTCGCAAGCTCGCTCATCTCCCGGACCTGCTCCACGGTGACGGTCTTGCCGACGGTGTAGCTCTCCTTGCGACCTTCCAAAGCGAGTAGCATCGTCTCGCACATGCAGGCGTAGGCGGTGTTCTTGGGAAAGCCGAAATCGAAACCGAAGTCCACCTGCCCCGGCACCGCCACGACGCCGCCTTCTACTACTAACACGTCGTCCCGTTCGCGAGCAACCCGCCAAGACACGTCTCTTGGCCTCGCCACGTCACACACCACCGCACCAGGCTTCAGGTGGCTCGGCTCGATAATCTCGGTTCCGGCGCTGGTGACTGTTACCACCACGTCAGCATCGCGCAGGCCTTCGGCCAAGTCCCCGGCAACGGTGACGCACGCACCGTTCTTGGACACCAACTCGCGGACTTCTTCCACGCGCGCCCGGTCTCTGCCTATCAGCGCCGTCGCGGCGAAGAGCGGCGCCATCACCTGTACGCAGGTCTTACCGATGGAGCCCGTCGCACCGACGACCGCCAGTTTGGCGCTACTCACGTCAATCTCCATCAGTTCCGCCGCGCGCAGCGCCCCCTCGATTGCCGTGGCAACCGTGTAAGAGTTGCCCGTCGTCACCGCGACCGGCGCGTTGAGCGCGATGGTCTCGCCCCCGTCACCTACAACCGCGGTGAAGGCTCCGAGCCCGACCACTTCGGCTCCCAAGTCGGCAGCCTCCTTCACCGCATCTCCGATGATTCGATACGCCTTGGACTCGGGCATTCGCATCAGCATATTGGGCGTCACCGGACAGCCCACGAAGTGTCCGGAGGTCTCGGCGCCGGCCTCTGACCGCACTGTGACCCCGGTCGACAGCCTCATCGGCTTCATCCGAGTCAGCGCGGCCTCGATGAGCGGCGTGGGCAAGAAGCGCGCTATCGGAAATTTGCGTGCAACGTCACGGCGTGCGTCCACCGGATGAACAACGAAGCCGAAATCGGTCATGCCACCCCTGCTGACTCCAACTCGGTCACCGTGGGCCGCCAGCCGAGGCGAGCGAGGGCGTCCGTATAGTCCGCATCCGTCAGCTCTTCGGGCCGCCTGCCCAACAGCGCGACCAGCACTCCCTCCATCACGTTGGTGCCGAAGCTCTCGCCGTCCATCTGCGGCGTAGTGGTCACCACGGTACGGACCCCGGCTCCGCGCAACAGGTCGAGATCGGCCTTGCGAATGGTGTTGGTCAGTATCACCTTGCCGGGTAGCACGTCCGGCATGTAGCGGCGGATGTAGTGCCAGTCTCCGGCGATGAGGTCGGCCCGGTCGAACACGTTTCGTGCCTTCGGCTGGCGCGTCTCCTGCTTTGCGCCGGTCGGATAGAACCATTGGAACGGAAGCCGCGTGATGACGGGGAGCATGACCGAACCCAACAGCTTGATGGAGCCATACCCTCGGATCGGAATCGGCAAGCCCAGGCCGAAGATCACGTCACCGAACACTGTCCGGGCGCACACATCGGCAAGCGCTTGCGCCATGCCGAAACGGTCCACCGCCATCACCAGGAACGCGTTCATTCCGGACAAAGGGAGGATGCGGTGTTCCTGCAGGTAGTACACCGCCTGTCGCTCGAGGCTGTTCTTCAGCCCACTGCCATCCACCACGGGCGTGATTCGGGCGCCAGAAACGAGCCGGCGAATCTGGCGGAACGTATAGCGGCGGTCGCCAAGCCACAGGTACATGTCCGCACCGCCGATCCCCAGCGCGTCCACCTTGCCGTCTAGCTCGCGGAACAACGCCGCGAAGCGGTCCAGGTCGCCGTCCGTGCCGATCCGTTCAATGCGAAACGGCTCACCGAACAAGGTCGCCTCGACCGTCTTGTTGCGCTTTGCGGACCCCAGACTGACAGATACGACGTGCTTCAAGTTCGCGAACGGATTGTAGCACACGGTCCGAAGGCACCCTCTTTCTGGCCGCGCGAGGTGCGAACCGACTACAATGGGGTCGAGAGAACCGAAGGAGGAGCCATGGCAGGGGAATTCATGGTGCACATCGTTAGCACCGTAAGAGGCGACGACAACCGCCTAGTCACCTACAACTTGGCGTTCGACACCGAACAGGAAGCCGACCAGTTCACAGAGATGCTCTTGGATGCCGTTCCCAGGGGCGGCATGGTCAAGATCGCGGACGATCAGCGGCTTCGCCAGTCGAACTTCATCAACGCTGCGCAGGTACTGGAGGTTCGGAGGCGGCAGAAGAGGGCCGGCGAGCGCTAGCTCATCGGCGGTTTGTCAATGTCACTGTATCTCAGGGCGCTGGTAGACACGGTCATCGAAGCCAGAACGGACTTCGTCTGGTGGCGACCCGTGCTCGCCTCCTTGCTGGACCAACCTGCGTTCGCCTCTCTACCCGACGAGGTATCGCGCGAGCTGCGACGCTTTCTGGCCGACGGCAAGTCCGCGACCCGCAGCCTGAGCGAGCTGTGGACGCGCTGCTTCCGAGCCTTGGAGAAGGGGAAGAATCCGCCGTTCGAGGTGCCAGAGCCGTCCGAGCACCGAGAGCTTCGCTCGGACAGGCCCCGCGATTGGAACCAGTTGCTCGCTCTCAACGAGGTAGCCGTCGTGCTCGGCAAGGCCGGGGACGACGGCCTCTCCGTGCACGACCCTGGCATCGCCGACCTCACCGTGGACGATGTCGCCGTCATGCTACGTCGTCTCATCGCGGATATGGAAGCTATCGGGTTCGCGCCCTCCGTCGTTCTAGCCCACGATCGCGAGACGGTACCCATCGCGCTTGCCCTGGCGCAGCACTACGGCTGCGGCATCGAACCGACTGAGATGACGGGCGGCGATTGCCTCTACGTGTTCGGCAACCTTGCATACGCGGGAGCTCTGGAGCGGGCACGGATGCTGCTGGAGGAGATGAAGCCCGCGAGGACCCTCGCGGCGGCGATGCTTGTTACCGAGAACCCGAACGCAATGCGGTTGATACCGGATGTGATAGGGCTGCAGGTCGGTTCGGGGGCGCTCCCCTGGGGAAAGGCTGCGGGCGTTGGGGTACTCCTGCGGCCCGACCCGCAGTCGAACGAAGAGGGCGAGGCGGTGGCGGACCTCGAAGCGTTCCAGCGCAGCCGAGACAGACGCCCCCTGGAACAGATCGCCAGCGACCTAGCAGAGCGCATGCACGCGGTCCCTCGCGAGCTCTACGAAGACCACGCGATGATCGCATCCGACGCGCTCCGTCGCAGCCTGCGGCGCAAGACAGCCTTCTTGCGAAGGTTCGGCTGGCGCGGGCTACGCCCCGACGAGGAAACAAGCGACTGGCATACGCTTTTGCCTCCCTTCCCCAGCCTCATCGGCACTCCGTTCAGCGAGCTGCCTGAGAAGCCCACCGTAAGCATGTTGCGCGATGCCGACCCCGAGGAGGAGCAGCTGCGCTTCATGGACTGGGTGACCCCCGCGCTGCAGAAGCCGATGGAAGTGTGGGCGAAGCAGGACGTGCGAGGGCAGACCTATATCCACTACATCGCCGGAGTACGAGACCAACGAATGCCCGAGCCGATGGCGTTCGTGGTGGAAACCGTGCCCTATGGTGATGAGACGGCGCTCAACAACTTCACCCTCTTCCTAAATGCCGGGGAAGCGGACGAGCTGCGCTTTGGCAGGCTGCTGCACTCTGCGGAGGAGCAACAGCGCATGGCCCCCTTTCCCGAGGCCCCCACGCTGAACTGAGCCCGCTATGGCCCGCCGGCTGTAACCACGGCGTCCCGCCGGTTTCGGTCCTCCATGCCCCGGCCCGCGCCAGCCGCACTGCGCCAACCAGTCGGACGCCACCGACCCAAGGACCGCACTGGAACAGCTCGCAGGCCGGCGGTACGCCCGTAAGTTGGCCGTTTCGGCGATATCGGTCGTGTCCTGGGGGACGCCGGAATTATGTCTTCCGACGCAGCATCAGCGGCAGCAGGCCCACGCCGACGAGCAGTAGTCCGCTTGGCTCCGGGACGATAGTGGAGAGGTACACGTGGGTGTTGTGTTCCCAGTCCAACATGCACCACAGCACATGCCCGTTCTGCCCGATGGCCATTGCCGTGGCTGAGCGGTAGTTCATGTCCCCCAGCGCATCCCTGCTCAGACAGAACTTGTTCACGAACACCTCCATACGGTGGGCAGTGCCCTCTCCCGCGCCGTCCCACAGCACGTTCGAGAAACGGTCAATGCCCTTGAGGAATACCCCGTCGCCCACTTCCGTCGTCGCCCCGATCTCGGAGGCTGATAGGTTCTCGGTGTTCAGGTATATGCTCGTATAGCTGGGGTTCCTCGAACTGCCCACCCATGCTAGGTCACCGGCCTCGCTCAGGTAGACCTCCGTTCGACTGCCGCGGTTGGCAGCGCCGAACACCTCGTTCGTGAGATCGCGCCAGTTGAGCATGACATGGATGAGGCCCGAGGAATCATGCCAGCGCCAGGCGATGTCTCCCCGATCATTAATCGCGTTGGCACGCATGCTCCGCTGGCCGACCACTCGCCCCTCTGTCAGGTTCGTCTCGTTCAGGAAGAGATGCTCGACGCCTGCCGTCGCGGCACCGCGCCCCGCCCAGAGCATGTCTCCAACATTGTTGAGATAGCCAGGGTAGGCGAGGAAACCATCGCCTAATATGGGCGAGGCGTAAGCAACCTCATTGCGGAATAGCTCGAGGGACTTGCCGTCGGGGGTGTCCACATATGCCCACCATGCGAAGTCGCCGTTGTGGTTGACCGAGTATATCAGGGGATCCCATACGTCGCGACCGACCGACATCTCCTCCGTGCCACGGAAGACTCGCGCCTTGGAGTTGTTGTCGCTCCAGTACCAGATCGGGCGGCCGAAGCTATCAATGCCTCGCACGCTCGCACTGTAGGTGAGGTCGTTGGTAGGTGGGAAGACCTCCGCAAAGAAGTCCCTGCCGTCCACCATCACGTGGTGTGAAAGCGCAGTGTAGGCCATGTACGCCACCTGACCAGAGTCGTTGATGAAAGGCCGCTGGCCCTGGCTGTCCGGACCCAGGTACCAGCGGTTGATGTTAAGCTCTCTGCGGTAAGCTTGGGGCCTCCCGCCCACATTGCCCTCAAGGACGTCGAATACAGGAATGCCATCCCGGTTCACGTTTGGGCCCCAAGGCCACCACGTGCTGATGCTCACTCCCTGCGGAAAGGAGATGAACCTGTCGTGCACCCACTGGGTTTGTGGCCACGCGACCGAGAGAGCAGATGTGAATATCAGAAATGCGATGTACCTCATATTCGCCTCCAGGAGTACTAACGCCGTTCCGGCCGTGTTGGCCGGAACGGCAGTGCGTCACACTATGGCTCTAGCAGCTCGTAGGGAGGAGGCCAGTACGCCTTGACGTCACCGTCGGCGGTGATGAAGATCAAGGCACCTTCCTCGTCCAACGCTAGGTCGTGTTTCGGTATCGTCTCGTTGAGCGTCTTGGGCCAGTACTGCAAGAGCGCTCCTGTGCCACCATCAATAACGTACCACTTCCCCGTGGTGGTGACGAAGTGCACGTACTTGGCATAGGTGAGGTAGTGCACCCCGAGAACGGGGGTCGAAGTCAACTCGTCACTGTCCGAGTCCATCGTGTTGAGCACGTATCCGGTACCCGAAGCCGTGCCGGGGGAGTTGTCCAACACCCGAAACGAAGCGGGCTTGCCGGTGCCGCTTCCCGCATCTTTGCAGAGCACCCAGATGTTCGGGTTGGTGCCGCTATCGGTGCAGGAATGCGCCTCGATGCGTCCGATGTTCTTGTACTGGACAGGCCAGGTGCTTGTGCGGCCTTGCGTCACCGGGTAGTCCCAGCGACGATCTCCGTCCCCCTCGAACGCCCACACATGTCCTAGGTCGTTCGATGTCTGGTAGGTAGTCACGTAGATGTGGGCGCCGTCCGCCAGCATCGGCCAGGTCTTGCATGCGTGGCCGGCGGAGGTGGGCGACCAGTGCCAACGCTCCGTCGCGGACCCCGTGTCCCTCAAGGCCACGAGGTAGCCGTTCTCGGTAGTGAAGTACAGCTCGGCCAGAATGCCCATCCCGAACGGACCAGCGGCTTGAGCCGGGGTCGAGATGACTGGGCCGTACGTCTCCCAGATCCACTCTGGGCCTTGGTTGTCATACTCGTAGTAGGCCTCGAACGCGAGCAGATTGCCTTCGCTGCCATTCTTCTGACCGATGTACAGGCGGTTGATCTTCAGCGGCGCCGTGATCTGCCCGTGGCCCGAGGACTTCCGGACCTTGGCGCCGTCCGACTGCCGAATGGCGTGAACGGTCCCAGCCGAGTCGCTGACGAAGACCATGCTGACCCCATCCGAACTGCCGAGAACAGGGGTCCCTACCGGGTCTCCATCGCAGGTATACGTCCAGACGGGGTTAGCCCCGACGGAGAAGGAGTTGCCGGAACGGCTGACCTGGTAGCAGTACACCTTGTCGTCGTTCGCCCCCACGTAGAACCTGTACTCGCGAGAGTAAGCGTCGCGGGGTCCCAGGGCTACCCCTGTGCAGGCCACCGCGCCGTTGGGAAGCGTCTTGGACCACTTCACGGTCCCCCCATCGTATTCGTCCGGTGGGATGACCGTCTGCCGACTCGTGTGGAAGAAGTCCTTACCTCCCATCGGCCACTGGTCGGTCGCTACCGCGGGGGGGGAGGGGTGAACAGGCACGCGGCCGCGACGACCGCGAAGAAGAGGTATCCTTTCATCGTCTTAGCTCTCCTTATGTGCCTAGATTGGCCCGCGCGGCGGCTTGGGCTGAAACGTCCCCCGCGGGCCGCCTACTTGTCAGACGGGCACGTGATACGACAAAGTTCGCCGATCCGCAACTTCGCGCAAGTTTCTTCTACACAAGTGCACTTTGTTAGCATGATTAGGTGTCTGCGGTGGCTGCCCATCCCGCCCCAGCAGCCCCACGGCAAGGCCCCGCAGTGGCCGCACGTCCGTCTGCCGAGAATCGAAGTGTGAGGAAGCTCGAAACGATGTTGGTCGTGGGTTCTGCGGTGGCGGTCCTCGTCGGCTGCGAGGAGCAGTCGGGCCAGCTCACCCCGATTGACATAGAGAAGATGCGGCCGAGAGTAGAGATCCGCGAATCGGGGAAGGCGCTGCCGAAGCCCTCAGCCTCCGAAGCGCCCCAGACGGATACTGCTGCCGCTGAGCGACTGCCTGAGCGACCGCCTACCGACTTCGAAGCGCAGGTGGACGAGGGGGCCTTTCGGGGGCCGACCACGCGGGAGCGAACGGAAGCCGTCGCACCGGAGCGGCCCTACTTGGAGGGTGGCGACCTCAGTCCCCTCGGGTCGGCAGCGGGCGGACCCACCTCGCCTGGCGAGTTCACGGCTCCCGGCTCCATGGGCCCGGGGCTCTAAGCCCGCAGCGAGGACCGCGGGCTGCGGATCACGACGAAGCTGACGAGTGAAGCGACGGAGAGCGCGATGGCCGTGCCCACGAAGGGTGCGTTGAGGCTCACCTTCTCGAACAGCAGGCCGCCCAGCGGTGCGCCCACCACCGCGCCTACGCCTTGCGCGGTCTGGATTGCGCCGAGGAAGGAGCCTCGGCGTTTTTCGTCTATGTCGCTAACCAGCGCGAGCCACGCCGGAATGGCCAGGATGAACCCGAGACCCACGAGCGAGCCGACGACCGCCAGAACCCATTTGTTCAGCGTGAATGCGATGACCCACAGCCCCACCGCACCGGTGAGCAGCCCGATTCTCACGGACGCCGGACGCCCGACGCGCTCCACCATGCGCCCCATCGGCATGCTGAGCAGCGCCATCGCGATGGCCGCAGGCAACACGATAGCACCGAACTCCAGGTCCGTGATCTTCAGCGCCTTGTGAGCGTACAGCTTCACCATTGTCGTCGGAAATCCGATGCCGACGAAGGTGATCATCGATAGGAGCATGTGACCAGGGACTTCGCGCATGATGGCGAGCAGCTCTGCGGGCCTCGGAATGCGGTTCGGCTCTTCTCCACCGTCGCTGGTGACGAGAGACTGCCGTCGGGCGTCGGAGGGCACCCAGCGCCAAGCGACGAACGAGGCCGCGGTGAAAAGCAGCGCCACCAGATAGAACGACGCCACCCGCATGCCCGTGAGCTTCACGACGAGCCCATCTAGGAACGGCCCGAGCGCAATACCGAGCCAATAGCACATGTTGAGAGCGCTCAGCGCTTCGGCACGCTCTTCCTTGGTAACGGCCCCGCTCACCGCTGCGAAGGCGTTGGGCCAGATCATGGCTGCACCGATACCGTCGGCGATACGTAGAAGGACGAACCCCCAGGCGTTGTGGGTAACCGCGCTCATGAGGGCGGTAAAGACGGAGATGAGTGGGGCGACCACCAGCATGTTCCGCCGGCCGTTGCGGTCGCCGATCTGACCCATGAACTGCTTGAACACCGCCTCGGAAACGAGGAAAACGGTGATGATCAGCGCGATGAACTTCGGTGAGACGCCGAGCTCCAGATAGAGGTAGGGGGGCATTGCGGAGATGTTGAGTACCGCATAGCCTAGCTCGGCGCAGACGGCGATGACCAACAGTGAGAGAATGCGAGGTCGGCGCCAGACCGCAAGGCCTGTTTCGTACCCGTCAACCGACTGCGTATCGCGCGTCTCTACCATAGAAAACCTAAGGGGCACGCCGCCGGAAGCGAACCGCGGACGTGCCCCAGTTGAATCCGGGTGCGCGCTGCTAGCGCTTGACGAACTGGAACCCGCGTCGTGCGCGCTTGCGCCCGTACTTCTTGCGTTCCTTGACCCTGGGGTCGCGCGTCAAGAAGCCCAGTCGGCGCAACGGAGCGCGGAGGTCCGGGTCGTACTCGAGGATCGCCCTGGCGATGCCGTGGCCCAGGGCTCCGGCCTGGCCGGAGGTGCCGCCGCCCTTCGCCGTAGCCATCACGTCCAGGCGTCCGTATAGGTCCACTGCCTTCATCGGAGCTTCGATGAGGGCAGCCAGCGTCGGCCTTCCAAAGTACTCCTCCGCCTTGCGACCGTTGACGGTGATGTTCCCCGATCCCGGCTGAATCCAGACGCGGGCCACGGCCGTCTTCCGCCTTCCCGTTCCGTAGCATCGAACCTTATCAGACATGCCTGTTTTAAGCCTCCAGCGTCTTCGGGTTCTGCGCAGCGTGCGGATGCTCCGCACCGCGATAGATGCGCAGTTTGCGGATGATCCGCCTACCGAGCCTCGTCTTCGGGGTCATACCCCAGATGGCCCTTTGGAGTAGCCGCTCTGGGCGCGTGTCCAGCACCTTGCCGCGCGAGACGGACCTCAGGCCACCCGGCCAAGTGGTGTGCCAGTAGATCAACTCCTCGCGTTTTTTGCCTGTGAGGACCACCTTTTCAGCGTTGACCACGATCACGTGATCGCCGACGTCCTGGTTGTAGGTGAACGTGGGCTTGTGCTTTCCGCGAAGCACCTGTGCGGCGCGGCTGGCCACTCGACCCAGGGGCTTGCCCGCTGCGTCTATGATGTACCAGTCCCTTTGTATCTCTTTCGGTTTTGCCGAAAAGGTTCTCATCATTCTTCTTCCTCGTCCGTCCAGTTGTCCCGTGCGGCAGCCGCCTCATGGCCTGTCCGCCCGTAGTTCACCTTCATCAGGCATAGCCCGTGAGCGGGGAGCATCGGCGGTCGTTTCGCTGCCAGCGGCTCGTTCACCAGGCGACGTACCTCCTCCATGCTCCATCTGCCGAGGCCGATCTCGGCCAGTGCCCCGGCCATCATGCGGACCATGCCCTGCATGAAGCCCGTGCCCTCGACATCGAACCTCACATGCGGACCGACCCTCCGCACGCCAGCGGCCAGGATGCCCCGGCACGTAGGCCCCTTCCACGCCTCGGCCTTTGCCAGAGCTCGAAAGTCGTGCTCGCCAACGAACACTTGCGCAGCTTGGTTCATCCGCTCTACATCTAGCTGCTTCGGCTCGTGACACGCGAAGCGCGTGGCGAACGGGCTCCCGTACGACCGGCACAGCCACGTGTAGCGGTACACACGCGAAGTTGCCGAGAACCTCGCATGGAACCCATCCGGCTCCCTACGGGCGCTTTTCACTCGTAGGTCCCTCGGCAGCGCGCGGTTCAGGACTTTGCGCCACCGGGCCGGCGGGATGGGCAGTCGGCTCTCGAAGTGAACCGTCTGACCCCTCGCGTGCACGCCGCTGTCCGTGCGGCCTGCTCCAACTAACTCAAGGTACTCGCCCTCGATTCGGGCTATGGCGTCGCTAAGGACGCCTGCAACCGTTCTCTGCCCCGGCTGCCGGGCAAACCCGTGAAACTCGGTGCCATCGTACTCGACGACCAGAACGATGGGCACTGGACGCGTCGGCTACTCGACGAAGGCAAGCAGCGCGGTCGGCGCAGCGTCTCCCCGCCGATACCCTGTCCGGACGATGCGCGTATAGCCTCCGTTGCGATCCTTGAACCGGGGCGCCACCTTGTCGAACAGGTGCTTGACCAGGTCCTCTCCGGTGATCAGGCTCTTGGCCTCCAACTCGCTGGGCTTCATCAGCTTGACGCGTCGGCCGGTCTGCCTAGCCGAGTGGCCGACCAACACCCTTCTCGCCAGCCGCCGTGCATGTAGTGTATCCGTCTTTGCGGTGGTCACCAGCTTCTCGACGAGCGGCCGAACCTCTTTGGCGCGATACAGGGTGGTGTGCACACGGCCGTGCATCACCATCTGGCGCACCAAGTTGTTCAAGAGGTGCTTGCGCTGGTCGCTCGGCAGACCCAGTTTTCGGTGTTGAGTTCGATGTCGCATTCTGCGTGCTCCCTAGCCCTCGTCTTCGTCGTCTGTCTCTGCGTAGGACTGCTTGACCCCGCCCTTCGGAGGCCGGAGATCCAACCCCAGAGCAGCCAGCTTTTCCTTCACCTCGGAGAGGGACTTTTTGCCGAACCCCCGGATGTTATTGAGATCGTTCTCAGTGACCTGGACCAGCTCGCGCAGAGTGAGCAGGCTGGCTCGGCGCAGGCAGTTGAACGTGCGCTGAGAAAAGTCCATCTCCTCGATCCGCTTGTCGGGCACGTGCTCCAGTCCCTCAGGGACCTGCTCCTTGGGGCGCTCGCCCTCGTAGGCTGGTCGCTCCACGAGGTCTGTGAACATCTGGAAGTAGCGAGCCAGCATCTGGCCGGCTTCCGCAACGGCTTCGGCGGGCGAAATGGTGCCGTTGGTCTCCACGTCGAGCACGAGCCGCTCGAAATCTGTCTTGTAGCCCACGCGGGTCGAATCCACGTGGTAGCTGACGCGTCGGACCGGCGTGAACTGCGAGCCGACCGGGATCACGCCAATCACCTGCCGATGCTTCTCGTGCTTCTCGGGCAGTACGTATCCGACACCGCTGCTCACATAGATCTCCATGCGCAGCGCGGCGTCCTTCTCGCTGATTGTCGCTAGGTAGGTCTCGGGAGTGGTGATCTCGACACCCGGGGGACACTGGATATCGGCCCCCGTGACCTTGCCACGGCCCTTGACATCCAAGATGAGCGTGATGTCCTCGCCGGCGGGCGGACGCACGTCGTGGTCCACTTTTACGGCGATGTCCTTCAGGTTCAGGATCAATTCCGTAGCGTCTTCCTTGATCCCGGGGATGGAAGCGAACTCATGCAAGACCTTATCCACCTTGATGCCCGTGATGGCGCAGCCCGGGATGGATGAGAGCAGCACGCGGCGGAGCGCGTTACCGATCGTGTGACCGTATCCCCGCTCCAGCGGCTCCAACACGAAGCGCCCGGAGAACTCGGTCTGATCGATGAGCCCGATCTGGGGCAACGCCTGCTGTTCGGCTGGCGTCGGCTCGAACTCGCGTTCGCTATCGGGTGTAATACTCAACAATCATCTGCTCCTTGATATCAGTGGTGACTTCGTCTCTCGCGGGGGCGTGAAGCACCCTGCCGGCAAAGGTGTTGGCATCCAACGCGAGCCACGACCCTGGGTTGTGCGTAGCCATGCGCGCCAGACTGGACTTGATCAATGATGTCTCGCGCTTGGAAGGATGCAGCTCGACTACGTCGTTCGGGCGGAGTTGGATGCTAGGCACGCTTACTCGACGCCCGTTCACGGTGAAGAAGCGATGCGAGACCATCTGTCTCGCCATGCCCCGGGAGGCTGCCCAACCCAGTCGGTACACGACGTTATCCAGCCGCATCTCCAGCAACTGGAGGAGGTTCTCTCCCGTCGGCCCGCGTCGTCGCTGGGCGAGTTCCATGTACTTGGAGAACTGGCCCTCGCGGAGTTGGTACATCCTCTTCAGCTTCTGCTTCTCGGATAGCTGCTCGCCGTATTCGCTCACACGGGGTTTCTGTCCCACCTGCCCATGCTGGCCGGGGACTTTCACCCTTTGCTCGCGCTCCATTGCGCACTTCTTGGTGTGACACCGGTCGCCCTTCAGGTACAGCTTCTGAAGCGCTCTGCGGCAGTATCGGCACCTCGATTCCCAGACTACTGACACTCCCTGCTATCCTTTCCTTAGACCCTTCGTCTCTTCGGCGGTCGGCAACCGTTGTGTGGAATCGGCGTGGCGTCCCGAATGGAGACAACCTCTAGGCCCGAAGCGCAGAGGCTGCGCATCGCGGTCTCACGACCGGAGCCGGGACCCTTGACCACGATATCGATCTTGCGGAGGCCGAACTCCAGCGCCTTTCGCGCGCACTGATCGGCTGCGAGCTGTGCGGCAAATGGCGTTCCTTTGCGCGAGCCCTTGAAGCCCACGGCTCCAGCGCTTGCCCAGCACAGTACCTTGCCATCCATGTCCGTGATGGAGACGATGCAGTTGTTGAACGTGCAGTGGATGCAGGCGATGCCCTGCAACACACTTCTGCGCTCTTTGGTTCTCGTCTTTCCGGTAGTTCGTTTCCTGGCCATGGTGCGTTACTTCCTCGCCTTCTTCTTGCCAGCAATGGTGCGCTTCGGCCCCTTACGCGTTCGGGCGTTGCTGCGGGTGCGCTGACCGCGAGTGGGCAGCCCACGCCGATGCCGGACTCCACGATAGCTACCGATCTCGATGAGGCGACGGATGTTCTGCTGAACCTCCCTGCGCAAGTCGCCTTCCACCTTGACCAATCGGTCGATCGCTTCACGGATGGCCGCGATTTCGCGATCCGACAGGTCGCGGACCCTAGTGTTGCGATCCACCCCCACGGTATCCAGCAGCATGCGAGCCGTGGTGAGTCCGACCCCATAGAGATGAGGAAGCGCATATTCGATTTTCTTGTCTCTCGGTAAGTCAACACCGGCTATACGGGCCAACTTGCTCCTCCGCCTAACCTTGGCGCTGCTTGTGCTTCTTGACCTTGCAGATCACGCGCACAACGCCCTTCCGCTTGATGATGATGCACTTGTCACAAATCCGTTTTACTGAAGCGCGAACCTTCACGCCGATTCCTCCAACCTTGCCAGCCAGGCGACCGAACGGCGCCCACGGGGCATTCCCGAGGCACGCGAACGGTGATTATACCCGACCGGGTGAACCCTGCTCGGACCTATTTGTAGCGGTACACGATGCGGCCACGGGTCAGGTCGTAGGGCGTCAGTTCCAGGAGCACTCGGTCGCCGGGGAGGATGCGGATGTAATGCATCCGTATCTTGCCCGAGACGTGCGCGAGCACCTCCGGGCCGTCGTCCAGCTTCACGCGAAACATCGCGCTCGGCAAGGCCTCGACGACCACGCCACTCACCTGTATGCCGCGTTCCTTATCGCTCGTTCGCGGTTTGGCCATATTCCTCCATAGGGTTCAATCGCTCTGGCTCATCCTTCCTCGACGGTGAGGATGAGCGGGCCGTCTTGCGTCACTGCGACCATATGCTCGAAGTGCGCCGACAGCTTGCGGTCGCGAGTCACGACCGTCCACTTGTCATCCAAGAACTCCACGTCTTTCGAGCCCATGTTCACCATAGGCTCGATGCAAATCGTCATACCCGGCTCCAGCCGGGGGCCCGAGTCGGCACGTCCGAAGTTGGGCACCGCGGGGTCTTCGTGGATGGCGAAGCCGATCCCGTGTCCAACCAGTTCGCGGACCACCGAGTAACCGTTGCTCTCGACGTACCGTTGGACGGCAGCCGAGATGTCTCCCACACGGTTGCCCGGCTTGGCCTGGGCGATCCCCTGGTAGAGAGCCTCTCGGGTCACGTTCAACAATCGCTGGGCCTCTTTGGAGACCTGTCCGACCGGATAGGTCCAGGCACCATCAGCGTAGTAGCGGTCCCGGACGATACCAATGTCCAAGCCGACGATGTCGCCTTCGAGCAGCGGCCTATCGTTCGGTATCCCGTGCACCACTTGCTCGTTCACAGCGACGCACAGGGCATCCGGATAGCCACGATATCCCTTGAACGCGGGATATACGTTGTTCTCGTCGAGTAGACGGAGGGCGAGTGTATCCAGGTCCCGTGTCGTAGTCACTCCGGGACGAATGCTCTCGGCAAGCCTCCTCAAGATACTCGCGAGCAGGCGGCCCAGCGATGCCAGATTGTCAATGTCCTCTGGTGACTTACGGATAATCATGGGGTCCGGTTGAGGACCGCCCATACTGCCTCGAAAACCTCGGTGGCTGTTCCCGATGCGTCCACCGTCAGCAGTTGTCCTCGCTCCCGGTAGAAGTCGAGGAGCGGGGCAGTTGAGCGCGCGTACACTTGCAGGCGGTTGCGGATTGCCTCCGGCTTGTCATCGTCGCGCACGATAAGGCTGCCCGAGCACTTGTCACACACGCCCTCGACCTTCGGAGGGGCGTTGTCCACATGGTAGGTCGCCGCGCAGGACCCGCACACCCGTCTGCCGGACAGACGGCGGACGAGCGTGTCCTCATCGCCCTCGAGTGCGAGCACGGCGTCTAGCGGGATCGAGTGCTTGTCCAGAAGCGCAGCTAACGCCTCGGCCTGCGGAACGGTTCGTGGAAAGCCGTCTAGCAGGAACCCCTCGCGCGCGTCTGGCTTGGCAAGCCGCTCTTCCACGATGCCGATGATCACGTCGTCTGGCACCAACTCGCCCGCGTCCATATACGACTTGGCCTTCAGGCCGATGGGGGTGGCCTGGGCCACCGCTTCACGCAACAGGTCACCGGTGCTGATCTGCGGAACTCCGAGACGCTCTTGGAGCAGCTTTGCCTGCGTTCCCTTACCTACGCCCGGAGGGCCGAGCAGCACCAGTCGCACTAGTGAACCTCCTCGTAACCGCGCATGATAACCTGCGACTCGATCTGGCGCATGGTGTCCAGAGCAACTGCCACCACGATCAGGAGCGAGGTTCCTCCGGCGAGAGTGAAGACGTTGATGGTGTTCGTCCACGCAGGCACCCAGTACTGAAGCAGCGCGACGAAGGCCAAGAACGCAGCACCTACCAGTGTGATCCGGCTGATCACACCATCGAGATAGTCACGCGTAGGCGAGCCGGGACGCACGCCTGGCACGAAGGCGCCACTCCGCTTCAGGTTGTCGGCCATCTCCTCTACGTTGTAGACGACCGCCGTGTAGAAGTAGGTGAAGCCGAAGATCATTAGGGTGTAGATGATTGCACCCAGTATGCTGCTACCGGGCGAGAAAAGTTGCTGCATGGTAGCGAAGAAACCACCCAAAGGAGATGTCGGGCCCAGTGCCTGCGCGAAGGTGCCCGGAAGGTACATCAGCGAGATGGCGAAGATGATGGGGATGACTCCTGCCGAGTTGACCGACAGCGGCAAGTACACGGTCTGCGAGCCCATCGCTCGTCTGCCGGGAATTCGCCGCATGTGGTGAATCGGGATTCGCCTCTGCGCCTGGGTGAAGAAGACGATGATCCAGATGGTGCCGAGGAACAGTGCCGCCAGTAGAATCACGTCGAGACTCGAGTTCTGCCCGATCTTCAGGTTCTGATAGAGCTGGTTGATCTGGTAGGGCAGCTGCACGATAATGCCCGCGAAGATCATCAGCGACACGCCGTTGCCGACGCCCTTCTCTTGGATCTGCTCACCGAGCCATAACACGAACATCGCCCCCGCGGTCCAGAAGGCGATGATGACGAGCTGGTCTACGAAAGTGAGGTGAGATGCTCCCGCCTGCGACGCCAGAGAAGTGATCAGCTTGGTGTAGCCCCACGACTGGAAGAAGCAGAGCAAGATGGTGAGCCAGCGAGTGATACGGTTGATCTTGCGACGACCGTACTCGCCCTCCTCGCGCTGCATCTTCTGCAACGATGGAACGCCGACGGTCATGAGCTGCATCACGATGGACGAGGTGATATAAGGGTTCAGCCCCAGTGCGAAGATGGAGAGCTTCTTGAGCGCCCCTCCGCCGAAGAGATTGATGAAACCGAGTGCGGCGTTGGAAGCGATTAGATCGTGCACCTTCTCGGGATCCACGCCGGGCACAGGCACGGGGATGTGAATCCCAACGACGTAGACGGTGAACATCGCGAAAAGGAAAAGAATCCTGCCTCGCAGGTCTGGGGTAGCCCACGCAGCGGCGAGCGTCTCGCGCAAGTTCACAGCTTGGTGACCTCACATCCGCTTGCGCGAAGTTTCTCCTCGGCCGTCTTGCTGAAGTAATGTGCTGCGACAGTCAGTTTCCGGGCGATTTCGCCTCGCCCGAGGATCTTGATACCGTCGAGCGGCTTGCTGATCAAGCCCTTCGCTTTGAGGGTCTCCGGGTTGACGGTCTCACCGTCCTGGAATCGCTCGTTGAGGGTGTCCAGGTTCACGACCGCGAACTCCTTGTGATTGGGGTTGCGGAAGCCCTTTTTCTGCGGCAGGCGGCGGTGCATGGGGGTCTGACCGCCCTCGAAGCCGTGCCATACCTGCTCGCGAGCCTTCTGGCCCTTGGTGCCTCGACCCGCGGTCTTGCCCTTGCCTGCCGCGATGCCTCGCCCACGGCGTATCTTCGGAGTTTTTGCGCCCTCGGCGGGACGCAGGTCATGCCTCAGCATTCTTCCGACCTTCCTCTCCGTTATCCACAACGGACACTTCCACCAGGAACTGCACCTTGCGGATCATCCCACGCGTCACGTCGTTGTCCGGCACGGTTACAGAGGCGTTCAGTCCCCGAAGCCCGAGTGCCTGAACCGTGCGCTTATGCTTGATGCTGTACCCAATCGGGCTCTTCTTCAGCGTGACCCTAAGCATCGACTCCCGCCTCTCCGCGTAATCTCGGTATCCAGGGCACCAGCTCTCGCACCGGCAATCCGCGAGACTCCGCAACGACTTCTGGTGCCTTGAGCTGCTGCAGTGCGGCAATAGTCGCCCAGGCGCAGTTCACGGCATTCCGAGAGCCGAAAACCTTTGCCAACACGTCCTGCACGCCTGCGGCCTCCAAAATCGAACGCACCGCTCCGCCTGCCACGACACCGGTTCCTGGCGACGCCGGCTTCAACCAGACCAAAGTGGCCCCGGTCTTCGCGCGCACGTCATGGGGCAGGGTGCCAGCGACCATGGGAACCTCGATCATGGCTCGGCGCGCTGCTTCCTCGCCCTTTCGGATGGCGTCCGGCACGCCGCGCGCCTTGCCGAGGCCGACGCCGACGCGTCCGGCATGGTCTCCGACCACGACGAGCACCGACCAGCTCGCGGTCTTGCCACCCTTATGGGTCTTGAAGACTTTGTTGTTGCGGACGACTCGGACATCGAACTCGCTTCCGATCGTATCTCTGCGTTCGATTTTTCTCATTCTTGCTCCCTAGAAATCGAGCCCGGCTTCCCGCGCCGCATCGGCGAGTGCCTTGACTCGTCCGGCGTACCGGTAGCCGCCTCGGTCGAACACCACACTGGTGAGACCCTTCTCCCTGGCACGTGCACCGATGAGGGCTCCGACGGCCTTCGCTGCCTCGACGTTCCCGCCATACTTCTGCCGAAGATCCTTCTCCATGGTCGAAGCGCTGGCGATGGTGCATCCGCCGACGTCGTCCACGAGTTGGACCGAGATGTGCTTGAGGCTCCGATACACGCACAAGCGAGGGCGCTCCGGAGTGCCTGACACCTTCTTCCGGATTCTCCTGTGTCTCTTCAGTCTCTGAACGTTCGCATCTCGAACTGCCATGCTTTACAACCTACTACTTGCCGGTCGCGCCGCGCTTACCGGGCTTGGTCTTGACTTCCTCGCCTAGGTACCGCACACCCTTACCCTTGTAGGAGTCCGGCGGGCGGATACGGCGAATATCTGCAGCCTGCTGCCCTACCTGTTGCTTGTCGATTCCGGACACCGAGATCACCTGCTGTCGCTGACGGTCCGCTTGCTCCAAGGAGAAGCTTACGCCAGGCCTCGGCTCGATCACCACCGGGTGGGAGAACCCGAGGCTCAGCGTGAGCGTGTTCCCCTCCAGGTTGGCTCGGTAGCCGACGCCTACCAGGGTCAGCTTCTTGACGAACCCTTCGGTCACGCCTGTCACCATGTTAGCGATGAGCGTGCGCGCGAGGCCATGCTGCTGCCGCATGTATGCTTCGTTGTTCGGGCGGTCCACCGTCAGCGTCCCGTCCTCTTGCTGGACGATGAGACGCGGCTCGATGTCGCACGACAGCTCGCCCTTGGGACCCTTCACGGCTACGTGACCACCGTCAATCGTGACGGTCACTCCCGAGGGGATCGGTATCGGTCGTCTTCCTACACGGGACATCGAAACTAGCTCCTTACCACACTTCGCACAGCACTTCGCCGCCGATGCGTCGCCGTCGAGCGTCGCGATCGGTCAGGATTCCCTGCGACGTAGAGATGACGCGAATGCCGAGTCCACTGCGCACGGGGACGACGCTCTCAGCGGAACCGTACACACGCAAGCCCGGCTTGCTGATGCGCCGGATGTGGGAGATCGCGTGCCGCTTCTTCGAGTCGTACTTCAGGTGTATCCGCAGCACGGGGAACTTACCCTCCGTGATCACCTCGGACGACTTGATGAGACCTTCGGCCTGCAACAGGCGTGCTATCTCCACCTTGACCTTCGAGACTGGCACATCCACGAAGGGCTTTCGGGCGTTCCCGCCGTTTCGTATCCGTGTCAGCATGTCGCTAATGGGGTCGCTGTGCATCTCGTTTTCTCCTACCAGCTCGCCTTCGTCACGCCCGGAAGCACGCCTTTATGCGCCATCTCCCGCAGGCAGATACGACACAGCCCGAAGTATCGGAAGTACCCCCTGGCGCGCCCGCAGACGCTGCATCGCTTGTACGCTCGAACTTTGAACTTCGGTTTTCGTTGTGCCTTTGCAATCAGACAGGTTTTTGGCATCGTTCCTCCAGTCGCACGAGAGGGCTGCCCCCGAGACGGGCGCTAGCCCTCGGCTTCCGCGCGCTCCTTCTCGTACTTCTTCACTAGCTCCTGAGTGAGGTTGGCCGGGAGCTCCTCGTAATGGTCCAGCACAGTACTGAACTTGCCTCGGCCCCGCGTGATGGACCGCAGGTCGAGTGCGTACTTCATCATTTCGCCCATGGGCACGTGGGCTCGGATTCGTTGCTTCCCTCCCCCGATCGCCTCCATGCCCAACAGCCGTCCTCGTCTACCGTTCAGGTCCGCGTTGATATCGCCGACGAACTCCTCCGGCACGATGATATCAACTCGGAGAATCGGCTCGAGCACGATCGGCTGCGCCTGAGCGGCTGCGTTGCGGAAGGCGAGTTGCCCCGCCATCTTGAACGCCGCCTCGCTCGAGTCCACGTCGTGGTACGAACCGTCGTAGACGGTGGCACTGATGTCCACCACCGGGTAGCCAGCCTGAATGCCCTTGGCGAGAGCCTCCCGCACACCCTTCTCCACCGCGGGGATGAAGTTGCGCGGGATCGCGCCACCGACTACCTTATCGATGAACTCGAAGCCGCTGCCCCTCTCGAGGGGTGACAACTCCAACCAGCAGTCTCCGTACTGCCCTCGGCCGCCGGTCTGTTTTTTGTGCTTGCCTTGTGCCTTCGCGCTGGTTCGGATCGTCTCGCGGTACGGGACCTTCGCTTCTTCTACCTCGACGTTCACGCCGAACTTCGCCTTGAGCCGTTCGATGACGACGTCGAGATGAAGGTCGCCCATTCCGGACAGCAGCACCTGACCCAAGTCCGGGTCGTGCGTCATGTGGAACGTCGGGTCCTCGTCCACCATTCGGGTGAGGGCCGGACCCAGTTTGTCCTCGTCCGCTTTGGTTGCGGCGCGAACGGCGATGGTGTAGACCGGGTTGGGGTGCTTGATGTCCTCGAACAGAATGCCACTGCCCTTGACGGTCAGTGTGTCTCCCGTCTTTGTCTCTTGCAGCTTCGCCACAGCTCCAATGTCACCGGCATAGACGGCGGGAGTCGACACCTGGTTCTTACCCGACGGGAAAAAGACCTGTCCTACCCTCTCGTCCTTCTCGCGCGATGCGTTCCACACGTGGCTGTCCGAAGAGAAGGTGCCGCTGAAGACCCGGAAGTAGTTGATCTTGCCCACGTACGGGTCGGCGGTGGTCTTGAACACGAAGGCCGCCAGGGGCGCCTTGTCATCCGGCTCGAGCACCGTGTCACCGGCCTTGTGCGGCATATCGGCCGGCGAGGGCAGGACGCCGACAATCCGGTCCATCAGTGTGCTTACGCCGATGCCGTGAGCAGCAGAGCCGATGCAGAGGGGAACGACCTTTCCGGCTTCGACGCCCAGAAGCAGCCCCCTCATCACCTCTTCTTGGGTGAGGGGTTCGCCCTCGAGGTACTTCATCGCGAGTTCGTCGTCCGCTTCTGCCGCTCCGTCCATCAGCTTCTCATGCCACTTTTCTGCTTCGGCGGCCAGTTCGGGAGTTAGGTCCGCGGCCGATGCTTCCCTATCGGCGCCGCTGATCATCTTCATCGAGAGCAGATCCACCACGCCTTTGAACTCGAGCTGCGCACCGACGGGCATCTGGATGGGAACGACCCGCTTGCCGTAGAGGTTCTCGAAATAGCGGAGAAGACCGGGGAAGTCGGCGTTGTCGCGCTCCATTTTGTTCACGAAGATCATGCGCGGCACGGACAGCTCTTCTGCCAGGTCCCATGCGTTCTCGAAGCCGACGTCCACGTGATCTTTGGCTTCCGTGACCATCAGCATGGCCTCTACGACTCGGGCGACCCCGAATAGGTCGCCGATGAAGTCCGGGTACCCAGGTACATCGATGAGGTTGATCTTGTGGTTGTGCCATTCGAGCGGCAGCACGCTCGCGTTGAGACTGATCTTGCGCTTGTGCTCCAGCGGATCGAAATCCGAGACGGTGTTCTCGGCTTCCACCGTGCCGATTCGATCCGTCACTCCTGCCACGTACAGCATGTGCTCCGCGAGCGTGGTCTTGCCCGCGCCGCCGTGGCCGACGATTGCCACGTTCCGTATCTTGTCCGCGCTAAACCGTTTCAAGATTCCAGTTCTCTCCTAGTTCTCCCGGAAGGGCATGCCCATCTTCTGCAGGAAGACGCGCGCCTCTTCGTCCGTCTTAGCGGTGGTACAGATGACGATGTCCATGCCTCGAATCCTATCGAACGTATCGTAGGCGATCTCCGGGAACACGATCTGCTCCTTCAGTCCGACGGCGAAGTTGCCGCGGCCATCGAAGGACTTGGGGGAGATGCCTCGGAAGTCGCGCAAGCGGGGTAGCACGATGGACACCAGCTTGTCGAAGAAGTGGTACATGCGCTCGCCTCGGAGCGTGACGCAACACCCGATTCGGTGGCCTTCGCGGATCTTGAAGTTGGAGACCGCCTTTTTGGCGCGGGTAATGATCGGCTTCTGGCCAGCGATGAGAGACAGGTCACGGACCGAGTTTTCTAGGTGCTTGGCATCCTCTTCGCCCTTACCGACACCCATGTTCACCACGATCTTTTCCAGGCGAGGCACAGCCATGACGGAGGTGTAGCCGAACTGCTCGCGCAGCGCCGGCACCACGCTCTCGAGATACTGTTTGCGCTTGCGCGAGACCGGTACCTTGTCCATCACTCCGGTCTCGACGGTCGCCTTAGCGCCCTTGTCTTTTGTCGCTTCTTTAGCCTTTGCCATCTGTGTTCACTCCGCCGCCTAGTCGGCGTCAATCAGCTCGCCGGACACCTTGGCATATCGCACCAGCTTGCCGTTCACTTCCTTGCGTCCAACGCGGGTGGGTTTCCCGCTGTGCGGGTCCACGAGCTTCACGTTCGAGATATGGATGGGCATAGCCCGGGAGACGCGGTCGCCAGGTCGTGTGCCGGCAGCGCTACGCTGCGGCTTGATGTGCTTCGTAGCGAGGTTAAGACCCTCGATGCGCACCCGCATCCGATCTCGCAGCACCTCGACGACCTTGCCGCGTTGGCCCTTGTCCTTTCCGGCGATCACCTCGACCTCGTCGCCGGCCTTGATCTTCAACTTGGGCGCCTTTGCGCCAGACGTCTTCTTTTCCATCACAGCACCTCAGGCGCCAAGGACACGATCTTCATGTACGCCTTATCGCGCAGCTCTCGGGCGACCGGCCCGAAGATGCGCGTGCCTCGGGGCTCCCGCTGGTTGTCAATCAGCACGCATGCGTTGTCGTCGAAGCGGACCGTCGAGCCGTCGGGCCGCCGAAGTGCCTTCTTGGTCCGTACCACGACCGCCTTTACGACATCGCCCTTCTTGACCGGCATGTTGGGAGTAGCGCTTTTCACCGTGCCGACGAACACGTCGCCGACCGTTCCATAGCGTGGCTGCGAACCTTTGAGGACGCGAATGCACATCAGCGTTTTTGCGCCCGTGTTGTCTGCCACTTTCAGTCGCGTGTAGATCTGTATCATCGCGGCTTACTTCACCTTCTCGAGAATCCTGCTCACGCGCCAGCGCTTCTCCTTACTCAGCGGCCGGCACTCCACGATCTCCACATAGTCCCCCACGTCACACGCCTGCTCGTCGTGGGCTTTGAAGCGCCCCGTTCGGCGAATAATCTTGCCGTACAGCGGATGCCGGACTTTGCGCTCGACCTGCACCACTACCGTCTTCTGCATCTTGTTGCTGACGACGGTGCCCTCACGGACCTTGCGGGCTCCTCTTTTCTGCGTCTCGCTCATTCCTTACCCTCCCGCTGACGCTGCGACAGCAGGGTCATAATCCGCGCCACGTTCTTTCGGTGCACGGAGATCGCCTTGTAGTCCTTCACCTGGCCGAAGATAATCTGACGGCGCACGTTGTACACGGCCTCGCGCTCCTTCTCCAGCTCCTCCATGAGGTCTTCGGTGCTCTTCTCGCGAAGCTCCGAGCTCTTAAGCCCTTTCATCGGCACCCTCCTCGATCGCTGTGGATGTCGCCTCCTCGGTGCCCACGACCGCCTCATCGGGCTGTTCCCTCGACTCGGACGCTGCCGACGTGGCCTCGAGTGCCCGCTGCTGCTCGAGCTCGGCGGCTCGCTCCTTCTCGGTGTAGAGATGCTCGAAGTCCTTTCGGGTGACGAAGCGTGCCCGGATCGGCAGCTTGTGGATTGCCCTACGGACAGCTTCTTTCGCCACTTCCTCACTGACACCGCGCAGCTCGAACAGTATGCGTCCCGGCTTGACGACGGCGACCCAGCCCTCGGGAGATCCCTTGCCGGAGCCCATGCGTGTCTCGGCCGGCTTCTTAGTGAACGGCTTATCCGGAAAGACCCGGATCCACACCTTTCCACCGCGTCGAATGTAGCGGGTGATGGCGATACGAGCGGCCTCGATTTGACGATTGGTTAGCCAGCAAGGCTGGAGGGCCTGGAGGCCAAACTCGCCGAAATCGATCTTGTTACCACCCGAGGCCTTGCCCGTCATTCGGCCTCTATGTTGCTTGCGGTGCTTTACACGCTTTGGCATCAACATGGCTTACTCTCCCGCCGGCTCTTCCGCGGTTCTGCGCGGCCGCCGCGCGCGCCGCTCTCGATCGCCAGACCCGTGTCCTGGTGCGTCCAGCAAGTCGTCCCGACGACGCGCTCTCTCTTGAAACACTTCGCCGCGATAGATCCACACGCGGCAGCCCACGGCACCGTAGATGGTTTTCGCGACGCAATATCCGTAGTCCACATCCGCCCGAAGGGTGTGCAGGGGCACCTTCCCCGCCTTTTCGGTCTCCCGCCGTGCCATCTCGGAGCCCCCTAGTCGGCCGGAACAGATCACCTTGATCCCTCTCACCCCTTGGCGAGTCGCTCGCATCACGGCCTGGCGCATCGCGCGCCGGTGAGAGACGCGCTTCTCGATCTGCGCCGCGATGCTTTCAGCGACCAGCTGGGCGTCCATCTCGGGCTTCTGTACCTCGGCAACGTTGACGTACACCCGCGCATCTTTGTGCCGTTTGTGTACGGTGCGTTCGACGGCCTGATTGATCTCGTCGATGCCTTTTCCACCGCGGCCGATCACCGCACCGGGCCGGGCTGTGTGAATCGTCACCTTCACGAGATCAGCGGGCCGCTCGATCTCGACTCGCGAGATACTCGCATTCGCCCAGCGGCGCTTCAGCATGGTGCGGATCAAGTGATCCTCGTACACCATCTCCGGATAGACCTTCTTGTTGAAGAACCACTTGCTGTCCCATGTCCGGATGACGCCCAGTCGGAAACCGATTGGATTGACCTTTTGACCCAAAGCTCTACTCCTGCTTCCCTTCCGCCTCGCCCTCGGTGGGCTCCACGGGCTCTTCTGCGACCGGCTCTACCGCTTCTGGCACCTCTGCCTCCGGAGTTGCGACGACCGGCTCGTCCGCTACCTGCGCCTCCGGTTCCTGGGCGGTAACGGTGGTCTCGTCCGCAACCGGCTGTGCCTCCGCCTTCTTCGGCTTGCCGGGCTTCGGGGCGGGCTCCGTCTTGCGCACCTGTCGCTTCGGTCGCGGCTCCTCGGGAATGCTCTCGACGACGACCGTGATATGACAGGTTCGCTTGAGGATGCGGTTCGCGCGGCCCATAGCACGTGCCTCAATGCGCTTCAGTCGTGCGCCTTCATCCACGAAAGCCTGGGTGATCACCAGGTCCTCTTCGTTCATGCTATGGTTCTCGACGGCGTTCGCCGCAGCCGAGCGGATCAGTTTGCGCACGATGTGTGCAGACTTGTTCGGCACGAACTGCAGCAACTGCGCCGCCTTCACCGCCCTCATGCCGCGAACCTGGTTCACGACGAGCCGAGCCTTCCTCGGCGGCACTCTCCTCGATTTGACAACCGCTCTAACTTCCATCTTTATCGCACCCTGTGGGTTTTCTCAGAACCCGCGTGGCCACGGAACGTGCGCGTTGGGGCGAACTCTCCCAACTTGTGTCCGACCATGTTCTCTGTCACGAACACGGGCACGTGCTTCCGCCCGTCGTGCACGGCTATCGTGTGTCCGATCATCTCCGGCATCACGGTGCTGCGGCGCGACCACGTCTTGATGATCCGCTTCTCGCCTTTGCTGTTCATCGCGTCAATCTTTTTCTGAAGATGCGCGTCGACGAACGGGCCCTTCTTTACAGACCTAGCCATCAGCGGTTCCTCCGGCGGACGATGAACTTGTCCGTTCGCTTGTTGCTGCGCGTGATCTTGCCCTTGGCGGCGTTGCCCCACCGGTCCACAGGCCCCTTCTTGCGTCCCACGGGACTCTTCGCCTCACCACCGCCGTGCGGATGGTCTCGCGGACTCATTACGACACCGCGGACATGCGGCTTGCGTCCTTTCGCGCGGACCCTGCCAGCTTTTCCGTAAGCCTCGTTCTCGTGCTCGGCATTGCCGACGACCCCGACGGTCGCGCGGCACTCCATCCGCACCCTTCGCATCTCGCCAGAGGGAAGGCGCAGAGTGACGTAGTCACCCTCTTTGGCCATCACCTGCGCGGAGGTGCCGGCGGAGCGAACGATCTGCCCGCCCTTGCCGGGGGTCAGCTCTATGTTGTGGATCTGAGTGCCGAGCGGGATGTCCCTGAGTTGCAGCGCGTTCCCGGGCTGGATGTCGGCCGTGGTGGAGCTCAGGACGGAAGCGCCTACCCCCAGACCGTCGGGAGCGAGAATGTATCGCTTCTCTCCGTCGGCGTAGTGAATCAGCGCGATGCGGCAGGTGCGGTTCGGGTCGTACTCGATAGCAGCGACCTTGCCGGGGACATCGAACTTGTCCCGCCTGAAGTCGATCACGCGATACCGGCGCTTGTTTCCGCCACCACGAAACCGCGTGGTGACGCGACCCGAGTTGTTGCGTCCGCCCTGTCGCTTGCGGTATTCGGTGAGTGCCTTTTCCGGCTTCTGCTTGGTGATCTCCTCGTTGGTCGAGGACTTCAGAAACCTTCGCCCTGGCGATGTTGGTTTGTGCTCTCGTATCGGCATGATTACACTCCGAAATCGGGCAGCCTCTGCCCGGGGGCAAGCGTGACCACGGCCTTCTTCCACTTAGGAGTGTGGCCTGGGTTGCGGAATCGGCTGCGACCCTTGATGCGTCCGCGAACGTGTGAGGTGTTCACGGCCACCACCTTGACCTTGTCCTTGCTTTTCGCATAGTGCTGCTCGATAGCACGAGCGATATCGGGCTTCGTCGCGTCTTCGGCAACGATAAACGTGTACTTGCCGATCTCGGCCAAACGAAGCGCGCGCTCGGTGATACGCGGCAGCAGGATGATCTCGTATGGGCTCTTCACTTCGACCACAACTCCTCGAGCTTCTGCAGCGCAGCACGGTCCGCGACGATTCGGCGTGCCACGACCACGTCGCGAGCTGATACGGCAGGCGCAAAGCGGAGCTCGACGTTCGGGATATTCCGGAAGCAACGCAGCGCCGTGTCGTCATGCTCGGGCAGCAGAACCAGTGTCCTCACTCCCTCACAGCCGTGTGCCTTCAGAAAACTCACGGCGTCCTTCGTCTTGATCCGCTCGAAGCGGACTCCGTCCACGGCGACGAGTGCCCCGTCAGCAATCTTGTATGCGAGTGCAGACTGAATGGCCAGCCTTCTCGCCTTGCGGTTGAGCCGCTGACGGTACGAGCGAGGCGTGGGCCCGAAGACCACACCGCCACCCTTCCAGTGCGGCGCACGGATGCTTCCCTGGCGGGCTCGACCGGTCTTCTTCTGACGGTACGGCTTGCGACCACCACCGCTGACCTCACTACGACCCTTGGTCTTGTGGGTGCCCTGCCGTTGGTTGGCCTCTTCAGCCACCACTGTCTGGTGCAGGTTCGCGATCAGGTCTCGGGACAGCTCGATGCTCTCCCCGGCGATGGTGCGCGTACGCGTCTCTCGGATACCAAAGAGGCTATCCGACAGTTGTAGCTCGCCCGCTTCCTTTCCCTGGTTGTCGTATAGCTTGAGCGATGGCATGGCTATTTCCTCGTCTCCTTGTGCACTTCCAGGAGACCGCCGTTCGCGCCGGGAACGGACCCGCTAACTAGCAGCAGGTTCCTCTCGACGTCTACACTCACCACCTTGAGTCCGAGCTGAGTCACGCGCTCGGCGCCCATGTGGCCTGGGTTCTTGCGCCCCTTGAACACGCGAGCCGGCCCCGTTGCACCCGCGGCCAAGGGCCTGCGGTGCGTCATGAAGCCGTGTGTGGCCGTCTGTCCGCGAAAACCATATCGCTTGACGACGCCCGCAAAGCCTCGGCCTTTGCTCGTTCCAGCGACCTGGACCTTCTCGCCGGGCTGGAAGATCTCGACCCCGACACGCTGGCCGACCTGTACGTCGGAGATGTCGTCCGTGCGGAACTCCCTCAGGTATCGCGTCGGTTCGACTCCCGCTTTCTGGAAGTGCCCCGCCTGGGGCTTCTTCACGCGCTTTTTCGGGATGGAACCGAAACCGAGTTGGACGGCGCAGTAGCCGTCGCGCTCGGGGCTCTTCACCTGCGTGACGAGGCACGGGCCGGCTTCGATGACACTCACCGGTATCATCTTGCCGTCCGCATCGAACACGTGCGTCATTCCCACTTTTCGCCCCAGAAGACCTGGAAGCATAGGGTTCCAACCTTTCCGCCTCATCGCTACCGACGGTCCCCTGCGGCATTCCCCGTGTGGGTAGGACGGGTCGCCGACCGTCTCGCTGCGAGGCTATGTTTCGACTAGCTCTTGATCTCGATGTCGACGCCGCTAGGCAGGTCCAAGCGCATCAACGCGTCGATCGTTTTCGCCGTCGGTTCGAGAATATCGATCAGTCGCTTGTGGGTACGGATCTCGAAGTGCTCCATCGACTCCTTGTCGATGTGCGGCCCTCGTATCACGCAGAACCTGCGGATGTTGGTGGGCAGCGGGATAGGCCCCGCGACCCGCACGCCAGTCTTGCGCGCGGTATCCGCGATCTTCTCCACCGACTGGTCCAGCACCCGGTGATCGTACGCCTTCAGCTTGATTCTTACCTTATCTCGACGCATCCGATTCCCTTCGTGGATGGCGGCGGAGCGATTGCCCGCCGCCATCGGCACTACTCGTAGATCTTCGTAATCAGGCCGGCGCCGACCGTGCGGCCGCCCTCACGAATAGCGAAGCGCGATCCGGCCTCCATGGCGATAGGCTCGATCAGCTCCACCGTCATGGTGATATTGTCGCCGGGCATGACCATCTCCACACCAGCCGGAAGGTTCAGCGTGCCCGTCACGTCGGTGGTGCGGAAGTAGAACTGCGGCCGGTATCCGGAGACGAACGGCGTATGTCGTCCGCCCTCTTCCTTGGTCAACACGTAGACCTCGCCGTCGAACTTCGTGTGCGGAGTGATCGAGCCAGGCTTGGCGATGACCATGCCGCGCAACACGTCCTTGCGGTCGATGCCTCGAAGCAGCAGACCCACGTTGTCGCCAGCGCGAGCCTCGTCGAGGGTCTTGCGGAACATCTCGACGCCGGTGCAGACGGTCTTCAACGGCTTGCCGGCTCGCAATCCGACGATCTCGACCTCTTCGCCAGCCTTGAGCAAGCCGCGCTCGACACGCCCCGTGGCCACCGTCCCGCGTCCAGTGATCGTGAAAACGTCCTCGACTGCCATTAGGAACGGCTTGTCAATCTCGCGCTGCGGCTCGGGAATGTAGGTGTCGCAAGCCTCCATCAACTCGAAGATTGCCTTGACCCAAGGGTCGTCCGGGCTGAGCGTGGGAGCCTCGAGAACCTTCAGGCCGCTGCCGCGAATGATCGGGATGTTGTCCCCGTCGAACTCGTATTTCGAGAGCAGCTCGCGGATTTCCATCTCGACGACGTCGAGCAACTCGGGGTCGTCCACCATGTCCGCCTTGTTCATAAACACGACGATCGCGGGGACGCCGACCTGTCGGGCGAGCAGGATATGCTCGCGGGTCTGGGGCATCGGTCCATCCGCTGCCGAGACCACGAGGATGGCCCCATCCATCTGGGCCGCGCCGGTAATCATGTTCTTGATGTAGTCGGCGTGGCCGGGACAGTCCACGTGAGCGTAGTGACGCTTCTCCGTCTCGTACTCAGCGTGATAGATGTTGATGGTAATGCCGCGTGCCTTCTCCTCGGGGGCCGAATCGATCTGGTCGAAGCTCTGGTACTTGGCCAGGCTCTTGAGTTCGCTGAGCACGCGCGTGATCGCTGCGGTCAGCGTGGTCTTCCCGTGGTCCACGTGGCCGATGGTTCCGATATTCAAGTGCGGCTTCGTCCGCTCAAACTTGGCTCTGGCCATATGTCACTCCATTCACGAGTTTTCTGTTTCGTGTCGGTCGCCCGCAGCGGCCTCTTGCCTAGCGTTGCACGAGCTGTCGGCCTTGTGCGCGACTGACGATCTCCTCCGCAAGATTCTGCGGCACTTCTTCGTAGTGGGACGGAGTCACGTTCGGAGACGCGCGTCCCTGCGTAAGAGAACGGAGTTCGGTAACGTATCCGAACATCTCCGCCAGCGGGATCTGCGACCTAATCACATGCACTCCGCCTGCGGCCGGTTCTGTCGCTTCAATGCGCCCGCGACGTCGGTTGATATCACCCATTACGTCCCCCAGATTCTCCTCTGGGGTCGTGATCTCGACCGACATGATCGGCTCTTTGAGACAGGGTCGGGCCCTGCTCGCGGCCTCGCGGAACGCCAGTATACCCGCCATCTTGAAAGCGTTTTCGTTCGAGTCGACCTCGTGGAATTGCCCGTCTAGCAGCCTCACGTGAACGTCTACGACGGGATAGCCTCCCAGCACCCCAGCCTCCATCGCCTCTCGAACACCCTTCTCGATGGCCGGGATGTACTCCCTGGGGATCACCCCACCCACCGTCGCGTTCTCGAACTTGAACCCCTGGCCCTCGGCGAGCGGACCGACCTCGAGCACGCAAACGCCGAACTGGCCGGAGCCGCCGGTCTGCCGAATGTAGCGGCCCTCCGCCTTCGCGGTCGCACGCACGGTCTCCTTGTAGGCCACCTGGGGCTTCCCCTTGCTGGGCTCCACGTTGAACTCGCGCTTCAAGCGATCCAGGATGATGTCGAGGTGCAGTTCTCCCATCCCCGAGAGAATAGTCTGTCCCGTCTCGGCGTCCGTCGAAACGCGCAGCGTGGGGTCTTCCTCGACCAGCTTTTGCAGGGCGACGCTGAGCTTGTCCTGGTCGGCTTTGGACTTGGGCTCGATGGCCAGGCTGATGACCGGCTCGGGGAACGCGATTCGCTCGAGCAGAATGGGATGGGACTTGGTGCAAAGCGTGTCGCCGGTGAAAACATCGTTGAGGCCGATGACCCCTACGATATCACCGGCCTCCGCGGACTCGACGTCCTCTCGAGAGTTGGCGTGCATGTGGAGGATGCGGCCAACCCTCTCCGTCTTCTCCTTGAGGCCCTGCATGGTCTTGTTGAGCACTACCACTTGCGAGCCCTTCTTCAGCGTGCCGGAGTAGAGCCGTACGTAGGTGAGACGTCCGACGTATGGGTCCGTCGCGATCTTGAACGCCAAGCCCGACAGCGGGGCCGACGGATCAGGCTCGCGTACGAGCGGCTCACCCGTCTCGGGATGTGTGCCGGTCACCGCGCCCTTATCGATCGGGCTGGGGAGGTAATCGACGACCGCGTCTAGCAACGCCTGCACGCCCTTGTTCTTGAAGGACGACCCGCTGAGAGCGGGCACGAGGTCGCAGCTCAGCGTGGCCTTTCGGATCACGGCCTTGAGCTCCGGGACCGTGATCGCTTCCCCTGCGAGGTACTTCTCCATTAGCGTGTCGTCGAAGTCCGCCAGAGCCTCGATCAGGGTCTCTCGCCAGGCGTCCACTGCGTCTGCCATTTCGGAGGGCACGTCCCGGACATCGATCTCCAGACCTTCGTCGTCCACGTAGTAGTGGGCCTTCCTCGTCACGAGGTCTACGAAGCCTACGTAGGAGGACTCGGCACCGATAGGCACCTGAATCGGTACGGCGTTGGAGCCCAAGCGACTCCTAATCTTCTCCACCACGTCGAAGTAGTCCGCCCCTAGGCGGTCCATCTTATTGATGTAAGCGATGCGTGGGACGCCGTAGCGATTGGCCTGTCTCCATACGGTCTCCGACTGAGGCTGCACACCACCCACCGCGCAGAACACTGCCACCACGCCGTCCAACACTCTCAGGGACCGCTCCACTTCCACGGTGAAGTCCACGTGGCCGGGGGTGTCGATGATATTGATGCGGTGATCGTTCCAGTAACACGTAGTGGCTGCGGAGGTGATCGTGATACCACGCTCCTGCTCCTGAGCCATCCAGTCCATGGTGGCGGCGCCTTCGTGCACCTCTCCCATCCTATGGATGCGACCGGTGTAGTACAGCATCCGCTCCGTAGTCGTCGTTTTCCCGGCGTCTATGTGAGCGGCGATGCCGATGTTCCTGGTCTGTTGTAGGCTAGGAGATGGGGGCATGGTCTACCACTTATAATGTGCGAATGCTTTGTTGGCGTCGGCCATGCGGTGAGTGTCCTCCCGCTTCTTGACCGCCGCGCCAGTGTTGTTGTAGGCGTCGAGCAACTCCGCTGTCAGCTTGTCCACCATGTTCTTGCCGGAGCGCTTTCGGGCGAAGGTGATGAGCCAGCGCAGTGTTAGGGATCGCTTGCGCAGGGGGTTCACTTCCACGGGTACCTGGTAGGTCTGACCACCCACGCGTCGCGAGCGCACCTCGACCTGAGGTGTGACGTTTGCCAACGCCCGCTCGAACACTTCGATGGCAGGCTTGCCAGTGCGCTCTTCGAGAGCCTTGAGCGCGGTGTAAGTGATCTTCTCCGCAACGGACTTCTTGCCGCGCAGCATAAGACGATTGATGAACCGCTGCACCATCTCGTTGCCGTACACCGGGTCCGGGGGAATGCGTCTTCGCTGTGCCGCTGCTCTCCTTGGCATGTGTTAGGTCCTCCTTACGACGACGCCTTCGGGCGCTTGCTACCGTACTTGCTCCGCCCGCGCATGCGGTTAGCAGTTCCGGCAGTCTGCTGGGTGCCTCGGATGATGTGGTAGCGCACTCCGGGCAGGTCCTTCACACGGCCGCCTCGCACCAGAACCACACTGTGCTCCTGCAGGTTGTGGCCGATGCCGGGGATATATGCGGTTACCTCGATGCCGTTGGTGAGACGCACACGGGCGACCTTCCGAAGAGCCGAGTTCGGCTTCTTCGGGTTGACCGTACGCACGACAGTGCACACGCCGCGACGCTGTGGATTCCCCTGCAGCGCAGGCGACTTGCTCTTGGTTTTCGGGGTCATACGCCCCTTGCGAACCAGTTGATTAACCGTTGGCATTCATCCTCCGATATCGCTCGGGTCGGACTTCTTGCCCGACACACCAAAAAAGCCCTCATCCGCGCGTGCGGAGGGCTCATCGTCGTTTTCGGCCTCGTGCGGCTCAGAATTCGTCGCTTTGCCTTCTTGCTGCCGGCCCACGGAAACCCCGGGCCACGGCTACGCCCTCCTTACAATCGCTTCGGACTGGCAGGCGGATCGGCTGCGCCGAGCCGCCGAGGGGGGATTGTGTCCCACCTTCCATGATTTTGTCAACACGGCTCAGGAAAAGAAGCTTTTGGGCCGGCTGCGGGGACGAGGAACGCGGCAAACGAGCCGTCGAACAGCCAAACCAGGCAGAATTGCTGGCTTCTGGGCATCACTGAAAGCAAAAGGGAAGCGGGCCGGGGGCCCGCTTCCCTTGTTCCTCCGCGCTAAGTCGACTATGGAAACCGAGAGACGTGAAACATCCGCGTCAGGCCTCTTCTTCAGCCGCGCTGTGGCAGGACGCTCAGCGGGTTAATTGGAGGCAGCTCGAGGTGCAGAGCCACGGCGTGCAGAACGTCCGTCGGGTCCACGTACACGAACTGATTGCCGAAGCTGTCACTCACGATCCAGCCGTTCTCGCGGGCCTCGACCGTGACGGAGCACGCGACGTGGTCGAGCAGACTCGAAAACGAGTAGGAGCCGCGTCCGACCCCCTGTGCGACAGAGTACGGGACCGGATAAGCGACGTTGTGGCCGTCGTAGCTGGGCATGGGCCTCGCCTCCTTCTCGAGACAGCGCTTGCTTGTAGTTCTCAAGGTTCGCTGCAGAAATGCGAACATTTAGACGGTCGCACCCACCAAATGGTTGCAGGTCCCGGGACCGGAGGCGGGGTCTAGCGGTCGGACGGGTCTTACTCTCGCCATCCCGGGGGATGTTATCTCTCCGGCGAGGGCGCACGTGAGCCCGCCGACCCGGCGATCTCGGTTCTCGGCCGAGGACGCCGGCACGTTCCATGCCCCGGCCCGCGTCCGCCGGATTGCGCCGGCCCGTCGCAGGCCGCTGACCCGAGGACCGCGCCGGGGCGAGAGTCGGGACAGCCGTGCCCTCGCCGTCGGCATGATGGCGGTATCCGATGCAACGCTTGCGGCTTGCGTTCGCATGCTTCGACAGGCTCAGCATGACGGGTAGGGGTGTTACTCCATCCCCCGGCCCGAGGCTACCGGCAGGGATTATCACGCCAAGGGAGCAGAGACGCGCGATGGTCGCGAAGACCGTCCCCATGCCCCGGCCCGCGTCCGACGGATTGCACCGGCCCGTCGCAGGCCGCTGACCCGAGGACCGCGCCGGGGCGAGAGACGGGACAGCCGTGCCCTCGCCGTCGGCATGATGGCGGCATCCGATGCAACGCTTGCGGCTTGCGTTTGCATGCTTCGACAGGCTCAGCATGACGGGTAGGGGTGTTACTCCATGACCCGGCCCGCGTCTGCCGGCAGGGATTGTCACGCCAAGGGAGCAGAGACGCGCGAAGATCGCGAAGACCGTCCCCATGCCCCGGCCCGCGTCTTCCATGCCTAGACGTTTCGGCTGTCGTCTGCCGCCAAGCCCTCGCCCAGCAACCCCCCGAGCAGCCGAACGTCGAGGCACCCAACGTTGCCTGCCTAGACGTTCCATGCCCCGGCTCGCGTCCGACGGATTGCACCGGCCTGTCGCATGCCGCTAACCCGAGGACCGCGCCGGGGCGAGAGTCGGGACAGCCGTGCCCTCGCCGTCGGCATGATGGCGGCATCCGATGCAACGCTTGCGGCTTGCGTTTGCATGCTTCGACAGGCTCAGCATGACGGGTAGGGGTGTTACTCCATGCCCCGGCCCGCGTCCGCCGGCGGGGATTGTCACTCAAAGGAAGCTGAGAAGCGCGGAGATCATCTCCATGCCCTGGCGCGGTCCTTAGGTTTCCATGCCTAGACGTTTCGGCTGCCCTCTGCCGCCAAGCCCTCGCCCAGCAACTCCCCGAGCAGCCGAACGTCAAGGCACCCAACGCTGCCTGCCTAGACGTTCCATGCCCCGGCCCGCGTCCGCCGGATTGCGCCGGCCTGCCGCATGCCGCTAACCCGAGGACC
>BTVI01000009.1:0-98813 GCA_045862955.1 Fimbriimonadales bacterium
CGGCGTCGCAAACCGTCATGCTGGCCCTGACGTCGCGCTGAGCCGTTCCGTCATGCTGAGCCTGTCGAAGCATGGGGCCGCCGGCCGCACGGTTTCGAGTTCACTAGGTGCCTCTGGCACTCCCGGGTGCATGCTTCGACAAGCTCAGCATGACGGTCCTTGGATGTCCGCGGAAGGATGTGGCTGCATGCTTCGACAGGCTCAGCATGACGTTTCTTGGAGGTCCGCGGAAGGATGTGGCTGCATGCTTCGACAGGCTCAGCATGACGGTCCTTGGATGTCCGCGGAAGGATGTGGCTGCATGCTTCGACAGGCTCAGCATGACGGTCTCGGACGGCTGCACGCTCTCACCCACCTGCTTGCAGAGCTAAGGGATAGAAGAGAAGTCGTCTAGGCCGGCGAGAGTGCGCGGGCCAAAGCGCGAGCAGGCTCGCGCACTCCCAAATCCCTATAGTTTCCGAATGCGGATGTTGCGGAAGGAGACTTCGTGCCCGTGGTCCTGAAGCACGATGTAGCCCTTCGAGTGCCGCCCGAAGTCGGCGAACTCGGCGAACTTCGTTCGCTGGTAGATCGCGGTCCACTCGGGGCTGCCGATCTCGTACTCTACGATCTTCACCCCATTCATCCAGTGCTCGATGTGGTTGCCGCAGGCTACGATTCGCACCTCGTTCCACTCCCCTGCCGGCCGCAGCACCTTGCCCTTCGGGCCATAGAAGTCGTATGCCGCGCCGGAGGAGTTCACGCCGTCCGACGGCGCGCCGTACCCCTGATCGTCGAGTAGCTGAAACTCCGGCCCGGTCTGCCACGAGGCCTCGTGGTCCTCGGTCGAGCGGTACATGATGCCGCTGTTTCCCTGCGGCGAGATCTTGTAGTCCAGGGCCAGTTCGAAGTCGCCGTACATTTCGGTGGTGCGAAGGTCCCCGCCCTCGGAGCCCGGGCTGCAAGTCAGCACGCCATCCTTGGCGGTCCAGTTTCTGGGTGGATGGTCCATGCGATACCCCGTCCAGCCGTTCAGCGTCTTGCCGTCGAAAATCAGCTCGAAGCCCAGAGCCTTTTCCACGCGGGTGAGCTTGGGCATGTCCACCGATTGGCCTTGGCAGGTGGCGGCGTGAGCGCCGAGCGCCAGCGCGACAAGCAGAAGGTAGGTCATAGCATGAAGGGCATTCACGCCCCGCGCCGGCATTCCTGCCTTCGTCGCTTCTGGTGGGGCGATCGATTGTCACGCGAAGCTCGCAGAGGGGGCGCCGAGAGCGCAGAGAGCCACCTGGTGGCAGCCAATTAGCGAGTGCGATTGGACGGCCTCCTTGCGCTCTTCGCCGATCTCTGCGTGCGCTGCGTGGGAAACGACACCGGCGCGACGCGTCGGCCCGCCCCCTGGCGCGGAGGGTTGAGGCAGGGTAGGGCAGGCCGGTGGCGAAGGCTAGACGGGGCCCGAGCGCGGGCGCAGGAGGCAAAGGATGGCCGCAGCCGACATTATCGTCATCGTCCTGTACTTCGTTCTGCTGTTCGGCATCGCAGCGCACGTAATCCTGAGGAAGCAAAAGACCTCCGAGGAGTACTTCCTGGCCGGACGCTCCATCCCGTGGCTGCTCGTCATGACCTCGCTGTTCGCCACGGACATGTCCTCGACGGCGTTCATCGGCGCGGCGGGCACGGGGTATGCGCACGGAATCGTTTTCGCCAACTTCCAGTGGATCGCGGTGGTATGTATCCTGGTGCTGGTGGTGTGGCTGCTACCCATCTACCTGCACAACCGCATTGTCACACTGCCCGAGTACCTGGACAGGAGATATGGCAAGTCCGCGCGCACCGTGTATAGCATCATCTGCATCTTCATCTACGCGCTGGTGGAGATTCCGGCGGTGCTATATGTGGGCTCGCTACTGCTCGGCGAGGTGACCAACCTGCATCCGATTGCCATCTTCGTAGTGTTGGGATTGCTAACCGGTGCCTACACCATCGCCGGCGGTCTGCGCGCCGTGGTGTATGCGGACTTCATGCAGGCTGGCTTCATCCTGGTCGGAGGCCTATATCTCGGGTTCGCCAGTCTGCACGCGGTGGGAGGATGGGCAGAGCTCAACGCGAAGCTCCCGCCGACCTACTTCTCGGCCATCCAGGGTGGCAACTCGGCCCTACCTTGGCCCACGCTGCTCACTGGTCTGCCCGTGCTCGGCCTGTGGTATTGGGGCACCAACCAGATGATACTGCAGCGCGTGCTGGGGGCGAAGACAGTGAACGAGGGGCGCTTGGGTGCGCTGGGTGGCGGCATCCTGAAGTTCACGCTGCCTCCCATGTTGGTGCTACCGGGCATGTGCGCGGCGGTGCTATACCCCGGGTTGGAGTCACCGGACCTGGCGTATCCCACGCTGATTCAGCACATGGTGCCGGTGGGGTTCAAGGGACTGGTGATTGCGGCGTTCGTCGCGGCGATGATGTCGCACGTGGAGGGCGCGCTCAACTCCGCGAGCACGCTGTACGTGCAGGACATCCACCTGCGACTGATCAACCCGAAGCTGACCGACGCTCATGCGATCCGGCTAGGAAAGGTCGTGGGTTTCATTCTGATTGCGGGCGCGCTGCTCATCGCGCACCAGTTGCACGTTGCGTCCGTGTACGTGTTCCTGCAGCAGGGCTATTCGTATGCGGCGGCGCCAGCGGTGGTGTTGTTCCTGGGTGGCATCTTTTGGAAGCGGGCCAACTTGTGGGGCGCCCTGGCGGCGTACGTGGGTGGCGTGGGATGCATGGCGGGCATCGAGGTGTACAACCAGCTGTGCAAGGCCCCGTGGGTACCCGTCAACCCGTTCTATCAGGTGGCGTGGGCGGCGTTGGCCGCGCTGGTGGCGTGGTGGGTGTTTTCGCTGCTGACGCCGAAGCCTGGGCTCGCGGAGGAGCCGCTGGCAGAGTTTCGCGAAGAGCCTCTCTCGACCTACCCGCTGCTGAAGCGCTGGCCGATCTGGGCTTGGGTTTGCGTGGTGCTGCTGGTGATCACGTACAGCGTGTTTCGATAGAGGAAAGGCGAACGATCCTCCCACCGTAGTCCGGCTCGATAGCGTGGCCGGGCGGCACGGTGAGGAAGTCGGCGTCGTCCCAAGGGCCGTCGAGGAGGCGCTGGAAGAGTGATAGGTCTCCGCGGACCTTCTCGAACGACCAACCATGGTTTGCCGCTCGGTCGCGCGCCGCAGCCTCATAGCTGCCATCCGGCTCGATGCCCGTCTCGATGAAGGTGATCTGCCGGTAGTTGCGGGTCGGCGAGAGCGTCTCCCACACGTAGCGCCCCTCGTCTTCGCCGTACTTCTCGATTAGCTGTTCCAGCGAGTACTCCATCCCCAGGCGTGCTGGGATAGTCTGTGGGCGCAGATCTTCGCTCACACCTTCGTGCTCGATCCAGCCGGTGCTCAGGAAGTAGGTGCCGGGGTTCTCGGTGAAGTAACGGTCGAATCGCTCGCGCGAGCCCATCAGCAACGTGATGCAGTCGTGCGCGCGGGGTATGACGACGGGCGCGTCCCGTGCGACCAGCGCGGCGGTGCCGTTGTTGCACAGGCCGTAGCCGAGGGCGATGGCGTCGAAGCCCGGGCCGACGGCGTCAATCGCCGCCTGCAACCGTTCTCGCATGGGCTGCGAGCCGAGGTCGTGAAGCCCCTTCTCCAGGAAGAGTGGCTCCACTTCGTTGACCGAGCGGGCGATCAGATGCTCGAACTCTCGCCGCAGCACTTCGCAGGCGATCAGCTTCAGGCGCACGGCGGGCCACCTCCCGAACCGTCATGCCGAGCCCGTCGAAGCATGCAGTCGTGAGAGGCGATCGTGCCTCGGGAGGGCGAGAGTGTGCCGCAGGCGACTCGATGCTTCGACGGGCTCAGCATGACGAGCTCCCGTCCCGCCATCCGCCCTCGGATCGCGCGGCACACAAGGCGACTTGGTTCGAGCGGATTCGTGACAACTTGCTCAGATAAGGTCTCCACGGGCTATCGGCAGGCCCTCGTTTTGAGGAATAATACCGGACCAAGGAGGCCCCCCCTTTCGGCCGGTGGCCGTAGGGTCGAGCGCAGCCAGGCCACTTCCGACAACGGCGTCGCAAGTCAGTCCGGGCGCGGATGCCACGGCATTGGATAGTTGTCGAGTGAGCGTGGCAGCCGCGCAGGGCAGAACATGCGACATGAGCATCAGCCAAATCGGGAAGTCCATCTCGGCATCACCTACGCTTCGACTCAATGTGATCGCCGCCCTCATGCGCGAAAAGGGCGATCCGGTCATCCACCTCGGTGGTGGCGAACCGAAGAGCAAGTCGCCCATTGACGCGATCCTCGGCGCGACGGGGCTCGTTACCACGGGCGAGGTGCGCTACACGCCGCCAGACGGCGTTCCGGCGCTGAAGAAGGCGATCATCCGTTACACCGAGGAGTTCTACGGCAGGCACGTGGAGCCAGAGAACGTGATCGCCTCGAGCGGTGCGAAGCAGGCGATCATGGTGTGCCTGCAAGCGATTCTGGACCCACAGTACGAAGTGATCTTCCCCGCACCCTATTGGGTCAGCTATCCCGAGATGGTCAAGCTGTGTGGTGGCATTCCGGTGCCGGTCTACGCCGAAGACGGATCCTTCTACCCACGACTCAAGGACATCGAGGCGAAGGTGGGGCCGTACACGAAAGCAGTGATCATCAATAGCCCGAACAACCCGACCGGCGCTATGTACCCGAAGGAGTTCATCGCGGAGATAGTGCAGTTCTGCGAAGATCGGGGACTGTACCTGATCATGGACGACATATACCATCGCCTGATCTTCGATGGAAGGAAGCCGATCAACTGCTACGAGTTCGCGAAGGATCTCGGCGAGAACTCCAAGTTGGTAGTAGTGAACGGCGTATCGAAGATGTATGCAATGACGGGCTTCCGCATCGGATGGGCCATCGCTAACAAGCGGTTAGTGGAGGTGATGGCGAACATCCAGGGCCATCAGACCTCCGGCCCGTCGGTAGTACTGCAGCTAGCTGCCGCAGCCGCATTGAACGGTGTGCAGACCAGCGTGGAAAGTCTGCGCATGACGCTGGAGAACAACCGCAACGTGATGGTGGACCGGCTGAAGTCCTTCGAGGGAGTGAAGGTAACGAAGCCGGATGGTACCTTCTACTGCTTCGCCGACTTCAGCGTGTACGACAAGAACTCCACGCGCCTAGCGGAGACGCTGCTGAACAAGGTGCAAGTCGTTACGGTGCCAGGGTCGGAGTTCGGTATGGACGGATACCTGCGACTCAGCTATTGCGGCACCATCAAAGAGATTCGTGAGGGCATCGAGCGAATGAAGTGGGCGCTCGATCCGAACTCGCCGAACGAGCTGTATATCGGCGACCGGAAGTTGGTGAGGGACTGGGCATGAAAAAGTATCTGGAGTTCGACACCCCCGCGACGAAGCAGGCCGGCGAACTGGCTGCCGACTATAAGTTGGCGAACATAGGATTGGTAGACCTCGACCGCGTCTTCTGGAACCTGCCGACACCAGCACTCTACGAGGAAGCTATCTTTCGCGGCGAGTGCAGACTGGCATACATGGGACCGATGATCGTGAATACTGGCAAGCACACCGCCAGGGCCGCCGCGGACAAGTTCGTGGTTCAGGAATACTCGACCACGGAGAAGGTGTGGTGGGGCGAATACAACCGCCCGTTCAGCCAGGAGAAGTTCAACTCGCTCCTCGCACGCGTGCAGGCATACCTGCAGGGCGAAGAAGTGTTCGTTCAGGACTGCTATGCAGGCGCGGATCCGGAATACCGCATGCCCATTCGGATCATCACTACCAAGGCATGGCATAGCCTGTTCGCGCGTAACATGTTCATCACCACGGAGAATCGGGACGAGCTGAAGAAGCACGCACCGGAGTTCACGGTGCTGGCTCTACCCTCGTTCAAGACGGATCCACGGCTAGACGGGACGAGGAGCGAGACTGCAATCATCATAGACTTCTCTCAGCGGCTAGCACTCATCTGCGGCAGTGCTTACGGTGGCGAAATCAAGAAGACGATCTTCACCGTTTTGAACTTCCTACTACCCGATAGCGGGGTTATGCCTATGCACTGCTCCGCCAACGTGGGACCAGAAGGCGACGTTGCGCTGTTCTTCGGGCTGAGTGGTACAGGAAAGACGACCCTCTCCGCCGACCCGAAGCGACGTCTCATAGGGGACGACGAGCATGGGTGGAGCGACGAAGGGGTGTTCAATTTCGAGGCCGGATGCTACGCGAAGGTGATACGTCTCTCGGCGGAGCACGAGCCGCAGATCTATGCATGTACGCGCCGGTTCGGGACCATCCTGGAGAACGTAGTATACGACCCGGTGAGTAGGCGGCTGGACCTGGACGATGACGCCATTACGGAGAACACGCGCGCGTCGTATCCGCTGGAATATATCGAAAACGCGCTGCCAGAGAAGATGACGCGCACCCACCCGAAGAACATCATCTTCCTAACATGTGACGCCTCCGGTGTCATGCCACCTATCGCCCGACTGAGCACCTCGCAAGCGATGTACCACTTCGTTAGTGGTTACACGTCGAAGATAGCCGGTACGGAGATCGGTCTCGGCATCGAGCCGGAGATCACCTTCAGCACCTGTTTCGGCGCGCCGTTCATGGTGCGCCGACCATCGGAATACGCCGAGCTGCTGCGACGCAAAATCGAGAAGTTCGGTGTGAACGTGTGGTTAGTGAACACGGGATGGGTTGGTGGTCCGTTTGGCGTAGGCCGCCGCATCAGCATTCGACACACACGAAACCTGCTGAACGCCGCGCTGCAGGGCAGCCTGCTGAACGTCGAGTATCGGCGGGATCGTCTGTTCGGCTTCGAGGTGCCGCTGAGCGCCCCGGAAGTGCCGGAGGACGTGCTGGACCCCTCCAATAGCTGGGGCAACAAAGACGAGTACTGGAAGAAGTACGACGCCCTAGCTGCGCGGTTCATCGAGAACTTCAAGCTTTTCGCGGAGGACTGCGCCGAGGACGTTCGAGCCGCCGGGCCGGTGCGCCTGTCGCAGGTCGGGGGCTGAGGCTGGGCCCGGTTGCCATCGATCCAAGTGATTGCTTCGGCTTGGCAATCCGTGTCGCCCTGCACCCAGGGTGCCGGTGCCGAGCCGAAGCGATCGCTATGCTCCATCTGGAGGCCACACGCGGCCAAACTTGCTGTATCATATGGGGATGCGGGGCAGTTGGGGGTGGTTTTTGCTGTTTGCCGCTGTTGCGCACGGTGCGACCACGGAGCGAGTGTCCGTGTCTGCAGCCGGCCAGCAGGGCGGCGGCGCTTCATTCTCACCTTCCGTCAGCGCGGACGGGCGTCTCATCGCCTTTCTCAGCCTGGCGAGCGACCTGGTGCCTGGCGACACCAACGGCATCCGCGACGTCTTCGTGCGCGTCCGCGCTAGCAATCTGACCGCCCGGGTCAACGTCTCGTCGCTGGGAGCAGAGGCAAACGACGAGAGTGGCGAGCCCGCGATCAGCGGCAACGGCCGCTACGTGGCATTCACTAGTCGGGCCTCGAACCTCGTGCCTAACGACACGAACGGGACATGGGATGTCTTCGTACATGACTGCTCCACCGGCATGACGGAGCGAATCAGCGTTTCGAGTGCCGGAGCGCAGGGCAACGGCTTCTCGATGGGCTCGTCCCTCTCGCACGACGGTCGGTACGTGTGTTTCATGTCGCTCGCGAGTAACCTAGTATCAGCCGATACGAACGGGGTCAAGGATATCTTCGTCCATGACAGGCTGACGGGTGTGACCGACCGCGTTTCCGTCTCCTCGGAGGGCGCGCAGGCGAACGGTCAAACCACCATCGGCGCAATCAGCCCCGACGGGCGGTACGTGGCTATGATCAGCTATGCCAGCAACCTCGTGCCGGGAGACACGAACGGCTACTCCGACGCGTTCCTGCGCGACCGCATGACGGGGGTCACGCTGCGCGTGGGAGCGGGCAACGCGTGGACGCGGAATGTGGCAGTTAGCTTGGCTGGACGTGTCGTTGTTTTCGAAAGCGATGCCAGTGACCTCATATCCGATGACACCAACGGAAGCTCGGACATTTTCGTGTGGGATGCAGCGAGTGGGGGAACCGAGCGTGTTAGTGTTTCCGATTCGGGCACACAGTTGAATGGGCCGTCTGCGGTGCCGCATGTGAGTGCGGATGGGCGGATCGTCGCCTTCTGGTCCAACGCGTCGGACGCTGTGCCTGGTGATACGAACGCCCAGACCGACGTGTTCCTGCGAGACCGCCTGTCCGAGCAGACGCTTCGTGTTAGTGTATCCAGTACGGACGAAGAGGCGAACGGACCTTCACTCGGACCTTCATGCTCGGCCGATGGTACGGTCGTGGCCTTTCAGAGTACCGCCTCGAATCTGGCGCTCGGCGATACGAACGGTGTCAGCGACGTGTTCGCGCGAGTGCTGACAGGCAGGGCGACTATCAGCGGCCTGGTGGATTTCGGCCTGCCGCCGGGGAGCACCGGTCCATCCGAAGTGTCGTTCCGTGTCGGCTATGCCGGCTGGTCGTACCCGTATTCCGAGGTGGCAGTACCGCTTTGGGAGAATACCACCTACTTGCTCGAAGTGCCGCGCGGACCGCTCGTGGTGTCGTCGAAGCCCTCGCACTGGCTGCGACGCAGCATCCCAGTCGATACCACGGATGGCGATCGGTCTGGCGTGGCCTTCGATTTGGTAAACGGCGATGCGGTGGGGGACAACCGTGTCGACCTACTGGACCTGAATGCGGTGCTAACAGCCTTCGGTGGAGTCGGGCCGGCCGACCTAGACGAGACGGGTCAGGTGGGCCTAGCTGACCTCAACATCGTGCTCCTCGCTTTCGGGCTGGAGGGGGATCCGTGAGCGGTCGTAGCCCTGTGGAAGGCGCTTGGGAGTGCGCGAGCCTGCTCGCGCTGTATGCCGTTTGGGAGTGCGCGAGCCTGCTCGCGCCTTCACCCCCATCCACCTCCTTTCGCTCCTTCCACTCATGGATGGCGCGATGCTGATACCTGACACAACGCACGCGCAGGCTCGCGCAATCCCAGACAGGCACGTTCGCTGCTGCACCGGCCCTCACCCCTGCAAGAGGATGGGTCGCTGGCGACCACATGTTGAGTCCGACGTCATGCTGAACCTGTCGTCATGGTGGCACTGACGTGATGCTGAGCATGGCGACATGCTCGCACGAACGTCATGCTGAGCCTGTCGAAGCATGACCCCGAACACCGCCCGCTACCGACCTCGGATACTGCCATCGCGGCAAGTGCCGTCATGCTTCGACAAGCTCAGCATGACGGTTCGGGACGTTGGGAGGCCGCGGGAGGGGTGTCTCCTTCCCAGCTGCCGACCCCCTGCAAGAGGATGGGGTCACTGGCGACGACATGCTGAGCCCGACGTCATGGTGCGACTGACGTGCTGAGCTTGTCGTCGCGGTGAGCCAGACGTCATGCTGACCCTGTCGTCATGGTGGCACGGGCGTGATGATGACACTGACGTCATGGTGGCACGGACGTGATGGTGACACTGACGTCATGGTGAGCACGGCAAGATGCTGACACGAACGTCATGCTGAGCCTGTCGAAGCATGACCCCGCACACCGCCCGCTACGGACTGCGGATACTGCCATCGCGGCAAGTGCCGTCATGCTTCGACAGGCTCAGCATGACGGTTCGGGACGTTGGGAGGCCGCGGGAGGGGTGTCTCCTTTCCAGCTACCGACCCTCTGCAAGAGGATGGGGTCACTGGCGACGTCACGCTGAGCCCTACTGTCATGCTGACCCTGTCGTCATGGTGGCACGGACGTGATGCTGACACTGTCGTCATGGTGGCGCGGACGTGATGGTGACACTGACGTCATGGTGAGCACGGCAAGATGCCGACACGAACGTCATGCTGAGCTTGTCGAAGCATGACCCCGCACACCGCCCGCTACAGACCTCGGATACTGCCATCGCGGCAAGTGCCGTCATGCTTCGACAAGCTCAGCATGACGGTTCGGGACGTTGGGAGGCCGCGGGAGGGGTGTCTCCTTCCCAGCTACCGACCCCCTGCAAGAGGATGGGGTCACTGGCGACGTCACGCTGAGCCCTACTGTCATGCTGACCCTGTCGTCATGGTGGCACGGGCGTGATGGTGACACTGACGTCATGGTGAGCACGGCGACATGCTCGCACGAACGTCATGCTGAGCCTGTCGAAGCATGACCCCGAACACCGCCCGCTACCGACCTCGGATACTGCGATCGCGGCAAGTGCCGTCATGCTTCGACAAGCTCAGCATGACGGCACTGGGCCTCTGCTGTGACCTACCCTTTCCCTCTCCACGCGTGGCAGCCTATCCCTCTCAACGGGTCGTGGCCAGGGCACGTCGAATCCCACCGTTGCGCCGAATCGGAGAACGCCATGAACCGCGAACCATCACCCCCGGCGGCTGCCGTCACGCTGAGCCCTGCCGTCATGCTGACCCTGTCGTCATGGTGGCACGGGCGTGATGGTGACACTGACGTCATGGTGAGCACGGCAAGATGCCGACACGAACGTCATGCTGAGCCTGTCGAAGCATGACCCCGAACACCGCCCGCTACCGACCTCGGATACTGCGATCGCGGCAAGTGCCGTCATGCTTCGACAAGCTCAGCATGACGGATTGGGACGTCGGGACGCCCCGCAAGGGGTGCCTCCCTCCCAGCAACCGACCCTCTGCATGTCGTGAGGGCTAGCAGTGGGTCTCGGGAAGTGGAGGACAGGCCATCAGGAGTAGCTGCCGAGCTTCTTGGCCAGCGAGGTGATGGCTCGGAAGTTCTCTAGACTAACACTCGACGGTACCGAGTGATCCGAGGAGAAGATGTAGCCGCCGTTCTCCTTTACCACCGGGATGACGCGTTCCATCTCGGCTTGAATCGCGTCTCGATCATCCCACAACACAGCGTTGATGCCGCCGTGTAGCACCAATCGATCGCCATAGAGCTGTTTGATGCGAATCGGATCCATACCTGCCTTCACCTCGAGCGGGTTCAGAGCCTCGATGCCGATTTCCAGGAAGTCGGGAAGGAATGGCTCTACGTAGCCGCACGAGTGTAGGTGTGTGTGCACACCACGCTCATGCGCCCAGTCGCAGGCGCGCTTCTGCACCGGCTTCAGTAGCTCTCTGTATGTTCGTAACGAGAAGAAGGTGTGACCCTTGTAGCCCACGTCGTCCGGCCACATCACCGCATCGAAGCGATATCCCGCATCCCACACTTGTTCTAGGAGCGCGAGGTTGACATCGAGGAATGTGTTGAACATGTCGTACAACCACTCTGGCTGGTCAACCAGTGCTAGCAGAACGCGCTCGGTACCTACCGTCCAGGAGTGCGTCACGTCGAAGCCGAACCACAGTCCTGCGACGATCCACCTACCCTCTGCCTGCCACTTCGGGTAGTTCTCTGCCAGGTAGGCCCAGTCGACTCGGTCGGGATCGGTGGTCATGCGGCGCTTCGCTTCCTGCCACGTTTCTGGGTCTCGGATGGTGAAGTCCAGGAACTCGGGCACCGATGCAGCGTGCTTCCAGTCTTTCATCGTGACCCCGTACGAGGAGGTGCGTATGACGTACTCGTCCGTCTCTTCGATCACTCTCTGCTCGTAACGGGGACTGATGTCCACACCGATGTGTGCGGTGCGGTCCAGATCGAAGAAATCTACGTAATCCACGTCTTCGGGCATTCCCTCCGAATGCCACCGCTCGATCGTAGCAGCCCAGGGACTATCTATGATAGGAACCCGGTCTGCCTCCTTGTGCTCGAACATGCGTTTGAATCGTTCTTTGCTGGTCACTTGTTCACCCCTTCCGGCCCGGGCGTGATGCGCGGACCAACGTCGGCTAGGTCGAGTGGGCGGAACCCCAGTGTCAGCGCGGGTGACCCGTCCTCGAGGCGGAAGTCCCCGCGATCCGGATTCACGAACAGGGGGTCGGCGATCTTGCTTCTGAGGTCATGCCCTCGCGCCTGCCATTCGTTCCATCCGACCTGTCCGAATCTCACCTCTCGTCCCGAGCGGTCGTAGTAGAGGTTATCTTCCATCTCGAATTGGTCGTCTGCCCAGTTTCCCCCGAGCAGGTCGCCCTGCTCGTAGTACACGATATTGCGCAAGAAGCGAAACGAAACATGCCCTTCCATTCGGCTGCGCTGAAGCTGCCACTCCCGTGAGAAGGCGAAGATGTTGTTACGTACCAGGTTCTCGCGGCCATAGTGCTGGTGGAACCCACCCGTCTTAGTGCGGTATACGAGATTGTTCTCCAAAAGGATTTGGGAGCTCCCTTCATCGGTGTACAGCCCCCATCCGCCGTAGCTATAAGAGATGCAGTCGTGTACGAGATTGCCTACCACTTTCGTGCCTGGCGAGACGCCGAGCGTATAGACGCCTGCCAGGTCGCTCAGCACCCCGCGCCCGACGTGGTGTATGTGGTTCTTCTCCACGCGGTTGTGCACTGCTTTGCTTTCGCCATAACCCCACACCCAGCCGACTGACACTCCCGTATAGTCCAGGTCGTGAATGTGATTGTGCACCACGTCGTTGTGGCCACTGTTTCCGATCCACACTCCCACTGCGCTGTGAAACAGCTTGCCGCCGTCTCCTATGTCACAGTCGGATATGGTAGTGCGCGTGCTGCCGTGCTGGATCTTGACGCCGCCGGCACCCATGTCCGTCATGTGGCATCCCTGTATGCGCACGTCCTCACACCCTGGCCCTACTTCGATGGCATAGGTTCCTAGCTGCGACATCTCGCAGTGCACTACCGCACAAGCGCGAGCACCCTCGAAAAGGATCGCCCCGGGCACTTCGTATGCCGCTTGCACCGAGCCTGCATCTCCGTCCGGATAAGCGTACCCCGTGTGTCGGAACGTCAATCCGCGAAAGGACACGTGCTCCACGGGACGCCGCTCTTCAGTGTCAGCTCTCAACCTAATGAGAGTAGTCAGCCGCGGTGCTACCATAGAAGTGCTCTTTGGGGATTCGCCTGGCAGTGGTAGGTACGTCAAGACGCCGTCGCGGCTTGCTAGATGCCAAGTGCCCGGCTCTGTCAGAGCCTCGTACACGTTCTCGAGGTAGTACCGTGCTCCTCGGTCAGCGGCGAAGTCGTCCGACAGGCGAAAGGTACTCTTGCGGTCGAGGGTGACTAGTTTCTGCCCCTCGTCCACGCTGGCGATGCGCATGCGCGACTCGATCCAGAAGTGCAGAGCTACTACCTCCACGTCGGTGAGGTGGCTCCATGGCTGGATGTCACCGACAGCGAAAATGAACCGATCCTGACCTTCGTTCCAGGGCTGGCCCTCCGTCCGATCGGGGAGGGATACGATTCGGTAGTACCCTTCCTTGGGCAGGCGGGATCGGAATCGTCGCTCGCCGTTGACGAAGAGCTGGCGAAACGGTGAAGGCTGCATCGCCTCCGTAGGCACCTCGACGGTCCAGGCCGGCCTGCCGTTGACCACGGCCGAACGCATCCCGCTCAGCCGCACGCCACCACTCAGTACGGGCCGCTCTCCCGGATACGCTTCGTAGCGGATCGGGCAGGCAGCGGTGCCCGAGTCCGAGGGACCGAGTTCGAATGTGCGTGTCAAGTAGTACGTGCCTGCGCGCAGCTGGACGTGCACCGGCTGCTTCAGCCCTCCCTCTCTGCGTCGCATCGCACGGATGGCATCCCGGGCGCGCTCGAGCCGCGCGAAGGGGCCGTCCGTGCGGTCACGATTCGGCTCGGGGAGCTTCCCGGTCCATGCGTCGTTGCCTTTGGGCGAGACATAGTACGTGACCGCGTCACCGCGCACGGTCGTGGTCACCGTCATCGCGGCCACCGAGAGAGCGAGAGAGAGGAGCATAGTCCGGACACCTGCGCGTTGCTTTGTTCATTCCGTTCGCCCGCAGTCTGCTCATCCCTGCTGAGGACCTACGGCATTTGTGCCGAGAATCACACTACGCGGCACGCGCATGGGCATCGCCGCGAAACCTAGAGCGGTTTGTCAAAGCTAATGCTGAAAAGGCTGCAGTGCCGGAAGTATCAGGGTTGGATCACCCGTTATCTCACCAGGGACCTGGACCCAGAGGCTCGAGTCGAGCAGTTCGAGCGACACGTCGCCGAGTGCGATGTGTGCAAACAGGCCGTTGCAGAGAAACGGACGCTCCTAAACGAGTTGCTGGCTCGCAACGCCTCGGAGGAGGACCTCCAAGAAGCTCTTGCAGCCCTGGGTTTGGCTCCTCGGATCAATCGGCCCCTCGGCGTGGCAATGTCCGTGGTGCTGATCGCTGCGCTGTTCGTTTCCGCCTACTTGTGGCGGTTGGCGAACCCCGCAGACAGCCTCTTGGGCCCGAAGGCTACCACCATGGGTGTCGGACAAGCGAAGCCACCGGCGAGCGAGCCGGAGCCACACAGGCAGACGAACCCGCCTGCGAGCGGGGAACGCGTGGCCGACACGACAACGCCGCCCGAGAAAGCTGTAAGAGCCGCTGCGTCCAAACCGGAGCCGCCGAGGTCGGTAGTCGAGCCTCGGCCGAAGCAACAGCGGAGGGCGGCTCAGCCCGCAGTCCGGCGCCCCACGCCACAGCCTCAGCCGAGCAAGCCGCAACCCCGGTCCGAAGTGGAGATCCTGGACTCGTCCGGCTCGGTGGTTCGACGCGCCGGGTCGAGCCTCTCGCATTAAGGAGTAGAACGCAACATGAGATGGGTAGCGCTCGCGATTGCCACCTTCCTCGTCATGACTGCAGCCGCGCAGAATGGGGCAACGACTTCTGATTCCACGCCCAAGTACAGCATCGAGTCCTCCGGCCGCGACGTGCGCGATGCTATTCACAGCCTCTTCACCCAGGCGCACAAGAACTACATCCTGGACAGCTCGGTACGCCACCAGCTCTACATGTCCGTCTACGATGTCGAGTTCGACGTGGCATTCGACCTGCTGCTCACGCAGGCGAAGCTCAGCTACGAGATACGTGACGGCGTGTATTACATCGGCCCTCAGCCGGTAGTGGTCGCGTCGAGCGGGCGCCCAGGCTCGGACTTCGACTGGACGGCCATTCTCGGTCGCACCGTTACCCTGAAAGAACAGAAGGTCGCCCTCAACAACGCCTTCGCATCGCTCGGGAAGCTCGCAGGCATCCAGATCCGCGTGGAGCCCACCGTGCCCAACTACCTCGTCAACATCTCCTTCTCCAACGTTACGCTGCGATACGCGTTGGACACTCTGACGAAGGCCGCTCAGCTCTCGTGGGAGCCGATGCTGGACGGCTCGATTCGGATCGGCAAGGCGACGACGAATACACCGGTGGCCGAAAAGCCTTCGGCCGTTATCGAAACGGCGGGCAAAGGAAACGTGGGGCCTGCGCCCCAGCCGGCAGCCCAGATGAAGTGCCCCAACTGCAAGCATGAGCTGAAGGAGAACTGGAAGTACTGTCCTTCGTGTGGTTACTGGGTGAAGCCGATCACCACGAAGAGCTGAACTCGTCCCGCCCCGCTTACGGCCCCGGAACCCGAGACGTCTTCCGGGGCCGTTCTCTTTGCCGGCATTGCTGGGTCGAATGGGCCTCCTGATTTCTTAGGGTAGCTAAAATCCGTAGTATATGGTAAGGTATCGGCGGATTCTGGAGGAGTGTGACATGTCCATAACCTTGACGGAGCGCGCGGCGACGGAGATCAAGAACCTGCTGAACGAGCAGAACAAGCAGGAAGCGTATTTGCGAGTGTGGGTCGCAGGAGGCGGCTGTTCGGGCCTGCAGTACGGGATGGCAATCGACGACGGCCAGCCCGAAGAGAACGATCAGACGTTCGACAGCCACGGCGTGAGGGTGCTGATCGACTCGCTTAGCCTGAGCTACATGGCCGGCTCCGAGGTCGATTACGTGGAAGACGTTCTTGGCGGTGGGTTCAAGATCGACAACCCCAACGCGGCGGCGGCATGCGGTTGCGGTAGCTCGTTCTCGACGGAAGAGGGCGAGGGTACCGCGGGCGGCGGTTGTGGCGGCTGTCGCGGAATGTAGCTGGCGAATTTCCCGGAGGCTCGCATGTAGGAGGGGCCGCTCGGCGGATGGCCGAGCGGCCTTCGCCATTGGTGCGCTCGGTAGGCTGCACATGCCAGAGCTGCGGGTAGTCGCGTATACTGGGCCGGGAGGGCGCGGTGTCCGAAGAGAAGGAAGACCGGATCCTTAGGCTCCTGGAGCAGATTGACATCCGACTCCAGCGGCTCGAGCGCACACTGGGGTCTAACCCGCTGGTTCATCGCGAGAGAGAGAGGGAGGTCGAGCGCGAGCCGATCCCCGCCTCGACTCCAGCCCCACCGCCGGTCCGCTTAGCGCCACCCCACCCCTCGGCAGAGTCTGCGCCCAGACCGGAGCAGAAGCCCGATGACACCGAGACCACCGCACTGGTGCTCGGATATATCGCGATTGCGGCACTCTTCGTCGGTCTCGCCTACTTCCTTCACTGGGCGGTGCTCTCTGGGGTGCTGAGCCCCATCGCCGCGGTCTTGTCGGGAGTGGGTTGCGGGCTGGCGCTGATGGCGGTGGGCGAGATGGCGCGCGGACCGTATGCCCGCTTCGGGCACCTGCTGCACGGTGGCGGCCTTGCGCTCGTGTACGTAGCGCTGTACGTCGGATGGCTGCGCTACGAGGCTCTAAGTGACGTCCAAGGGATCACCGCCACCTCCGCGGTGACGGCCGTGGCGATGGCCCTGGCGGTGTGGCGCAATGCAGTGCTGACCGCGGTGCTCGCGAGCGTGGGTGGCTACACCACTACCTTGCTGATAGGACTGGCGGAGGGACAGGAGATCGTCTTTCTCACCTATCTGCTGGTCCTCAACGCGGGCGTGTTAGGTGTGTCGCTGCGCCAGCGCTGGCCGGGCTTCACGCTGGGTGCATTGTTCGCGGCTTGCGTGTGTCTCGCGGGCCACCTTCTTCCCAGGTTCACGCACGAGGTCACCCCCCTCGATGCAACCATGCTTGCCTACCTCACGTTCTACTTCTTCGAGTTCGTCGCCGCGGCCAGCATCCCCGTGGTTCGGAAGGCCGAGGGCACGCGCGACGTCGAGGTCACCGTGTTCTTCGTCGCTACCGCGGCCTATTACGCCGGGTGCTGGTTGTTGGTGTTCGCGAAGGACGAGTGGCGTGTGTGGCTGGGTGCGTTCACGTTCTGCCTGGCCCTGCTGCTCTATTTCGTGTCTTGGCTGCTTCGCGAGTCGAGCGGCGAGTCCGAAGGGCTGAGCCTATTGGCGAAAGGGCTGTCACTCGCGCTGTTCACTGCGGCAATCCCGATCCAGTTCTCGGGAGCCGTGCCAGCCGTGCTGTGGGCGGCCGAGGCGTGTGCGCTCCTGTGGTCCGGCCTGCGAGAGGAGCGCGCGCGCATTCGCCTGGCCGCGCTGTCCATCGCGACGCTCACCGTGTTGCGCGTGCTGGTAGTTGACAGCTCGCTGACGTGGCACCCGTGGTTCAACGATCGCCTTGTGGCCTTTCTGGCAAGCATCTCGATGTGTGCGTTCTTCGCCGTGACCTTCAGGAGGTACCAGCAGGCGGTGCTCTACGAGAAGGTGCTGCCCGTGGCGTTCGGTGTCAGTGCTTGCGCACTGGGGATCATCGCATCGAGCCTCGAGGTGTGGGACTACTTCATAGTGCTGCGCAAGGACCCGCTGATGGCGCAGGCGATGCTCAGCATTGTGTGGGCAGTGTGGGGAATGGCGATCGTCATCTATGGCGCGAGTCGGATGAGCCCTGCCGCACGGTGGTCCGGTCTTGCGCTATTCGGGCTGGCAGCGGCGAAGCTGCTTCTCGCCGACCTACCGAAGATGGGTGAGGGATATCTAGCGCTGAGCTTCATCGGAATCGGCGTGCTGCTGCTGGTGGCTGCGTGGTTCTACTTCCGATCGGCGATCCGGGCGAAAGGGAGCGGTACCGGCGGCACGTCCTGAGGGTTGTTGCAGACACGGGGAAGCCGGTGGTACTGTCATCCCGAGGGAGCGACGAGTGAGTCTCGCGGTGACTCCACTGCCCCGGCGTGCGACCGAGGGATGACAGGTTGGATCTGTCACGGTGCTGCGCAAGGCGCTCGAACCACGTGCTGCGGTCTGACCGTGACGGCGAAGCTACCTGGCCGGCGCAGGGACCTTCTTGGCAACCACCGACAGCGCGGCGAGCGCCTCGGCCTTCGCGGCGGCATCCGAACCCGTAACCATGATAGTTACGAAGTAGCCCCCTCGTACCCAGTACACACTGGTGGCGCCACCCACCGTCACGACGAAGCCCTTACCCGGAGCCGGCGTTTGCTCGCGCTTTTCCTTGGCGTTCACCTTCTCCCAGTGTTGCAGGAACGCCGAGGCGGAGTTGGCGGTGCGCATGGTATGAGTGGTAATCGTCAGGTAAAGCTTGTCCTTTCGGTATAGCCTCTGCGCCGCCTCGACCACTCCGGCGTTCACATACGTCATGTAGCCGCCGTCGTAGATTCCGGTCAGCCCATCGCCCGCGCCGTACTGATACGACCCCTTCACCTCCTGCCAACCAGTCAGCTCGGAAACACCGGGTAGTAGCCGCGCAGCCTTCGAGTTCTCTCCCTGACCATTCGCAATCGAAGCGGCGAGATAGAGAAGTACTAACAGTGTTCGTGCGGTCATCCTACTGTCACCACGGAGATGCGTGCGGGGTCGGCGACCCCCAGGCCCAGCTTCTCAGCGGTGGCGAGATGCCTGACCGGGCGCCCCGCTTCGGCGAGAGGTGGCAGTCCCACTTCCTTGCGGCGATCCTCGATCATCTTCCAACCGACGTAGTCTAGCGCTACCGGGTCCGTGGAAGCCAGGATGCAGTTTTGGTCCCACAGGTACTGCGGATTGAGACCTGGCCCTCCGTTGCAGAGTGCCCGGATGGCATCACACATGATGAGCCTGGTCTTGTCCTTGATAGCCGGCACGTTGTTGAGGTCGGCGAGGTAGGGATCGCAGTTGTTACCGTGGTGCGCACCCGGGTTGTTGCAGGTGCCATAGTGGTTCTTGAATGCAATGGTGACACCCGCTGTCCCATGATCCTTGAGAATGGGCACGTTGGCCAAGGCGGTGATGCGCTGTGTCAGGATGCGCGTCAGCTTCCCGTTGAAGGACCCCTGCTGCGTGTTGTTCTCCTCGTACTCGCCGTTGGTCCCGTAGCAGCGAACCCCCGGTCCGTCACGGTTGATCTCGTAGCCGGACTTCGCCAGGTCACCGTCGCTGCGATCCCAAAGGATGATGTTCTCGGGCTTCACGCCCGCGAGCTGAATCCCCTCCGCAACAGCATAGGCCACCTCGGGATGGGTGGACGCATTCACACCGAAGAGGCAGTTGAGCTTGACGCCTACGACATCGCTAGACTTGAAGTAGCGGCTCCACGCCGCCTTGTCGGTGCTCTCTCCGCTCAGCTTGCGCACCGCTTCGAACACCATCTTCTTCACCACGTCCGCCCGATAGCGATGCTCGGAATCCTGCGCTTCGGGGTTGCGCACTACCACCACGGTCGCCTTCGGCTGTGCCTCTTTCTGCAGCACGCCGGCAGCTCTGCTTCCGATGGCCAGACCCAACCCGGCGGCTGCCGCTCCTTTCAGAAAGTCTCTCCTCGATTGTCCCGTGTCCATTTCGCTATTGCCCTCCGTAGGGTGACGGTCGTTCGGGGGTCGGCGCGCCCTCGGACGGAGGACGCGACTTGGCGGCGCGCTCCGCCGCCTCGAAAATCGCCCGTTGCCGTTCGCGCGGCAGATGCCTCTTATCGCCGAGGGAGGCCACTCGGATGGCTGCCACCGGCTGGATGGGACACTTGGTTTCACATTCGCCGCAGCCGGTGCACTTTCCCTCGTCCACGAAGGGCCTGCGCCGTCCGTCCACGACCTTCCAGTGCAGGGCGCGGTACGAACACACCTCGTCGCAAACCAGGCAGTGCTTGTCGTTCGCCCACACCAGGCAGGTGCTGCGGTCTATGAACGCGGTTCCGATATACAGATACTTCTTTTCGGCCGCCGAGAACGCCCGAATCGCATCGGTAGGGCAGGTCTGGCCGCACAGGGTGCAGTGCTGCGAGCAATAGCCGATACGCGGAACGAGCACGGGGGTCCAGAAGCCTTCGAGGCCCGCTTCGGCGATGGCGGGCTGAAGGCCGTTGGTGGGACACGCCTTCATGCATAGCCCGCAGCGTGTGCACAGGTCGAGGAACTCGTCTTCCGGCGCGCTACCGGGTGGACGGATCAGGCCGGGGCTGGAGACCCGGATCTGAGTGTTTCCGCTCCGCTTCGAACCGGGATCTCCTTTGGCCAGCGCTGCAAAGAGCAACCCTCCTGCTGCGGCCCCGAGGAGCCTTCGCCTGGAGAGGTCCAGCTCGGTATGGCACTGCTGCTTGCCCAAGCGGATCGGGAAGCCTGTGCCGCGAGGCGCGCATACCTCCACGCAGTTGAAGCAGTAGATGCACTCGGTGGCCTGATAGTGTTTCGGATCGGCCTTGATAGCACCCATCTTGCACGAGCGATCGCAGGCCGTGCACCCGGTACATGCGTCATCGGAAACGGTGCGCCTCACCAACCCCCAACGTGACAGCAATGCTAACAGCGCGCCGAGCGGGCACAGGTTGCGACACCAATAGCGACGAGAGACGAGACCGAGAGCCAAGATGCCTGCGAACAAGACAGCGGCCACTAGTCCCATGCGGAAGTGGGGCGATATTTCGGTGATAAGCCTGGACTGCACGATACCGGGTGCTACGTCGTACACCCACGACTGCCCCTGCACCCAGTGACCCGCGAGCGTGAAGACGGGGACGAGAACCCAGATGACCGTGCGCGTGATGAGACTGATCGGATCGAGGAGGTAAGTGAGCTGTGACGAGAACAGGGCGGCAACCGCGAGGCCACCTAACAGGTAGTACTTCAGGTTGCGTGCGCGGCTCTCGCCCTGCTCGCGCTTCTTGTGGATCAGGTAGCGGTCCGAGAGGTCTATCGCCGTCCCCATCGGGCACACCCACCCGCAGAAGAAGCGTCCGAACAGCAACGTCCCCACAACGATCACGCTGGAGTACAACGCCGCATCCAGCAGCCAAGTGCGAGATGCGAGCATGGCGGTGAGTGCTACCAGCGGGTCGGCCCTCAAGAAAAGGTCGGGGGGAACGGCCGAGCGCAGGGGGAACACCGTGACGGAGATCAGCCACAGGAACAGCAGTAGGAAGGCGACCTGCACCCAGCGCCGCGAGGTGCGCATCGTCCACCGCTTGCGCTTCGGTCTCGTGGTCGCTGCCGCGGTCGTCACCCGATGCCCCTAAGCCCGCAGGATCTTCATCTTGTTTAAGTCCGTCTCGCCGAGGCCCATCTCTCCTGCCAGCCGGAGGTACTCCACATCGTCGGGCTTCATCCCGAACAGCGTGGCTGCATATGCGTCAGCTGCTACCGCATCCACCGAAGCAATGACTTGCCGTGTGTCCTTGGTAGGTCCCGGGCCCTTCGGCCCCATGCCTACCAGAATGCGGACCGCGTCCACGATGGTTAGATGGGGTCGCACGCCTGTTAGGTAGTCGGCGATGCACTGGTCCAGCGAGCGCGAGCGGTGCCACTCCTGCCGGTCCCATACCACCCCCATCAAGTTTTTCATACCGATGCTCAGGCGCGCTTGGCTGTGATCTTTCGCAATGGGAATGTTGATGAAGCAGTCGGCCCGCCGCACCTCCTTGGCCACGGTGGCAGCTGTCAGTTCCCTCCCATACGGCAGGCTCAGCGGCTCGTACTGCGCTTCTCGGTTGGCGGCGACGATCTCGCCTCCCGCTTCGTGCACCGCTTGCTGAATGCCGCTCATCTCGAAACAGATGTCGGAGGGCTGGTCGCAGGTGTGCTCTACTACCAAGACGCGCGACGCGCCCGCCTGCTTACACATCCGCACGACGGCGGCCACGACTTCGGGATTGGTGTTTGCGGCCTGCTCGGGGAGGCGCTGCCAGCCGACGTTGGGCTTCAGCACCACGAACGAGCCTTTCTCGACGAAGGCCTCGATGCCGCCGAGCGGCTTCAGCGCCTGCTCCACCAACTTCGCGGGCGTGCCACCCTCGGCGACGGACACCACTCCCACGGAGGCGACGGGGAGAGTCGGGGGCTTTGTGCTCGGCAGGCTCGCTTGTTCCTTGCCGCAGCCGGCTGCGAGCGCCGCAGCCCCGAGTCCTGCCCACTTCAGAAACTCGCGCCGGTTCAGTTCGCTCACGCCGCAATCCCGGTCGCGCTGCTTCTCGTCTCGTTCGGACATCGGTCTCACCTCCTAACTCCCCAGCGCGGAGGCGTTCCGTCCCCATTGTGACACCGAACGAGGCAAAGTGAGAACGAAAGGGAGGGGCTGCGTAGCCCAACGCAGGGAGATGACGGCCCAACGGCTCACGCTGACCTAATCGATGCCGCTTAGGTCATATGCTTCCTCTATTAGGCTCGCCAAGATTTCTCGGTGTTTCTTGACGTCTCCCGGCTTGAGGCGGATACGATAGCGACCCCAACGGCTGTCGTATTCGAGGAGGTCAAGGCCGGCGTCCTCGAGACGCTGGCGAGTGGACTCTGAACTGGGAATGCGAGGCTCCAGTTTGGTGAAGCTTCTGGCCGGCCTGAAGATGACGAAGTTGCATGGACGCCCATGCTTTGCCAGGCCGATGTAGAACTTGTTGTACTTGAGCTCCAGTTGGGGGTCGTGAGCCCGTGCAAGCTCAAGTAGTTCGTCAACGATCGCTACTGAGCTCTTGGTCCCTCTCTGCTTCTCCCAGTACGCTCTGTCTACAGGTTCCGGCTCATCGTCTTCTGCCGAACCAAGCTGCAGGCAGTCGAGTACCTTGGTGAAAACGAGGCCCACCTTTTGGTCGAGGCGCATCGCTTTCATCTGAATGGCGACAAGAGGGATTGCGCCGTTGAACAGGCTGATCACGTTGAGAAAGCGCCCGGTCACCTCTTCGGCAACGATTACTGCCGTGTGCTCATACTGGGGATAGCGCTTGCGCTCGATGTCCCAGTACTCTATCGCCCGAATGATGTGACTCTAGTCGGTTGGGCCGAGCTGCACCTCGACCTCGTAGCGTCTGTTCCCGTCTGCATCTTGCAGCAGGAGATCGAGCCGACCAGCTCTGGGCTGCGGCCGCTCTCGGTCCCGAAGGATCACGTCGCCGAGCCCCAGAATCTTGGGGTCTTCGGCAATCCGGTCTTGGACCCAACGTTCGTTCAGCTCGGGATGGTTTCGTATTGATAAGGATTCGAACTTGGCAACCTGCATCAAGACTCACCTCGTCACGTGCGCTGCTAGCAGACCGACCCGAGTGTACCGCGCCTCGCTCCAAGCTGCTGGAGCGCTGCATGTAAGGCATAATCGGCGGAGTCTGCTTCCCGGGAGGTGTTCGATGGACGTTCGGCAGGCGTTGAAGGGTCAGTATCATGCGGCGCTCGACATGCTGAAGCAGTGTATCGAGCGGTGCCCAGACGACCTGTGGACGGCGGGCGACCGGCCGCGCTCGTTCTGGCGCACAGCCTACCATGCGCTGTTCTTCACCCACCTCTACTTGCAGCCGAGCGAGGCGGACTTCGTGCCGTGGGAGCTTCACCGCGACGGATACCAGGACATCTGGCCCGACGAGTGGCCGGACGACAAGCGCCCCGTGCCCTACTCCAAGGACGAGCTGCTGCAGTACTGGAGCCAGTGCGACGGCATGGTGGACCCGGTGGTGGACAAACTGGACCTGGACTCACCCACGACCGGCTTCCCCTGGTACGACATGCCGAAGCTGGACCACCAGATCATGAACATCCGGCACATCCAAGGGCACGTCGGGCAGCTCTCGGAGCTGTTGATGGCTGCAGGAGTGGACACGGACTGGGTCGGCGGCCGACGCACCGGTAGATAACGGACGGGGCCCACGCCGCTCAGGCTGACTCGTCGCACTTAGTGTAGGATATTCGCCCCCAATAGAGGTACCGAAACGCAACAAGCCGTTAGCCCAGCACCGAGCCCTGGCAAATTCGCCTACTTCGTGATATTATGTTCAGGCAATAGGTTATGCCCCACACGGTTCCGCCGCCAGAGCGGTCGGGTCGGTGTAGGCGAAAGCGAGGTGCATGGTGATGTTTGCACTGGGGTCTTTCGTTTTGGGCTCGCGAGCAACGGAGTGGTGCAAGCGCGATAGGCAACGCTCCAAGAGCCCCGAGGGGGCTAGTGCGTACCTTTTCGGGCTACTCCTCCAGAGCATCGCGTTCCTTTTCCTCTTCGTGGTTGGCGAAGCCGCCTCGGCACAGAGCTGTCCAGACGTCTCGTGGATCGGAGGAGGGCACGATGAGGACATCCGGTCCGTTGCCTTTTCACCCGGCGGTGAGACGCTGGCGTCGGCTGGCTGGGATAACACGATCAAGCTCTGGCGTGTTTCCGACGGTCGCTGCATACGGTCGTGGCGTGGGCACAGGGGTTACGCTCAGTCCGTGGAATTCTCGCCGGATGGTTTCGCGGTAGCCTCGGGAGGCAACGACGGCAAGATCTGCCTGTGGCGCGCATACGACGGTGCCCTGCTGAAGGAGATGACAGCTCCCGCGGAGGTCTTTTCGGTAGCCTTCTCGCCAGACGGCCAGACAGTGGCTTCGGGTTGTAACGACTCGACGGCGGCACTTTGGCGGCTTTCGGATGGGGCGCTGATCCGCGTGTTCTCGGGTCATGCCGATGTCGTTTGGTCCGTTGCTATCTCACCGGACGGCCTTACGCTCGCCACTGGTAGTGGCGACGAAACGATCCGCTTGTGGCGCGTGTCCGACGGGGCGCTCCTGCGAGTGCTGAAGGGGCACACGAGCGACGTTGCCAGCGTGGCGTTCTCGCCGGATGGCAAGAAACTCGCGTCCGCCGGTTGGGATCAGACCGTCAGGCTGTGGCGTGTGTCGGACGGGGCACTCCTGAATACCTTGACCGGCCACACCAGCTTGTTCGTCAATTCCGTGGCTTTCTCTCCCGACGGCAAGACGCTCGCCTCGGGCAGCTCGGATGAGACGGTCAAGATCTGGCGCGTGTCCGACGGAGCACTGCTGCATACCCTGTCGGAGCATACGGGGGAGGTTCATACGGTCCGGTTTTCTCCCGGTGGCAAAGTCCTCGCATCGGGCGGGATGGACCGAAAGCTGCTGCTGTGGAAGACGTCAGACTGGTCACTGCTGGCCAAGTTCACTGAACACACTCGCCCCGTCTGCTCCGTTGCATACTCCTCGGACGGGCAGTCCGTGGCTTCGGGGAGCCAAGACCTTACAGTGAAGATATGGCGTGCCGAAGACGGTCAGATTCTTCGGACGCTCACCGGACACGGTAACTACGTCTACTCCGTTGCGTTCTCCCCAGATAGCCAGACTCTTGCCTCGGGAAGCTGGGACAGAACGGTTAAGCTATGGCGGGTTTCCGACGGCGTCCTCCTTAGAACCTTCGTGGAGCCCACGAGGGAGATCAACGCAGTTACCTTCTCGCCGGACGGCCAATACGTGGTTGCCGGAGACCGTGGAATGACCGTGTGGCGGTGGCGGGTGTCGGACGGTGCGCTGGTTGGAGCCTGGGCAGCGCACGGCGACGAGGTCTCATCGGTCGCTATCTCACCCGACGGCCAAACCTTAGCGACTGCCAGCTACGACGGTACGATCCGGCTTTGGCGTATTTCGGACGCTCGGCTGCTTCGGACCCTCTCGGGCCATGAGGATTGGGTAAGGTCGGTTGCATACTCGCCGGACGGAGCAATTCTCGCTTCCGGTAGTAATGACAAGAAGGTGAAGCTGTGGCGCCCGTCCGATGGCACGCTGCTCCGCACCTTGAGTGGTCACGAGCACTGGGTCACCTCCGTAGCGTTTTCTCCGGACGGAGAGGCACTGGCATCCGGGAGCACCGACCAAACGATTCGGATCTGGCGAGTCTCTGATGGGGATCTGCTCGGAGTGTGCACGGCAGAAACCGGAACCGCAGTGCGCTCCGTTTCGTGGTCGTCGGCACACGGAATGCTTGCCTGGGGGAGACATGACGCCACCCTCGCTGTCGGCAACCCCTATCCGGGTTCGGGAGTGCTCACTTGTCGGGTGAAACTGCGCTACTGGTCGGGTACGGACGCCGCTCTGCGCTCGGTATACATAGTGGTCTTTGTCGACGGCGAGATTGTTGAGGTTCCGCCGCGCTCCGGCTCGGGCGACACGGTCGCTTTCACGATAAGGGTCCCGTCGGGTGGCGACCACAGGATCTGGGTGAAGCCTATGGGTTATCTCGCTCAAGGGCGGACGGTGAATACGAGCGACCTCCCGCTCACCGTGGATTTCCTCGGACCCTCGGAACTCGGGCTGATCCCCGGGGACGCGGACCAGAACGGTCTGATAGAACTGCCCGATCTGAACCTAGTGCTTTTGGACTTTGCCAAGACGAGTGACTTCTCGGGCTGTACAGACTGTAACGGCAACGGAATAGTGGACGTAGGGGATTTGAACATCGTGCTGATTAACTTCGCACGGTCCGGAGACCCCATGTAACCCGTCGTCCGATGGGCCGACCGAGCGTCCGACATCGGGGAGACGGCTTGGTACCCGGGACGGGATTCGAACCCGCGACCTTCGGCGTGAGAGGCCGATGTCCTGACCGCTAGACGACCCGGGCACCTCGTTTCGGGAGCGTTAGCTTACCTCTTGGACGTTCGGGGGGTCAATCGGGGACCACGCCGGAGCTGTTTGGGACTGCGCGAGCCCGCTAGCGCTTTGCCAGTGCATCTCCCCATCCGAGGGCGGATGGGAAGATAGGGTGCGCTCCACCCCAAAAAGCGCGAGCAGGCTCGCGCAGTCCCAAAGAGTGCAATCCCGCACAGCCCGGCCCGTCGGGACGGCAGGCCCAGCGAGAGCAGGTGCGGACGCAACGTTGCCGAACCCAGACCGGTAATCAGCGTCAGAAGCGCCGAGAACCGCGAGTGAGACGCGGTCGTGTCTGGAGACTGAGAATGCCCATGCCTGCGTTCGTTCCGCCAACCGTTTGTGCCTTGGTGTTGCTCGCCGCTGCAACCGCGTCCGCCCAGGATCTCCCCCCCAGCCTCGACCTTCAGTCCGCCGTCCGGATCGCCCTCGAGCGCAACGGCCTGGTCGGGGCGAGTCGGTTCGACAGTGAGGCTGCGCGAGCCAGAGCCCTCCAGGCTCGAGCATCGTATTTCCCTTCCATCGTGCAGAGCTACGACTATACGGACAACATGGCGAACGACTACGGGCTGGAGGGCACCTTCGCGAGCCGAAGCTATCGGCAGACCAACCTGAGCCTGAACGTCTCGTGGACCCTGCTCGATTCGGGCCAGCGCAAGACTTCTTTCGACAGGGCAAACACGGCGTATGCGGCCGCGCGGCTGGACGAGAAACAGCAGCGGCGGAACATCATCTTCGACACGACCTCGGGGTTCTATGAGGCGTTGCGGGGGCAAGAGCTGGTTCGTGTCGCCGAAGCGCAGGTGCAGCGGTCTAAGACGATTCTGGAGATAACCAAGGCGAGGGTGGAGGCGGGCGATACGGCCGCTAAGGAGGTGCTGCAAGCGGAGGCCGACTTAGCCAACGCCGAAGTCAGCCTGATCCAGGCGCGCATCCGAGCAGGCACCAGCGAGGCCACGCTGAAGGCGGTGATGGGCATCCCCGAGGACCGGGCCCTGCCGCCGCTCGAGGTGCCTCCGGCCCCTAAGTTGCCCGAGCAATTCCCGCCGCTGGACACGTATGTGCAGTCTGCTCTGGCCCAGCGACCGGACCTGCTGGCCCAAGAGCAGAACCTCCGCTCCCTTCGCCTCGCAGTGCAGCAGGCCCAGCTCGACCAGCGCATCAACTTCGAGCTCTCGGCCGGCTACTCACGGCGCTGGGAGACGCAGGCGGGCGACAACCGCCGGCTCACGCTGATGGCGAGCATTCCCATCTTCGACGCTGGGCTGCGACGCGAGAACGTGCGTGCATCGGCGGCATCCGAGGAGTCCGCCCGCCTTCGCTACACACAGCAGCAAAGGACGGTCCGGGCAGAAGTCGAGTCGGGCTATCTGGAACTAACACTACGAGCGAGTGCATTACGTGCCGCGGAGATTGCGCTGAGGGCGGCCCGTGTGAATTACGAAGCTGCGGAGGAGGCACGGCGACTCGGTGCGGCTAGTCTGGCCGAAGTCATCAATGCCCAGCTCGCGCTGGTGACCGCGGAAACGAACTCGGTGCAGGCGGTGTATGACTACTATGTGGCAGATAGCAAGCTGTCACTGATCAGCGGGCAGCCTATGATAGGGGAGACACCGTGAGTGCGCTGATCGAGACCCGCAACATACACAAAGACTATCGCATGGGCTCCAGCACGGTGCACGCGTTGCGAGGCGTCGACGTGACAATCCACGAGGGTGAGTTCGTGGCGATCATGGGTCCGTCCGGCTCGGGCAAGTCCACATTCATGAATATTATCGGCTGCTTGGACCGACCGACCTCGGGAGACTACATTCTAGCGGGCGAGAAGGTGTCGGGCCTCAGCGACAATCGCTTGGCCGAAGTGCGTAACCGCATGATAGGATTCGTGTTTCAGACCTTCAACCTGCTCGCGCGAACCACAGCTCTGCGGAACGTAGAGCTACCCCTCGTGTACTCCGGCGCGCGCGGGAGATCGGCTATTGCCACGCAGGCGCTGCAGCGAGTCGGCTTGGCGGACCGCATGCATCACCGACCCAACGAGCTATCGGGTGGACAACAGCAACGGGTGGCGATTGCGCGCGCGATCGTGAACGACCCCAAGATCATTTTGGGAGACGAGCCAACCGGCAACTTAGACACGCGGACAGGTGCCGAGATCATGGCCATCTTTCAGGACCTGCACCGACAGGGCAAGACCGTTATCATCGTCACCCACGAGCACGACATCGCGCAGCACTGCGAGCGTATCATCCGCTTCCGCGACGGTCGCATCGTCGGGGACGAGCGGGTGGATACACCGATCGATGCGCGAGACGTTCTCGCGTCCCTACCACCCGCCGAGGATTGAGCGCGTCTACTGCAAAGGAGGGTAGGATCCTGCAACGACAGGAGGTACCCCCATGTTGTTTCTCTGCACATTCCTGTTCGCCTCGACGCTCTCCATTCTTCCTTTGGAAGACTACACCGAGACCCCGGACCTGTGGAGCTGCGGTGTGCAGGACTGGGGCCCCAACGAAGCCCGGCTCTATCCGGTTACCGACGACGCCCCAGTCGGAAAGTACGCCCTCGCGCTCAACTACAACTACGGGTACGAGCACTATGCGGTCCTCCCCAAATGGCGGAATGCGGGTTGGGACCTGCGCGCCACCGACTACGTGGAGTTCCGCGTTAAGGTTGCGGCTGATACCCAGTGGCGTGGCCCCAATCCTACGCTGTACTTGCGCAGCAACGATGGTAGCTTCGTCCGGATACGTCCATCGGACAGGCGATCGCTGCTTGTTGATGCGGCGGGTAAGGGCTGGCAGACCATTCGCGTTCCGCTTGCTGAGTCGCCCGAATGGGAACGTGTCGTCTGGCTAGGCGGCTCCTTGCGCCGTGTGGACTTCGTCGAGCTGGCGTTCGTAGGCGGCGGGCCGGGTGGCGCGGCGCACAGCGTCCTGATAGACGGAGTGCGGTTCGGGCCTGCGATGCTGCCCTACACCCCACCGAACGAGCAGGCCGGCGACCTCGATGTACTCATCATCGAGCGCACCCCACGATATGAGCGCTACCAGGTCACTGACTATCGGCCCACTAAGGAAGACCCGAACGTGGAAGTGGGCCACGCGGTCAACAAGGGGCGAAAGCACTACCCCGACAATGGCGAGCCCGTCACCTTCACGGCACGCGTGCAGAACAAGGGACAGCAGGCACTGGGTGGTAGCTACCAGTGGCTCCTGGATGGTAGGCCGGTGGCGAGTGGCAAGCTGCAGCGGATGGAGCCACGTAAGACCACTCATTACACCTGGAAGTGGCGCTGGGACCCGGCCGATCATGATATCACCTTCCGACTGCAGCCTGACGGCGAGGACTACTGCCCACGGAACAACGAGCTGACCATCCGCAACAACGCGTTGATGCTGAAGTTCATGATTGAACGAGGCCTGATCGCGCGGATGGAATCGAAGGTCAACATGACAGGATCCTACTCGTGCGAAGACTGGCTGCAGGGACAAATCCGATTCATGAATCAGCTCTTCGAGAACTCCGTCTACGAGTTCGCGCCGAAGGGCATCGAGCAGCGCGTGGCGGTCGGGCTGTTCGAGTATGTGGAGGACGGGTATCTACCTACACTGGGGGCGGGACCCTACAAAGTGGGTGAGTTGGACATTAGCTGTGATGGAGGCAGGGGTTGCACCGCGCTCGACGACCCATGGAAGAGCGGGGCGGGTGCACCGGCGTTCCTCAATTTCATCGGGCGGCCGGACGACGCGTGGCTGCACGAGCTGAGCCATCAGATCGGGGTGATAGACGACTATCAGTTCATCACGGAGCCCGAGGATAACCTGGTGAACGGCGTGGGCTTCACCTATCGGAATCGTGGTCTGATGGGTGGTGGAGAGATATCACCTCACCCGTATCTCGGCACACTTTACAGCCTCTATTCGCCCAGCAACGTACATGGTCTGAATGCCACCAAGGGAAAGCGACGCGGTTACTTCGGTGAGTACCTGTATCAAATTCCGAAGCAGTGTTCTCTTCGGCTATTGGAGGAAGATGGTAAACCCGTTGCGGATGCAGAGATCAAGGTGTATCAGACCTCGCAACGCAAGATTGACACCATTCCTGAACACGAGGGTAGGACCGATGCGCGTGGCTTGTTCCCGCTTGCCAACCGGCCCGCCGGACCACACACTACCGAGACGGGGTGCACGCTCAGTGACAATCCCTTCGGACCGATTCACGTGGTGGGGTTCAATGGTGTGTTCTTGGTTACGGTGAAGCAGGGGGATCGCGAGCTATACGGGTTCACATCGGTGCCCGAGTTCAACATCGAGTACGCCAAAGGCAACCGCGAGCGCGCCGTCATCCCAGTGTATGTGAAACGGAAGGGCGAAGAGCGACACTACTACGGGCGTCGGTAGATCTGTGTCCTCGAGAGCGCGTACGCGCAGCCGCCGACCAGGTGTGGTGTCTCGATTCGCTATGCTGAGACTGTGGAATCATGTGGCGCGAGGCCGGTAGCCTGTGCCGGCGCTGGAGCACTCAGCGCCGGATGGGTTGCACACTGACCGAGGAGTAGGCGACATGGCCGCGGCAGCTAAGCAGTCCGATATAGCCGGCCTCTCCGTTCGAGAGCCGCACCGCGAGCGGCAGATCGGAGCCAATTCGCTTGCCGTTCACCCACACGTCATAGGTGCCTTTGCTGTTGTACACGTCTATCGCTAGGGTGTGTGGTGTCGAGTCGCGTACCGTTATGTCAGTGTTCAGCACGTGCTGTAAGCTGAAGCCGCCTTGCAACGGACCACACCATACCTGCTCGGGCCCCGAGAATCGCACCATCTGACTCTGTGTGATGGAATAACGCGATGCGGAGTTGAACACGAACCCCGTCTCGTAGATGCCCTCTATCACACGCGAGACCGCCTCCACGCGGTAGTCTCCCGTGACCTGGACGTTGAGCGTGCTACAGAAGTCGTAACCGTTCATCGTCGTCTCGTGGTACTCACCTCCCTGCACCTGCCAGGAGCCGGAGATGGGCAGCCACGCCGGCAGACCCATGCTGCCATCGGGATACTTATCGAAGTCGTCCTGGTAGGTGCCGTGACGGCCTTGGTCCTCGAATGCGTCGCTCTCGGCGTCGGGTATACGCGTGCCGAGCGCATCTCGCACGGTGGATGTGACGTGGGGCTGGGCCAATCGCGATGCTAGGTCCGCGAGCGCCTGAGCGTCCAGGTCCGCCAACGTGGCTAGGAAGAACCCTTTGCCCACCACTCTGCCGACTATGGTAGCGGCACCAGGCTCCGACGGAGGGTGGGCCAAAGCGCCAAGTCTGCTGAACACGTACATTCCGGATGCCTTGAACTCCGTTAGTCCGAGCGCGGCTAGTGCACCCTGTGCTGCCGCTGCCGCCACACTGGGCGTCTGGGGTGCAGGCAGCACGGCATAGCGCGCATCCGCTAGCAGATTCCCGAACCACTCGGACGACGTCTCGCCTGGCTTCACGAGTGCTAAGACACCACCGGCGAGCATATAGTCGGTTAGTAGTCGTGAGAGCTCGGGGTCGCCCCACCACTTCGCATATTTTAGCGAGTCCGTTACGGAGCGTGGGCCCATCAGGAACACCTTCGCATTGATGCTACCATCCGGACGCAGCAAGAACGGGCGCAGCCATTCGGGACTAGCGGGCATGAAGGGTGTGATGATCCGTGTGCGCAGCTTGCCCTTTAACAGTTCGTAGGTTCGAACGTCCTGCGGGTTGGTCTTTCGGGGCTCCTGTAACCATAGCACCACGTCGTGGAATGGTACGTTCTTTGGGACGACGTAACGGTATCGCTCGCGCACCGGCTCTACCGATTTCGGTTCGACACGCTTGTAGCGCACCTCTATCTGAGTGGGACGGGTGCCGAGGGTGACAGGGAAGGTCGCCGTAGAGACACCCCACCGATCACGCGGCACTGCCCTCACCTCCTTGCCGCTGGTGCGGATCGACTGGATTGCCGCATGCGGTATCTCGGCAGTGAACGTAACTCTGGGCGCGCGACCCCCTGTCCATGTTAGCGTGTACCTGCGGGAGGAGCCGTCATCGGCGACTCGAATGGCGAGGCGCCCCGTACCAACCCGCTGGTTGGACACGCTCATGTCCTTCCAACCACTCGGCAGCCTCGGACAGAGTGAAATGCTGCCACTGCCAGCGCTGGGTTCGAGCCCTGTAAGGTAGTAGAGCGCGGCGTCGGCGTTGATGCCACCCTCCCAAGGGCGTATGCGATGGCCGAGAAAATCCGTGCGATACCCCGTCGGATCGGTCCGGTGCTTCTCCGTGTACTCCCCACTCGGTGATGCGACAGCTACCATCGCCCTCAGTGCCTTCTCCGCAAGGGGATGATGCACCGCGGCGAGATTGTACAGAAACATGCCGGGCAGCATGCCGACGTACACCTTCAGTGTCTCCGTGGCGTCGAGCAGCCCGTTGGGGTTGTATGTGTACTTGATGGTCTCTGTCAGATTGGAGATCGCTTTCGGGTCATCGGGGCGCAAGTAGCCGATCCATAGCGGGTTGAGGTTGACCGCGGTGAAGGGCGGTTGGTGGCGGTCTAACGACACCATGCCCATCGCAGGGGAGTAGAACCCTCGCTCCTGCATCCAGTAATCTCGTTCGCAGGCGGCCCGGCTGTCCCGAGCGATCTTGCGGAGCTGCTCGGCTTCCGATTGCTTGCCCAACAGCTTGGCGAACTCGGTCAGTATCTCGGCAGATACCACGAATTCCCAGGTGCTATCTGCGCTGTATTGATCCCAATGCACATGGTCGTTGGGCTCGGGGAAGAGTGGGGAGTTGAGTACCTCGAAACCAGGGTAGATCCAAGTCTCGTCTCCGTGGTGCGGAAAGCGATAGAGAGTGTTAGGAACCGGCTCCGTGTAGCCATAGTTCACCGTGGTGTAGGGCACACCTTTCTCGTCGATCAACTGCCCCATCAGGCATCGCTGGAGGTACTCCCAGTGTTCGCGTATCGGTGCCAGGTCACCCGTGAAGCGATAGTACCATGCATGCTGCATGATCAGCCACGAAGGGGTCTCCACACGATCGGTTCGTACGGCAGACCAATCGAGTTTCGGGTCTACCGGACGTGTGACGTCTATGTCCATCGGGAACCAGTTGGGGATGACCTTGTTGTATGCCGAGGCGCGATAGTAGAACTCCAGCATCTTGCGCGCCGTCTCGAAGTCACCCAGACGAAGGTAGTACTTGAATGGACCTACGGAATCGCGCACCCACACACCCGCAAAGAACTCCATAGGTCCAGCGGCTTTCTGTGGGTCGGCCGTCTGGACGCGAACCGATACTGCCGTCTCCTCGAGGAGATCGGCCAGGCGCCTGTCGGGACAGTCGAGTCGGACCGTGGTTGCTAACCATTTCTTCCACCCATCGGCACACCGTGCCATGAGTGCGGTCGCAGGCTGACGCAGGTCGGCGAGAGTCTTCTCGTGGTCGTCCTCCTCCGCCATGCTGAAGACCAGATACTGCGTGCGGACCGCCTCGGCGCCTGGCGCAAGGGTGCCCACGTCGGTCGAGATCACACCTACTCGGTCCGGTGTGGAACTTGCCTCGAAAGGCTCGAGGAACCCCGAGAAGAGCTGCCTGGTCTGCCCCATGGCGTTGCCGTCCGTGGAGCCCCTGAAGCTGTCGAAAAGGCGGCCATCCTTCACCTCGGTTCGCCGCACGGCTGCACTGACTCGCACGTTGTTGATGGCCGTGTCACCAACGTTTCGCACCGACACCGTTCTGAGCAGTGCCTTGGATCCAAAGGGCGCATAAGTGGAGACGCGCATCGCGACGTGCTTGGCCGTCAGGTGCGTCACTACGATCCCCGTGCCGCGGACACGCGACAGGGTGGCAGACTCGAACGTCACGTTCTCGCCACCCACTGACAGGCCGACGGTACTCGGTCCGAAGGCAGAGGTGTTAGCCATCACGCCGGCGAGCATGATGTGTGGCCCCGTGATCTGGTGCAAAGCTGCGCTCCACACGTTGGGCCCCATATAGCCGAACACCAACCCGTTGCCGACGGGACGCCAACCGCGAAGCTCCTGTCCCGCGTGGACCGTCTCGTTCCACACGCTGTAAGTGGCATCCGGGGTGCTCTGCAAGCCGACCCCGATCGCTGCGAGAAGAATAGCTACCAAGTACATCTCGCTCACCTACTTGGAAAGCCGGAAGTAGCCGTATTCGCAGCTTCCGAACATCTCGAACGCGTAGCCCGGATCCGCATCACGATCCGTGGGCGGCAGGCTAGCACGCACCCACAGCCGGACACCCATCTCCTTACCGGCCTTCAGCGTGAGCCCGACTGCATCACAGCGCGGGATCGCGATCTCCATGCAATACCACCCTTCGGTGTCGCGCCCCCAGGCCCACTTGGTGTCATCTGCCCTGTCGTAAAGTGTGTTGGTCCAGTCCGGCACCCCGCGCTGCTGGACTGGCTCCACGTTGTTCCATACCATAATGCCTTCGGCTCGTCGCGCTTGGTTGGGGGGTACACCGGCGTCGTCTCGCGGTATCTGAACGTGGAGGCGCAAGTTGTCCGCGCCGTGAAAGTATCCGTCGGCATTGCAGTCGAGCTGCGGAGACAGCAAGAAGCGGTAGGGGGCACGTGCAGCGATGTAGAGGTATTCGTCATCCCAATTGAGATAAGTCTGCATGCGGTAGTCCGCTCCTGGCGGTGAGGGCATGGCTTCACGATATATGGATCCGCGTGGGAACGGGGTAACGGCGTTCGGTGTCGAGGCAAAAGCGTCCCACTCACCGGGAGTTAGCCTACCGTCAATCGTGGGCGACTTCTTCGGACGGTCGTAGGCATAGTCGAACACGGCAAAGGGATACTTCAGGTCGATCTGCTTCGTCAGCATCGGATGCTCGTGCCCGGGCACCGCAGGGTGCATGGTGGATGCCGTCAGATTCTGCAGATCCGATAGCCCATTGCGATAGGAGTTTGGATCGTTAGGATTGGTGCCAGCGCGCTTCTCGTCCCAAACTGCTCGCGGCTCGTCGTCCGGCACGCCGTCGGCGTCCCTGTCGGCAGTGACGATCAGCTTCCCGAAGGCCAGGTTGAGGTAACTATCGAGCGGCATAACGCGGAGGGTGTATGCTAAGAAGTCGTAGTTTTCTCCGAAACGGCCAGCCAGGCCCCACGGCATGTCGGCGCTCTGATAGCCACGCGTGCCCGAAGCGCCCATCCAACCCTCGGTCAGGTGATGAAACTCGTGGGTACTCAGCCACATATCGCCACCACCCGCGAAGCAACACCCCGTTGTGTGAGTTAGTTTGCCTCCCCACCACGGAGTCGGCCAGGGATAGGCATAGCAGCAGTTCCCACCGATGACGATAACAGCTCCGAAGTCGGTCGGCTGCAAACTCTCTTGTGTCGCAAGGGTCAGGACGTCGCGGAACACCTCTTCGCTACTCGAGCCGAGATGGGTGAAGTCTACCGGGCGATCCACCTTCAAATACATGCACTTAGGGTCCAGCCGGAACATCGAGTTCGTCCAGTAGAACATGCGCATTCCCTCGTGCGTTCGCACTACCTGGTCGAACCACGCATCATCACGTATTGCCGGCGGCGGAGACGTGCCCGAGGGATCGCGCTGGCTCTCGAAGGTTACATGCGCATACGCGATCACGGCTACGGGGACCTGGGAGTAGGCCATCATTCCCTTCGGTGCGTGTGTCGCGAATCGGTAGCTGATGGAGAGCCCTTCCGCGGGGATGGTGCGCACCGGGGCGGACACAGCGTAGGTGTACCGTGTTGCCGGCCTGAGTCCCTTCAACTCCACCCTGTGCTCCGTTCGGAGCTTGCCGTCGCCGAAGATCTCGGCGGATGAGTAGTCCGCAGAAGGTGGTAGGGTTGCGGCCACGTGGGTGTCCAAAAGGTGCAGCTTCGTGGGTGTGGGCAGGTCGGTTCGCCAGCTGACGGTTGCCGAGTCGGTCCCGATCCGACTGACAACCGGCTTGGTCTCGGTTAGCTTGGGTGACAAGATGACAATGCGCTTCTGCCACCCATCGGCGACCACGAGTCGTCCCGCGGAGTCGAGCACGATCTGCTCGGCGAACACACCTCCCGCCATCGAGCCCTCGTAGGTCGCGATTCGCTTCCCGTCGGCACCGAAGGTCTGAACCCGTTCACCGGTAGAGACGATGAGGTTGCCGCGTCGGTCAACGGTGACTGCTCGCACGGGCACCTTCAGATCTATCGCATCCGCCATGCCGCTGGTCAGGTCGACGATGTGACAACGGCTGCCATCTGCAACATACAGTCTGGAGCCGACGATGCTAAGGTGACGAGGGGAGTCGAGCCCAAGCTCCTCCCCGATTCTGGACCGCACCACGCCTGAGCTGTTAAGACAGTATAGGGCGCGACCTGGCGGATCGGACAGCCAGATATCCCCATCGCGAGCCACCGCGATGCCATAGAGAGAACTCGATCCTGGCACCGACCACTCGCCCGCAGATCGCCCGTCGGCGCGGAACTGTTTGACTCGGTTATCGCCTGCGTCTACCACGTAGATAGTACCCTGGGCGTCGGAAGCAACAGTGACGGGCGAATGCAACACGCCGTCGCCCAGCTCCTTCATGAGCGCTCCGTCCTGGGTGACTACCTGCACCACTCCTAGCGTACGAACCGGATACGCGATGTTACCGTCGGGCAACACCGTGACCGACTCCACCCACTCTGGCATCACCTTGCCACGTGGCTTCGCCCGCCAAGCCACTCCCTCTGGTACCGACACGCGAACATCATCGAACTGGCTGTGGCCCATCGAGGATTGCAGTCCGACGTAGCCCGCGCGGTGGTACATCGGTGCCGAGTCGACGATCTTGCGACCATCCCAGTACACGTCGAAGGTGCCACGGGAGTTCCAGACATCCATGCGCATCTCGTGCCATGTACCATCGGCATACAAGGACCCGGACGCGCCTCCCGATCCGAGGAAGTATCGTCCCTTCATCCAGCCGTACATGATAGGAACGTTGCCATCGAAACGTAGCATGTTGCCGCTCTCGCCGGTTCGCTGATCGGCTACGTTCCAATAAAGCCCGCTGCCCGCGCCGCCGCCAACCAGACGCACACGGGTCTCGATGCGGTGGTCGCAGCGCAGATACAGGTCGCGCACGACTGCTCCCAGATCGTATCCGCCGTGATCTTGGTTCAGAACACCGTCTTTCACATACCAGTGGCCGGCGAAGGCAGACCAATTCTTGGCGAACGCCTCGTCGCCGCCGGAAAAGTCGTCCGAGAAGATCGTCGTCCAGCCCACGTCCTGGGGTGCTGTTGGGGCCGAGCTCGCGGCGAAAAACAAAGCATAGCTAACTAATATCGAGAAAATGTGCATCATCGCCTCCAAAAACTGGCTCGTGCTTCTTCTTGGGCGCTATGTTTCCTGCCTGGGCAATAGGTCTACTGCCTCCCGAACGGAAGGCACGACTTCTGGATAGGAGGTCGCAGGCTCCTCGGGAGACTCCTCGATGAAGCGCTCGGCCACCTCTCGGCAGCTGTCATGGAGCCATTCCATCGAAGGCCTGCGGCCAGCCATGACGCATGTCCGAAGGTGCTCGATCAGGATCTGCATTCGCGGCCGGTAGTAGTGTTTCACGAGTTCGTACATGTCTCGCCTGGCGTAGTCCAGGAGCGTATCGTAGTGCTCGAAGTCGATCAGCACCGTGTAGCGAGTGTGTATCTGGCGCCTGGCTTGCTCGCGCGGAAGCCCGAACGGAGGAGCGGTGGCACGCTCGATCTCCGGCTGAATCCGGTACTCGGGCAGCAGCGCGGCAATCTGCTGAACAGCGTCCAGGCCTTGCAACACCTGCCTTGCCGCCGTCTCGAACTCCCCCCTGTCTTGTGCGGCCCACATCCGGATGGTTGCTGCCGTCACGACATTGCCGGCATACTCCTTCGAAATGTCTACTAGGTCTCGCTGATAGCACTCCTCCGACTCGAGTAGGTGTGCTGCGGCAAGTGCGACGTCAGTTGCTTCGCGCAAGGCGGGCACGAAGCCGGCTCGCTTACGCCACCAAGGCTTATCCGGATCGACGGGCGCAAACTGATAGATAGGCCCGTGCCAGTCATTCATGTCGTACCACGAATATACGGTCTCGACAAGCCTCTCGAGTGCGGGGAGCATTGCATAGGCAGCCTGCTCTCCATACCGCCGAACAGCGTAGTCCCTAAGGAAGCCCGCCAGCGACACACCGTCCGGGTTCCAAGCCAACTGACACGCCAGATCGTAGTAGAGTGGGTTGTGACGTATCGCCTCGGGCGCATGGTATGACCACTTGGCCGTGGGGTACCGCGTGGCTTCCTCCGCTCCCGCTATAAGACCGGACAAGTCGCCGTGCAAATGGGTGTTGCCGCCAAAGCAGTGGAAGATGGTCCAGCCCCACGTCTTGCCGAAGAAACCATCGGTCTCGCGGTACAGCTTCGTAAGACCGTCGCTCGTCGTGTAATTCGAAGTGAGGTCGTTTAGTACTAGCATCTCCTCCGGAAAGGGTTCGAGCACCGCCCTGATGTGTTCCATCGGCCAGTACTTGCGCTCGACGAAGCCCCACCCGCTCATCACCCACTTCGCGTGGGTGTTGTGGGCGCGTAGGGCTGCGACCGCGGCTCGCGAGAATGCCCTCTTGGCCTCTTCGCGCTCCTCGAGCGTGCCGGGCGGTTCCATCTCTGCGTACACATCCAACGCATACAGATCAGATGGTCCCCACAACTGATCTGCCAGTCTTAGCCTAGTGGATAGTAGGTGTTCGAAGAGGGGATCGGATGGATGCAAGAAGGGCTGGGGCGCATAGTCGAACCACTGCATCTCGAAGTAGCTGGCCTGGGGGTAGACCTCGCGAAAGGTGGGTGGTACGTGTCCGGTAGTACCCGCTGGCGTCACCACACGAAGTCCTAAGTCGCGCGCGTATTCCGCACACCGCCTGCCCAGCTCCGCATGCACGCGATCTACTCGAGAGGGTGGGTCCGCTGAAACACCCATCGTGCGCAGAGTCTCGTAGTCGAGTACCTTGGCGCCGAGTGAGATGTGCAGAACGTTGAAGCCTCGCTTGACACTCCATTCGATCTCGCGACGCCAATCGTCCCAGCCCCAAAAGCACGAGGTGTAGAATGCCGAGCAGCCCTGGAGGTTCTGACGTCCCTCGAATCTAGGAATCTTGACTTCATGGATGGCGGGCAACGAGAGGGTGCGACTCCGTGGAACCCGCTCGTGATCGCCGAAGAATCCCACGCGGCAATAATGACCGAGCAGGTGGTACACCGCATACATGCAGGCCGGCGCCCGTCCGCACGCAATCACTACACAAGGCACTCCCTCGTAGCTCGAGGTCGTCAGCGCAAATCCGTCCCGGTCTTCGAGCCCATGGGGCAGAACGATGTGCCCTCCATCCAGCAGGTCGCAGATGATGGGATGAGTACCGGGCGAACCTAACACGATGTTGGTACAGGCCGGTTCGAAACTATCCCATATCGGCAGGCGATGGCCGGTGATAGCATGAACGTACCTGCTCAGCTCCTCGGCTGCACGTCGCTCCAGTGGAGACGCGTAGGCCGAAAGGGTGATGCAAGCCGTCGGGCCGTCATCCGTGACGATAGGCATCGAATCGGGGGTCATGTGGTTCTCCGCTGCGCAATCCGGTCTGTGCATCTCGATTCGACACCGGGCCGAGGCTACCCTTTGGCCGAAGAAGGAAGGGACATCAGACCTGTGCACGCAGGAGAGACCTCAGCCATCCAATAATCCTAGTCCCAGACCGTTCGCCGATGAACGGTTCGCATCTCGACGCAGAGATCGGAGGATGACGATGGCCGAAACCGAGGCCAATCTGAAGGAAGCTTTCGCGGGTGAGAGCCAAGCCAACCGCGAGTACGTTGCCTTCGCGCGCAGAGCCGAGCAGGACGGGTTTCCCGGAATCGCCCGTCTATTCCGCACCGCGGCCGAGGCGGAGACCATGCACGCGCTCGGGCACCTAGCGGCAATGGATGGGATCGGCAGCACCGCCGACAACCTTCGTGCTGCCATCCAGGGCGAGACATACGAGTTCACTGAGATGTACCCACCGATGCTGCAGCAGGCGGAGGCCGAGGGCCATCGTGCCAAGCGCATGTTCAACTACGCGATGAAGGCAGAGGCCGTGCACGCGAAGATCTATGCGATGGCGTTGGAAGCCGTCGAGCAGGGCAGAGACCTGGAAGCGGTGGACTTCTACCTGTGCCCTGTGTGTGGTCACATCGAGCTGGGCAAGGCACCCGACTCGTGTCCGATCTGCGGCGCACCCAAGGAGAAGTTCGTACTGAGCTAGGCGTTAGCACTTCCGCAGCGATGTATGAAGGATGAGTGAATGGCCGGTGCCCAGCAGCTGAAGTCGGCTATGTACCTGGCAGGATGGGTGATCCTGTGCTTCGGTGTCGCTGCCGTCGGCTCACGCTACATGCCTGGGGAGTGGTACGAGTCCCTGGCCAAGCCCGACTGGAACCCACCTAACTGGGTCTTCGCGCCGGTGTGGACGGTGCTCTACCTCATGATGGCTACTGCCGCCTGGCGCGTGACGATCAAGGGGCCAACCGGCTCTCGCAGGATGCCGTTGTTGCTCTTCGTGCTACAACTGCTGCTCAACGGTGTGTGGTCCTGGTTATTTTTCGGCCTGCGGAGTCCTGGACTGGCTTTCACGGACATAGTTGCCCTCTGGGTGGTGCTGCTGATCACCGTTGCGTGCTTTTGGCGCGCCGACCGCCTGGCCGGGCTATTGCTGATACCCTACTTCGCCTGGGTCTCCTTCGCCCTCACCCTCAATCTCGCGATCTGGACCTTGAACCCTTAGGCCCGCGAGTCGTGGGAGGTAGCGAGCGGCACCTCTGACCATCGCATTCGTGGAGCGATCCTGGGCCGCCAGTGCGTCACAAGGCTGCTGCGTTCCAAGAGAGAGTGCTTGTTGGGCGTCGAGCGCCGTCGGAGCTGGAACCGTCGTCTTGCCAGCCTTCCAAGTCCCCTCTGCCGACCGAGCAGTCGTTCCTGGAGCCGGGCCGTCGCTGCGCCTAAGAACACCGTCTTCGGGCGCCCTCCCGGGTGCCGGTGGAGGAAAGAACCAGAAAAGCACAAGTGGGTCGGTGCTGGCGTCTCCGTAGAGGGGGGCCGGTGGAGGAAAAAATCAGAAAACCGCAGGAGGGGACGAGAAGGAATCGGCGAGCGAACGTCGAAAGGTATCGCCATAGATGTATCGGTGTCCCGAGCATGGGCTAGGGTCACGCGATTTGCATTCGGAGGGAGTAGGCTAATGCGAAGAGTAGCTTCCGCACCTAGCTTCAGTATCGTTCCGCCCGAACGAAAGGCAATCTGGGAGGGCGAGATCCACGTCGTCACGCCGATGTTCGGTGGGTCGGCGACGGCCGGCCAAGTGGACCCCGGGCGCCCCGTGAATGCGAAGATGGTTCGCGGCCACCTGCGCTTCTGGTGGCGGGCCTGCCGGGCGGCTCAATTCGAGAGCGCGAAGGATCTGTTCGACGCCGAAGCCGCACTTTGGGGCTCGACGGAGACGCCGTCGGCCCTAGACCTGGTGCTCGAAGTGCGTTCCTCCGGCAACAGCCGAGCCTGTGCGCGTTACGAGAAGAGGCCCGATGGCACTTACAAATCGCTGCCTGCCTTCGCATCAGGCTATCCGCCGTACGCACTGTTCCCATTTCAAGGCAAGGCAGAAAGGACCACGATACAAATTCAGCCGGCTGAAGCACTCGAGGGTGTTCGATTTAGCCTCCGAATCCTTCCCTCGCAAAGCATCAGAAGTGACGCTCTCGACGGCGTTGCTGACGGGGTTCTAGCGGCGTTGTGGGCATGGCTGCTGTTCGGCGGCGTGGGTGCGAGGACCCGCCGGGGTTGTGGCAGCCTGTACACCAACGGCTGGCCCTTCGAAGGTCTGCAAGCCAATGCCCTCGAGGCGATCTCGAAGCTCAAGTCTGAGTTTCTCCATTCTGGAGCCCGCTCCCTGCCGATACCAGCGCTGTGTGGAGCAGGCTTGCTGGTCGGGACGCAACTGCAAGGCCACCTCGACGCTTGGAGCGCTGCAGTGAACACGATGCGCGACTTTCGACAGTCCGTTGGCTTCGCGAGAAATCGTGGTCAGCAACACAATCGTCCTGGTCGCAGTCGCTGGCCAGAGGCGGATAGTATCCGCGAGTATGCTCATGTTGCAGCGCCCGGGCATCGTCCCAGTCATCCGGCACGTCCTTTCTTCCCGCGCGCGGATCTGGGCATGCCGATCGTGTTTCACTTCCAAAGCCGCGAAGACCCGTCGGACTACATCGTGGGGCCGAAGGAAGATGGCAAGCAGCGCATGGCCTCCCCTATCATCCTCAAACCGCTCGCAGTTTCCGTCAAAGCCGCCTACCCGATCGCGCTACTACTAAATGCCCCTCATGTTTGGGACCGAGAGGCCCCGAAGCCTTACGCGAACAACAAACCGCTGGGACATAGCGAGCTCGCGGATGGTAGCAAAGTCGCGAAGGTACCGCCTCTGACTGACATGGGTAACAAGAACGCCCGCGATGCGTTCATGGCCTTCTTCAAGCAAAAGACCAACGCAAAGGAGGTGAAGCTGTGAGCTACTTGTTCGCGGTATCGCTGGGTCCGGTACAGGGCTTCATCCAAGCGGCTCGAAAGACGCGGGACCTTTGGTATGGCTCCGAGATGCTGAGCGAGATGTCACGCGAGGTGGCGAAGATGCTGCGTGACCGTGGCGCCGAGCTGATCTTCCCCTCGCCACAAGCGCTAGAGATGGACCACAGCGGTGCACAGCCAACGGGGAGTCGGCAGCCTGCAATCGCCAACAAGATACTGGTGGAGGTGAGCACGAACCCCCAGCCACTGGCAGAAGCCGTCGGGCAGGTGGTAAGCGAGTTCCTCGATAAGCAGCGGAATGCCGCAGTGGCGAAGGCGAAGGGTCACCTCGAGGGCGTACTGAAAGAAGAGCCAATGGGCTCGCAGGTAGCTGCCTTCCCTGAGGTGTACTGCGCATGGTGGCCGATGAACGGAGACTACGAGTGCGCTCGCTTGGAGGTGGACCGGCTGCTAGCAGGGCGCAAAGCCCTTCGCGATTTCGCACCGAACAACGGCATCGCAGGTCGCCCTAAGTCTTCCCTAGATGGAGCCCTCGAGTCGGTCACGTACGATACGTCGAAGTTTGACCCTGTCAGGCTAAGGGCGATCGGCTTGAGGCCGGGCGAGGAGTTGGATGGCGTATCGCTGATCAAGCGTGTGAATGCAGGCGAACGCTTCGTGTCCGTGTCCAGAGTGGCTGTGGACCCGTTCGTGCGCCATCTGAAAGAGAACAAGCCTGACGTGCTCAACGCACTCTGCGACAGCGCGCAGACACTGACGGGTACCGACTGGGTGCAAAGATTCAAGGCGGAAGGACGGCTCAAACACTACGATGCCTTTCCATACGACACCCAACTCTTCTACGGTCCGCCGACCAAACTGGAAGCGAGCGAGGCCCCGGAGCTTGCACCGCAAGCAGAGAACTTCTACAAGATTGCCTCCGGCGCCGGCTCGCCGCCCCTGTACTACGCGGTGCTGCAGGGTGACGGCGACCGAATGGGAAAGGTACTCGGAAGCCTCGGGGTCAAGGAGAAGCATCAGGAGTTCTCTTCCAAGCTTGTGGATTTCGCATCTGCGGCGGCCGACATCGTCGCGAATCACCACGGCGCACTGGTCTACAGCGGTGGCGATGACGTATTGGCCTTCTTGCCCCTCGACCAAGCGCTCGAGTGCGCGGATGAGCTTCAGAGAGAGTTTCGCCGCGTTCTGAGTGCATTCGAGGGTGCGACATTCACCTGCGGCATAGCAATCTGCCACTACTCCGAACACCTACAGAACGCGCTGCGCTGGGCGAGAGATGCCGAAAGAGCCGGCAAGAAAGTTCGTAACGCCATCGGCATCCACCTTCATACACGTACCGCTGGCGAGGAGAAGGTGGAAGTAGTGGACGAGTGGGGAGAGGACCCGGCAGTCCAGAATGCCGAAGGCGCGAGAAAGCATGGTGCCACCGTCAGCCGTCTGCTGGAGTGGGTGAACCTCTTGCGCGAAGACCGCATCCCGGACGGTGCCATCTTTCAGTTACGGGCTCTACATCGTGAGTTTCGTGATAGCGGAGTAACCGAAGTGGAAGTTCTTCAGAAGGAGGCGATGCGCATCATCGGGAGAAAGCGCGCCGAGAAGGGCACTAAGCCGCTAGACGAAGAAGACAAGAAGCGGATCGAGAACAGTATGTTCTCCCAGCCAATCGGCGATTTGAACGCAGCTCTCGATAGCGTCGACCGCTTCGTCAACGAGATGATCATCGCCCGCCATATCGCAAGAGCGAAAGACGTGGTGGAGAAAGGAGCGTAGCCATGGATACTACCTATCTCATCGAACCGAGAGATCCGATCCTCGCGCGGGATGCCAGGCCGTTCTCGGCCCAGCCAGGTGCGTTCGCACAGAGCCTGCCTTGGCCGCTACCTTCCACTACCACGGGTGCCATCCGCACCTATCTTGGCGGAGACTGGAGTCAGAACCCCGCAGAGAAGGCGGCCCAGATGCTACACGTATCCGTCCACGGCCCGCTATTGGTTGCTAAGAGGGAGGGCGGACAGTGGCAGGTGTATTATCCAGCTCCGGCAGACGCTGTTATCTATGATACGCAGGCAGAGGGCGCTGTGGGTGATCCTAATAGGAAGCCGAAGAAGGTGATGAACCTTCTCCCCCTTCCGCGGCTGCCGGAGGGTGCGGGCTGCAATCTGCCGGATGGACTACTACCAGTTTGTGTTACCGAAGACGTCAAGCCATCGCCGGAGTTCGCTTTCTGGTCGCACGAGTACACCACGGCCCAATTAGCTAGCTCAACTCCCGGAGAGGATCCGCCTACCGAGGGCATCAAGGACTTGCCCAAGGACTCCCGAGTGCACGTGAGCATAAACCCGGAAACGAAGACGGGTGTCGAAGGACGCCTCTTCGCTACGACCTCGCTAGTCTTCCCTGACGGACCCCTTGTCGACAGAGGCACCAAGGTCGGCTGGCAAGAGATCGGTATGATATGCAAGGTTGTAGGAGCTCCCAACGGCATCGCTCGCCGATTGCAGCCTCTCGCCGGCGAAAAGCGCCTCGCCTACATCACTCCTGGAGACGGACTCTGGCCCACGATCCCAAAGGAGCTCGTCGAGGCCTGTTCTAGCAGCACGAAGTTGAAGCTCCAGTTGGTTACCCCTGCCATCTTCGAGCATGGATGGAAGCCAGGATGGTTGAAAGATGGCTTGTTAGGCACGCCGCCTGGGCTGGACGGAATTAGCCTAAAGTTGGTATCGGCTGCGGTACCCCGACGCGGCGCAGTGAGCGGGTGGGATTACAAGGCGAAGGGCCCGAAGCCCTCGCGATTCCTCGCTCCCGCCGGCAGCGTCTACTTCTTCGAAGTCGCGAGTGGAAGCCTAACAGAACAGGTAGTTCGTTCTCTTTGGCTTTCCTCGGTTTCTGATAGCGAGCAAGACCGCCGCGACGGTTTCGGCCTCGCGATACCTGGAATATGGGATTACTATAAGGAGGATACGAGTGGACAGTAGAATACTCTTCATCCACGGCCTGAGCCCCATTCATTCGGGGACCGGTCAGGCCGTCGACGTGATTGACCTGCCGATCGCACGCGAGAGGACCACCGGCTGGCCCTACCTCCCCGGCTCGAGCATCAAAGGCGTCCTCCGCGATGCATGCAGACTAGCTATGTTAGAGGACCTCAAAGGGACGGACGGACAAGTCCAGCACTCGGACGAACAATCCGCCGAGGGGGTAGCCAAGAGCTCCGAGGAAAAGCTCCAACTGCATGGAGACTACCGCCTCTACAAAGAAGCCTTCGGCCCTGAGGACAAGCCGGAGGAGCATGCAGGAGCACTCGCCTTCGGTGATGCGCGCATCCTCTGCATGCCCGTGCGCTCCTTCGCTGGCACCTTCGCCTGGACCACCTGCCCAATGGTGCTAAAGAGGGTCCAGCGCGACGACATGAATGCGGGTCTCGGGGAGATGCCGGAGCTTACTGAGACGCTAAGCTACGAGGAGGGGGCGGTCGCTCGAGACTCGGTTGTGGTCCATCGAGGCAAGGTATACCTGGAAGATCTCGACGTGTCAATCAAGACAGGTGCGGACGCAGCAGACCTAGCAGACATGCTGAGTGCCGAGCTGTTCGGCGAGTCGGACTGGCAGCAGGCCTTCCGCGAGCGATTCGTAGTGGTCTCCGACGACCTGTTCAGCTACCTCTGTGAGACGACTACGGAGATTACGGCTAGGGTCAGGTTGCGGCGAGATACTAAGACCGTAGCTACGGGTGCGTTGTGGTACGAGGAGGCGCTACCCACTGAGTCGATACTGTATTCTCCTCTCATCGCCAACCCCAGGCCTCCCGTAACCCCCGTGGAGCTGTTCAACTTCATCTCTCCCAAGTTGGATCGGCCGGTGCAGATAGGCGGTAATGCCAGCGTCGGCCGCGGGCTGGCCACATTCAGGCTTCGAGGTGAGCGGTCATGACGAGGCGGCAAGAATACATGGCGCAAGCGCTAAGAAATGTTCGGGAGGTGGAAAAGCTTTCTGAAAAGCTTTCTGGCCGGATACCCAAGATTTACGGGGGTCTTTGCCATAAGCTCCCTGTTCTCGTCAGAGCGTGCGGTCTATGCCAGACTGTAGCTTTCCTGGAGGCAAAGTCCGAGTCGAAAGACAGAGAGCGCGCGGAGGCCTATCTGAGGATGTGCGGCCACGTGAAGGAGATGCTCGAGAAGCATGGTGGTGTCAAGGTCGCTGCTCAGACTCTCTCCGAGGCTGTTGCCGGGCTTGAGATCAGAGAGTACTCATTTGCTACGCGTTGCATCCTACAGGCATGGGTTTTCTACAAGAGATTTGCAGAGTCGATCCTCAAGGTTGCTAACGCCCAGGAGGACGAGCATGGCAGCTAGCTTCGTGGCGTCTCGCCGAGGTCTTGCAGCCGTGCAAGATGGTGCTGTCAGAGACAACCCAGGCCTGGCACTCGAGAGATCACTCTCGTTGCTCGGTGACGACATGGCGGCCCGCGAAAGCGAGCAACGCTTACGGGACAAAATAACAGAACCGATGCCGGCGGAGCTTGCCCTCTTGTACCTCAAGGCCTATAAGCGCTGGCGGAGCTGCCTAAACTCCTTGCCAGGGCCTGTTCTCACGCGAGAGGTGCGCACCCTGGACCGTGTCATCGTCGGACTCGGCAGTGAGAGCGTGTTGGAGACCTCCATCACCCTCAACCGTATCTATGGCGTGCCCATCCTCCCCGGCTCAGCACTGAAAGGTGTCGCTAGGTCCTATTATGAGAACGAGCTCAGACCTGCCGACCCCGAAGAACGCAAAAAGCACCGGGAGACGGGTGACGACCTCTTCGGCTGGGAGGCCAAGGAGGGTGAGCAGGGCAAAGAAAAGGAAGAAGCCAAGTCCGGCTGCGTCACCTTCTTCGATGCATGGTACATACCAGGCTCCACCAAAGACGACAAGCCCCTACGACCAGACGTCATCACCGTGCACCACCCGGCATACTACCAGAACTCCGGACAAGAGCCCCCTACGGACTTCGACGATCCGACTCCCGTCGGCTTCATCAGCGCTCGTGGCTCGTTCCTTCTCGCAGTGCAGGGCCCGGACGAGCAGTGGACGAACCTCGCCATGGAGGTCCTCACCCGAGCACTCGCGCACTACGGAGTCGGCGGAAAGACCTCCAGCGGATACGGTCGTCTCGTCCCCAGCACTACCGCGCAGGGTCCAAGCAGCCAGAGCACTACCGACCGTCCCCAGCCAGCACCGGACCCGCTTTCTGACCCGGAGGTGGAGCAGGTGAAGACCACCCCGCCCAACCAAGTCAGGAGCCGCATCGCTAACTGGCTCCAGAAGTTCAACCAACGTTGCAAAACCGACGTCGGCAAGGCTCGGGCACTGGCGGAGGCCATAAGAGAGAGAGTGGAGGCGAGTGGCATAGCGGATCAGCTCGGCATGGACCAACGCAACTATCGCATGATGATCGAGTGGTTGGAGGCTCAGGGGAAGTAAGTGAACGGCCATGATGTATCCTACTCCCGTAGGCTGTCTGAATCTAGACATACCGGTGCCTGATCCCGCCGACGCACTAGATCTCACCACTCTGGATGTTATCATGCAGGTGGGCGAGAAGCCACTGCGTTTCGTCAACTTCCCAGGCCTTGCGTGGCGATCCGTCTTCGGCTATGCGCTGAGAACGCTTACGTGCTTATCCGCAAACGACTCTGCTTGTGAGCAAGCCTGCGCCCACCCAAAGCTCTGTCTCTACGGTCGCATCTTCAGCCCACCTCGTATCGAAGAACCGGCTCGAGGATTCCAGGACCCTCCTCGCCCGTACGTGGTGCAGCTTCCCAAGCCAAAGCATGGAATGGGGCAACCTTTCACGCGGTACGACCTGCGTATCAACCTGATCGGTCCCGCAACGCATGCTGTTGAGGCTGTCGTTGCCGCACTCCGCCTAGCGTGCGAAAGGGGCATCGGGCCGGACCGAGCTAGGCTAAGCGTAATCCAAGATGTTCGAACGAGCTGGAGCCGGCCGGAATGCGACCTCGATACCGAAAGCATCACCCTAGAGTTCGTGACACCTACACAACTCCGCGTGGGTGGTAGCCTCGTTACTTCGCCAGAGTTCTCCTACATCGTCCGGGGAATCCTTCGAAGGGTTATCCCACTGTCTGAGCTGTACGGCACACCGCTGGAAGTCTCGGCCGACCGACTGATCGCGGCTGCTCACGACGTGAAAATCGATCGCGCGAATATCGCTTGGTACGACATCGAGAGAAAGACCCGAAGGCCAGACAAGAAAATGGTACTAGACGGCTTCGCTGGCACCGTCCGCTACGTCGGCGATATCGGACAATTCCTGCCGTGGTTGTACCTGGGCTCGGCTCTCAACGTCGGAAAGCATGCTACCTTCGGCATGGGACACTTCGAGGTGCACCCGTGAGCGACACGGTATTCGCACTCGGTCTCTCTGGATTGCAGGACTTCGTGTATGACGTAGAAGCGGAGGATGCAGCGCGCAGACTGCGCATACGCTCAGCCATACTAACGCTCGCGCCAGCTCTCGTCGCATCTCGGTTGCGGCAGCTGACACAGCCAGGACTCGAACCCTACTACCTGGGTGGAGGCCAGTTACTGACGTCATGCTCATCCCAGGCTCTATCCCAGATCGAACCGGAGTTGCGCAGTCTCCAAGAGTGGCTACTCGTGCATTCCGCTGGGCGCATCCTACTGTACTGGACATCAGTACCTCGCTCGGACGATGTCAAAAATGATCTGCAAGAAATCATCCGCGCAGTCCTCCGAGCAAAATGGCAAAGTGGTAGGCATCAATCCGAGTGGTTGGCTCACGCTTCACGGTTGGACCCACTCGACCCGAAGCGAGGAGCGCTGGGAGATCCGCAGTGGGAAGCAGACATCGGTAGGGAACTAGTGCGGGCCGGCGGCTTCACTGGCTTCCGGCTGGTCAATGGCGGTGACGGGTGGCCCGTGGGCCCATGGATGGTCCAGCCGGTGTCCGATGGCGAGTCTGACATTCGTATCCAGCAAGGTGCAGACGACCTCGGCATCGTCATCGGCCTCCCGACACATGTTCCCACCTACCAGACCGGAGATATCATTCCCTTCGACCAGATGGCAGCCCAGGGAACCGGTGCGAGCTACCTCGCAGCGCTCAAGTTGGACGGTGACCACATGGGCAAGAGCATGGCAGCAGCTCTGGCCCAAAGCGCCGATGAGTATCTGAGTCGTAGCCGAGCCGTGCGTGCGTTTTTCGCCGTCACGGTGCCCAGGCTCTTTCGCGACGAGTTTCCCAACGTGTATCTCATCTACTCCGGCGGAGACGACCTAGCAGCCGTCGGCCACTTCCACGATCTGCTCAGAGCCGCATACCGAATAAACCAAGAGTACTCCCAGCAAGGGCTAGGCACTCTATCGGCCGGGATCACAGCGTTTCACCGTAAGTCTCCAGTACGCTTGGCCATGGACGTCGCGAACAATCTGCTCGAAGGGCACGCCAAGAAAGACAGAAATCGAGTGTGCGTCTTCGGCGAGACACTCACCTGGGACCAACTCGATGTTGTCATACGAGAGGCAGAGGTGTTGGCCCAGTCCGTCGAGCAGGAACCGGACGGCCTGCCGCGAGGCATGCTACAGCTACTTATGCAGCTAGACTCGCTTTACACGTCGCAGATTGACTGGCTGAAGAAAGTTCGCTTTCGTGCATTTCCACTGATCCAGTACTTCCGAGCACGCCGCCTAAAAGCAGAGGGACTCTCTACGGAAGCCGCTACGATATTCTACAACCTGGAGGGTGGACACGACCCCACTTGGAATCGTATCGGACTGGTGGCTCTGCTCGCAGCATGGCTAACTAAGCCACAGGAGAACGAATAATGAACTCGATGAGGAAAGCCTTCCAACAAGCCGGGGTCGGCGGAGGTGGTCCCCAAGGGGAAAGGCCTCGCTTAGACCATCAAAAGATGACGGAGTACTACGATCAAGACGGCTGCATCCGCAGAGAGGTATACGTAGACTGGCCGAAGGAGATAGTAAGGGCTTTGTCCGAAGCCAGAGTCACGCGTAGTCGGCTGCGAAAGCTCTATGAACAAGTACTGGCGACCAAGGCGCGCCTAAGACTGGGTCACGAGAGTGACACCCAAGTTCTCCGATCTGGACTACTGCAGCTGCGCCGCGCCGCCGAACATCTCGGTGCCAGACAACCACCTCTACCACGTGTCGCAGTGGACTTCGTCGTCATTCATACGGATCGTGTTCGTGAAGACCCGAAGCTCTTCATCGGCTTCTTCGAGCTATTCCAAAGTGTCTACGCGTACATGCCGCGATAGGAGGTAAGTAGAATGCCATCTCATCTCAGCCACTACGTCGCCCTCAACGCGCGAATGAAAGTTCTCAACGGCCTCAGAGTTGGATCCGGAGCCGAGACCATGGAGATCGGTGCCCTAGACAATCCTATCATCCGACACCCGTTCTCCAGGCAACCGTATATCCCTGGTTCGTCGCTAAAGGGCAAACTGCGCTCCCTCTTGGAGATCAAAGGCATCACGACTACCAATCACCCGGCCAAGCCGCAACGCAGACAAGGCCCTTGCGGATGCGGGAAGTGCGTTGTATGCTGGTTGTTCGGCTCCGGCGACGTGCGCAACACCGCTGAGCCCACACGTCTGATCTTCCGAGATGCCTTCCTAACTGCCCAGCATCGTGATAAGCTGAGCAGCCTGCTGGAGCAAGGCGTCCTTTATAGCGAAACCAAGTCCGAAGTCGTCATGGACCGCGTCACCGGCAAGGTTGCCAGTGTGGGCCCGCGCACCATGGATCGCATCATGGCAGGCACCGAGCTCGACTTGTGCATCTCGATCCGCGTCTTCGAGGGTGATGATGTCGAAGAAATCAAAGAAGTCCTCATCGCCGCTCTCAAGATGCTGCATCGAGACACCCTAGGCGGCTCTGGCACCCGAGGCTACGGATGGGTGGGCTTCCCGAAGGTAGTGTTCGGAAGCGAAGACATCACTTCCGAGATTCACACCCCCGAAGAGCTCGAGAGAATGAGCCAAATTAGTCTCGATAAGTGATGAACTGGTACGAAGTCCAAATCACGCCGCTCGCGCCATTCCGCACCCCGTGGCGTAACGATACCATCTGGGGACGCCTCACATGGGCCGTCGCCCAAGAGGCTATCGCCTCCTGGAATATCCATCGCTGGCTCCAGGCCTACCGCGACGGAAACCCTCCGCTGGTGGTTGCCGACGGATTTCCTAGGACCGGCTTTCCCCTGCCCGCAGCATGGCACACCCTACCAACGAAGGACGATCACAAACCACCCGAGGTCATAACTTTCGAGGAGCTAACACGCCTCTCCAAAGGCAACGGCCACCCCATCGAGAGCGGGCAGCCCCTAAGACCTTCTTCGCGACTACATGTCTCTCTCTCCCGAAGCACCGGCTGCGCAGTAGACGGAAGTCTCTACGTGGCAGATGCATACCTGCCTCCAGAAGACGTGCCCATCAGCGTCGTCACGCTGCTAGATCACGGCCTGACTCCTAGAGACCTCGAGGCCCTGTGGCAGCATGTGGCCAGCGAAGGCTGGGGCAAAGGGCGCTCGACTGGCTATGGTGCATTTCGGTTAGACGGCGTGACACCTCTCGAGCCGCCGGCGCAAGACGCAAACGGCTTCGTCACACTGGGACACATCATACCAAACGATGACCTACCACTCGATGGTCTGTGGCGATGGAGCGGCATCAAGACGGTCCCACACGATCCCGATACCGGTCTCACGATGTTCCCTCCGCTGTTTTCTGTCGCACTCAGACCAGGAGCTTGTTTTCGAGAAAAACCCCCACGCCAGTGGACCGGACGAATGCTCCTTCACCCACTAGAGGGACATCCCAACTACACACGATATGGACTCGCCCCAGCGTGGCCTATCACCTGGCCGGACTAGCTCCACCACATCGCGCACATTGACAAGCACATAACGATCTCGCCAGAGGCCAATTCCTAGCAATCGGGGGTCGGGCGGCCCCGCCCGACCCCACCTTAGCCAGATCGGTTCCAAGATGATTCTCATAGCAGACGAACTAGGAGCACGAATCAAATACGCTCAAGGCCAACTCCTCATCCATGATAAAGATGACAACGTCCTAACTAAAGCCGAGCTCATCCACGTCGAAGAGGTCGTCCTCGTCGGCGCAGTGGGTATCTCCGGACCAGCCATCGAAGCTATCGTCGCTAACGGAATAGACCTCTATTACATCGCATACGACGGCGAGCCCGCAGCACGACTCGTCCCCGATGGTTCTACCTATGCCGAGCTCAGACTCGCACAGTACAGAGCCACGAACGATGACAAGCAGAAGCTCTACTACGCCAAGGCATTCGTGGGAGCAAAACTCGCCAATCAGAAGATACTGCTCCAACGCGCCTTTCGTACCTGGCACCAAGAGCACAGCCTCGAACCACTCGATCGCGCAATCCAACAGATAGATGGCGCGCCAGACATCGCAACCCTTATGGGTATCGAGGGCGCAGCTGCACAAGCCTACTTCACCCTCATCGGACACATCATCCCGCCCGAATGGGGCTTCCGAGGCCGAAAGCGACGCCCGCCACCGGACCCCGTCAACGCAATGCTCTCCTTCGGATATACTTACGTGGGTAACCTCGTCACGAGAGCCGCTCGAGCCGCACGACTCGATATATACCTTGGCCTGCTCCACGCAGAAAGAGAAGGCAGACCGTCCCTCCCCCTCGACCTGCTCGAGGAGTTTCGACCATTTACGGCAGACGCAACCATGCTCCGCATCGTACGGCAGAAAATGCTGAAGCCTACCGACTTCGAAACCACGCCAGATGGCGGATGCCGAATGTCAGAACCCGCGCGAGCCGAGTTCATCCAGACACTCGAAAACCGCCTCGCCGACGAGTTCACTCACCCTACCAAAAGGCAGCGTTGCAACTTTCGACAAGCCATGCTGATACAAGCAAGAGAACTCGCACATTCGCTGCTCGCCGATAAGCCCACCTACCAAGCACTGGTGCTACGATGAAACCAGGAACGCAGTTCGTGCTACTCTGCTACGACATCGTAGACAATAAACGCCGAGCCAAACTCCAAAAGGTAGCAGACGCTTTCGGCGAACGCGTCAACGACTCGGTATACGAGTGCTGGCTGAACCCTACCCAAGAGGCCTCGCTCGTCAAGAAAGTCAAACGATTAGTGAACGAGCGCGAAGATGCGGTCTACTTCTACCGCCTCTGCGCCGCATGCCTCCAAAGAAAGTCCTCTATCGGACTTCACGTTGAAACGCAACCCGAAAGGGTCCGAATCGTGTAACAATAGGGGGAGTCTAGGCCGTGCGCCGAAACCCCTCATTGCGGTCTGCGGGACTCTTCGGCCCCTGCCTAGTTGAACCTGGCTTGCCGAAGAGTCCCGCAGAATCGACCACTTTTGAGAGTCTTTTTATGTACGGATTGCAACGAAAAGGACCTGGTATAGGTCTTCGACCTCTCGGACCGGGACTCGACTGGGCCAAAATCTGGCTTCGAATCGGCGCGAATCCCCTAGTCCTCTTGGTAAGCTCTACTTCCTTTTGGCCCGATTTGCGGGACTCTCCCCCCTTTTCGAGCTGTTTTGAGAGTCCCGCACCGGTTCAAAGGTTGACTTCTCACCACTTTTTGGGGAAGAATCGAACCTGGATGGGGCAAAGAGATGCGGTCGCAGCAACCTCCCCGCTAACAAGGGGACTGAAACGTTAATAGTACAACCCCATAACTCTAAGGCTTTCTAATTATAACGTCGCAGCAACCTCCCCGCTAACAAGGGGACTGAAACGTCCGATTCGAAGCCATCGGACTGCGCAATCGAGAGTACGTCGTCGCAGCAACCTCCCCGCTAACAAGGGGACTGAAACAGGCTCGACGGGGAACTTGTCGTCTTGCCAGATGTACGTCGCAGCAACCTCCCCGCTAACAAGGGGACTGAAACTCCAAACACGACATAGGTCAGACTGATTCCTACCGAATTGATGAAGTCGCAGCAACCTCCCCGCTAACAAGGGGACTGAAACGCACCTGACGGTGGGCGGTTACGGCCGATCGCCAGTCCGAGTCGCAGCAACCTCCCCGCTAACAAGGGGACTGAAACGCCAGCAGCTCGGCCCGGAGCTTCTCTAACATGTGTCTTCTGTCGCAGCAACCTCCCCGCTAACAAGGGGACTGAAACTTCTGATTCTCCTTCAGGATTGTCGTGATGACGTTGTCAAGGGTTGCGTCGCAGCAACCTCCCCGCTAACAAGGGGACTGAAACGCGGTGTTACAGGAGGACTGGGACGGCCAGGAGTTTTTGGAGTCGCAGCAACCTCCCCGCTAACAAGGGGACTGAAACGCACACCGCGTCTCCGCCAAAGCCGTGTCCCATGTTGGTTACGTCGCAGCAACCTCCCCGCTAACAAGGGGACTGAAACCGCGATAATCCTGCAAACCACTTGCAGAACCGATTCGCCAACGTCGCAGCAACCTCCCCGCTAACAAGGGGACTGAAACGAGGGGTGGTTCTTCAAGTCACGTGACGAGTGGGCTGAAGAGACCGGTATGAGTCGCAGCAACCTCCCCGCTAACAAGGGGACTGAAACAGGGACCGTGCCATCCGTGGTTGCGTACACGGTTGCGTGTCGCAGCAACCTCCCCGCTAACAAGGGGACTGAAACTTCTGGCGGTCAATCCCGGAAAGGCGGCTAAGGTCAGGGTCGCAGCAACCTCCCCGCTAACAAGGGGACTGAAACCGACTGCACGCTGCCGTGGTTCAGGATCCCCAGCAGGTTGGGCGCGGGTCGCAGCAACCTCCCCGCTAACAAGGGGACTGAAACCAAGAAGGGGCACGCGCGAGGCTGCGCAAGCTTGGCGTGCTGGTCGCAGCAACCTCCCCGCTAACAAGGGGACTGAAACGCGTGCTACCCAGTAGGACCTATCAGCGAGCGGGCCGTTAGGTATCGGGTCGCAGCAACCTCCCCGCTAACAAGGGGACTGAAACAACAACGTTGGAACTGGCTTAGGACGTTGACGTCCTAGACTTGTCGCAGCAACCTCCCCGCTAACAAGGGGACTGAAACGGCGAAGTAGGCCTCGAAGTAGTGGAGGCATGCCTCCGGGTCGCAGCAACCTCCCCGCTAACAAGGGGACTGAAACAAAACTTGGAGACGGTATGTTTAGTATCCTAATCAATTCGTCGCAGCAACCTCCCCGCTAACAAGGGGACTGAAACATAAAGTGTCCGAGTTCCTCCAAAACAGCTAGCGCGGCCTCCTCGTCGCAGCAACCTCCCCGCTAACAAGGGGACTGAAACAACGCATCGTGGATTTTCTTGACAACAACCGCAGGCAGAAAGTCGCAGCAACCTCCCCGCTAACAAGGGGACTGAAACTGGAGGAGCTAGGGCGACTTTGGACGGCCCCGCTGGATCGTCGCAGCAACCTCCCCGCTAACAAGGGGACTGAAACGGGAGCTCGAGGGAGCTCGCGCGGGAGCTCGCGCGGGGGGAGCGTCGCAGCAACCTCCCCGCTAACAAGGGGACTGAAACGTAGCACGTACCGTCTACGACCTTGCGGCCGCAGCCGGGTCGCAGCAACCTCCCCGCTAACAAGGGGACTGAAACCTCGTTCGCCTTGGCGAGGGCGCTGTCGGCCTGAGCCTTAAGGGTCGCAGCAACCTCCCCGCTAACAAGGGGACTGAAACAACCTAGCTACTAGCCGCTCGAAGTCGTGGCCCTTGCGCCTATTGGGTCGCAGCAACCTCCCCGCTAACAAGGGGACTGAAACTCACGGACGCCCCACCTTCCTGCCCCCGGCGGGCCCACCGTCGCAGCAACCTCCCCGCTAACAAGGGGACTGAAACGTAGCGCGGTCCCACCACAGGGAGTGGGCGAGCCGTCCAACGGTGTCGCAGCAACCTCCCCGCTAACAAGGGGACTGAAACTATCCGTATGTGATCACGGCGTGCCCGGATGGAGAGGGGTCATGTCGCAGCAACCTCCCCGCTAACAAGGGGACTGAAACGGCTGCTTGAGCTTAAGCTCAAGCTAGCCGCCCTAGGCGTGAACCCGGGTCGCAGCAACCTCCCCGCTAACAAGGGGACTGAAACGTTCCACAGGTGCTTTGTGACGATTACTGGCTCAGTTACAGCTGTCGCAGCAACCTCCCCGCTAACAAGGGGACTGAAACCCATCCTTTTGGTGTGCCGCCTCGCCCCCGGCGCAGGCGATGGGGGTCGCAGCAACCTCCCCGCTAACAAGGGGACTGAAACCTCTTGCTAGGTATGCCATGCCAAACAGTATCGCCGCAGGTCGCAGCAACCTCCCCGCTAACAAGGGGACTGAAACTTAGGCCGTTCCGCCAGCGGCGGTAGAGGACCTCCTCGTACATAAAGTGGTCGCAGCAACCTCCCCGCTAACAAGGGGACTGAAACCAACTCCCGTAGTTCTGCCGGCGCTAATCCCTTCACACTGTCCGTCGCAGCAACCTCCCCGCTAACAAGGGGACTGAAACGGGGCGGCGTGGAGTACCACTCCGCGTGGAGACTGGTGGACGTGTCGCAGCAACCTCCCCGCTAACAAGGGGACTGAAACGCATGCGCGCGCGATGACACAAGGACGCACGAGAATGCGTCGCAGCAACCTCCCCGCTAACAAGGGGACTGAAACAAATCTGCCGAAACCTCTTCTATCGGCGGATATTATGATCTTGGTCGCAGCAACCTCCCCGCTAACAAGGGGACTGAAACATTGACCGAACGCCTGCCAACACGGCCTATTGTTTGGACCGTCGCAGCAACCTCCCCGCTAACAAGGGGACTAGAACTATATACACCATGCAGCGCTGCACTAACTAACAGTGGGGGTTGTAGGCGATGAACTACGCGCAACGTTGCCCTAAGTGTGGGCAGATGAACGCATCGTGGGTGACTATATGTATTAGGTGTGCGACGCCGCTACCTAAAATAGGGATGCCACCCGCCCGGAGCAAACAGCGTGGGGGGCGTTTTTGGCTCGTCCTCGCTGCTATCCTGTTCCCGATGTTCGGCCTAATCGGGGGCGGAATAGCTATGCTCCTCGGAGACGAAGATCTCAAAGAGACCGGCTATATGATGGTAGTCGCCGCGGTAATTGTGGTGCTCGTGGTAATAGTGGCCGCCGTGATACTGCTCGCCGTAATAGCTAACACACTCCCACAATAGGTAGCCGATTGTCTACATGTATATAGTCGCTTATGCTTATCTATACCGGAAATGTTCTACCTGTATGTAAGCGAAGACCTACTATGCCTCACGCATTCTAGGGGGGCTAGAAGGGGAAGAGATAGACAAAGGGGGGAATTACACAGGTTTGGTGCACCGTAGTGGTCCTGAATAAAGGCCGGATGGAGTATACTGAAGAAGATGAGGGGTGTAGGCGGGGTACACATAAACAGGGAATCGTGCCGATTCTTGTTTGTACCGGGCGTGACTGCACAGTTTTCGGGTACCGAAATTGAAAGGCAGCGTTTCAAAACGGATTGCACACTGAACGAGGGTAAGTGGAACCTACCGGGTTTGGTGAGGACTATGTTTGATACGGAATTAGGGCCGGGGGGACACCCGCCGATAGCAGAAGGGCAGGCTCTTCGCCGTACCTATACGCTCCGTGACGAAGACAGTGTCCTTGCGTTGTCCGCAGCGTATCCCGGAGGTTGACGCCCCGTCACGGACGAGGCTGGAGATGCCGCCTCGTACTGCTCTCGCGCAACGGTTTGTAGATGCTTGGGCTTCGTGTGCTCGGACAGTTTGGAAGGGGAGCGACACAGAGCGAATACCTGGGAGGTAAAAAAACGAGACACGGTCTGACCACGATTGGCCTTTCTTTTTGCGCTCGTAGCTAGTGCACAGTTCTCGGGTAGAGGCCGGACAGAGGACTGCAGGCCCGTATTACGAACCGGATAAGGGTAAATGGCAAGGCGTGGGGCGTAACTATGTCGCCGGTTCGTATCACGTCAACCTGGGGATCACGACGATTACGGCCTCTTTGGACGCAATGACTGGGACGGATATCACCATTTCCGGAGACTGGTCAGCCGGAATAGAGTGGCCGGGCCTATGCAAGGCATCGGTTACTTTCCGAGGCTCGGAAACCATCTCGGAGCACGCCTCGACGAAGGTTTCGGTACCTATCCCGCCATGTGGTTGGGGAGAGACGGAGATCTACAAAGAAGGCTGAAAGCAGCGCTGTTATTGCCAGGTGTACTATACCTATTCAGTGCAGGAGCCTTCGAGAACTCGTGTGGAATGGCGCTACTGGACTGAGACGAGCTCTGGAAAGCTGAAGGATCAGTCTAGGTGCCAGAAGGCAGATGCGAATGTTGGTCTCATACCTGGTTCTGGGGCTGATGAGAAGGTAAAGCCATGATGGTTCCGGTGTGGTTGTTCTACTTAGTGGTAGTTCAGGCTCTTTTGCCGTCCGATTTAGCTACTCGTCTGGACATTCTTGCTGGGGATGATGGAACCATCGTTGCCGGCATGAATAGCCAGCAGCTCGCTAAGATATCCTGGGCTTATAGCTTGGAACAGGTGGCGAAAGAGCAGGGGATGGTGCTGCTAAGAGGGGAAAACGGGATCTCTTGGCTCAAACCGAAAAAGGAAAAAGAGAGTGAAGAGGATCTGGAGTTTCTGCTCTCTTACCTGCCTTCGAACCTACTCGGAAAGGGTCTTCCCCTTGGAGAGTTTCCACAGGAGGTGCAAAATTGGGTGGTGGAGAGGCTTGCCGCCGAAGAAAATCCGATTCTGCAGTCTACGGATATCCTGCTGGAAATAGGCTATGCACCGTACGTAGAGGTACGTAAGGGGTCTGAGGTAATCGAGCGGGTATTCCTGTTGCCGCATCTTGAAAACAGTGATAACGACACTGGTTTCGGTGCTGGTGGTGGTGGGGGATACCGTTTGTACCTAGTTACTCCCTTAGCAGAAGAGGGAAAGGTATACGAGACGCTCGTAGGGCCGGTTGTGTTTTTTGGGAGGCCGCCCAATTTGAATGACGTCTCTATGTATGCCGCGTGGTTGTATACACCATTGACGAGGGAGGCCATTCGGAGTGCCGCCCAGAAATTCCAGTCGGCATTCTGGGGAATCTCGGATAGTGTCAAATTTACTGCCGCGGATATGTCCCCGGCGCAGAGGGAGGAACTCTTCTCACAAATGGAGTTCGAACCCCTGGAGACGTATACCTACCAGTTCGTACCCAGTTTTCGTGTTCAAGTAATCTGTCCAGAGCTCCAATCAATAAGGAGCTTCTTTCTACCTTAGTCCTTATAAGGCCGGGCGGGGGTCCACTGTGTGGTGGCCCGGGCCCGGTAAAGCGCTCATGGTAACGATCCTCATCAAGAGTAATAACGGAGAGGTCGCGGCCTAGCTTTACCATAGGGGAAAGAGGTAGAGAACGAACCTCTTCGTCGGGGGCTGTCTTAACCCGGTAGTTCCCTGTGTGCGTTTAACACCTCCGGCTACTTGGGTACATGGTAAGTTGGTTTATGAGGCGCCGCCGCAGGCGGAAGATGGTCTGCAGGCGCTGCAAGACGACAGTGTTCTTCTCGTTCAACGGGATATGCCTCTACTGTAAGGCCGTCATTCCGATGGAGCCCGAACTGCAAGAAAGTCGCACTGGCCACCCCACTAACAACGCATCTTGACTCGGATCCTAGGAAGGGTTTTTCCATGCCTAGACGTTTCGGCTGTCGTCTGCCACCACGCTCTCACCCAGCGCCCCCCGAGCAGCCGAACGTCGAGGCACCCAACGTCCGCGGATGGTGATAGCACCCTCACCCCAGCCCTCTCCCTCTAAAGAGGGAGAGGGAGGGAGACACCACCCCCCAGCTGCCTCGGCGCGGTCCTCGGGTCCGAGGCATGCCTTCCCATGCCTAGACGTTTGGGCTGTCGTCTGCCACCACGCTCTCACCCAGCGCCCCCCGAGCAGCCGAACGTCGAGGCACCCAACGTCCGCGGATGGTGATAGCACCCTCACCCCAGCCCTCTCCCTCTGAAGAGGGAGAGGGAGGGAGATACCACCCCCCAGCTGCCTCGGCGCGGTCCTCGGGTTCACTTCATACCCTCGGTGCTGCTAGTCGCCGGACGCGGGCCGGGCCATGGAAAGGTTCCTTGTCGCTGCGGTGCCCTTCCACGAACAGCGCGAACAGCGCCTCCGACATCGCGAGCAGCTCCTTCACCCCCACCGAGTTCTCGAACCGGGAAAGCGTCGGCTGGCTGGCAATGCCGTCTTTGCCCACAGCGACCTGGAACATCGGGTCGCCCCGAAGCGAGTCGAAGTCGTTGCAGTCCTCGTACCCCATCGCGATTGCGAAAACACGCTCAGCAGCATAACGTCATGCTGAGCCTGTCGAAGCAGCGGGCAGGGGTGTGCCTCCAACGCTTTCCCCGCCGCCCGCTCGGCAGGCACGCCCCGAGCCGCTGCGTCCGTCCCAATCGTCTGTCCACCTGCTTCAGAAGTAGCAGCCCGGCGTCCGAAGACACCTTCCCGGCATCGAAAGCGAGCGCGATCTCACGATTGTCAAAAGGAAGAACGAAGTCGGCGGTCGAAGTGCTCATCTGGGGTGCCTCCTGTCGCAGGTTAGCGGTTTCAACTACCTACTCGACAAGAAACGGAGTGCACCCCTCTTGAACCTGTCACGAATGATCCGGGCTAGGTAGTCGCAGCAACCTCCCCGCTAACAAGGTGCCTCAAACGGCTTCGACGACGGGAGCACATTAGTTTGGTCTGGCGTTTGGCGTCGCGCCTGTCCTCGGCGTCGAAGCCGTTTCAGGCACCCGCACACGCAGCGGCCGCCAGATTGGTGCAGGCACACGCCTCGACGTGGTACGCCTCACCGGCCGCGTGGCATGCGAATCGGCCATCCGAGGCACCAATCCGCCATGCTGTCGAGGCATAAAAGCCGCTCAGGTACTCGGTCCAAGCTCGTGCTTAGGTCGCCTCTGTAACCCTAGACGCCGAGCAAGCCCGCGCATCATACTTTCCAAGGCATGCTGTGCTACAATATGTTCGAAGCATAGGAGATCTATATGGCACGTGTCCTTATCCTAACCGTCGGCGGCAGCTCTCAGCCGATCGTTACCGCGATCCGAGAACTAAAGCCAGACCGCGTGTTGTTCATTTGCTCCGCAGAAAGCAAGAAGCAGGTGATGGGAGAGGGATCACCCTGCCAGCATCATAAAGGCGATGATGTCCAATCTTGCCCTAACATCGTCGAGCAGGCTGGCCTGCGAGACCGCTTCGTTGCCGAGAGGGACGTTCTCGTGCTAGAGCACGTCGACTCGCTGGAGTACTGCTACGAGACCATCGCGACCACAATCCGCAACCTGATAAACGAGGAGCCATCCTCCGAAGTGCTTGCCGACTTCACGGGTGGCACGAAGACGATGTCGGTGGCACTCGCCATGGCAGGGTTCGACCTAGGAGTAACACTTTATATCGAAGCCGGCCCGCGCGCAGACCTCCATAGAGTTCGAGGTGGGGAGGCGCCGCTGCTGGTGGGAACTGCGGCGCTACGGGCAGAGCGCGTTCTGAATCAATGGGTTCCAGGCTTGCTCGAACAGTATAACTACGCGGGAGCGGTGGCACAGCTGGACCGGTTGCTGCGGTCCGCCTCTCTCAGCGCCGATCTGCAGTCCATCGTAAGTCGCCATAGGGAAGTATGCAAGGCTTTCGAGGCATGGGACTGTCTGGACTACGAAATTGCACTAGGCTTCTTAGAATTACACATGAAAGAACCGGTGCTGAAGGGGTTCGGCATCTTCCTGCGCAAGGTGATATCAGCGCGGCAAGCGATGTGCTCACCTGGTTCGATTCGTAGCACTGGCAAGTGCACAGGATATGAGATTGTCGAGGACCTCGTCCGAAACGCGGAGCGGCGCGCAGCAGCCTTGCGGTATGACGATGCGGTCGCGCGTCTGTACCGAGCTCTAGAGCTGACGGCGCAGGTGCGCCTTCGCACCGCCCACGACCTCGACACCAGCAACGTGAGTGTAGAGCGACTACCGTCGGCGCTTCGGCAGCGCTACGAGAACCGACGCTCCGGGACCGGGCGGGTTCAGGTAGGACTCGTGGACGCCTTCGACCTCTTAGAGGAACTGGAGGACGAGGCTTCGGCCGAGGCGTGGCGTGAGAGCCGAGAGAAGGTTATGGACGTGCTAAACGTGCGCAACAACAGCTTGATGGCGCACGGGCTGAAGCCCATCTCGGAGGAGGAGTACAGGTGCGTCCGCGATAGCCTGATGGAACTGATCGAGCGCGTGATCGGACGTGCGACCAACCGTGACCCGGCGATCACCGCTCCGCAACTCCCGACGGAACTGGTCATCTGACAATTCGTGACGCCAGGTGCACGTAGACTCTCTCCGTCCTTCATGAAACAGGAAACGCTGATTCGTGCATCGAACTCGAGGCTAACAAGGTCTGGAAGATGAAAACGTGCATCGTCACAGTGGGCACCTCGCTGCTCACGAACAGGAACAACCCTTGGGCAGACAGGAAGAAGGATGATCCACTTCCTAATACGGCCGACGCCTCGGCATGGCTGCGTGACCGTGCGGACACGGCCGCGGCATCCGCTGAGACCAACACACTGCGAATGTTAGGTCTCGAAGTAGGCGATGCCATCGCCTTCCTATACTCGGCCACTCCGGAAGGGCGCTGGTGCGCTGAGGTATTAGAGAAGCACTATAGGGATCGGGGCTTCGCCACGGAAGCCCACGAAGTCAGCGGCCTGAACTACAAGACCGGTGATGTGACGGACCGAGGTCTGCGCGCTCTCGTGCATCTCATCTTCGACCTGCATCGTAGGGCAAACGAGTGCGGCTCCGAGGTCTTCTTCTGTGCCACGGGCGGCTTCAAAGCAGAGACTGCATATATGTATCTGGCTGCGACGCTGCTAGGCTGCCGTGTGTGTTACATCCATGAGTTTTATAGGGACCTCGTCTGGCTCCCCGCTCTGCCCGCTAAGCTCGACCTTTCGATCGTGCGCGACAACGAGGGCTTCTTCTCCAAGGCTTCCGATGTCGTGCCTAGTCGAATCATCCAGGGCGAAGGCTGGCTTCAGCGATCTCCCGAGCTTCGCACTCTGGTCGAAGAGGCCGACGACATCCTGCAACTCAACGCCGCTGGGATGCTCCTCTGGGAGCTGTATCGCGGCGCAGAGGGAGCGAATGCGGTCTCCGGTGAGCAGGGCAGGAAGGACTACCTGTCAGAGACGGAAAAACACAACTGGACCTCGCACAATCACAAGCTGAGACAACTGGACGAGTGCGACTTCGTAGTCCGCTATGAGTATCCTGTTGAGAGCGTGGCCCACAGTCGCAGAAAGGGTCTGATTAGACAGGACTTCGAGAAGAGAGCGGTTTTCGTGAGGGCTTTTGACGGCAACAAGAGTGTCCCTCTGAAGGTGATAACCATCCCGATGACACGAGACCTCTTCAGCGCTGCTGCCCGTTACATCGGGGAGATCTTCGAGAAGTAACTGTCTCAGCGCGCCCGAGGTAGTAATACGGACCAGTCCGGCTGCCACCACTGAGCCTCTCCGTGACGCACTAGTGCATCGAGCAGCCCGGTGTGGTCTAAGTCACTCTCCGTTGCCAGCACGAACAACTGGCATCGTGCGCGGCTGAGCGCCACACACTTGATTCTGGCAGCGCTCAACCCCGAGGTGACGAAACGCTCGGAGTTTACGAGACAGAAGAAGACGACATCTGCCTCCGCCCCCTGGGCTCTGTGCACGGTTAGGGCCGAGCACTGCTCATCACGGATGTCGGGTGTCAGCAACGCGAGTCGTTGCGCCGTGTTGCGATAAGGAGATAGCATCAGGCAGCTCAGGTCGGGCTGCCTGGTTCGAAGGATGCGCGCCAACTCGGCAGCAATCGCCGCAGACTTCGGACACTCGTTTCTCTCCACCCTTGTAGGCATGCGTGCACCCGGAGGGATCGCTGCGACATCAGGGGATATCAGCACCACATGACAGGTGGGCCAGCCCGGCATGGACGGGAGCTTCCTTGTCAGGCTATCTGGTGTCTTCAGCTCACCCCCGTAGTAAAGATGAGACGTGGCATCGGCGATCGGACGTGCCATCCTTCGCTGGACATTGAGCAACGTCACGCCTGTCCGCTTCTCGTGCGCGGTCCCTAGCTGTAGCAACTCGGCTGGTTCTCTAAGGTCGAACAAGCTACGACCGAACCAAGGTCGAAGGTCTCTGCCGCAAACTCTCCTGTTACCAACCGTTACGATGAAGTCCTCTTTCAGGACGGGAGGTAGCTGCATTGGGTCGCCGCACACTACGAGGCGGTCGTGTGGCATAGATGATAGGGCCGTGGCCTCTGCGATGCATACCATGCTCGCTTCGTCTATACATAGCAGGTCGGGGTTCCATGACCCGATCTCATCCTCATTGAGGACCCGCCACGTGTTCGTAACGACGCACTTGGCTTCACCTAGGAGCCTGTTCAGTATCTGCCGTCTCTGGGCCTCGAGAGCGGAAAGCTGCTCTCTGCACTGATGCAGTCGGCGCTGAACTCCAATGTCCGTCAGCAGCGAGCCCTCCGTCTTGTACTCGAGGTTCTCGATCTCGCGCCGCAGCGCGCTAATCTGGCGGTCCAGTTCCTCTAGTTCGTCGTTGAAGCGAAGTAAGTGACGACGCTCAGGCGATGTGAGCTCGGGGTTGACGACTGTACCGAGACGCAGAATGTCACCGTCTTGACGAGCGACGCTCTCGCGACCGAATCCATCGTCGGCGGCTAACGCTAGGAGATCTGCCGCAGCATTAGCCAGGGTTACGAGCATCACTCTCTTGCCACGTCGTACCTCGAGCGCAGCTAGTGTGCCCAAAACATGCGTCTTACCGGTACCAGGTGGGCCCCAGATCCAACTCAGCTTGCTCTCTGCCTCGGCGATAGCTTTCGCCTGACGGCGTGTGAGGGGACTGCCGGCGCTTACTTCGCGCAAAAAACCGGACTGCTGTGCCGATTTACCCAATAGAAGATCGACGATGGGTTGTGACGGAGCCTCAGCGCCTGCCACTATCGAAGCCAGAGCCGCCACCCGACCTCGGTGAAGGTCCCGTTTTCGAAGGAGCAGGCGCTCGCCACTAACTAACTCGTATGGTGCCTCGAAGCGCAGCGTTAGGGTGCGCTCGGAGGGGCGTATGCGACCAATCGAACGGTCGGGGTCCCACGGTACGGATTCTGGAGTGAACGTGCCGTGTTCGTACTCCTCTTCTTCCGCTCCACCCCAGTCCGCCGTGGCGGGATCATAGTTCACGCGGTAAAAGAGCTTGTCGTCGGTGTCCGCCGCAGCTACGTAGACCTTCGCGAGTCTGGAGTCGCGTTTCTGCAGTGCGCACGCTCCGAGCAACATCTCGGCGTAGGCACGACGCAACTCCATGCTACCTCCTTACGCACTTGCGTGCGATGGCACCGCGTAAGGTGGCACGCCAAGCCTCTATCTCCTGAGGAGAATCGGATGGAATGGGTGGCACCCAAGCGATACTTACATGCTCTGCAAGCAGCGCAGCCGCCGTGGCGCTAACATACGATGCCGCCAATACCTCACAGGCCTGGGCCACCTCGTGCCAAGATCGTCCGGCTCTTGCGAACTCCGAGGCGGCTTCCGAGTAGTGACCGAACTCCAGAAGCACCAGCGCTTGCCGTGCCGCTTCTTTGCCCTCGAAGTGGGACACATTCGGGAGAATGTGGTACTGCGGGTCTATCCCGAGCCCGGGTGGCAGGAGTTCTGCGCTCTCGACATAGGCCTGGCGAAGTCGCAGTGCCGCAGCTGCAGCCCCCAGAGCCGCAGCAGTAGCTTTGCGACCGCTTGTAACGTCCACGGTAACTTCTTCGGGATTCCCACCACCCCATCGCAGGTACTCGGACCGCACGACGTCCATCACCAAACCACTGTCCATGCCATCGCCGATGCTCAGAGTCCGCAGCACCTCTGGCCTGTGTTTCGACAGCGACAGGGCATCCGGCGCTAGGGATTCGGTCTGGTGTGTCGTTAGCAGGACGCAGACCCTAGGACTCGTGGCGGCAATTGCCAGAGCAGGTGAGAACGGCTGGGTCCCGACCGCAGTTATGAGGAGGTCGCACCGCGGACGTTGCCTACACTGCGAGGCGAATCTCTTACGATAATGGGGAAAGACGTGCTGTCGGTAATGCCGAGTCCTCTCCTCCAGATCGGCCGTTTGCTTGAGCTCTTGGACGGCAACTTCGAGCGACTTCATTTCATGCGTGGTTCGCCGACTGCTAGCAGTGTTCCTCCCTGTGCGTGCAGCGCACGGTTGGCGGATCCGTTCGCAGGGCAGCGCGGGCCCGATGTAGGGCGGCGAGAGTGTTCTGTGCCCGGCCTACATGGCGATACCAAGTCGTACTGCGAACGGGGTTCGAATTCCTGATCCGATTCCTTCGCCCAGCGGCTCGGGCGGTCGCCGAGTCCACGGGGGCTTGGATGCGAATCCCACCGTCTGAACCTGGCGCGGCCGGAGGGATTCGAACCCCCGACCACCTGATCCGAAGTCAGGTGCTCTATCCACTGAGCTACGGCCGCGCAGGGGGGACCGAGCGGTCCCGGCCCATTGTAGCCTGAAAGTGTCCCGAAAGCAGACCGACCGCGCCATTGAGCCTGTTGTGGCGGCACGGCGGGGGCGTCGGGGCGCCCCCGCCGTCGGGTTCTGAGGCCTGCCGGTTGGACGATGAGCGAGGCGCATCATCCGCCAGCCTGCGCAGCACACGACCCGTCAGGGCGAGAAGTGGATCTGGCAGTCGCCTTGGACTACCGGGCCAGACAGCGAGTACCGTCGTACGCCGAACAGGCTGTAGACGACAAACTCGATGCCGTCATGCGCCTGCCTGCCAGGGTCACTCACATATACCGTCCCGAGAGCGGGAGTACCGTTCCAGGTGCCAAGCATGTGCACGCCAATCCATCTCTCGCTTGGCGCCGAGATGATTACGCGCCACTCAGCCCCGATGAACACAGAATTTGCAGGGCCGCCAATGGAGTTAGACTCCTTGAACACGAACTTGCTCAAATATGCGCGGCCATGCGAGAAGTCAGCCGCAATCCAATAGTCCACGTACCCGAACTTGCCACGCTGCCCCTCGAACCACGCCTTGCCGTAGCTCACAAACGAGGGACCTACTGCAAGTACCGACACCGCCGCAAGAAGTAGGAGTGCCGTGAGGGCGGATCGCAGTCTCATGATGTTCTCACCCCTTCATGGTGATGGTCTTGTTGCCGAGTTCGCCGTTCACGGACGAACTGACCCATGCATTCTAACACGGATTCTTGCGGTCGGCAACTATGCCGGGTTCGGCATCTTGGCGTCGCGTCGCATGCGATGCAGCGTGCCTCCGAATGTGGTGCGATTAGCCTTAGGGCTCCTAACCGCCAGCGTGCTCTTGCTCCGGTGTGTAGTCTGGAGTAACAGGCGAGCAACTGGCGTCCAGATCTCGAGGCCGGTTCGAGCGTGCTTGCTAGCACGGTCGGGAGCCGCCTGCATCGCGCGGAGAGTCGACCTGTAAGCGAGTGGGGGTGCCTAGGCGCCCCCACTCGCTTCAGTGACGAACCACTTCGAAGCAGATCATAGGCTCACTGCGAGAGGATGAGCTTGCAGTCCCCCGCAACCGTGATTCCCGCGATGGAGTACATAGGAACGCCATATCCCATCTTCGAGACCGAGAACTCGATACGGTCCTGTCCCCCGTATGCACCCTCGTGCAGCACGAAATAGCCGTATGCCGGTGTGCCGTTCCAAGCTCCGTACACTAACAGCGCAAACACACGGCGCACGGGATCCACCAACACAGTAGCCCACCTCGAGGCAACGAACTGGAGATTCGCCGGCGAACCTACGCCATCGGTCTGTCTGAACACGAACTTGCTCAGATACACATGGCCCGCCTGAACATCCCAGCCCAGCCAGTAGTCCACGTACCCGAACCTTCCACCCTGACCGTCGAACCAGGCCTTTCCGTAGCTAGTAACACTACGCAATTGCGCCGACGCCGGTAGAACGGCTAGCGATAGCAGCAGTGCTACTATCAACACTCGATACCTCATCGTTTCCCCCTTGTTATCCAGTCCTAGATTGTGTGTCGTCTTGCCACCTGCAAACGCCCGCTTAGGTACGGTCAAGGTAGACCCGGAAACCCCCGGTCGTGATAACGCCATTCCAGAAGTGCTGAGGACGTAGAAACTGCTTGTATATTACGACCTCGACGTAGTCCATGCCGGAGACAATCCCCAACGGCTCTACCGCAAACGCAGGCACGATTGCAAACAGCGTCAGAGCTGCGGCGATCATCCATGCGCGCATAGTTTGACCTCATTTCGAAGAATGTGATACGTTGCACAACCTACCTCTCGGCAGATTGGCTTTCGAGTATACCGTGACTATTTGCTGATCGCAACTGTGCAGGGTGAGAAACGCGAGCAAATGCTGGAGGTAAGCAACCTGGCAAGTTGCTAGCTAGCGAGCAGTAGGCAGGGAGTGCCCAGTTCTAGAAGCTCTGACCTAGACGATAATCGCCCGGTGCAACTCTCCCGTCGAGGACACTGCACAGCCCGAGCCGACCAGACACGACTGCAAGATAGTGGCCCGACCGACGCTAACATCGTCCCAAATCACGCAATCGGTGACAACGGCTCCCTCGGCTACCGAGCAGTTCAGACCCAAGACGCTGCGCTCGACCTTTGCACCTGGGCCGACGTTGCAGCCGCTGCCCAGCAGGCACGGTGCCATCAGGGTGGCATCCGGGTGCACATCAACATCCTCAGCAGCCCATACCCCCGGCAGCACCTCGGCATACCCCGAGTTTAGCGTGATGCGCCCTGCGAGAGCGTCCCGGTGCGTCTGATGGTAGTATGCTAGACCCCCGATGTCACACCAGTAGCCGTCGGCTTCCCATCCGAAGAAGGGCCGACCCGCGTCCAGCAGTGCGGGCAGAAGATCTCTCCCGAGACCGTACACCTTGCCCTCGGGAATCAGGTCGAGGACCCTCGGTTCGAACACATATACGCCGGTGTTCGCCATCCGCGACTTTGCTTGTGACGGCGACGGCTTCTCTTGGAAGCCCACGATCCTACCCGCCTCTACCACCGCGACCCCGTACTCCGACGCGTCCTCCACGGGGTACAGGGCAATCGTAGCATCCGCTCGACGGTCCTTATGATATGCCATGAGGCTGCTTAGATCCATGTCGGTAACGTCATCGGCGCCTATCACCAAAAAGGTGTCGTCCCAAAAGTCCCTCACACGCCCGACGCTGCCGGCATCACCCCACAACTGATCCTCGCGCGAGTAGGTGATACGAGCACCCCATCGAGAGCCATCGCCGAAGTATGACTCGATGACGTCTGCCATGTAGTGGAGGTTGACCATGATGTCGGTGAGACCGTGACGCACCAGCAGCTCGAGGATGTGCTCCATCACCGGACGATTCATAACGGGCACCATCGGCTTAGGCACCCGGCGCGTGAGCGGGTCGAGTCGCGACCCCACCCCCGCTGCAAGGAGCATCGCCTTCATACTGCGGCTACGGACTCCTTGCAGAACTGTAGGACACACTCTGCCGCGAACCGCACTTGATCCTCGGAAAGATGCGCGTGGATGGGTACCGATAGGACCTCACGGCAGGCCTGCTCCGTCACTGGGAAGTCGCCCTCGCAATAGCCATACGAAGTGTAAGCCTCCTGCAAGTGCAAGCCAGCTGGATAGTAGACGGCGCAGCCCACGTCTCGCTCCTTCAGGTACGTCTGGAGTTGGTCTCTGCGTGGGTGCCGGATCGTGAACTGATGATAGGTGTGCGCATTGCCCTGGAGAGTGGCCGGGAGAACCACGTCACAACCCGAGAGCAGCTCGAAGTAGATCTCGGCATTTCTCATGCGCCGGCGGTTCCACTCATCCAGCATTTGGTGCTTCACCCGCAGCACGGCCGCTTGCATCTCGTCCAACCGACTCGCGTATCCAATCTCGCGATACATGTAGTCGCCTGCAGGCATGCCATGCATACGCAAGGCGAGGCAGTGTTCGTAGATGCCTTCGTCGTTCGTGACGATCATGCCGCCGTCACCCATCGCACCCAAGTTCTTGGTAGGGAAGAAGCTGAGAGTCGCCGCATGTCCGAACGTACCCATGGCCTTGCCATTGTGTGTGGCGCCAATCGCCTGCGCGCCGTCTTCCAGCACGAACAGGCCGTGCTCGGCAGCGATCTCGCACAACGACTCCATGTCGGCGAGCTGACCGAAAAGATGCACGGGAAGGATCGCTTTCGTCCTCGGGCCGACCTTCTCCCGAACACGCTCCGGGTCCAGCAGGAAGGTATCCGGGTCTATGTCCGCAAACACCGGAGTCGCGCCGATCTGTGCAATCACCTCCACCGTCGCAACGAAGGTGAACGGTGTCGTAATCACCTCGTCACCCGGTCCCACACCGAGAGCCTGCAGCGCGATCTTCAGTGCGTCCGTTCCAGACGCCACTCCCACCCCGTAGCGCACGCCGCAGCGCGCGGCGATCTCTTGCTCCAGTGCTTGAACGTTCGGGCCGAGGATGAAGCGGCCAGAGTCCAGCACATCTCTGAGTGCTGCCTCCAAGCTCTCTCGCAACTCGGCGTGCTGCGCATTGAGATCCACCAAAGGCACTTTCATCGAATGCCCTCCCCTAGGTTGCTGTGCGCCGTCACCACGCTGCCTGCACCTAACACGACGTTTCGCAGGTGCGCCGCCTCTCCGATCTTGCAGCTTCGGTCAATCAGACAACCCTCTACGATTGCGTCCTGCCCCACGGTCACCCCTGGCAACAAAACGCTTGCCGACACCCTCGCACCGCTCTCTACCCGGCAGTCTTCTCCCAGCGCACTGTAGTCGTCCACGGTGGCACCTTCGGCCACCATGCACTTCGGACCGATTGCGCAACCAGGCGTCACGGTTGCTCCTACCCACTCCGCGCCTTCCCCTGCGTACACGCCGTCACGCTTTTCGCCTGCAGGGGGCAACGCGACGGTAACGGCTCCGCTGAGGATCGCGCGCGTGGCGGCGAGGAGCTGTGCGGGCCTGCCGACATCTGTCCAATACCCTCCCGTGATGTGACCTAAAACGAGCGCCCCACTCGCGATAAGGGAAGGGAAGAACTCGCGCTCGATGTTGCATCGCCTAAGCGGAATGCTCTCCGCCACCTCGCCGCGAAACACGTACAGGCCAGCGTTGATGTTGTCCGTGCCTTCTTGCTTCTCGCCCCGATCTGCTGCCTTCTTCTGCTCCTGTGTCGGCTCCAAGAAGGCCAGAACGCGCCGTCGCTCATCCGTTGGCACGACCCCGTACGGGTGCGGACGCTGGACCGTATATAGCGTGAGGGTGGCGGCCGCGTCCGACTCCTCGTGGTCGCGAAGAATCGCGGGCAGATCGAAGTCGTGCAGCACGTCGCCGTTGAACACCACGCAATCCATGGTAGGCAGGCCCTCGATGGCGTTCCGCACGGCCCCGCCGGTGTCCATCGGCTCGGTCTCTTCCTTGTAAATCATGTGCACGCCGAAGCGCGAACCGTCGCCGAAGTGAGCCTCGATCTGGTGGGCGAGATAGTTGGTGGCAAACACGATCTCCGTGATCCCCGCGGAGCGCAGAAGACCCACCTGGTATTCGAGGAAGGGGCGATTTGCCAGGGGCATCAGAGGCTTCGGTTGGGTAAGCGTGAGGGGGCGCAGTCTGGTGCCGAATCCACCGGCAATGATCACACCCCGATATCGTCCGTTGACCATCTGCCGATTGTAGCACCTCACCAACGGCGCTCGGACGGCATACCTGGGGACTGCCGCGCCCCGATGGTCATGGGGGTCGGGTCCCAGGTAGTGTAGCGGGTTTTCTTAGCATAGCTAAGTATTTTCCTCCCAAGGTCTGGACTTTGCTCAGTTCCTTGATTATCATGGGCGAGTTCGCGACACTATACCGAACGCTTCACTGGTATGTTTACTCGCCCACCAGCCTAGGAATGGTACTTGCGACATCGCATTCGTTCAGGCACTGAATGATTGCCCGAATGCCGACCGGTTTCGCTTCCTATAGGATCGAAACCAACAGAAAGGTGGGACCATGAACGTACGTACTCTCGTTATTGCATCCGCCCTCGCCGTCGGTGCGGTAGCTCAGGCTCAGACCCGCGCCAGCTTTCTGTCGCTGGACGACTTCAGCGACATCTTCGTGACCCCAGGAGCGGGGTCGTTCGAATACATTCTCAGCCTAGGACCTAATCCGACCATCACCTACCTCGGCGTCGAATACGACGTGGACCTGGTCTTCGGCCTCTGGGCCATTTCGGATTCCGGTGACCTGGCAGCTTCCGGGGCCAACCAGAACGGATGGTCTTACCACGAGAGCTTCAACAATCTCGCGGGATGGAAGAACCCCAGCAAGTCCGCCGCCGTACATCCGAACGGCAGCCTCAGCTTCAGCTACACCGCGATAGATACGAGCAAGATTGACCAGTTCGGCCTGCACATTCGGGTCGTCGGAGCCCTGCCGGACGGTGCGGATACCGCTCATTTCGAGCTGGTGCCCGAACCAAGCAGTCTCGCAGCTGCGCTCGTAGGACTCGGCGCGCTCGGCACTCTTCGCAGAATGCGCACTCGGCGATAGGCCAGTCCGAGTCGCATACGATATCGGTGGGTCGGGGGCAGAAGAACCCCCGCCCACCCCTCTATCGCCTTCTAGATGCCGACCTCGCGTGAAACTCCAGACCTTCCAGGCGGGCGAGTGCCACTGTGTCCTCCAGCAACTCCGCCGCGTCGCGCTCCACTCGCAGCCAGGTCCGCGCGCGCAGGAACGTCATCACCGATAGGCCCGCCGAGTGCCTAGCCGACCCACCCGTGGGCAGCACGTGGTTCGGTCCGGCGCCGTAATCCCCGAACGCCTCGGCGGTCGAAGTCCCGATGAACATTGTGCCGTACCGTCTGCAAGTTAGGGCTGCCTCCGACAGCGCCGGCTCCGCCAAGTGAAGGTGTAGGTGCTCGGGCGCAATGCGGTCTGTGAGCGACACCGCCTCGTCTAGCGATCCGGCTACGCACGCGAAGCCGTTAGATAACGCAGCCCGGGCGATGTCGGCCACGGGCGATCCGCTGAGGTATCTCGCCAGGGCCTGCTCCACTCCCTCCACCAGTTCGCCATCCAACGCGATCAGGATCGCGCAGGCATCGGGGTCGTGCTCCGCTTGAGCCAACAGATCGAGCGCGACCGTCTCGGCGTCGGCGCTGCCGTCGGCGATCACGGCCAGCTCCGACGGCCCCGCCAACATGTCTATCGCCACGGACGAGGAGACCAGGTGCTTAGCCGCGGTCACCCACTTGTTTCCGGGTCCGACGATCACATCGCACGGAGGCACCCCTGCCACCCCGAAGGCGAGCGCTGCCACGGCTTGTGCGCCACCCACCGCGAGCAACCCGTTCGCACCCGCCACCGCCGCAGCCGCCAGGGTGATCGGCGGCGGCTTGGGCGATGCCACCCACACGTGCTCCACCCCTGCCACCCGGGCGGTCACCGCTGTCATCAGCACGGACGACGGCAAGGGGAAGCGACCACCCGGAGCGTAGCATCCGGCCGATTGCACCGGTATCCACCGGTGGCCCGCGCTCCCACCCTCGATCGGCGTGTCCAGAGCGACGAGGCACGCGCGCTGCGCCTCGGCAAAGTGCCGGATCCGCTCAGCCACCCGCCGTAGAAGCGCAGCGTCTTCCCGGGGGATCGAGCCGAGCGCATGGTCCAGTTCGTCCCGAGACTTGACTAGCCGTTCTCCCGGCGCGATGTCACCGAGTCGCTCGGCAAGCTCCCTGACTGCCGTCTCCCCACGATGCCTGACGTCTTCTACGATCCGCTCTGAATCGGCAAGAGCCGCGGCGTCCAGCGCACTCCTCTGCAAAGCCACGACTTCCGATGGCTGCACCAAGCGAAGCAGTCGGCTCATGCATCAGCGTCCTTTCTCTCTCCGCCCCGCCGCGTGACCCGCAGCGCCCGTCGGTCGAGCACGCGCTCCACGTCTTCGAGGGACCTGCCCGCACGCGAAAGCATAACCATCGTGAAGTAGAGCACGTCCGCGGCCTCCCCTACTACCTCGTCGGGCGTCTCGGCGCTCGCGAGCTCGGCGGCCTCTTCGCGGAGCTTCGCCTCCAGCAGCGACGGATCGTCCAGCAGCCTGCGCGTGTAGGAACCCTCCGGCGCCTCTGCCAGTCGCGAACGAACCGTCGTTTCCAACGCGTCTAGCCCGCAGACCGGCCCCCAGCATGTGCGGTGACCCGTGTGGCAGAAACCTCCCCTCTGCCGGACCACGAAGCGCAGCGTATCGCGATCGCAGTCCACATCCACTCGCACGAGCTCTTGCTTGTTTCCAGAAGTCGCTCCCTTCACCCACAGCCCACGCTTTCGGGAGCAATACACGCCTGTGCGAGTGCGCACCGCCTCTCGCAGGCTCTCCATGCGCGAGTAAGCAAGGCCTAGAGCGACACCACGCTGGTCCGCCACCACCGTCGGCCACACGCCGTCCGGGCGGTCGGTTGTGAGCGGCGCCGCGATGGCCTCCGCCAAGTCCATCGCTCCGGTGTACAGCGCCATTCCCACCTGTGCGTCGGCGCCCATCCGGTCGAGTGCGGCGATGTCCAACGTGGTAGTCACCCCTCCCGCGATGGTTACTTTCGCTTGTCCAGCGGCCTCCACGATCTCCCTGGCAGTGTCCAACGGCAGGCCTTGCATTCGCCCCTCGTGCTCCACGAAGGTGACGAGGAATCCGCCTACCAGGCCGCTAAGCTCTCGAATGCGCTCCAAAACCATCCGCCCCGTGCCTTCCCGCCACCCTTTCACCACCACTTCGCCGTGGCGCGCATCCAGAGCGGCGATCACTCTCTCAGGGGGCAGTTTGGAGAGCACCTCTGGGGTTGCGGCGGTGCCGATAACTACCTTGCTCGCGCCTTCGTCCAACCACCGCAGCGCCGTATCCACATCCCGAATGCCGCCGCCCACTCGGCACCGCGCGACTTCGAGCAGGCGCCGGATCACCTCCGTATTCTCGCCTTGGCCCAGTGCCGCGTCGAGGTCCACAACAGCGATCTCGCCAGCCACAGCGAAGCGCTCTGCGATCGGCAGCGGGTCGCCCGCTTCCAGCACCTTCTCGCGGCCACCGACGAGCTGCACCGCCTGCCCGTCCATCAGGTCTATCGAGGGGATGATCATAGCCTCACCCTCATTCCCGCAGCGGCAAGCTCGCGCTTCACGTCCGCCACGGTCGTGTCTCCATCGTGAAAGATGGATGCCGCCAGCACCGCATCTGCGCCAGCCTGAAGCGCTTCCACCAGATGCTGCGGCGTGTCGGCTCCTCCCGATGCGATCACGGGCACGTGTACGGCCTTCGATATTGCGGAAAGCAAGGCCAGATCATAGCCCCACCGTGTTCCATCCCGATCCCAACTGGTTAGCAGTATCTCGCCTGCGCCGAGCGACACCGCCTGCTTCGCCCAATCCACGGCGTCCATTCCCGTCCGGTGCGTACCCGAAAGCACTACCACCTCCCAGCTGCCGTCGCCTCGCTCGGCCGCGTCCAAAGCCAGTACTGCGCACTGACTGCCGAATCGGGTGGCGATCTCGTGTAGGATTCGTGGCTCGCTCACCGCCGCGGTGTTCACCGAGACCTTATCCGCGCCCGCCTCTAGCAAAGCCTCTACGTCGGTCGTGGACCGAATCCCCCCACCTACGGTGAGCGGAATGCCGATACGAGCGCGAACCCCTCGAACCGTCTCCACCGCCGTCTTTCGGCCTTCGGGCGTGGCGCTCACGTCCAAAATCACCAGCTCGTCCGCGCCCTGACGCTCGTACTCCTCCGCCAGCTCTTCGGGCGAGCCGGCGTCGCGCAGCGCGGAGAACCGGACGCCCTTCACCACGCGCCCGTCCCGCACGTCTAAGCATGGGATGATCCGAGACGTAAGCATATGCCGACGAGCATACCAGCCGGGGACGGGCAGGAAGCCGGGTCCCGGTCGGGGAACATGCATCCCATGAAAGTCATCCAGCCGACCTTCGGCCAGACCATCACCGCGCAGACAGCATTCGAGCCCGGAGTGTATCCACTCGGCGGCGACAAGGCGGGCCCGGTGCTCACAATCACCCTCTCCGACGCCTATCTCGACCTTTCGGGCGTCGCGCTCATCGGCGTACACCATGAGCCGCACCGCTTCAAGGGAGTCGGCATCCTGCTGAAGGGCTGCAAGGGATTGCGGCTCAGTGGCGTCACCGTCGCTCGCTATCACCGAGGAATCGTCTTAGAGGATTGCGAAGACGTCACGCTCGTGGACTGTCATGCCGACCACAACGGCTGTCACCGCTTCTACAGCACCGAAGAGACGTATGACAAACGCGACTTCCTGAACATCTTCGACTACAAGGTGTGGGGAAAGTATGGTGCTGGCATCTACCTCTCGAAGTGCAAGCGCTGCACCATCCACCGCTCCTCAGCGTGTAACCAACTGAACGGCATCATCTTGGATCGGTGCGATGAGTGTTTGGTGCAAGGATGCGAGTGCACGGAGAACCTCGGGTGGGGTGTAAGGCTCTATCGCAGCTCGCACAATCGCATCGTGGGGAACGATCTTTCCCATTGCATCAGCGGCGAGACTCCCTACTACAGTGTCGGCAATGACAGTGCCGGTGTGTGTATCTGCCATGCATGCCACTTCAATGTGATAGCCGACAACGACCTGCAATACGGGGGCGACGGCTTCTTCCTAACAGCCGACCTAGGCACCGACCAGTCCAACGACAACCTGATCATCGGTAACGACGGCTCCTACTCCCCTCATAATGCATTCGAGTCCACCTTCTGTCTGCGTAACCGTTTCTATGGCAACACGGCTTCCCACTCGAACTATGGGTTCTGGATGGGCTTCTCGTGTGACAACCACGTGGTGGATAATGAAATCCTGGGCAATCGCCGCGCCGGCATCGCTATCGAACACGCTGAAGGAAACCTGATCGCCGGAAACGAGATCGGATATAACCACGAGCAGGGCATACTGCTCATGCGCAGGAGGAAGAAAGGGCCGCCCTCGCGACGTTACCGCATCGAGGCAAACCACTTCGAGTGGAACGGAGTGGGAGTCGAGCTCTCGGAGAGCACCGAGGTCACGCTTTATCGGAACACATTCCTCGGTACCGGCAAGCCGTGGACGGAAGACAAGGGGTGCAAACGCAATCAGTTCCGCGAGAACGACATCCACTAACACACACAGCCGGTACCAACTGACAGCGCGATGAATCGACGCACCTACACTGTCGAGGCCTTCGTCGCGCACAGACGAGATCTGGGTGAGACGGACAAGCTCTTAGTACTGTTTTCTCGCGAGATGGGGCGCATTTCGGCCATCGCGCGCGGCGCTCGCAAGCCAGGCAGTTCTCTTGCGGGCAGCACGGACGCACTCTGCTTTGCCAAGTACCATTTAGCAAAGGGTCGCCAATTCGACTACGTGACCCAGGCGCAGCCGCTGCGCACCTTCGCCCACCTTCGCTCGGACCTACTTCGTACCGCGTGCGCACTCGAGCTGGCCGAGATCATCGAGAGAGCGATGGGCGACCACCAGCCGAACGAGGCAGCCTACGATCTCGCGCTGCTCACCATGGAGCTGCTGGATGGGGCATCCGATCCCGCAGCGGTCTCCGCCTGGTCAGAACTTCACCTAATGCGTGTCCTCGGCTATCATCCGAGGCTCGACGACTGCGCATCGTGTCATCGCCCACTCCCGCCTCGAGCCGCATTCAGCCCGGGAGCAGGCGGCCTGATGTGCCGAGCATGTTCCCGAGGTCGGCGCGACGCGCTCGGACTGTCTGCGGAGGCCGTGGCCGAGCTACGCGCTCTGGCCGCAGCCGACTCGCCACCCCCCGCACTCAAAGCTTGTGGTGCGCTTCGCCGCGTGTACCGAACCGTCTGGCAGCACGTGCTGGACAGCGACCTTCGGTCCGCAAACTTTCTGGACGACCTACTCTCGATCGGCTGAACAGGGCCCGAACGTTCTCAGCCCTAGGTACAATCCCCAAACCGATGCAGCAGCGTCTTCCCGACTGGCTCAAGATCCGGCTTCCGCGCATGGAAACCGTGCAGCAGGTGGAGCAGATGGTCCGATCTGCGCACTTGCACACCGTGTGCGAAAGCGCACGCTGTCCGAATCTGCACGAGTGCTGGTCGAAGAAAACTGCGACATTCATGATCCTGGGCGACATCTGCACCCGCTCTTGCGGCTTCTGCGCCATCAAGGTGGGTCGCCCCCTCGCTCCCGATCCGGACGAGCCCAGGCGCGTGGCAGAAACCGCAAAGCAGATGGGTCTTCGCCATGTGGTGGTCACCTCGGTGGCCCGAGACGACTTGCCGGACGAGGGGGCGCAGCAGTTCGCAGACACGATCCGAGCGCTTCACTCGGCCATGCCCGACAGCATCGTCGAGGTGCTCACCCCGGACTTCAAGGCCGCCGAGTGGCGCATTCGCCTAGTCACCGATGCTGGCCCCGAGATCTTCAACCACAACGTGGAGACCGTGCCTCGCCTGCAGACGGTAGTTCGTCCGCAGGCGGGCTTCGAGCGCAGCCTCGAGACGCTGCGAACGGCCAAGCGCCTCGCGCCGCACATCTACACCAAGTCCGGCATCATGCTGGGCTTAGGCGAGACCCATGCAGAGATCGTGAAAACCCTTCGCGCCCTTCGCGCTGCCGGAGTGGATGCGGTCACCATCGGCCAATACCTTCGACCCACCATGAACCACTTGCCGGTCGTGGAGTATGTCGAGCCCGCCCGCTTCAAGGAGTACGAGACCCTCGGCGAGGAGATGGGCTTCGCGTTCGTGGCCTCGGGCCCGTTCGTGCGTAGTTCCTACAACGCTGCGGCGTTCTCCAAGAAGATGATGGCGGAGCGCATGTCGAAGACTGGGTAACAGACCCATGCCTCGGTGGTTCAGCATCGTCCCGGTCCTGATAGCGGGCGCACCGATCCTATGTGCGCTCTGGTTCGCGTACGTGGTCGCCCAGCGCGTCATAGAGGGGGCCGAGGCACGTCTGGTTCCAGCTGCCGTGCGAACAGTAGAGCGGGAATATGGCCTCGTGGTGCGCTACGGCGATGTCACCCCCGACCTGCGCTCCGGAACGCTCGAGGCCACCGACGTCGAAGTATTAGCCCAAGACGGCCACCCTATCGTCTACGCGCCTAACCTCAGCCTGCAGTTCACCGGCATAGACCGGCCGCGCAGCTATGTACGGGTCGAAGCGGATGGCGCAGCGCTGCACGTGGTTCGCCTAGAGGACGGCTCCTTCGAACTCCATCGCCTGCTCGCACGCCCAGAGAGGAAGCCGAGCGAGCTGCCGCTGGACCTAGCTCTTCGCAACGCCACCCTGTTCTACACCGACCGAGGTGACCGCGAGCCCCGGCAACTCGAGGTGCGAAACGTCTCCGCCAACCTGCAAATCCTCGGTCGCGCCGGTCGGGTCAGCGCGAGAGGCCTGACCGACTCCACCGCCGAGATGACGGTCAACGCAGAGTGGACGGCAGGGCAGGGGCGCATGAGCGCCGCAGCCGACTGCCTGCGTGGCGCGGAGGCACTGGCTGCACTGCGATCCCAGGTGGGCGTCCACGTAGCCGACAACATCTCGCTCTCCGATGCGCAGGGTCCCGTCGAGCTTTCCCTAACGTGGGGTGGGGGACGAACAGACTGGATCGCCGCAGGCGAAGCGAAGGCGCGCAGAGTTTCCTACCAGGGCAGCACCGCAACCGACCTGAACGCGTCGTTCGTTGCCACCCCGCGTGACTGGTGCGCGCGTGGCACCCTTCGCGCACTGGGCGGCTCGGCCGCAGTCGCCGCGCGCGTGCAAACCGATCGCTCTGGTCCCCACGTAGATGCCTGGGTCTCCGGCTCGGGACCTAGCGCAGAGCAGCTTTGGACGCTGGCGGGTCGCAAGGGTCCATCTCCGGTCCGAGGCAGCTTCTCGGGCGCCGTCAACATCCGCGGCGATCCAGCCGCACCATCGGTGGTTGGCACGTGGCGCTTGGCGAGCGCGGAGGCGCAGGGGCGCCGCGTCACCGGGCTTACCGGAGAAGTGGTCTACATGACCGACAAGACCCTCGGTCTTCGGAATCTGAACGGGAGGTGGCGAGGTTCCCGTGTACGGGGAGAGGCGGTGGTAGACCTCCGAACGAACGAGGTCAGAGCCGCAGCAAGCGTCGCAGGCCTTGCGCTCGAGAGCTTTGCCGAGGCCGCTCAGCAGGGCCTCTCCGGACGCGCCGACGTGTCGGCGGTGATTACCGGAGGCGACGATACCCTCCGCGTCGCAGCGAACTTCACCGCCCCCGCGCTGAATCTGACCCGCCGTTTGGGAGAGGACGAGGTTTGGTCCGAGAACCTAGGCGTAGCCGAAGCACGTCTGACCTGGAGAGCCGGCAGCCTCGCCATGCCTCTCGGGCGCGTATCTGGTCCTCTAGGCTTGCTGCAATCCTCGGGATACTACGCAGGCGACACTCGAGAGCTGTCGTTCGACTACGACGTCGTGGGACTTCCACTCGATGCACTGCGTGCCTTTCTCGACGTCGAGGGCTCCGCATTCGCTTCCGGATCGGTCACGGGCTCGTTGGACGCACCTCGTGTGATCGGGCGCGCCGAAGTGTACGGACCGGAGCTAGCCGGCTTCGATGCAGCACTCCTGGGTGGGCGGTTCGCCTATGCGGAGGGGCTCCTGCAGATGGAGGACGTGCAGCTTCGGCGAGGGGCAGCCCTGGTGGATGTGGCCGGCGAGGTGGACTTCCGCCATCCTGACCTCGGCCCCCTGCTCGCGCTCCAGGTCTCCGGGGATCAGATCGAATCCGCTCGGGTGCTAGAGGCCCTGAACACGGACGTGCCGCTGCGCGGGTTAGCATCCGTGCTCGCTCGCATCTCTGGCCCGCTGTCCGACGTCGAAGTGGCGGGCTCTGCCCGTGTGGCCGAAGGCGTACTCGACCGACTCGCACTGGATGAAGCCCGTGCGGCATTCCGATACGGCGGTGGCGAGTTGGAAGTTTCCGAGGCGGAGGCGCGCGTCGGTGGGGGCGTGCTGAGGGGTTCTGCACGGATAGGCACAGACGCCATCGAAGCCCATCTCGACCTTATCGGTGCGGACCTCGCTGCCGTCAACGGCTACCTCGACCCCGCTACGCCGCTGTCCGGAACTGCCGACCTGACTGCCACCGTTCATGGCTCGCTCACGGAGCCCTCCTTCACGCTTTCCGGCAGGCTTCACGACCCCGCGGTGGCCGACCTTCGGTTCACCTCCGGCACACTCGATGGAAGGTCGGAGGGTGGCGAATGGAGCGGGTCTCTCCGTCTAACCCACGAGAACCGCAGTGCTGTCGCCGAGCTCCGGGCGTACCGTCTGAGCGACCGATCGGTGGATGCAACGGGTGCCGTCACCCTCAGCCTCGATGATGCTCGATTCTTCGCGCGCCGCCTCGTGCCGGAGAGCGACAGCGATACCTGGCGGCGCCTAAGCAAGCTTCATGGACTGGCACACCTTTCGATCGGTCTTCAGGGCGATGTGAAGCGTCCGTCACTACCCTTCGACCTGCAGATCGATGACCTGATCGTTGGCACCCGGGAGGCTGGTCGGCTCGAAGCACGGGGCACTGCTACCGACGAAATGTATAACTTTGACGCCATAAACTGGAACTCTTCTGTCGGTACGCTGCAGGGAGCCGGAAGCTTCACGCGGGGAGCGGACATCCGTGCTGTCATAGATGTCTCGAACCTCGACGCCGGCTTGCTCGCTGAACTCGACCCTGCCTTTGCTTCGGTGCACGGGCACGTGGACCTGACCGCGCAGATGTCCGGTGACTCCCAGCGGCCGGACGTTGATCTCACCGTCGCACTCACAGATTTCGGCACCGAAAAAGCGAGCCTAGACGCGGCGCTCTTCTCGCTAATCGAGGTGCGCGACGGCTCGATCCGCACCGACGGTGCTGTGCTGCAGAAGGAGGGCTATGTCGCCCGCCTCTCCGGCCGAGTGCCCTTCCGCTATGACCCCTTCGGCATCCCTTCCGACGGCGAGCTACAGGCCAGCCTGACCATCCCGGAGCAGGACCTCGCGGGGCTACGGGTGTTCCTTCCCGCGCTCGACGCAGAGCGCACCAAGGGCAAGCTGTACGGTGAGCAGGTCGAAGGCTCCGGTGCGAGGCCGATCCGGATTGCATTGTCCGGCACACTGGACAACCCGCGGCTCGACGGTTCGGCGTATCTTAGCGGCGAGGAGGTCGCTCTCCAGGGCTTCGATGAGAGCCTGCGAGACCTGACCGCCGAGGTCCGGCTGAGGGGAGACGAGATTCGTCTCGAGAGCCTGAAGGGCACAACTGCGTCGGGGGGCGCTTTCTCTGCATGGGCAGCAGCGAACCTCGACGATGAGGCCGATGGCGCCCTCAGCGGCGAACTCCAGCTAGATGAGCTTCAGGTGCGATCCACGGTGGGGAGACCCGACGAGCACCTGCGAATGATTCTCGATGGCTCGCTCGCGTTCGGCGGACGGTTGCGCCGGCCCTCGGTCAACGGCACGATAGCCATCTCGGACGCGTCGCTGCCCATTCCAGCCGGATGGGACCAATCAGCGACCGCACCGAAGCTCCCGTTCGATGCGGACCTGGACATAGGCGTGGTCTTCGCGCCGAGCACCGTGCTGACCACTTCGCGAATGGAAGCCCGCGTGCAAGGGGCGGCCCGCTTGGAGCGAACGCTGAGCCTCCCGAAAGCCACGGCATCACTCACCGCTCTCGACGGTCGTATCCGATTGCCCGCCAGCCGGCTCCGAATCGAGCCCGGCAGCCGCTTCAGTCTCACCTACGATGCCCAGCGCGACGGCCCCGCCATCGCCGCCGCCAACGTGGACATGCGTGCGCGCACCCAACTCACCGCCGCCGGCCCCATCGGCATCCCGAACGAGTACACCATCGACCTACACATCACCGGCTCGCTGCTCGAGGAAGGCGGCCTCAGGATGAACGCGACCTCGTCGCCTCCCGACCTCACAGAACAGCGCATCCTCGCGCTCCTGGGCCACCAAGGCTTCCTCGACACCTTCGCCGGAGGCGACATCGAAGGCACCCTGCGTAACGAGCTGATGAACATCTTCGGAGCTACGGTACTCCCAGCATTCTTCGATGTTGTCGGCCCGGGTATTGCCCAAAGCGTCGGGCTCGAAGCGCTTACGCTCACGTATTCGCGGTTCGAGCCGCTCACACTCAACGTGTCGAAGTCCCTGTTCGACGGTCTCTCGGCTTCGTACCGGCGCTCGCTCCAGGGCATCGAGCAGCGGTATCAGGTAAAGTTGATGTGGCGGCTGCCCATCCGCGAGCAGTTCCGGGGAACGTTCAATTTGGGCTGGTCGTACGACGAGCAGAGAGTTCATCGCTTGAGCCTGGAGTGGGGAACTCGGTTCTAGGCGATCTTCCTCTCCGTTCCGGCTACCTAATGGGGTGTTCGGTGTCGGCAGATGTGAATTCCGACACGAGGTGCCTGTGGACGGGTCTAATGCGTCAGTGGCCTGGAAACGGCTCGACACGGAGGAGCATTGCCCGCAGAGAAGGCGGACTTCGAGTCGCTCGTGGCCCTGTATGAGCAGCGCATCTTCAACGTCGTCTACCGGATGGTCGGCGACTACGATGAGGCAGCGGACCTTACGCAGGACGCGTTCGTCCGCGCCTATCGGGCATTCGAGAGCTTTCGAGGAGACGCGCAGCCTTACACGTGGCTATACAGAATCGCAGTCAACCTGGTTAGAGATCATGCGGCCAAAAAGAAGCGCAAGCAGGCCGCCGAGATGTCGCTCGATGCCGGATTGGGAGAGAGCCGGGGTGGCTGGGACGTACCCGACCACGCCCACGGCCCCGACCGCATCGTGGCGAACGAAGAGCTTCGTGCACAGCTCGAGGCAGCTGTCCAAGCTCTGCCCGATGGCTATCGAGAGTGCGTTATTTTGAGGGAGTTCGAGAACCTCTCGTATCAGCAAATTGCCGATGCGTTGGGTATCACGGTCGAGGCGGTGAGGAGCCGTCTCGCCCGAGCAAGAGGGATGATCCGTAGGAGAATAGGGCCTTACCTCTCGTGGTAAGGCATGCAGGAGGAGCTATGGTCCGAGAAGGGATTCGTGGACTCGGTCTGGCAGCGGCACTTGCAGGGGTGCTGGCTGCCGGCACCCCGGTCCAGGCCATGGAGTGGTCCGACCCGCTTCGCGGAGCGCGGTTCGAGAGCGACATAGCCTCTGCGACCCCCGCAGGGCTGTTCTCCACGCCATCTTGGCAAGTGCGCCCAGGGGCCGGGCCGCAACCGTTCCAAGGGCGAAACTCGGCAGCGGGCACCGTGACCGAGGTGGCCATCAACGGGCTGAAGAACATCGCCGTGGAAACCGTGCAGGCGGCCATGAAGCTGAAGGTAGGGGAGGAGTTCTCCGACACTCTCCTGCTTCAGGATGCCGCAGCCATCCAAGGCCTCGGCCTCTTTCAGAACGTGTTGCCCTACGCCGAGCCGACCCCCGGCGGCGTTCGAGTGGTGGTGGACTTGGTCGAGAACCCCGTGATCGAGAAGATCCGATTCGTCGGCGATATCGTCGTGCCGGAGGAAGAGCTGCGAAAGGTGATGACCCTGCAGCCGGGGCGCGTGCTGAACGTCAACGCTCTGCGGACCGACGCAGGCAACCTCCGGCGCTATCTAGACGGCAAGGGGTACTTCAGCCAGATCGAATCCGCCGAGTTCTCGCAATCGGAGCCCGGCACCTTCGAGATCAAGATCGTCGTGATGCGTGTTGCCGGTGTACGCCTGGAAGGGCTGCGCGCCACCAAGGAGAAGGTCGTCCGGCGAGAGCTTCGCACCAAGCCGGGGGAGTTCTTCAATCTTGAGACTTGGCGCAAGGATATCCTCCGCGTCTACAACCTCGGCTTCTTCGACGCGGTGGATGCACTCGAGCCCAATGCTCCAACCATCGACACCGTGGAGCTAGGACTGAAGTTTCAAGAGCGCCGGACCGGCAGCGTCAACCTGGGTGTTAGCTATGCCGACCGCCAGAGCTTCGCCGGTTTTATACAAGTTGAAGAAGCAAACTTGTTCGGTTCTGGGCAGTCAGCCTACCTGAAATTGATGCGGGCCAACCGGGCCGGCCAAGTGGATATAGACGTCGGCTACTCGAATCCCTGGCTCGACTCGCGCCGAACCGGCATGAGCGTTAACCTGTATGACAAGCAAGTTTATCGTTTCAGCCGCAACTTCTTCGGCGGCGAGACCGACCCCAACGCGACCGAACGATACGACGAGCGGCGTTCGGGCGGCGTGCTAACCTTTAGCCGCCCATTCGGTGAAGCGTTGACAGCGTTCGCCTCGGGTCGTCTGGAGGGCGTGCGGACCAGCGACGTGCCCACTACGGACGAGGACAAGTTCATCCTGCAGGACGGCGACGTGTCCGCACTGACCCTCGGCGCGGTACATAACACGAGAGACTTGGACATAGACCCTGCGTCCGGACACTACTTCAAGAGCACTCTCGAGACGGGCATCTCCAACATTACCAAGGTCGCAGGCGCTGTCTCGGGTGAGGACGTGTTGGGCAGAAACGCCTTCACCAAGTTCCAGATTGATATGCGATGGTACTACTCGGGTGAGGGACGGCGGCTGCGCCCCGATGACAGCAGGCATGTGTGGGCGCTGCGCCTATACGCAGGAACCCTAGTCGGCAAAATCCCCTTCTTCGAGCAATACTTTGCCGGCGGTGCGGATAGCATCCGTGGCTACTCGGAAGACCGATTCTGGGGCAACCATGTGGCGTTCGCCAACCTCGAATACCGCATTCCCATCCAGAAAGGCATGTCTGCCGTTGCCTTTGTGGACTATGGCAGCGCTTGGGGTGGATACGGCACGGTAAACACTTTCACGCAGAGCAGAACGTTCGACGGCAAACTCGGATATGGCATCGGCTTGCACTTCCGCACCCCTCTGGGCCCGATACGACTGGACCTAGCCATTAACGAGGACGGCAAGAGCAAGACGCACTTCATGATAGGTCACACGTTCTGACACGACACTAACTGGGAGGAGAACTCATATATGAACAGCTTTGGAAAGGGTGCGATCTTCGGCGCCCTGATTGCGGTGGCCTTCATGAGCGTGGTAGCGTTTCAGGGGGCTGCCCCAAAGAACGGCTCGATTGACCTCGACAGGGTCGTGAGAGAGAGCAAGATCGGCAAGGAAGCAGAGGCTCAGTTCAATCGCGATACGCGCCTCCGCAATGAGCTGCTTCAGCACTTCGACGCGTTCCGCTGCTATGATGAGAACCAGCGAAAGGAAGTACGAGACCTGTGGCTAGCACCCACCCGAACGGCGGAGCAGGAACAGCGGCTCGACCTGCTCAAGACACAAGGCCAGGCCATGCAGAAGGAGCTTGCCGACCTGCAAATGAAGGCCGAGAAGGACCGTACGAAGGAGGAGAGCGACCGACTGCGCGAACTAACCCGGCGAGCTATCGACATGGACCGCAACTACCTACCGCTCCTCAACGACGAGCTGCGCACCGAGCTGCAGAACTGGCGTCAGAAGTCGCTGACCGACATCATCAACAAGGTGAAAGCGGCGGTGCAGAAGATCGGTAGGGAGCAGGGCTTCTCGGTGATCTTCGACGCGCAGTACGCGCCATACACCCCTACCGACATCTCCGACCTCGTGCTGAAGGAGATTGATAAGTAGGTCTGTATGGCGTCGGTCTCGCGTCTCGGGGCCGCAGCGGTCACCGCCTCTGTAATCGTGCTCGCCGGATGTGGCAAGGCGACCGAGCCCGCGGTCTATATCGACCTCGATAGAGTCTGGAAGGCCAGGGCGTTCCAGCCCGAGGTCTCAGCTACTGCATTACACGAGTTCCGCGTCCCGCAGGAGAAGGTCGCGCACAACGTGCGCAGCCGATTCGTGCTCGAGCCTCTGACCACCACACCCGGCTTCCGAGAGGAGCTCGAGGCGAGAAGGAAGCTGGCGCTGGACATCACTGCCCGGCTAAGGCTCGAGATGGAGCAGGAGCTACGCGATGCCGCTTCCCTGCGCATCGCCCGAGACGTGGAACGCAAGAAGGCGGACCTCGTCCAAGTAGCGGACGCCGAAGCCGCGACAGCCTATGACCGTATCCGGCCTAGACTGAGGGAACTGGCAGAAGCGTATGCCGAACGAAAGGCGCGACTGCTGGTTCGTCGCGCAGTGCTCTCTGCCGAGGGCGGGTCTAGCCCACGTCCCGACCAAGTCCTCGAGGAGCTGAAGGCTGTCGTCGCCGAGATCGATCGCCTCGACGCAGAGCAAGAAGCGCAAGTACGGTCGTTGCAGCAGCAAGCACAAATCACTGCCACGACCGCCAAAAGAAGTGTACAAGTCTTGGCCGACGAATATGCACAAAGCCGGGTTCGAGAGGAGCTTGCCGCTATAGAGCGGAAGCTGAGCACGGAGTCGTTCGACCTGCGCCTCGTTCTGCCGGACGCACCGCTGACCCCCGAGGTCTCGACGCTTCGAGAGGTACTCGTGCTCGACGCCGTTCCCGTCCCGGAACCTCCGGCTCGCCGAGGAACGGACGTTGCCGCTCACTGGGCAGCCGGCGAGCGCGAGTCCCTTCTCCGCCAGGCGCGCCTATGGGCCAGAGCCAAAGGATGGCGGCTGTCGGACACACCGCGAGGGGCCCGAGACGTGACCGCCGACTTCCTAAAGGAGTTCGCTCCATGACCTACCGCCTGCGCGAGATCGCAGAGGCAGCGGGTGGCACCGTGGTCGGCGACCCCGATACGGAAGTTACAGGCATCAGCTCTCCCGACCAAGCCTCGGAAACAGACCTCGTCTTCGCGGGCGATCCGGAGTGGCTTGCTCGTGCAGAGGGCTCGGCTGCCGCCGCGATCCTCGCCCCGAAGGGCTCGAGTTCCACCAAGCCGCTGGTGCTCGTAGACGACGTTCGCAACGCCCTACAGCACCTTCTCCCGCTCTTCGAGGGCGACTTCCGCCCTCCGGTGGGAGTACATCCGCTCGCCTTCGTCCACCCCGAAGCCCACCTTGCACAAGGCGTTCGCGTTGGGCCTTTCGCCTGCGTGATGGCTAAGGCGCGGATGGCAGAGGACGTCGTATTGCACCCGTTCGCCTACGTCGGAGAAGGTTGCTCCATCGGGCCTGGCACGGAGCTGTTTCCGCGTGCCACCCTGATGCCCGGAACGCGCGTAGGCAGTCGCTGCCGTCTCCACGCAGGCTGCGTAATCGGTGAAGCGGGATTCGGCTACCGCTTCGAGGCAGGGGCGCACCAGCGCATTCCGCAGGTCGGGCATGTCGAGATTGGCGACGACTGCGATATCGGCGCCAACGTGACCGTTGACCGTGCCATGGTCGGCTTTACTGTCATCGGCCCCGGCACTAAGGTGGACAACCTCGTTCAGATTGGCCACAACGTTCGGATCGGAGCGAACTGCATAATCGTCTCCCAGACCGGAATCTCGGGAAGCTGTGAGATCGGCGACGGCGTCGTCCTCGGCGGGCAGACCGGTGTGTCCGACCACGTTCGTATCGGTCCGGGTGTCCGTACGGGAGGGCAGACCGGCGTTGCAGCTTCCATCACCGAGCCGGGCGACTACTGGGGCACGCCCGCGCGACCCCGCCGCGAGACACTGCGCACGATGGCCGCGGCGGCGCGCGTGCCGGAGCTGATCAAGGAGCTCCGCGCCCTCCGGGCACGTGTCGAGGAACTGGAAAAGCAGAGTGGCTGATCGGTACACGATCTCCACGACGGTCGCCTGGCGCGGACCGGGTGTTCATACGGGTGAGACGTGCGCTGTGACCGTCCATCCCGTCGCATCGGGCATACAGGTTTCGTGTGGGGGACGACCACACCCCCTCCGCTTTGCCGAGATAGTAGACGTTGCGCGGTGCACTGGACTACGCTTCGACGACCGCACGATCCTGACCGTCGAGCACCTCCTCTCCGCACTCAACGGCCTCGGCATCACCGACGCGTTGCTGGAAGTCGAAGGACCCGAGGTTCCAATCTTGGACGGGAGCGCGCTGCCCTTTGCGCAGGGACTGTGGGAAGCTGGACGCCAGCACCTGGGTGGGCAGACGCGCGTCGAGATTGAGCCTGTCGAACTGGCAATGGACGAGTCGCGCGTTCGCGTTGCGGCGGGCACCGGCACGCTCGCGGTAAGGATTGACTATGATCACGCCGCGATCGGTAGCCAAAGCATGTCCATTACACTCACGCCGGACGCCTACCTGAACGAGGTCGCCCCTGCGCGAACCTTCGGCCTGCTCGAAGATGCCGAGCGGCTCCGGGCGTTGGGCCTGGCCTTGGGCGCAAGCCTCGACAACACTCTGGTATTCTCCACGGACGGCCCGCTGACGCCGCCCCGATTCCCCGACGAACCGGTGCGGCATAAGGTGCTGGACCTCATCGGCGATCTCGCCCTCTCGGGCCACAGCATCTATGATTTGGCGGTGCAAGCGGAGCGCCCCGGTCATGTCGTCAACGTCGCAGCAGCGATGCGGCTTCGCGCCAACAACGAGGAAGGGAGGATGGGTATTGAAGACTGACATCGTGATGGACGTCGAGGCAATTCGCAGCCTGTTGCCGCATAGGTACCCACTGTTGCTGGTGGACCGAATCCTGGAACTGGAGCCCGGGAAGCGCGCGGTCGGACTGAAAAACGTAACCGTCAACGAGGACTTCTTCAACGGTCACTTCCCGGGCCAGGCGATCATGCCCGGCGTGTTAGTGCTAGAGGCTATGGCGCAGGCAGGTGCTGTCATCATGCTATCCCATCCGGAGCATGCCAAGAAGCTGGCGGTAATCACCGGCTGCGAAAACGTGCGCTTCCGACGTCCGGTAGTCCCGGGTGACACGCTGGTCACCGAGGTGAACCTACTCTGGTTCAGACGTAACATCGGTAAGATTAGGATGGTAGGCAAAGTGAACGAGGAGATCGCCGCAGAAGGCGAGTTGACTTTCGCACTAACCGAGCGTAATGGAGCAGAGGAGGCCTAACACGGTACCGTGACAGACATCCACCCATCGGCAATCGTGCACCCCCGTGCCGAACTGGGGGAAGGGGTCAAGATCGGACCCTACTGCATCGTCGAAGAGGACGCCGTCCTCGGCGATGGAACGTCGCTCGCCTCCAATGTGTACATCGGTCGCTGGACCATTATGGGTAAGAACAATGAGGTTTGGCCCGGCGCGGTTCTCGGCGGACCGCCGCAGGATCGCAAGTACAAGGGCGAGCGCAGCTACCTGCGTATCGGTAATCAGAATGTGATACGTGAATTCGTCACTCTTCACCGTGCTTCGGGTGAAGACTGCGCCACGGTGGTAGGAGACGATAACTACCTCATGGCGTATTGCCACCTCGGACACAACGTGACTGTCGGTAGTCACGTGACGATGGCCAATGGTGTCGGTGTATCGGGGCACGTTACGATCGAAGACCTGGCGAACATCGGCGGTCTGACCGGCGTGCATCAGTTCGTCCGAATCGGCAAGGTAGCAATGGTAGGTGGTATGTCACGAATCGTAAGAGACGTGCCACCGTTCATGTTGACCGAGGGAAACCCTGCCAACGTGAGAGATATCAATGCAGTGGGTCTCCGCCGGTACGGCGCTACGCCCGATGCGCGCCTCTCCCTGCACAAAGCGTGTAAGCTGCTGTTCCGCTCCCAAATGGGTCTGAACCATGCCATCGAGGTCGTGCGTAGAGAGGTACCACCCTGCGAAGAACTCGAGTACCTGCTGCAGTTCGTGGACAGCGGGCGACAGGGTAGATACGGGCGACAGGACCAACGCTAGTGTTCCATCCGCTCGTCTGGATCACGGCGGGCGAAGCCTCCGGAGACGTGGTTGGCTCTCTGCTCTGCGCAACGCTGAAGACGACCCGACCTGACCTACGAATCCATGCCGTAGGCGGTTCGAGACTTCGCGCCGCTGCTGACGAATTGCTCGCAGACTCCTCCGAGTGGGGCGCCATCGGAATCGTCCGATCACTGCCGAAGGTGCCGCGTGTCTACGCTGCCTACCGACGCCTTCTCAAGCGCGCTTCCCGAGAATCTCCCCACCTCCACATACCCATAGACTTCGGCGCGTTCAACATCCCGCTCGCACGTCGGCTGAGAGCTCGCGGCTCGCGGGTGCTCTACTACATGCCTCCGGGTTCCTGGCGCAAGGACCGCCAGGGCACCGACCTGCCGGCAATCGCCGACGTGATCGCCACGCCATTCGAATGGTCTGCGCGCTTGCTGCAACTGGCCGGCGCGCGCGCCGAGTTCGTCGGCCACCCGCTCCGCGACCTGGCCCCCGCCCCCACCGACACGTCGCGGGACCGCGTGCTGGCTCTTCTGCCCGGAAGCCGCGATCACGAAATCCGCGCTAACCTCCCGGTAATGGCCTCGGCTTGCGACCACCTCGCCCGCCAAATCCCCGATCTGCGCTTCGAAGTCGCGCCCGCTCCCACCGTCCGGCCTGAGGCAATCCGACGAGCCTGGAGCACCGAAACACGCCTACCACTGACGCTCGCCGAGCGAGGCCCGATGGATCTCCTCGCCCGCGCCCGTGCCGCCATCGTCTGCTCCGGCAGTGCGACCCTCGAGGCTGCCGTGTGCCGCTGCCCCATCGTAGTGATGTACCGTGGGGACTGGCTCATGCACCTCGAATGGCGAATCCGAAGGCCGCGTTTCGAGTTCGTCGCCCTCCCTTCCATCGTGCTGGGGCGGCAGCTGTGTCCGGAGCTGCTCCAAGCCGAAGCTACACCCGAGCGCATCGCCCAGGAGTGCATCGCGCTACTCCAGGATGGCCCTACCCGCCAGGCCCAGCTGGATGGGTTCGAAGAAGTCATCGCCCGCCTCGGCCCTCCCGGAGCGACCGAGAGGACCGCGCATCTCGCCCTGTCTCTTCTGCCCGAAGCCGGGGCTGCAGGTTGCTAGGCCGGGTTGCGATATGCTACCGTGATGCTGAAGTGATGTCTGTCGAGCGTCGAGTCATCCGCATGGTGCTGGCCGAGTGGCGCCCGCTGGCCCTCGCGTTGCTCTGCACGGCGGGCGTTGCGGGCATCACCTTCGCCATCGCCAAGCTGATCGAGTACTTCGTAGACCTGGCCACTCACCAAGATATTGCCGGCCTGGATCGCCTCATGCTCTTCGTCGCCGCGGTCGCCCTCGCAAACTTCGTGTTCGCCCGCGGGCAGATGTACTACATGGCGCTGGCAGCCCAGAGCATGACGAAGAAGCTGCGTGCACGCATCTTCGAGCACCTCCAGCAGATGCCGATTTCTTACTTCCAGCGCAAGCATGCGGGTTCGCTACAGAGCACCATCACGAACGACGCGGTGGTGGTGGAGAACGGAATGCGGCTGGTGCGAGACTTCGTGAGCGCCCCGCTGATGCTAGTGGGTGGCTGCGTGTACCTGCTCGTCTTGAACTGGCGCCTCGCACTGGCCGCTCTCGTGGCCATGCCTTTCATGTTGCTCATCGTGGTCAATCGCGGTAGAAAGGTTCGCCGCATCACGCGGGAGCTTCAGGACCGTATCGGGGGCTTCGTCCATGTCCTGGAGGAATCCCTCCGCGGCGTCAGGGTGATCAAGGCGTTCGGGATGGAGAGCCATCAGATCGAACGCTTCGACGATGCGAACGAGAGCGCTTTCCGCACCGCCATGTATGCCCAGAAGAAGATCTCCACCATCAAACCGATGCTGGAGCTCATAGGCACCGTCGGGATCGCACTGGTACTGTGGATCGGGGGGCGAGACGTCGCGCGAGGCGTGATGACGGGCGGTGAGCTGATGGGCTTCCTCTTCGTCGCGCACCAGATGGTGACCGCGGCAGGCGGCGTCGGTAATATGAACGCCACACGCGCCCAGGTTCTCGCCGCCGCGGACCGAATCCACCGGGAAGTCCTGGATGTTCAGAGCGACGTTCGTGACAAGCCCGATGCGAAGCCGCTCCCACCTATCGCCGGTCACATCGAGTTCGACAACGTATCGTTCCGCTATCCCGACGGCACGCAGGCGCTCTCCGGAGTCTCCTTCACCGTGAAGCCCGGAGAGACCGTTGCCATCGTGGGCGAGAGCGGTGCCGGAAAAAGCACCCTTGCAGACCTTCTCCTGCGCTTCTACGACCCCACCGAAGGCCGCATCTTCGTGGACTCCTACGACCTGCGGGACGTCACTGCTCAATCGCTGCGTGCACAGATAGGCGTCGTGCCGCAGTCCACGCTGCTCTTCTCCGGAACCATTGCAGACAACATCCGCATGGGCAGGCCGGACGCTACCGACCAGGAAGTCACGCAGGCTGCCGAAGCCGCTCACCTCGCGCACCTCTTCCGCGGACGGGCCAACGGTATCCCCGAAGGATTGCAGGCGAGCGCGACCGACCTTTCCGGAGGCGAGCGCCAGCGGGTTGCCATCGCGCGAGCTCTCGTTCGCAACCCTCGCATCCTGTTGCTAGACGAGGCCACGTCGGCCCTCGACTCCGTCTCGGAACGCTCCATACAAGAAGCCATCGAGGGCAACCGCCACCAGCGCACGCTCATCGTCATCGCCCACCGCCTTAGCACCGCTGCACGAGCCGACCGCATCATCGTGTTGCGCGCTGGTCGCCTGATGGAGGAAGGCACCCACTCGGAGCTGCTCGCCCGAAACGGGGAGTACGCCCGTCTCTACGCCGCTTACATAGACGGTACCGCACGAGCCGTCCTGCCCGCAGACTGATGCTCCGCGCAGACGCCCTATCATGCGGATATGCGAAGCGACCGGTGGTCACCGACGTCAGCCTGGAACTGAAACCCGGCGAGCTGATGTCCCTCATCGGTCCGAACGGCGTGGGCAAATCCACCCTGCTTCGCACGCTCACCGGGTACCTGCCTGCGCTCGCGGGACGCGTGGTGCTGGACGGACGTTCCATCCACGCGATGAGCGCCGCAGAGAGGGGCCGCCTGATCGCCTACGTGCCCCAGAGCGAGCCGCCAGTGTTCGACTTCACCGTCTCCGAGGTCGTCCGAATGGGCCGAACCCCTCACGGCGACGAAGACCGCGCCGACAGGATCGTTGACGCCGCTCTGCACGCCCTGGAGCTCGGCCCCATCCGAAACCGGCCCGTAACGCAGCTCAGCGGTGGCGAGCTGCAAAGGACGCTCATCGCGAGAGCTCTGGCTCAGGACACCCCTCTCATGCTGTTGGACGAGCCCACCGCACACCTGGACCTCGGCCACCAAGCGCGAGCGATGTCTCTGCTCCGAAATCTGTGCGAGCGGAGCGACCGCCCTGTGGGCGTGCTCTGCGTGCTGCAAGACCTCAACCTCGCATCCGAGTTCTCGGACCGGGTGGCCCTGCTGACTCCCGAGGGTAGCCTCTTCATCGGGACACCGCAAGACATCCTGACTGAACGACGCCTGCGCGAACTATATGGACCGGCTGTCATGCTCTTGGAGCGACCGGGCGAGCGACCGCTCGTCGCGGTTTCGCGGCACGCAGCCGGGATGGGAGGCTGAAAGATGGGGCGCATACGCATCGTCTCGGCGGACATCACCGAGCTGCAGGTTGATGCCATCGTCAACGCCGCTAACTCGTCGTTGCTGGGTGGAGGAGGCGTGGACGGTGCCATCCACCGAGCCGCCGGGCCCGACTTGCTGGCCGAGTGCTCCCGCCTCGGAGGTTGCGAGACCGGAGACGCCAAGATCACGAGTGGCTATCGCCTGCCGGCACGCTTCGTGATCCACGCGGTCGGTCCGGTGTGGCGCGGTGGCGGACGAGGAGAGGAGGAACTCCTGGCATCGTGCTATCGCCGCTCGCTAGAACTGGCGGTAGAAGCCGGTGCCCGCACCGTGGCCTTTCCATCCATCAGTACTGGCGCGTACGGCTTCCCGCCCGACCGCGCCGCCCGCATTGCTTATCGCACCGTCACCGACTTCCTACAAAAGCATCCACAAATCGAAGAGGTCTTGCTGGTTTGCTTTGGTGAGAGCGCGAGAGAAGCGTACGAGCGGGCCGTGGAGGACCTCGAGTGAGGATCCTGATCACGGGCGCGGCCGGGATGCTGGGCTCGGAGCTGGCGGCGCTCGCCGGGCCCGATGCGCTTGCCACCGACAAGACCGAACTGGACATTCTGCAGGCAGACAGGGTGCGTGCTGTCCTCCGAGAGCATCACCCGCAGTGGATCGTCGACTGCGCCGCATTCACCCGCGTGGACGACTGCGAGGGCAATCCAGATGCGTTCCGCCTGAACGCGGAGGGACCCGAAGTGCTGGCGCGCTCCTGCCGCGAAGCCGACGCTAAGCTGCTCCACATCAGCACCGACTACGTGTTCGACGGCGAGAAGGGCTCTCCGTACACGGAGGACGACGAGCCCAACCCACTCAACGACTACGGACGAGGCAAGCTGGAAGGCGAGCGCCGAGCGATGGAAGCTCATCCCGAGGGCGTGACCATCGTGAGAACCGCGTGGATGTTCGGGGCCAACGGTCCATGCTTCCCCAAAACCATCTTGAACGCTGCTCGGCAAGCACGCCCCCTGCGCGTCGTGGCAGACCAGACCGGCTCCCCCACATTCGCATCGGATCTGGCCCGAGCGATCCTCCTTCTTCTGCATCTGGGCCCGCCACCCGGGGTGTTCCACATCGCGAATACGGGCACGGCAACGTGGCACCAAGTGGCCTTGGCCACCCTAGAGGCCGCGGGCATCGAGGCCGAGGTGGAGGCCATCCGAACCGAAGACTGGCCCACGCGCGCCCGCCGGCCCCGCTACAGCGTGCTGGACTGCAGCAAAGCTCATCGCTTGGGCCTCCCACCTCTCCGCCCCTGGCGCGAAGCCCTCACCGAGTTCGTGCAGAGCCTATTGCACGCTAGCCCCTAGGTCCGCCACGGCTGCCCGGCTTCGTGACCGGTACTCCCTCGCGGCACAGGGGACAGTCGCTGGGTACGAAGCTGGGAGCCTGCAGGGTGGCGAGCGCATGCAACCGCGCCGGGAGCTCCACCGGACGCTCGGTTCGCGAAAGAAGTACCGCCACTCCCATCAGTCTCGTGTGCGCGAGCACGGGCAAGCACTCCTGCAGCGAAAGACCCGTCGTCAGCACGTCGTCCACCAACAGCACGCGCGCCCCGTCGGGAATCACCGCGCCACGACGCAACTCCCGTCCACCGCCCCCCGCCCGCTCCAGGTACCTCGCTTGAACGCCGAGGGCGCTCGCAGCCTCGAAGGCCACCAGCGCCCCACCGATCGTCGGGCCGACTACCAGTTCGATTCCCTTGTCCGCAAAGGGCTGCACCAGCTGAAGGCACAACGGCCGCAGCACCGCAGGCTGCTCCAACAGCCGGAACTTCTCGAAGTACACGTCGCTGTGCAGTCCCGAAGACAGTTCGAAGTGCCCGTGTAGCACGGCCCCTGCCTTCGTCAGCTCTTCCAATACGTCCATCCTCCGCTCCCATGCCAGAGTACCTCGGGCCGACACCTCGGTGACTTCGCTGCCCCGACGATGCCCGCATGTCCTGTGTGTCGCAGGGGTCGGATTGTGGCTCGTGACGGCGCGGGATGGAAGGCTTTCCAGGGACCTGAAACGGCTCCGTTGCCCCCGGCGATTTCCAAATCGTGCGAGTGTCGATCGCCGGGGGCAACGGAGCCGTTTCAGTCCCCTTGTTAGCGGGGTGGTCACTGCGACCCGGGGTGGCAACCCGGGCAAGAAGCGCGGCAACAAGAAGGTGGGTTTCAGTCCCCTTGTTAGCGGGGTGGTCACTGCGACGGCCTGCAAACCTTCGTCAACAATTGGCGGGCCGAGTAGGTTTCAGTCCCCTTGTTAGCGGGGTGGTCACTGCGACGAACACGCAACCCAACTTTGTAAGAATATTTGCAAGTTTCGTTTCAGTCCCCTTGTTAGCGGGGTGGTCACTGCGACAGCCGCCCTCGACCCTCGTCAGGTTCAATCTTAGCACGTCATTCGGCGATTTGTCAACCTTTGAACTTGTGCGGGACTCTCCCAAAGCCCCAAAAAGGGGGTAGAGTCCCGCAATGTAGCGCATCATACCAACCTTACTCTGGCAAAAAACCGTTCGATGCTTACGTTTCGTGCCGCCTCGACACGACAGCTCGCAACCGGAACAGGACACAAAAGGACACCGCCCGCAAACAGGGTCCCAAAATGGCAGTGGCTTTGTAAGTACGATCGGGCTTTTTCGCCGATTCTGCGGGACTCTCATTGCGGTTTGAACCTAAATCCGATCGGCCTCGAGAGTCCCGCAGTCGCGACAGCCCCTCATTCGAGCCAGATCCAGAGCCGAGCTAGATTCCCCCTCACCATTACTGCCGATCGTGATGCCACGTTGCATCGTTGGGACCCTGCCACACCCCACCGGCGGGCACAGGGGGCGATGCTCGCAGGACAGGGAGCCGCCCAAAGGTGCAGAATCGAGTTTCGGCCGACACGAGCGTCGCCCAAACAGGTCCAAGCAACACGGGA
>BTVI01000010.1:0-91511 GCA_045862955.1 Fimbriimonadales bacterium
GTGCATGCCGCGCTCGCGGCTGCTGACCAAACCGCTCACCACTGCGTGAGGATGGGTGAGTGAGAACGTGCAGCCGTTCGGGACCGTCATGCTGAGCTTGTCGAAGCATGCCCTCGCTGCTGCCAAGCGGCGGACGCGGGCCGGGGCAGCGGGGGGTAGTGTCTCTCCCTCCCTCTCCCCCGTTCCCGAGCCGGGGTGGGGCGGCCCTGTTGCTCGGGACGATCGTGCTCCTGGTTCGGCAAAGGAGGCGATAGGCTGTAGTATCCCTACAGGTTCCGATCCCACGTCACGACACGAACTTGCCCCTCATCTGCAGCTCGGCGGCAAGACACGACGGTTGCAGGCAGGTGTGAGCGCCCGGGGGGCAGAACCCGATAGCAGAAGCAATGCTGTTTCCATGGACGGTCGCCTTCGGGTTCGCGATGGGAGCCGCGGCGGGCAGCTTCACGAACGTGCTCATCTGGAGGCTGCCGCGCGGCCAGTCCATCCGCGAGCCTCAGTGGAGCTACTGCCCGAGTTGCAACAGCCGCCTCACCTTCCTCGACCTCGTGCCTCTGCTCAGCTTCCTGCTCCTCGGCGCGCGCTGTCGGCACTGCCGAAAGCCGGTGCCCTGGCGCTACTTTTGGGTCGAGCTCGTTTGCGCGTCTCTCTGGGGGCTGCTGTGGTGGCAGAACATGGTCGTGGCCTGGGCCCCGGCGCCGTTCCTCGCTTACGCCCTCTTCGGTACCGCCCTCGTCGCCATTGTGTGGATAGACTTCGAGCACTACATCATCCCGGACCAACTCAACGCCTGGCTGCTGCTGGTGGGAGTGGCGCTGGGTGTCTACCGCCTCGCGACGCACGACCCGGCGGCTTGGGTACTCATCGGTAGCCTGCGGCTCCCCGCGTTCCTCGTGGGAGCCTGGACCGGCACGCTGATCCTGTGGGGCATCGGAGCGTTCGGGCGCATCCTGTTCAGAAAAGACGCGATGGGCCACGGCGATGTGAAGATGATGCGGGGTGCCGGCGCACTGCTGCCCATGGACATGTTGCTCGCCTCCATCGGCATCGCGGTGGCGCTCGGAGCCGTGATCGGGGCAGCCATGCTCGTCTACTTGCGCGCACACCGCATGACGGAGGAAGAACCGGAGCCCGAAGGGGAGCAGGCCCCAGAGCCGCCGGAGCCCATCGCGCTCCTGCCCATCTGGTTGTTCTACTATCTGCTCTGGCTCGACTTGCTCTCTCTCTTAGCGTCCAAGGCCGGCGCCGCAGTGGATGGGTTCGTGTTGCGACTCGCCAAGAAGGTCGCGCCAGAGGCCAATCTGGGGGAGGAAGAAGCGGAGGAGACCTTCCAGCCGAGCCCGACCACCATCGCCTTCGGCCCGTTCTTGGCGATGGGGGTTGCGGCGACGCTCCTACTGGCGCCGCAGATACGGGCGGCCATCCGTGCATACCTGAGCTGGGTCACCGGTGGTAACTAAGCTTACTAGGCTGAACCGGATTCGAGCGAAGGCTGGTATTATGCATGGGTTTGCAGCGGCGCCTGTCGGCCCAATCCAAGAAGAGAGGGCTCGCCAGGAGAAAAAGCTGCGGTCCGGTGGGAACAGCGCCCGTGTAGGTTCAGTCTAACGGGTAAGGTCCCACGGATATCCGAAATCAGTTCTCAAGAGAATGAGGGGATTCCCCAGGATGAAAAGGCACGCCTTTACGCTCATAGAGCTTCTCACGGTCATTGCGATCCTTGCGATACTCGCAGCGATCATCTTCCCCGTGTATGCCCGCTCTAGGCAAGAGGCCCGAATGACGCAGTGCATGTCGAACCTGAGCAGCATTCATTCGGCGCTGAAGCTTTACCATCAGGACTACCAGGCTTACCCGATCCTGCTAATGGGCTACGTCGAGCGGTACGCGGGCGGCGCCGTGGTCCCGCCGGATAAGCTGGTCAACTCGCCCTTGTACAAGGACCGCGTGGACACCATCGCGACGTTCAAGTGCCCGATGAACAAGACCGAACGCGGCGATGTGGTCGTCCAGGCGGTGTACCCACGGGTCCAGCATCTCGTGAACGGGCAGTGGCGAGCCGCCAACAACCTCGCCGGGCAGATCGTCCAGTATCCCGGCGGTGGCAACGCCGAGTTCTACGCTTACGACAGCTACGACATCGGGCTGATCCGCTCGCCGGCCGATGGCTCTCCGATCTACGAGCTGCATTACATGCTGTTCTGGACGGACCTCGGGCTATCCGGCGGCGGCCGGGACGATGATCTTCGGCAGCTCGGCTACCGGTTCCCCGACGAAAACTCGATTGTGACGTGGTGCACCTATCACCGTGACTATGGAGCACCGGGGAACACCGAGCCGAAGCGCGAGAAGGCAGATATCGTGCTGTTCCTGAACGGCGCGACGAAGAAAATGGACTCCGTGAACATGGCGCTTCGCGGATTCGGCAACGCCGAGCAGTTCTAGCCACGGCCCGCGCGACTGGGCCGGCGACCTGTTGCCCGATCTGGAAGAGGATTGGGCTGAGGACGAATGTGAGTGGACATATGTGGAAACGGCGGATAGGCGGCGCCTCGCTGGTCGAGGTGCTGGTGGTGATCGTGATCCTGGTAGTCGGGATCTTCAGCATCGTGCGCTTGTTTCCGGGCGGCTTTCTCGTTCTCGAGCGCGGTAAAGAGCAAGCGATGGCCGCGCAGCTCAACAAGCAGATGCTGGAGCGGCTGAAGGGGCGGCTGGAGAACCTGCCCGAGGGCATCTACCCCGTAAAGTACACCCTCGTCGGCGGCCGGCTGGTGCTCGAAGTAGACCCCGAGACGCGGCCGGACGACCTCGGCTACTGGGAGACCGATGACCCGAATCTGATGGGGCAGATCGACCCCCACTACACCAGCGACGTCAATCGGATCCGTCGCATCGTGGGCGAGAGCCTTCGAATCCCCGCGCCCAAACCCGTCGGTTCGGACTCGACGGACCCCCGGTACATCGGCGGCCTGTACCAAGTGCAATTCGCGCCGATTCTCTACGACCCGAGGGTGTTCGTCGTGTACAGCACGCCGCTGCAGCGGCGGTGGGTTAGCCGAAACAGCCACACCGATCCAGTTCCCATCGGTCGCGTTCGCCGAATGGTACAAGAGTATTACCTGGACCCGAACCTGGGCGCGATCTGGCTTCCGGTCTCGCCGACGCAGAACATCACGTACAAGGTGGATGTGTCTGTGTGGGTCGTGGCGAACGGACGGTTCGAGCGTCACGACTACATCGACATCCCGCTGACCACCGATCCCAGCATGCTGGTGAGTGCGGACGATTTCTTCCCGCCGCCGCCTGCCCTGAACGCGATCACCGGCATCGACCTCAAGCCTTTGATCGTGCAGTCGGGTGAGGAGTTCCACTCCATCATCTGGAACTCCGTGCGCGTAGCGCGGACCTTCTCGGAAATCCCGGTCGACGCCGACTGGAACCCAGACGATCCGTATCAGTACAAGATGTTGAACTACTCGCTGGGGTTGGTGCTCTTCAACCCGGCAGGATACGACTTCCGGGAGCTACGCAATCGGCAGATGGTGCCGCTGCAGGCAACGTTCAACTACGACGTTCTGGACTGGCACATCATCGTAGATGAGCGGCGTGTAGGCGACAGAGCCCCGTACAATGTGAAGCTGACGCTGGACCGCATCAAGCGGATCGGAGATCTCAACAACGACAATACACGCTTCCAAGGCATCAACCTGCAGTTCGACGGCCGCGATCACGATGTACTCATCGTAGACGTCGCGGACGGTTCGGTGATCGTGAATCGTCCGAACCGGCAATCCTTCGACTTCGATGCTCTCAAGGGCATCGTGCGGCTCGCCGACGAAGTGTTGGTTCTGAGGCCTGACAGCACGGAAGAGCTACGATCCCCGGCAGGTCGTACCTACCGGTTCATGTACATGGGGCACGATGACTGGGGCGTGCAGGTCCAGAAAGCTCCTGCTACCTACAACATCGTGTACGGGCTGCCTGCATCGAGGAATCTGGGCATTCGTCAGGCGTATGTACCGAGCGACCGCCCAGGAACACGCATCTACTTCCCCCAGTGCGACCTCGGCAAGCGTGTGGTGGTCCAGGAGTATCGCTACATCGACCGTAATGGTAGCAGGCAGGTGGGACGCAGCGAGGACTTCGTGATCCTGGCACCGCGGGCGGGCGACGACATTCAGCTTCCATACATAGACATCGCAGACGATGCGCACCATCCGGATGCCGACCGATTCGACTTCGAGAGCACCGGAAGCCCCGTGGACGCCATCACCGGCGTGTCGCTGAAAGTGCGCGTGGTGTGGGCGCCCACTCAGAGAGAACGCTCGGCAGAAGCGCGCGCCAACTCCTACCCGAACTTGCGGTTCCTGCCCATGTGGCGCAAGATAGATTTCGATACCCATCTCACGAGGGAAGTGGCGGACTGATGATAGGCATTCGCAGTCACCGCTTGGCCCGGTCCGGCTTTACGATGGTGGAGATCCTGGTGGTGCTCGCCATCACGTCGGTGCTGATGCTGCTCGTATTCGGGCCAATGATCCAGTCCTTCAACACGACGCGCTCGGCGCAGGCGGAGTCGGAAGCGCAGGACCTGGCACGACGCCTGATCGAACAGATATCTACCGATCTGGCGAATGCCACCTATGTGCGCGATAACAGCGCCCCCGAGGCCTCGATCGACATCGTGCTTCCTAACTCGCTGTTCGCTACCAACCGACCCGAGAGCCAGCGGATCCTGCGCTTGCCGTATGCGAAGATCGACTTCTTCCCCCCTGCTCAGGGCGATCCGACCAACCCGGAATACAACCCCTACATAGACAAGACCGACCCGACACTGAGAAACCGCGCGCCCATCGGCAAGCTGGCTCTGCCGCTTGCACGCGGCGTGTCCATGGTCCGCTACTTCGTCGGTCTGGCCGATCCTTTCTCCGAGTATCGCAACTCCAACGAGGACCGCTTCGCTGTTGCTGGCAGGTCGGACAACACGTTCGTGTTGTATCGCGCCGAGATCGTCCCGAGACTGGCCGATGGTAGTGTCAATACGGACTTCTTCGAGGTCGGTCCCGATGGGCAACCGCTGCTGGATGACCCCTTGTTCTTCACGGTACTGCAGAACGACTCTCAGGAAAAGCGGGATCGGGTCGCCAACTGGTTGCGCGCATCACAGGTGATCACGCCGGTGGACCGCGTAGACCTCATCCAAATCGTTCGGGACCCGAAGTCGCGCGAACCCGTGTTCGACGACTCGGGGCGGCCACAGGTGCTGTCACTGCTAACTATGCAACCCTCGAAGGTGGACGACGAACCTGCGTCGCCGTTCAACACTACCAGCTTGGGGGAAGAGTTCCCGGAGAAGACCCCCTCTGGTTTTCGCACCAAGAGTGGCGGCTGGACGGAGACCTATCGAATTACCGTTTGGCGTGACGCTCCGGTGGGATCCCAGGACGTGTATTGGACCGAGGACGAGATGCGAAACGGGCGCTGGGTCAAGACCGTGTGGCATCGGTATCCTACGGGCGGCTCGGGCACTGCGCAGGAGCGCGTGTTCGACCTGACGGAATACATGGACGGCCTGCAGCGCGGCAACCCGAGACTGGATTGGGCAATCCAGCCGGGCATAACATCGGACCCTATGGCTTTCGTGGTGGACCCGGTCTCGGGCAAGATCGTGACTAGCCTGCCGAGAGAGCATTTCAATCCCGATGGTACGGAATGGCTACCCAGCACAGGTCCCGCGCTCACGTATCTGCAGGATGCGAATCCCGACCCGACGACTATCAACGGTGCGCTCAACTATCAGTATCGCAGGTACCCGCAGTGGGGACGCAGGATCGAGCGGTTCGTGCGCATTCGGGACGATGCCACCTCGGTGGTTCGCGGCGATCCGGACTCGCCGCTGTCCCTTTGGTCGAGCGCATCGATCGTGCCCGGATCGGAGAAGGTGTTCGGTCCCGACCAGAGGCCAGGTCCGAACTATGGGAACACCATCCTCTATCGCCGCGTGCCGGCGTTGGATGCCGAGCCCGGGCCGAACGAGTATCGTATCAACTACACGGACTTGCCGTATGACCCAGCCGCACTGGCCGCCATCGGGTTCAATGTGAACGATCCGGACGTCAAGGCGTTCATCCTGCCACGGTTCGAGGCTGGCTACATCAAGTTCTACTCGGACCCTAACTATCCGATGCCCGCCGGAAGCAATAACATCCGGATCACCTACCACTTCCAGCTCAACCGGCGCGGCGACGTGTTCACCGTGGATTACGCAACCAAGGAAGTGGTGTTGGTGTCACTGTCGATCCGGCGCTATGATGCGGCCAGAGGTCGCCCACACATGGTGAGCCTGACCAACCGCGTTTCCGTGCGCAACTTCCTAAAGTAGTAGCCGCGAGGAGTGAGTCCGACTATGACAGCCAGTGGAATAAGAGCCGATCGAGGACAGACGCTGATCATAGCGCTGTTCGTGGTGTTCGTTATGCTGTTCCTCGGACTCGTGTTCGTGGGCATCATCGGGCGAAACCTGTTCTATGCCCAGCGTAATACGCAGTCCATCTCCGCCGAGAACTTCGCAGAGAGCGGCATCCGCTATGCGCACATGATGCTCCGAACCAGCCCCGAGGGTGCGGATTGGCGTCCTGTCCCCGCCAACCTTCCGCCGACTCAGCAGGACGACCCGGACTACCTATGGCTTCGGGCGCCCGATCCGAACATACCGAACGACTTCGGCGGGCCACCCCGCGGACCGGGGGACCCAGGCGGCGACGGCTCCTTCACCCGACTCAACTTCGATCAGGGGCGCGCGTTGATACGGCTGACGTACGCACCCAAGCCCGACGATCCACTATCGCGTTACATCAAGATCGAGTCGGTCGGGCGCATCGGCGAGATCCGACCCAACGACCCCACGATGAAACGCGGTGTAACTGCGCGAACCTTCCGCCTAAAGGTCGCCTACGCGATGATAGGGATCACCGACTACGCTCGGTTCATCACGAACCTCGACCGCAAGCCGCAGCCGGCAGACCTCGGCATCCCTGTCAACTTCGGTGCGATGTTCGGCGCAGGTCAGGTGTCAGTGCCTATGTTCCTCGGCGATCCGACTGCCTACTCGCAGTTCGTCGGAGGGCTGCAGACGCGCTCCTACGGTGGACCTTTGCGGGTGAACTCGGGCCTGCGCATCTGGGGTGACCTACGTATCTACCTCAACCCGGATTTCGGCGACAAGGTGGAGGTCGCGGGTGACATCGAGTTCGCGACGGCGGGTTCGTCGGGGCGGCTGCTTCGCCACGACATAATGGGCCCCATCCCGATGCAGCGTAGTGCAAGCCCCGTCTTCAATACGTATCAGGGAATGGTTCGAGACGGTCGGCGACAGTCTGACACACAGAACTACCCGCGCGGCATCGAGTACCTCGATCCACCTATCATCAATGAAGTGGACGGAGTGGGGCGGGAGCGGTATCTCGCGGCAACACGTCACACCGGACTGTGGATTCGTGGAGCCGACGGACGCTACTTCAACACGGGTGATCTGGGATATGGCGAAGGCGTCTATATAGATAACACGGGGGATCGACAAGAAGACGTAACCTCGTTCGCCGGTGGACGCAGCTTGCGCAATGAGTGGCTGAAGCCCAACGTGGATAGCCCCTACTGGCAGGGACCGTACTACGTGCCTCCCGGCTGCTATATCCAACTGATACCGGCGACACCGCAGGTCCCAGGCGGTTTCCGCATCATACGTAACATCCGGGACGACGGACAGCGCTGGCGCACCCCGCTCAACGAGCCCACGCCGCGCTATTCCCTTCGCTTCTTCATTGAGAAGGATCCGAACAGCCCGACTGGCGCGATCATCTGGAACGAACTGGGGGGACGTCAGGCGGCAACGACTTTCAATGGTGTCATATACGCGGAGGGCAATGTCCGCGTGCGCGGCATCATCCCTGCAGGGCACCAAATCACGATTGTCAGTGGTGGGACCATCTACATCGAAGGGAGCATCATCAAGGGGCGGCTCGCCAACGAAGGGATTGGGGAGGAGTCGTGCGCACTGGCCCTCTTGGCGAAGGACTACGTGTGTCTCAATACCACGCAGTTCATCGGTCCTGCGTTCGACACGCCACTCAACTTCGAGCCCGACGCCCTGGATGTGATCGCCCCGTATCACGTTACCGTCGAGCAGAACCGACCGTTCAACGCGATCTGGGAATTCGGCGAGGACCCAGCACAATACACAGGAAGCGGAAGGCACCCGAGGCTGTATGTCCGACACGCAGGACAATCGGGTGGTGCCGCATTCATCAACCTGCTCGTCAACTATGGTCTGAACCCTTCGGGCTCGGAGTACCTGTTCGACAACGCACCGCCGAACTATGCCGGTGTGTTCTACGGGACGCAGCAGAAGATTCCGACGTATGGCCTCGCCGACGCCGCAACGCAAATCTTCCCGCGGTACGAGCATCGTTCGTTCGGCCTGGCGCCACCGTCGGACTACGGCGGTTACCCACTGCTGACAAACGGCGAGCTGAACACTATGACCTTCCAGAGCGATGCTCGGATCGCGTCTCGGGGAGGTAACCGGCCGTACTTCCTGAGCCGCCTCGCCATCCAACCGATGGATGTTCGCATCGAGGCGCTGATGTACGCGCAAAGCGGCTCGTTCTTCGTCATCCCTGGGCCTTGGTTCAATGCGAACCCGAACGATAGGCGCGAGCTATACTCCAACGAGCTGGCACGTCTCAACGCCTTCGGCGCCTATGCGGACTTTCCGTTCTATGCGGAGCCGTTGGACATCAAGGTGACGATTCGCGGAGCGGTCGCTGAGAACTTCCCTCCACCCATCGCAGACCAGACAGAGTGGTTGCAGCGGTGGGGCTGGATTCCGAAGGAGTACGGCGAGTCGGGTGTTACCATTCCGGACCAGCACGTTCCGGCAGATTTCCAGAACCGAAGTTACGTCCCGAACCTCTACATCGTCTACGACACGACCTTCGCCTCGGCACGTCCCGCCGGACTGTTCGCACGCGATCCGATGCGGGTTGATCGCTACGGCCGAATGCTGCCAGCCGTCCCTCGGCTGCCCGTAAGCCCGAGGCTCCTGTACTTTGGTGAGGTGCGTCCATGACGCGAACACTACTAGTCGTCTTGGGAGTGTTGTTGGCTGTGTTGCCTGCTGCATCGCAGCCCGCAGTGTATGGCGAAGCGCGAAACGCGATTCGTGCAGGCATCTTGCTGGTGCCTTCCACCGGCAGCAGCTCTTCTCCCGGCGGTACGAACGCAGACCCATACGTCTTCTACAACCTGATGATGAGGCAGGACCTGCTGCCGGGTGGATGGGACTTCTACAACCCCTATGCCCCGTCGGTGGTAACGCAAAGAGTGTACGACCGCTGGCGAGCCATCATGGGGCGAGCACCCTTCGCCGTCGGTGACCGTGTCCAGAGAAGTATGGCACCCTATTGGGAGGTGTATCTCGACGACCTCTCGGACAAGCAGCTATCCAACTATGACATCCTACTGATTCACGCCCCGGGAACCTTGCGCTTCACGCCCGATCAAAGAGAACGCCTGCGCCGGTTCGTGGACTCGGGCGGCGTGCTATGGTTCGACAAGGCGACGAGCCAGACCGTTGACGGTAACTCCGGCTTCCCTCTAACGTTCGGTGTGTCTAGCTCGGGTAGCAACCCGCAGGTAGTCAATCCCACGCACCCATTGCTCAACTTCCCGCACAAACTAACGGTGGGGGAGGCAACCTTCTTGGGTGCACACCGCGGTTCCCACGCGATCACTCCGTGGGGGGCTGCAGGGGAACAAGGCTTCGCGGATTTCAAGCGGATGACACCCATCGTCTTGAACTCGGCTGGCGGTGTCATCATGCACGCAGATATGGGCTCCGGGCACTTCGTGCTCACGGCGTGCAACGTGGCATCGAACATCAATGAGCCCGCCGGTGGCACGACGACCGGGCTGGGGCGCAACAGTGGCCCCTTCGCAGGTACCAACTTTCTCAACATCCCGACTGCGGAGCTCAAGTTCGCATATAACCTCGTGGGTCTGACAGGTAGCCACCGTCAGTTCGGCAAGGGCTCTCGGAAGCTCAACGCAACGTTCGAGGACATCGGCGCGCCGCTGCTGAGCAAGTGGAGCACACCCTTCACACCGCAAAGCACATTCGAGTATCACGGCCGCCTCTACAAGAGCCCCGTGTTCTTCAAGGGGCTGCTGATCGTCTCGACGAACACCGAGGTGCTCGCCTTCGACGCACAGCCGATGCGTGACTTGGATGGCGACGGCAATCCGGACGATGGCTTCGCGGACTTGAGTCAAGGCACGCAAGCCGACCTCGTCTGGCGCTTCCAAATTCCGGGAGCATCGCTGCTGTCCGCACCGCTCGCAGTGGAAACTCCCACCGAGGCTTCCCAGGGTTTCCAGCCACCTGTCAATCAGGTATGGGTGATGGACCAGGACGGCGCGGTGTACGTGCTCAACGCCTTCCCCGTGCGCAACCGCCGCCTTGCCGACACGCAACAAGCAGGCGACTGGAAGCGAATCGATCCGCCGCGCGACGACATGATCCCATTCTCGCTCCCGAAGCAGCCGAACGCGCTCACCTACTCGGACGGCATGATCTTTGCCGCGGCCGGGGCGCTGACGATAACCAACCAGGTGCGTGGGGGCATCGCTTGGGTGATATCACCCAAGGTAGCACGAATCGTCTCGACAGGACTGGACCCGGACAGCTACTTCGTCGCGCAGGGCGCGAGGGCCGTTCCGGGCACGAACCCCTTCGTCACTGCTCCCACCGTCGGATACGTACCTCAGGCGGAACGCGGAGGCGCATCCGATCAGATCGTATACATAGGAACCGAGCGCACCACGACAGGGGGCCGCGGCGGCCCCGGCTTCGCCGCACTATGGTTCCGAACGCGTGGCGAGAAGCTACGTATGGAAGGCTATGCTCTGGAGCAGACCAAGTTCAAGTGCCTTGCTGCCAATCAAAACCTCAAGGTGTTCTACACCACCCCCGGGGAGTTCGAGGAGCTAAACCCGCGGTTCTACGGCTACCGGCAGTCGGACGGGGCGCCTGTCGTTCTGCCCGATCCGATCGTGGGAGCGGTGCCGGGTGAGTTCATCTTCCAGGGTGACTGGCGAAACGTAGACATCTACGCCGATTACACCATAGACTGGTCGGCGCGTGACCTGCAATCGGGCAACCTGAACAAGATCGCCCGCACGGTGATGGTGATGCCGGACGAGTCCACACCGAAGCAGGAGATCATCGGGTCGCTAACCCTGGCACCGAACGGCAACCTCTTCCTCGTATCGAGCAACGTCGACGTGACCTCCGATCCGAAGTCGGGTGGTGGTTCGCTGTTCTGCTTCCAGGAGAGGCTGAATAACACGCGGTTGTTGTATCGGTGGCAGTTGCATCACGGCTATAACCACATCCTCGGCGGAACGAACAAGGTCGCAGTCCCACCGGCGATTGCGGACAACGACCCGCTGACCAAGATACCGCCGCTCAACAACTTCTTGGATCGGCCCATGACCAAGATGCACTTCCATGGCAGCCCGGTTATCCATAACAACATGTGTTACGTGGTGGCCTCCGCTCGGAAGAACCTGGGATTCTTCGAACTGCCAGTGACGATTCTGCTGGCCTTCGACGCCGATCCACAGCCCGCCGAGATTCGCGTCGGCGGACCCATTCTCGGGACGGAAGGCGATATCGAGGTCTCGCAGCCGGACCCGGCGGTCAGCCTAAGCAAGGACGAGCCCACCGGATTCAACCGCTTGAATAACCGACAAGGTCAGGGCGAGATCGAGGTAGATGCCGCGGCGGGCATCATTCGTATCAGCAACTTCTCTACGAGCCCCAGGGGTGAAGTCCGAAATGCGATCAGCCTGAGCCAGCCCGTCGCCGTCCGTGTTCCCGGTCAGCAGCCGTTCTTCGTGGACCCGAACGCCACCGGCAACCGATGGTCGCCTCTTCGGTGGTTCATGACCTTCAACGGGTTCACGAACGAAGCGCCCGCGATGGTCACCGGAAACACCCTGTACCTCGCGGGCGGCTGGAGCCTCGAGAGCTTCATCTGCCCGCCTCTGCAGATTCCCCCGGCGTATCGCGCGATGGTGATCGCCATGGACGCAGACATCCCTACCAACGACGAGTTCCTGATCAACGACCCGCTGGTGCCAACGAACACGCACAGCAACCGGCAGCTCGCCTATCTGCGAATCCTTCCGAACGGGCAGCCGCGCTTCAACACGCACATTCGGTGGCCTTCCAACGAAGGGCTGACCAGCATGGAGGACTTCTGCATCCGGGTGCGGCAGTCGCGACTAGGTAACAGCCAGAGGGCGTTGGGTGTGATCGGTGGCGATGGATTGCTCGCGGCATGGGCACCCGATGGCACGTTCGTCTTCGAGCGAGCGCTCACACTGGTCACCGACCAGGGACGCCTCATCGAGATTGACAACCAAGGTTTCGTCAACTGGACGTCCGAGAACACGTACGCTGGGGCGGTCAACCAGGGCAACCTGTTCCTAAAGGTGGTGCAGCTCACCAATCCGACCAAGGCGTACAAGCTGGGTTGGAACGAGTACCTAGTGGCAGATACGGGGGCCAACCGCATCGTGCGGGTGGACCGCGCAGGCGCCGAGGTGCGAACCATCGAGGGCTTCACGTTCGACCAGCAGATGCTAGCGGCGGGCAAGCTATACGGCTTCACGCCGGGCGACCCGCTCAACTTGAGGCAGCCGCGCGACGTGAAGACTTGGACCGATTTCGTGCCGAGCGACGTGAATCCGTTCTCGGTGAAGTCCGACCTCGAGTTCTGGATCCACTACCTGATAGCAGATACAGGCAACGGACGTCTGGTCGAGGTGGTAGACCGGTACGTAGCCGACCCGAACACCCTAGCAGTGGGTGCACCTGTTTCCGCTGAATCGATCGGACAGATCGTGTATCACAGCCCGCTGAATGCCATTGGCCGCAAGTATCGGTATCACGCAGTGGATAGGACGCAAACGGGCGTGGACGCGTCGGGTCTCGCCACCTTCGCCTACGTTGCGGCAGTGGGGAACTGGGAGGCGACCGGAGCGGCCGTCGGAACCGACCCGTTCGGCAGCGACACTCAGCTCCAGGCTTATAGCGGAGCCGGCGCGATCGTCGTCGAGTACTTCGACCAGACGCTGGACCAGAAGGACCGTGTCGTCGTGATCCACCGCGTGCGCATGCCCGACGGGACGATGAGGCCCTTCGTGAACCCGTCTTCCGTGCACGCTACCCCACTTCGATGGGATTCGGCGACCGGACGCATCGTGTTCTCGATACTCGTCGCGGACAATCAGGGAGTCATCGAGATCGCCCCGAACGCTTCCAACCCCAGGGAGTGGGACGTCATCTGGAACATGAGTAACGAGAACTACTTCAACCTTAGAGGGGTTTCGCTGCTCGCCAGTGGGGCAAGGAAGCTGGCAAACGGCAACGTCCTCATCACTAACGCTTATACCGGTCAGAAGCCGAACTTCACGGATTTCACGGGCGAAGTGGTGGAGATCCGTTACAGCGACTACGACCCCGGCAAGCCAAACAACGGCTTCAGCATGGCGGCAGGCTCTGTGCGTGCCGAGATTCCCCCGCTGGTTGGTGCGCGGCAGCTGAAAACCCCGCTGTTTGCGGACAGGCCGTAAAGACCCTGGAGTGCGAAACGGAACATGAGACGCTTCGCTCGCGTCAAGCAGAAAGTGGACTTGAGTCTAGGTGATTGGCTGATGAAGCATACTCGATGGCTAATCGGCGTGGCCATGTGCGCCTTGCTGGTCAGTGCCAGCGTCGCCCAGAACGACTGGCCGGTGCACCGTGGCAACCAGCAGCGCACGGGACTGAACGATAAAGCCGACGGACCGAATCTGACACAACTCACCTGGTGGTGGCCGCTTAAGAAGTACGAGTTGCCCACCGTAGCTGTGGACAATGACAACTCCGACGTGCCTCCGCTCGTCTCGCGAACCGGAACCTGGGTCGTGCCCGACCCGGCCAATCAGGCCGTCGGCTTCGTGGGAGAGGACTACGAGTACGCCCTGTGTGTGGCAGCGACCTCTGTAGACGATCCGACCGCCGGCGCAACGCGAACCTTCCGCTGGACCCTGCGGCCCGCTGTCACGCAGGTTGCCCACTATGCGCTCTACGTGCAATTCCCTTCGAGCGGCACGACGCTGCCCGGCAACACCCGCGTCACCCCCAACGCCCTCGAAGCCGTGTACAAAGTGGAGTGGACGCAGGACGGCGTGTCTCGCTCCCGCGTGTATCGGGTCTCGCAGACCGTAGGTGGATACAAGGTTCGAATCGGCGGTGCAGCGGTTTTCCCGGCCTCGAGCACATCGCCCGTCTACCTAACACTCTATAACACCGTTCCCGTGCAAGACAACGGCTTCGGCGAGATCGTGCCCATCGAGAATCCGGATAACGCCATCGTGGTGGCCGATGCCGCGTACCTGGCCAACCCGCCCGCTAGTGCGCAGTCATCGCCCGTGGTGGTGCACCACGGGGGAATCCCTCACATCTATATCACCCGCAACATCGGTAGTGTAGACCCGAGCGATCCGAGTGGCATAGACGCGCAGACTCAGGGTGAACTAGTCTGCGTCGTTCCGCCCACCGCCACTGTGCCCGAGGCGGTGGCGAAGTGGGTGTGGAGCCCCTCGCAGCAGGCCAACGTGAACAACGTCGTGGACGACAGGTCCAGTGGGTTCACCAAAGACGCCGCGTGGGTGGAGGCCACCGAGACTGCTGGCGACTTCTACGGCGACCGTAGCTTCGAGACGTCCGTAACACTGAGCACCGTGACGACGGAATGGAACAACGCCCGCTGGGAGCCGAAGCTGAGCGCCTCCGACAACTTCGATATCTATGTGTGGTTCCCGTCTTCGGGTGACACCCACCTCAACACACGCCACGCACGCTACATCGTTCACTACTTCGACCCGGACAATGGCCTGAGCGAAGATGTGATAGACAACGTCAACCAGGAAGAGGGGGGAAAGTGGGTCCGAATCGGGAACCGCTCTTACCCGAACGACCCGGAGCGCGGCCAGCTCTGGCTCGAGATAGTCAACTTCTCACCAGACCCCGGGGATGACGGACGGTATGTGCAGGCCGACGCTGCCATGTTCGTCGGCAGCTACCAGGGTAGCATGGTTACCACACCTGCCACCGCGAACGTCCGCGTAAAGATGCGCGATGGTAGTACTCAGAACCGAGACGTCGTCTTCGTAGCAGACCAGGCCGGTTACGTCTACATGGTGGATGCCATCGGAGATCGCGGGCGCACCTGGGCATACTGGTCCTATCCGTCAACCCCGAACACGAACGATCCGAACTGGGAAGACCCCAACAAGGACGCCGACAATGGCGCGCCGACGATAGGTGGATTTCTGCGCACTACGGCAACGGTGGCGCGGGTTGGCAACAAGGACATCCTTTTCATCGGCAGCACGAACGGGCGCATGTATGCCATTGACTGCGAAGGCCGGGGGGACTACGATGAGCGCACTGCTACCACGGGCACGACGCAGCGCATCTGGACCTATCCCGATGCCGTGCCGGACGTGGACAAGAGCAAGGAAAAGAACTACGCATCGGTAGTAGTCGGCTCGCCCGCCTACAAGGATGGCGTCGTCTACTTCGGCACCACCGAAGGCCGCATCTACGCGTTGGATGCGGCGGGCGAGGGTAACGGCACGACGAGGGAGAAATGGATCTACCCCGGTCGCGCACTGGACGGGCAGACGGAGGAGGACCCCATCGGTGCCATCGTCGGTACGGTGTCCGTGATAACGACGGGGGACGGCGCCAACCTGGTCGTCTTTGGGACTGCCCCGTACCAGTTGGCTCCCGGCGATCGCTACAGTGGTAGAGTCATCGCCCTCGATGCCGATGGGTCGTCCAACCGACGTACCACCCGCCGTTGGGTATATCCACCGCTGGGTGATACCACACAGGTAGGCAACTTCTCCTACGGCGGCCCCTGCTACGTGCCAGACATCCAGGTGTACCAGAATGTCTCTGCACGGTACGATGTCGTGTATATCGGGTCCGAGGACGGCCGCGTGTACTATATCAACGCGCGCAACGGCGAGTTGCTTTATCGAGGCGATAAGGGCCTGGGCGGTGCAATCCGCTCTGCTCCTACCTTCGCGCAGGTGGTGCCTCACGAGCAGTTACCGCCGTCGCGGGACAGTATCATCGTCTCGACGGCAGCTGGTGACCTCATCGCGCTGAACGCCCGCGAGTACGGCACAGTCAGCCCCGACAGGCTGGGAGACGCGCACTGGGCTGGGCAGCTTACCGAGCAGGCGGAGATCTTCGGCTCGGTGGCAATCGCCAACGGGTACATGTACGCGCTCACTACCACTGGCCGACTTCTTGCCTTCAGCGACCAAGCTGCACCGTCAGACTACGACGAGGGCTGGGAGGCGTTCCAGGAGACGGAGCCGCCGGACCAAAGCGACGACATAGACCTGAAGGACACCATCGTCAAGCGCATCAGCCGCGACGACTACAACAGGCTGAGAGCACTAACACCTGACAGCACATCACCCACCCCGTACGACATGAACACCGTCAACGATACGGTACTCGAGTGGGGTTCTACCATCTACCTGGTGGCGTATAACTTCTATATCGAGAACGAGGGGGGAACCGTCACCTTCCAGCTCAAGGGGCCCAGCAACACTCCGCGTGTAAGCGCACCGGTGAAGCGCTACACGGAGAACAACCCTGCGCGCAAGCCCTGCTTCGCCGTCTACGCCTATATCGTCCAGGGGTCCAGGCAGGCGCCCTTCACGCCTGGCGAGGAGTATTGGATCGAAGCAACCGTGCGTCCGCCATCCGGAGCGGCAGTCGGTCCATTCGAGATGGCCCCGAAGCCGCTGCTCATCGCAAACCCCCTGGCCGTGCGGGTGTTGAACCCGAAGGGCGGAGCAGCCAACTCCGAAATCGGCTGGACCGTCAACAGCACGGACAACTACGTCAAGATCAACGGCAGCGGAGGCAAAGAGAACACCGTCATCGCCTACCAGGGCGAGATCAATCACGGCATGCGCGGATCCACGCTGATCGAAGTCGCCGATAGGAGTCTGCTGCTCTTCTCGACCGGTCGCTCGCTGCGTCAGGTGATGGGCACGCGTCTGGACCTGCAGTTCCGCGGCGGCGCCGCGGCAATGTACAAACCGTTGCCTTGGGATATTCCGCCGGTCGGCTTCCCGAACCCCAGTCCCGATTACCCGGACATCGATCGCCGACAGCTCGGCCTGTGGTCCGACCCGCTGGGCACGCGCAACAACCTAGTGAACAACGCAGTCGGCCTCCCCAACCCGCTCGGAGACGAGACGGCGCGCTCGCTCGTCGGCCTGCCAGTGGAGCTCGAGACCGACGTACCCATGTACCAGCCCGCGAACATCCGCGACGGCTACCTCGCCAAGGTGTACGTCTGGGTGGACGTGGATAGCGACAAGCGAATTTCGGGTGTTAGCACTTCGATCGTGACGGACCTGCCAACCGCGGGTGCAGAGGCGTACCGCTCGCTCAGCACGTCGCTGAACATCCCGCCCGACGAGAAGCTTGCCATCGTGGAGCCCACCATCGATTTGGGCCAGCTGGCACATGGCGTCGGATGGACTCCGGAGCCTCCGAGAAGCAACAACAACAAATACTTCCATAGCTCTTGGATCAATCAGACCGGCGGACCATATGATGCGTTCTTCAAGCCGTTCACGGTGCTCAGCTACAGCAACGTGAACATGCTGAACCTGAGGGTTGCATCGCTGCTGAACCAGTTGCCGGTCTCCGGGCCCGTGAGCGACCCGGCGCTGCGTCCCGTCGGGTTCTTCGGCGACGGCCTGAATCCGCTGGCATGGCTGGGTGCGGACCAGGCTCTCGTCAGCAATCTGGATCCGCGGTTCCAGCCTGCGGTCACGCTTCACAAGCCACGGCCCGGCGACCGAAGTCCGACGTCGCTGCGCATCCCGGACGCACCGTACGGCACGACCGATCCGAACGCAGACCCGCCCATGCTCGGCGTGGCGGTGCCTATCGGCCAGCCCGTCGGCACGTACACTCAATACATCCGCGTTTTCGAGGACCTTTACAACGGGCGCAACCTCGCGCTGGACATCGATCCGGTGACGAACCGTGCGTTCGAGACGATCTCGGAGCCCGCGCCTCGCGTGAAGTTCACCGTGCGCGAAAGCCGGCTGACCAGCAACACCGAGCCCGGTTCGCTCTATCAGTTCGACTACCCACCCACCAGCACCAATCCGTTCCGGTACGCCAACGTCGGACCCGCGGCATACCGCGATCGCCGCACGGGTGCAATGGTAGTGGCGTTTGCCTCACAGCGCGAAAACGCAACCGACCTAAACGCTCCGGCGGGGGCGGTAGGGAATTGGTCTATCTACACGGGTCGGCTCGGCGTGCAGCAGGCTCAGTTCAACGGGACGGTGCCGCCGCCACTCCTCGACCTCTACGCGTGGCGAAACGCTACCACCGACAAGTGGTGGCAGCTGGGAGGCGGGCCCTATCCGGGTACCAGCCCCGACAGCCTGTTCACGGAGCTGCCAGGCACCATCGTGCCCGACTCCGAGCAGTACTTCGAGCCTACGTTCCCCGTCAATATCAACGACATGCCGAGGCCCTACCTGTTCTGGCAAGGCTCGGTGAAGAAGCTGTTCCAGGGGCAAGAGTACACGGAATACGCGACGTTCTACTCCGAAATATCGCCCTCTACCGGACGCCTGGGCACCATCAACAGGGTAACCGGCAACACCGGCGGCAGCGCGATTGACGCGGCCATGCCTCGATACCGGCCCATCGTGCTGGGTGACGGAACCGGCGCACGCATCTTCTGGTATGGGGGGACGACGGGCCGCTACAGCCTGTTCGTCAACGAGACGCCGACCGTTGACAACCCGAACTCTTGGAGCCGGCCAGTGCGAATCGGCATCCCATCTAGCCTTGCCTCGGCCAAGGACCCGTATCCAGTAGCGGGACCGGGGGGCCGGATTGACCTGATCTACAGCGGCGTGATGAAGGACCGCAACACCAACGAGCTGTTCCTTGCCACCTACGGACCAGATGGACCTGGTGGCGTAATCAACTGGGAGCGGCCGCGCGCACGGGCCCGAATCCGTGACGAGGTCGCAGTGCTCGATACCGCTCGGGGCAACGTGTGGCGGACGCAGGGCATCGACTGGGCCATCGGTGGTCCGGGGTCGGGCCTCGACATCGCGGTGAACGGTCGCTCCATCCTCGGCCAGGGCGAGCGGGACAGTTCGAACGAGCGTATCCGTTACCAGTCAACGCTGGGTGGATACGTGGTGGTCGACCCGGCGGCCGGCACCATCACGTTCCCGAGCATCGCGCCCGGCCCGCAAGACATCGTGACGGTGTCGTACACGCCTCGCGTGATGCGCCTCACTCCCAGCAACCTCGGCGGGCACACAGAGCCTGTTCAGTTCGTGGATAGCCGACCCATCGGAAACCTGGCGTACACGTTCCGAAGTACCGGGGCGGCCGCCCAGGCCAACGACTACGTGCCCGTGGATCGGCGATGGGTGCTGTACAAGCGAGGCAGCACCGCCCCAGGCCAATCCATGACGCCTTACTACCAGACGTACCGGGTCGGCGTGAACCTGCCGACACCGGCGGCAGTGGGCAGCACTGTCAGCGTTGGAGGCAATACCAGCTTCTACACCGTGGACTACACGCGCGGCAAGGTGTATTTCACTCTGGCTGACGCTGGAAGGAACGTCAACATATCCTATGTATCTGCAGGCGGTGGCAGCCTTCAGGTGTCTGCTACCGTAGACTGGATCTCCGAGGCGGAAGAGACCACGGTGCCCATCGAGCGAAGCATCGCCGAGTCGCAACTGTGTGCCTTCGCTGATCCCAGCACCGAGCGCGGACGGCCGGACTTCATCTGGCTGTTCTGGACTAGCACACGTGACGGAGCTTCCGACGTGTACTTCCAGACCATCAGCCCACGATTCGACATCGTTCCGGCTGGAAGATAGGGAATATCTGCCGTGCAGCCGAGGATTCGCGGCTGCACGGCAGGACTCTTCGCCCGTTCGATGAACCTTTCCTTAGCCCCGCTCGTCATGGCTAAGGAAGGCTGAGCCGTTCGTGTCCGCGTTGACTTTCGGCCCCGCTGGGCTGTATAGTTGGCGTTGCCGAAGCGGCAGATGGAGAAGGAACTTCATGGCGAAAACATTAAGTTCTGCGGTCGGCATAGACATCGGTACGGATACCATAAAGATCGCGGAACTCAGAGCAGGCAGGGATAGGCCGACGCTCGCCGCAGTGGCCATCGTCCCAACACCTAGGGACGGCGTGGATCACAACGGCATCTTCGAGCCCGGAGTGGTGGCCGCCGCAATCAAGGCCGCCTTTGCCGAAGCCGGCGTCACGACGAAGCAAACGGTGATGGGCATCTCGGGCCAGGCGTCTGTCGTGGTGCGAATGCTGGAAGTTCCCAAGATGACTCCCACGGAGCTGAAAGAGCACATGCAGTGGGAGATCCAGCGCAACATCCCCTTCGCCGAGACCACCATCGTCTCCGACTACGCGCGCGTCTCTACCCCATACGAGGCCCCGGACGCACAGCAGATGGACGTGGTTCTGGCCGTCGCGCCGCAGTCGGCAATAGACACCATCGTCTCGGTGATGACCGCAGCGGGCCTAGACCCGGTCGGCATAGACGTGCAGGCGATGGCGATCTCGCGGCTGCTCTGCCTCGGCGGAGCCGAGGGTCAGCCCCCCGTAATGGTGGTGAACATCGGCAGAAGCACCACCTCGATCGACGTATTTACTGCCGGTCTTCTCAGCTTCCCGCGCGTGCTTCCGCTCGGTGGAGACACCTTTACGCAGGCCATCGCCGACTCCATGTCGTTGACGATCGAGGAGGCCGAAGACCTCAAGCTGCGCAAGGCCGAGGTGCTGGTGGAGCGGCTGGGCTTCGCGCCAGCACCGCCACCACCACCACAGGACTTCGCTCCGCAACCGGAGGCCTATCAACCGTACGATCCCTATGTGGACGTTTCCGACCAGGGCCCCGTATTCGAGGTGGAGCCCGACATAGAACCCACCCCTCCGGCACAGGAGGATTACGGCGGATACGATGCCGGTGAGCCGTCCTACGCGCCGGAACCGCCCGCGCCTGCCGACCATTCGCTCGCGAGCTACGACCCCGATACGCAGAGGGTCTTCGATGCGATCATGCCGACGCTAGAGGAGTTGACGTCCGAGGTAAGACGGTCGGTCGAGTACTTCCGAGGACGGGGTGCGGGTAGCGAGGTGAGCCACATCCTGCTCACTGGTGGCGGATCGCAGCTGAGGCGTCTGCCCGAGTTTTTCGAGGCAGCGCTCGGAGTGCCTGCCAAGCCGTTCGATGTGATTAACCTGGTGCAGCTCGGAATGCGCAGGCAGACCGAAGATTTCGTCAAGGCGAACGCGCCGGCGCTCTCCGTGGCAATCGGAATGGCGCTACACGCGTTCGAGGAGTAGGGGCCGAAGAATGAAGCTCAATCTGCTTCCGGGATACATACGTCAGGCCAAGAGGAACCGCAATGCGCTGTTCCTGATGGTCATTTTCGTCCTCGCCACCCTGCTCGCATTCGGCTATTGGACTATATCGGTTAAGCAGCAGCTCGCGGAAGCGCAGAACAAGGACCGAGAGCTGACTCCTCAGGCAGAGGAGGTCGTGCGCATCGCCGCGAGCGCCGACCAGATCTATCAGGACAACGCGATCCTGTTCCGCAACGTGGAGCTCACCTGGTACATCACCGAGCACAATAAGAAATACCCCCGGCTCTATCGCAAAATGGCCAGCCTCCTCCCTTCGTATATGCGGCTGGTTTCCATGAGCGCTGGGGACATCGATGTGTCGAAGGGCGCCGAGCCCGTTTGGCCCGGGATGTCCACGAGCGGAGCGACACCCACGCCGCCACCGCAGCCCCAGCAACCGTCACCCGGCCCTCCGCAAGGTGGGCTCACGCAGCAGGTCGCCCCGCAGCCGACCGGTGCCTCCACCTGTACCGTGCGCATGCGCGCTGTGCTCGGAAACTACGCCCAGTACTCGGACATGATGATTGCGCTCCTTCGTGACCGAGATTTCGTGCTTCAGGTCGCGCGCTCGGGCTTCGATCAGAATCAGACCGGTTTCGAGGGTCTGGAAGGCATGGGCGGGCCCGCGGCGGTTGGTGCTGGAGGGCTCGGGGGTGAGACGTCCGCTGGCGGACGGCCGGCGCCTCCCGGCTGGTCAACCGTTGATGTCGTCTGTCAGGTCCGGTTCAACCTGGTGCCACCGAACCCGAGAAACGCTTTGATGGCAGCCGCCACAGGAGGTGGGGCAGGTGCAGCTTCGGGATTTGCGGGGGGCGCGGCCCCGCCGTCGGGCATGATGCCCGGACCACCCGGCCCAGGCCCTACGATGGCTCCTGGCCCTGGTCCAACGGGGCCAGGACCGGCAGCGGGTCCGCCTAAGGCAGGCACGGCAAGGGAGGACAGATAGGCCATGCGAAGAATGACCCTGGCCCAGATCCTGGCTGGAGGAATCGTCTTGGCAGTGCTGATCGCCTCTGGCCTGTATCTGCTGGTCATCTCCCCGACGCAAAAAAAGCTGGAGTACCAGAACGCTCGGAATGCAGCACTGGAGCAGGTGATCGCGCAGCGTCCGCAGGCCGAGAACCGTGTGCGGCAGGCGAAAGAAGAGCAGGCTGCCGTTGCTGCCGAGTGGGCAAGCTACATCGCACGAAAGTCACCGCCAACCAGCGTGATCAACCTCGATCAGAATCGGTGGCGACTCACGACGCAGTTCCGGTCGTTCCGTAACAAACTGCAAGCCGACCTGTTCGCGCACATGCGAAAGACCGGCGTCAACGTGCTCTCTGGCCCGACCGTTCCCGGTGCCGGAGACGATCCGAACCAGCTCGTCTCGAACTATTTCAACTACCCGACTCTGCCTTACCCCTGTGCCATTCTGCCCGTTGGGACGATGCAGGTCTCGGGCACATTCAGCAAGATTCTCCAGCACGTCGAGGCATGGAATCGGTTGCCGAACTACATCGCACTCGCGGATGGGCTACAGCTCTCTGGTACGTCGCCGAACTTGGTCGGGACCTATTCACTGCTCGTGCTCGTCTTTCCTAGAGGTGAGTACATCAACGATGAACCCGTTCCGTGGTTCGGGGGCTCTGCGGACGCAAGCGGCGGCATGCCAATGGGAATGCCGGGAATCGGCGGGCCCACAGTCGGCCCGACGGTCGGCCCCGGCGGTCCGGCTTCAGGACCGAGAATGCTAAAGGGACGGTAGGTTGGAGGCGAAGACGTGAGTAACGCATCGAGCGGCAAGAAGAAAACGGTACTGATCGTAGCCCTGGTGGTGGTGCTCATTGCCGTTGCCGCTGTGGCGATGATGATGTTCATGCCCTCGGGTGGCGGCGAGGAGGAGAGTACGCCGCTGGCGGGTGGCGGCTTCGAAGGCATGCCCGCGGGTGGCGCCGTGCCGGCCGGGATGCAGGCGCCCGAAGAAGTCGTCCCAGTGACCCCCGTCGCCGGCGTGGCCGTCAAGAAGCGCACCGCCGTAGGAATGCCAGAGGGCTCCGCAGCCTATCCACGGATCCGCTACGTTGCCCGCGCCGACCCGTTCTCGGTTCTCCCCGTGGAGAAGGCAGCGGACGAGCGGGCGAGGCAGCAGCAGCTTCTGGCGATGCTCGGCGACTTCCAACTGTTCGCAGAGCCGAAGCCGAAGCCAGTCAACCCGGCGCTGATCCCGGTCGAGGCTCAGCCCTATCGCAGGCTTTCGGGTATCGTTCGCGGAGAGGCGGTTGCGGCCATTCTTGAAGTGCCTGGAGTGTCCGACCCGGTAGTAGTGCGACCGGGTGACAAGGTGGGAGAGTGGACCGTCCGCTCGATTGACAACGAGAAGCTGGTCCTGGTTCGCTCGGGCGACAAGCGTCCGAACACCGTAGAGGTGAAGCTCGAGGCGCTTCCCGCCAACCTGGCCTCGTCTGGAACCGGCATAGGTTCGGGCGGTCCGACCATGGGAGGTATGGCACCGGGCCCAGGCCCGGGCGCCGGCATCGGCGGACCGACGGTGGGCCCGGGTGCATACGGCCCGCGCGGCGGGCGTGGTCCGACCGGCATCGGCCCGAGCGGTGGTGGCGGTCCGAGTCGATAGAACGGGAGTAACGCAAGCAAGTTCGCAGCGTATTACAGTTCGGAGGTGTGTCCTCAGATGAAGCGAAGTTGGTTTTTGAGCATCGTGGCGCTGATGGCGCTGTGGGTCTGCATGGCAGTCGTACCGGCGCAGGCGCAGGGTGAGGAGAAGATGGTCACCATCGAACTGAACCAGGCGGACATCCGATTCGCCTTGAAGGCTCTGTTCGACCCGACCGGCTATAACTACAGCATCGACCCTGCTATTCAAGGCACGGTCACCGTGCGCTTGAAGGACGTTCCGTTCTCGGTCGCCCTGCGCAACATCTTGTCGCAGGTCAAGGCCTCGTACCGCGTAGTGGGAGGGGTCTATGAGATCGTTCTGCGGGAGGAGTCGATTGCTCCCCCGCCAGACCTGGGAACGTCCGAGACGCCAGAAGTGGCCACGGAGACAGAGCGGGTGATCCGTATCCCGGTGTACCATGCCGATCCGAACTTCATCCTCGGGGTGATTTCGGGCCGGGCCCCCGAGATTCCTGAGATCACGACCCTATCTGGCATGGGTGGCGGAGGCTACGGTGGCGGCTACGGCGGCTATGGTGGAGGCTTCGGCGGTCTCGGTGGCGGCTATGGCGGCTACGGAGGTGGCTTCGGTGGTCTCGGTGGCGGCTATGGTGGATACGGCGGAGGCTTCGGCGGTCTAGGCGGTGGCTTCCGCGGTGGCGGTGGCTATGGCGGCTACGGTGGCGGCGGGTATGGCGGCCTCGGCGGCGGCTTCAGCGGCGGTGGCTTCCGCGGCGGCGGTGGCTATGGCGGCTACGGTGGTGGCTACGGCGGCGGTTTTGGCAGGTAGTACGTAGGCAAACGATCTCACGGAGGAGGAACGAGGACATGCTCTATCGCCTGGCGGTATGCCTGAGCGTGCTGATGGGTGTATTCCCCATGAGCACGGCTCAGACGACCGATGTTTTGAAGTCGAAGGTGACGCTGCACCTCCAAAACGCCGACCTGCACGCAGTGTTGCAGGCGGTGATGCAGCAGACAGGAGCGCAGTTCGTCTTCGTCACCTCCGACGAAGAGTTCGCGCCGGTAACGGTGCGGCTGGTGGACCAGCCACTGGAGACGGCGGTCAAGTACATATGTATGTCAGCGAAGGCGTCGTACCGCGTCGAACCGGGCGGCGTCTTCGTCATCTCCCATCTTGGTAGCGTGCTGCCACCCGATGAGAACACGAGGGGTACAGAGGCCGCAGTGCCGGAGCCTGTGGCACCACGCGAAGTGGCAAAGGCGCCAGAGATTACTACCAAGATCTTTCTGAACTCCGCACACCCGAAGGACGTGATCAACGCTCTGTTCATGCGTGATCGCGAGGTGTACGAGAACTCCGTGGCCATGCTGCAGTTCATGCTGAATGGTAAGCGCGAATGGCCGAGGCCCGGACTGCAGACGACCCTGCTGTACGCCGGAGATCCCGTCCGCTCCTACCCGCTCGGCGAAGACGTGGTGACGCCCGAGGGTGGCACCGTTCCCACGGGAGCGAACCGCTCCGGCGGCGTGAACGTCTTCGGGGCGCAGATCGGACGCGGTGGAGGCATCGGGCCGACGGGCGGCGGTGGACAGATCGGTGGCCCGGGCGGCGTTGGGCCCGGCGGAGTTGGCGGTCAGACCGGAACCGGCCAGGGTCAGCTCCCCAGCGAGAGCCTGATTCCCGACGGCATCCGAATGATCAGCTATGACCCAACCGACAACAGCATCGTCGTGAAGGGCACGGAAGAGGCGATTGACGAGCTGAAGCGATACGTCACCATGTTCGACGTTCGTCCGCAGCAGGTGATGGTGAAGGTAGAGTTCGTGACCGTACTGACGAACCGCTCGGACAGCTTCGGCATTGACTGGCTATACCAAAGGGTGAACTTCTCGATGGGCAATACGCCAGGTACGTTCGCGGTGACTGGCGACCCCATCTTCGTAAACTTCTCCTCTGGCAACGTGGTCTCGCGTTTGCGTGCACGATTGCTCAGCGGCGAGGGCAAGGTGGTTAACGCGCCGCTGATCACCACCCTTAATAACCAGCCCGCAACCATCCAGTCGGTGCTGTACATCTGGGTCCCGCGAGTCCAGACCATCGGGTTCGGCGGCGGTCAGGTGCAGACGCAGACCATTCCGGAGCAGGTCACGGTGCCGAGCTTTCTCAGCGTCGCTCCCCGCGTGAACCGGGACGGAACGATCACGATCTCCGTCGCACCGCAGATCAGCGAACTCGGGCAGGTTCGTAAGTTCCCGGACGGAGGCGAGTACCCGGACCAGACGGAGCAGTCCGCCCTGGTGACCCGCATCATCAAGAGCGGCGAGACCATGGTGCTCGGAGGTCTGACCCGTAAGCAGAACACCACCTCCTACCTGCGGTACCCAATCCTCGGGGACCTGCCTATCCTGGGCCAGTTCTTCCGAACCAAGAGCCGGACCATCGAGGAGAGCGAACTGCTCATCTTTATCACCCCGTCGGTGATCCCGGACGAGGACTCGCCGGGAATGGGCTTCGGCCCGTAGGGAGACCGGGGGATTGAGGAGTGGCCGGCAGCAGCGGATCCAGCTGCTGCCGGCCTTCGTCTTGCGATGCCGAATAACCTAGTATTGCTCGGATTCATGGGCGTGGGTAAGACCACGCTCGGTCGTCTGGCCGCCGTCATGCTGGGGACCGACTTCATCGATCTCGACGAGAAGATCGAGGAGGATACCGGTCTCTCCATCCCCACAATCTTCGAGACGTACGGCGAGCAGTGGTTCCGGGACTTCGAGCACGCAACCCTCGAGAGCTTGCAGAACCTATCGGGCTGCGTAATCGCGGTCGGAGGCGGCGCCCCCTGCCAGCCAGAGAACGTGGAACTGATTCGCTCTCTAGGACTTCGCGTGCTGCTGACCGCCGAGCCGGAGAGTATCCTGGAGCGCGTGCAGCCAATCGAGTCCAGACCCTTGTTGGCTAAGGCAAGCGACCCCTCGAAACGCATCGAAACTCTGATGCAGCAGCGAATGCCGTGGTATCGTCAGGCAGACCGTGAGCTTCGGACCGACGGCATCACACCCGAAGAAGGCGCGAGCCGCCTAGTGGAGATGTACATGGAGTGGATGACCCAAGGTGGTTGAGACGATCCATCTCAGCTCCCGCGGTGGCTGCTACGATATTCTGGTTGGGGAGCATATCCTTCACGCTTTGTCGGGCGTTCTCGCATCCGCTTCTCCCGACGGCATTGCCGTAATCACCCATCGCAAACTACTCGAGTGGTACGGCAAGGAGCTGCTGGGTGCCATCCGAGCCGCCGGACCCGAGCCGATCGTGTTGACCGTTCCGGCTGGAGAGCGTAGCAAGTCCTATGGTTCAGCCGGCGCGCTTTGCGAGAAGTTGTCGGAGCGTGGCCTCGGCAGGCAAGGGGTGATCGTTGCCTTCGGTGGCGGCGTGATCGGCGACTTGGCGGGCTTCGTGGCCTCCGTGTACCACCGTGGCATTCGCTACGTGCAAGTGCCTACCACGGTTCTGGCGCAAGTGGACGCGTCTGTCGGCGGCAAGGTGGGAGTGGACCTCGAGGCGGGCAAGAACCTGGTCGGCTCGTTCCTGCAGCCGCTCGCGGTGATCGCAGATACCACCGTGCTGCGTACCCTGCCGATTCGCCACCTTCGCAACGGGATGGCGGAGGTGCTGAAGTACGGGTTCATCTTTTCCGCGCCCTTCGTGGACTTCGTGGTGGGCGTGCGCCGCCAAGTGGAACGACGCGACCCGACGGTGTTGGCCGAGATCGTGGCCGCGTGTTGCCGCTACAAGGCGGAGGTCGTCGGTGAGGACGAGCGGGATACCACCGGATCGCGCGCACGTTTGAACTTCGGCCATACCGTCGCCCACGCTATCGAAACCAGTCTCGGCTATCGTTCCATCCTGCACGGCGAGGCTGTTGCCATAGGAATGGTGGCAGAGGCGAGGATTGCTCGTCGCCTGGGTCTGTGTGATGCAGACGTGCCCGAGGCGGTTCGAACCGCCGTCCTCGCATACTCCCTCGGGCGGCAGCCGCCGCGGCTGGCCCCCGAGGAACTGGTCGCCCTGATGTATCGGGACAAGAAGGTCGTGGAGGGTAAGCTAGTGATGGCACTGCCTACGAGAGTGGGCGAAGTGAAGCTCGTCGGCGACGTCCCGCAGGACGTAGTCATGGATGTCCTCCGAGAGATGGACTGCGATGGGTGAGGCACACGAGAGCCTGATCAGAGCCTTCTGTGCGGCCTGGACCTGCTTGCTCGCAGCCGGGCACTATGGGGGGCTGCTTTCCCAGGGTTCGCCCCTCTGGCTGGGCTCTGCGTTGCCCACGCTCACGACGCTCTACTGGGTTCTTCTAGCCGCGTCCGTGGTCTATTGGATATGGACATGGAGGAGTCGGTCGCAGTGATTGGTGACATCCTGCGCTTACGATACGAGATCGAGCAGCGGCTGGGTGAGGGGCCGCTGTTCGTCACATACCGCGCACGCGATCGGGTCCGCAATCGGCAGGTCGCGCTCAAGCTTCTCCGTGCTGAGTACAGCCATCTGCCAGAACTACGCATCGCCGTCAGAATGTATGCCGACACGATGCAGCAGTACCGCTGGCCAGGTGTAGCCGCTTGTCTCGGCACGGATGAGCACAACGGCATTCCCTTTTTGGTTTTCGAACTCGCCTCGGGGACCCCGCTGGAAGAGCGCATGAAGCGCCTGGGATCAATGCATGTGCAGGTGGCGGTGGACATCGCGATCGGTATCGCCACAGCCCTCGACGCTCCCCATCGCGCCGGTCAGGCGTTTGGCAGACTACGCCCCGCCAACGTTTTCGCGAACGTCGAGGGAAGCGTGATGCTCACCGACTTCGGACTGCGCTCGGTGGCCATGGCGCACCCCGATACGTTCCGCGCCGAGGTAGCCATCGCGGGACCGTACATGGCCCCGGAACTGTTCATCGGAGGGGAGGAGAGCCCCGCTGCCGACGTGTATTCCGTTGGCGTTATCCTTTTCGAGATGCTGACCGGGGAACGGCCAGTACGCGTCGCGGCGGGGACCGACGCGCACATCATGCCCGCGGTGTCCATGCGCACGCTGAACCCCGCCGTGCCTCCTGCGCTGGAGATGCTGGTGGAGAAGGCAACATCCGCACAGCCGAGCGCGCGACACAAGGATGCTGTGGAGCTGCTGCTGGATTTGAAAGGCATCCGCGATTCGCTTCGCTTCGGCAGGCCTTCCGAACGGACAGTGTTCCGAGCCGGTGCTACCGATCTCGGCCCTCCCCCGACTGCAACCAGCGCGCCTCGCGCCGCACCAGGGTCGGAAGCCGCCGTCCGCGTCGCTGCACCCAAACCAACGCCACAGCCGGCACCGCAGCCCGGACCCAGACCCGAGCCGGACGTGCCGCGATGGCTCAGCCTAGTCAACATTTCGCTGACCCTAATGGCGATCCTGGTAGTGATGGCCGGCGCCGCCTACCTGTTCCTCAGCGTAACCAAACCCCGCGAGGCGACGGTACCGGCACTCCTGGGTAAAACCCTCGTCGAAGCGCGCCAGATCCTCGCGGAACGGAAGCTGAAACTGAAGGTGGCAACCCAGGCCTATAACGATCATTTCCCCCCCGAAACCATCTTCGCCACGGTGCCAGACGCCGGCGAGAAGGTCAAAGAGGGTGCTACCGTTGCTGTCTCGCTCAGCTTGGGACCGAGGCTGGTGGCCGTTCCCGATGTTCGGAACCTTACCGAGGAGCGGGCGCGGGCTGCTCTGGCGGAAGTGGGTTTCAAGAAGGTGACCGTGGCCCCGCGCGAGCATAGCACGGAGGTACCGTACGGCGCGGTGATCCGTCAGAACCCGCAGGGCGGACTGGAGCTAGACCCGTCACAGCCAGTGCAGCTCGTGATCAGCCTCGGCCCGGAGCCCACAGAGCCATCCGAAGAGGGAGCCGTTCTGCGAACGTGGCGCATCCCCATTGCCATCCCTCCCGGCGTTGCACAAGAGGTCCGCGTGCAAGTGGAGTTCCGGGATGACACCGGCTCCCGAATCGTCTACGACGCCAAACGCTTTGCAGGTGAGGAGTTCGAGGTCACCGTGGACGGCTATGGCGACCGAGCCAGAGTGACCGTCACCTTGGATGGCAAGCGCATCTACCGCCGTTACATGGAGCCCGAGCCTTGAGTGTTCAGATCGCCCCATCCGTCCTCGCTGCGGACTTCGGACATCTCGCCGACGCTGTCGCCCAGGCCGATGCGGCAGGCGCAGACATGATCCATTTCGACGTGATGGACGGCAGGTTCGTGCCGAATTTGACGTTCGGGCCGCCCCTCGTGCAGGCGGTACGTCCCGTGTCCAAGCTCCCGTTCGACGTGCACCTGATGGTGGAGCGCCCGTGGGACCTAATCGAGGCGTTCGCGGATGCCGGCGCTAACTATCTCACCGTGCACGAGGAAGCGTGTCCTGACCTCGTGCGGGTGCTGTCACTCATTCGGAGGCATGGCGTAGCCCCCGGAGTCTCCCTAAACCCGCACACGCCGCTCGAATCGGTCCGGTATGCGTTACCCGATGCGGAGCTGTTGCTGATCATGACAGTCAGTCCAGGGTTTGGCGGGCAGGAGATGCTCGCCCCGATGCTGGACAAGATCGCCGCCGCCGCGCGGTTGGTGGCAGAGGTGAATCCCAAATGCCTTATCGAGGTTGATGGGGGCATAGATGTCATCACCGCACCTCGCGTGGTGCGTGCAGGAGCCAGGGTGCTCGTGGCGGGCTCAGCGGTCTACGGCACTCCCTCGGTCTCCGATGCGGTGCGGGAACTACGTTGCGCAGCGAGCGAGGCGCTGACGTGACGGCGAGCCGCCGCCGACGTATCGTCGTGCTGTGCCTGGCACTCGTTGCCGTGGCGATGGGAATAGCGTATCCGTTCCTGTTTCCTGCTCCGGCTGCCGACCTCCCCACACGTGAAAAGGCGTCGGTCCTTCTGTACGGCTTGACGTACCTATTGGCCCTGATCTTGGTCCTCGGCGCAATGGCACTCGTGGCGGCGCGGGAGATTCGACAAGTGCTGGAGCAGTATCGTGAGGAGCGTAAGTCTGCCATCCGCGGCCTAGTCCAGTCCTTGGCGAGACCGAGGCGGCGCAACAGCAGTAATGGCCACCCACTGGACTGACGAAGACCTGCGCTTCATGCGCAGAGCGCTCGAGCTAGCTGCTCGCGGCTATCCCGCTCCGAATCCCTATGTAGGCGCGGTGCTGGTGCGCGACGGAGAGGTGGTTGCCGAGGGATACCACCGGCGTGTCGGTACCGCCCATGCCGAGGCCGTCGCACTCGAGAAAGCGGGTCCGCGGGCTCGAGGTGCCACTCTCTACGTCACACTCGAACCCTGCTGCCATCAGGGACGGACCCCACCCTGTACCGAGGCGATCGTCGCTGCAGGTGTCAGCCGTGTGGTTGCGGCTGTGCAGGACCCAAACCCGGTGGTCAGGGGCGGCGGAATTCGACGACTTCGGCGAAAAGGGGTACGAGTGGATGTAGGCCTGCTCGAGGTTGAAGCCCGCGCTCGGAATCGCATGCACTTTCACTTTCACCAGACGGGTCGCCCGTGGGTGACGGTTAAGGCAGCGATGTCGCTCGATGGGAAGATCGCCACCGTAACGGGAGAGTCCAAGTGGATCACGGACGAAGATGCCCGCCGGATGGCGCACAAGCTTCGCGCCGAGCATGCAGCCGTGCTGGTTGGTGCCCGAACGGCGGAGATGGATCGGCCCAGCCTCACCGTGCGGCTGCCGGGCGTCACGGCGAAGCCTCTGCGAGTGCTCCTGGACTACGACCTGCGCATCCCCGAGGACAGCACCCTGTACGATGGCGAGGCCGAAACGGTTGTCTTCTTCCGAAGAGCCGCCCCCGCCACCCGCAAGCGGCTCTTGTCCTGTCCGGCTCGGCTGGAGCAGGTGAAGGGGTCGGAAGACCGTCTAGACCTGGGGGAGGTGCTGGAGCGCCTAGCCTCTTGGGGTATCACATCCGTACTGGTCGAGGGCGGTGGCGAGGTGATCGCCTCGTTCCTGGAGGCCAGGCTGGTGAATCGCGTCTGCTTCTTCTACGCTCCTCTCATACTCGGCGGCGCGCGGGCCAAGACCGCTGTCGAAGGATCGGGCGTGAAGACGATCGCGCGAGCCGTGCGTCTGCATCGTGCTTCGATGCTTCGAGCCGGGAGCGGGTGGATGGTAGACGGCGAACCGGACTACCCATTGGAGTAGCACCATGTTCACGGGTCTGATCGAGGCCGTCGGTTCGGTAGCAGAACCTCTGCACAGCGGCAGGCTATGGATCTCGGCGCCTTTCGCCGCAGAGTCCGGGCCCGGACACAGCGTGGCTGTGAACGGCGTGTGCCTTACAGTCGTAGAAAAGGTGGGCGATCGGCTGTTGTTCGAGCTGTCCGAGGAGACCGTGCAGAGGACTGCGCTCGGCTCCCTCACTGTCGGGACTCCGGTGAACCTCGAGAGACCTCTGCGCGCCGACGCAGAGCTGGGCGGTCACTTCGTGCAAGGCCACGTAGACGGTGTGGGAAAACTCGTGGAAGTCGAGACGCTCGAGGACTCCTGGATGTTCAAATTCCGGGCACCGACCAATCTCGCTGCGGAGTTGGTTCAGAAAGGTTCGGTTGCTGTAGACGGTATCAGCCTGACCGTCGTGGACCTCTTTCCGAGCGGCGAGTTCACCGTCGCTATCATCCCGTTCACGTTCGAGCATACCAATCTCGGCACGATGAAGCCCGGGACGCCCGTGAACATCGAAACCGACATTCTGGGCAAGTACGTTCGAAGATTTATGGAGCTGAGGCAATCGCCGCAGGCGGTAGAAGTGTAATATGGGCCACACATTCTGCGAGGTAGAATCCGTTCCGATGGCAGACTCCCCCGACGTGTCGCCTAGCCCCTTCGCGAAGATCGAAGACGCCCTCGAAGACATCCGACAGGGCCGCATGATCATCGTGGTCGACGACGAGGACCGGGAGAACGAGGGCGACTTCGTGATGGCTGCCGAGAAGGTCACCCCCGAGGCCGTCAACTTCATGCTGACGCACGGGAGGGGCCTCTTGTGCGTGCCGTGTGACCCGAAGCGCCTGGAGCAGCTCGGTATCGGAATGATGGTGGTGGACAACACCGCGAAGTTGGGCACGCAGTTCACCGAGACGATAGATGCGGCGAACGGGATCAGCACGGGGACCTCGGCGCACGACCGTGCGCTTACCATCCGGCTCATGTGCAACCCGAAGTCCACACCGGCGGACTTTGCGAGGCCCGGCCACGTCTTGCCGCTCCGCGCTGCAGTAGGTGGGGTACTGCGAAGGGCAGGGCATACCGAAGCCGCGGTGGACCTTCCGAGGCTCGCCGGCCTTCAGCCCATCGGCGTGCTCTGCGAAATCCTCAAGGACGACGGAACGATGGCTCGCGTGCCGGAGCTGTTGGAGCTGGCGCGGCGATTCGGCATGAAAATCGTGACCATCGCGGACATCATCGAGTACCGAAGTCGTACCGAGAAACTGGTCCGCCGTGCCTGTCCCCCGATCGCCTTCCCGACCCACTTCGGGCACTTCACGCTGCACGTGTACGAAGCCGACACGAACGCAAACCCGTATGTGGCGCTCAGCATGGGTAGTGTTGATGATGGCGAGCCGGTTTTGACCCGCGTCCACTCGAGCTGCACCACGGGGGATGTTCTGGCTTCGCTGCGTTGTGATTGCGGGGATCAGGTGGTCGCAGCACTCGGGCTCATCGCCCAGGAAGGCCGAGGCGTGCTGCTGTACATAAACCAGGAGGGGCGTGGCATCGGACTGCTCAACAAGCTGAAGGCGTATGCGCTCCAGGATGCCGGAATGGACACCGTGGAGGCCAACATAGCTCTCGGGTTCAAGTCGGACCTGAGGGATTACGGCCTCGGGGCGCAGATCCTTCGCGATTTGGGACTGCGCAAGATCAGGCTCATGACGAACAACCCGTCGAAGGTTGCGGGGCTGCAGGGCTACGGCTTGGAGATCGTGGAGCACGTGCCGCTGGTTGTCCCGCCGAACCAGTACAACTTGATGTACCTGCGGGCGAAACGGCTGAAGATGGGCCACTGGCTGCCTGAACAGGATGGGCCCGAAGAGGCTGAGCCCTCAGGCCTGTCCTAGGTACACTCCGAACTATGCCAACCACCGTCTTCGAAGGCGATCTCCGGCACGACACCGCGCGATTCGGCATCGTCGTGTCCCGGTGGAACGACCTGGTGACTCGCAGGCTCCTGGATGGCGCCCTCGGTGCTTTGTGCCGCTACGGCATCGGCGATGAGCGGATCGAAGTAGCCTGGGTCCCCGGATGCTGGGAGCAGCCCCTCGCTGCTGAGGCGCTGCTTGCCACGGGCAGGGTCCAAGCCGTTATCTGCGTTGGCGCTATCCTGCGCGGCGAGACGCCCCACGCCGAGTACCTGGCTTCGACCGTCTCGCACGCACTCAATCGGCTGGCCTCACAGTGCAAAGCACCGGTCTCGTGGGGGATTCTGACCTGCGACACGCTCGATCAGGCCCTCGAGCGGGCTGGCTCGAAGATGGGCAACAAGGGGGCCGAGGCCGCCCTAGCGGCTCTCGAGATGGTGTCACTGCTGGACAAGGTCAAGCAGGGAGGCTAGTGGTGAGTCGGGTAGCCGGGGTCGTCCTGATTCTGCTTGCCTTGGGCCTGGGCTCCGTCTTCGTACTCCGCTACATCGAGGCGTCTGCACCACCTAACCCTCAGCAAGCGCTGGAAGTGCTAGAGCGGCCGGCACGCAGAGTGTCCCTTGCGGCACAGCCCGATTTCGTGCAGGCCGTCAAGAAGCTCTCGCCTGCCGTCGTAGCGATCGATGTGATGGGGTTGAGGCGGCAGGGGTTCTTCCTCACACAGTTTGCCGGCCAGGGCTCCGGAGTCGTGATCTCTCCGGACGGCTACGTCGTGACGAACGCTCACGTCGTGCAGGGCGCGCATGAAATCCGCGTGCGCACCATCTCCGGAGGGGAGTACGATGGCTTCGTCGTGGGCAAGGACGAGGAGCACGACGTCGCCGTGCTCAAGGTCAAAGCGAGCAAGCTGCCCTATGCGGAGCTAGGGGACAGTAGTACGCTCCAGGTCGGTGAATGGGTGCTTGCACTCGGCAACCCGCTGGGATACGAGAACACGCTTACCGTAGGAGTGGTCAGCGCCACCAATCGCCAACTGCGCGAAGCCGGTGCGGGCTTTACCGGACTCATCCAGACCGACGCGGCCATAAACCAAGGTAACTCGGGCGGCGCGTTGGCGAATATCCACGGACAGGTCGTGGGGATCAACACGGTGATCGTCTCGCCGACCGGTGGCAACATTGGATTGGGGTTTGCGGTGCCCATCAACCGGGTGAAGGAGATAGCCAAGCGGATCATCAGCGGCCAGCGCCCACTCGTTCCTTACATCGGCCTCGTGCCGTATCGGGGCGTCAGCCTCTCCGATCCTGCACTGCGTGAAGCTCTGGCTCAGGAGTTGGGAGTTTCGAAGGTGCCGAACGCCGGCGTGATCGTCGAAAAGGTGTGGCCGCTCTCGCCGGCGCAAGAAGCGGGTCTGCGGCCGCTGGATGTGATTGTCAGTCTCAACGGACGTGAGCTTCGCACATCGGACGACTTCTGGAACGTGCTCGGCAGCGCGGAAGTCGGCGGAGTGCTCAAAGCTCGCGTTTGGCGAATGGGAGTCGAGAAGGAGGTTACGATCGCCGTAAGGGACTTGCCGCCCAGCGTAGATCGCGGCTAGCACCGCCCGGAGGCGTCGCGCGCAAGCATGACATTTCAATCGCTATATGCCGGGAACCCGGTGATGGCCAAAGAGACAACAGAAGCGTTAGGGAAGTTCTTAGAGGTTTTGCCTCCGCGCGTCCGAGATAGGCTCGCGGCAAGGCCCGACCTTCCGCAGCTGCTCGAAGTCGTGTTGGACCTCGGCAGGCCGGCGGAGACCCGTTTCGTAGGCCTAACGGAGCGATGGGAAGACATCGAGGTCACCGACCAAGACATCCAGTACGTGGTCGGGCTGATAGGCGAGTTCGGCAAGGACAACCGAGCAGGCATCGAGCGCACGCTGCATCGCATCTCCGCGATCCGCAACCGACACGGTCGCATCGTCGGACTGACCTGTCGAGTGGGGCGCGCGGTCTACGGCACGATAGACATCTTGCAGGACATCCTAGAAGCCGGAAAGAGCATCCTACTGCTCGGCAAACCGGGCGTAGGAAAGACCACGAAGCTTCGCGAGATGGCGCGCATCCTAGCCGACGAGTTCGATAAGCGAGTGGTGATCGTGGACACCTCGAACGAGATCGCAGGCGACGGAGATGTCCCCCATCCCGGAATTGGCACTGCGCGAAGGATGCAAGTGGCCGAACCGGCGCGCCAACACGAGGTTATGGTCGAAGCGGTCGAGAATCACATGCCGGAAGTGATCGTAATAGACGAGATCGGCACGGAGGCCGAAGCGCTCGCAGCACGGACCATCGCGGAGCGCGGCGTACAGCTCATCGGCACCGCTCACGGCCGCACACTGGATAACCTGATGAGCAATCCGACGCTCTGCGACCTGATCGGCGGCATTCAGGCCGTAACCCTCTCGGACGATGAGGCCCGGCGGCGCGGTACGCAGAAGACGGTGCTGGAGCGCAAGGCTCCGCCGACCTTCAGCATCGTGATTGAACTGCTCGACTACGACAAGATCGCAATCCATCATGACGTGCAGCGCGCCGTGGACATCATGCTGCGCGGCAGTCAGCCCAGACCGGAGATCCGGGTGCGCAGTTCGCAAGGCGAGGTGGAGGTGGTGCAGAAGCCAGAGGTGGTCGTGGAAATGGCCTCTATGCCGCACGAGCACCCCGCCCTGGACCTGGACCGCGGCGAAGCTCCCGTGCGGCCCGTGAACAACCTGCGCGGCGGCGTGATGCGCATCTTCCCATACGGCGTGGCTCGGACGCGCCTGGACCGGGCCATTCGAGAACGCAGGCTGCCTGCAATCACCGTGAACGACATCCAACAGGCCGATGCGGTGCTCGCCATACGAACCACCTATCAGCGCAGGCCGCCGCGACTACGCGAGGTGATGGACAAACAGGTGCCTACGGTGGTGGTGAAAAGCAACACCTACTCGCAGATTGCCGGTGCGCTGGACGACCTGTTCCGCCTGCCGGACGCTCGCACGATGGAGGCTCTGGCTATCAAAGAGGCGGAGGAGGGCGTGGAGCAGGTGCTGTCTACCGCCGAGCCCTTCGACCTGCCACCGAGGAATAGCTACCTGCGACGGCTGCAGCACCTGCTGGTTGCCAAGCGCAAGCTGCTCTCGGAGAGCGTCGGCGAGGAGCCAAACCGGTACGTGCGTATCCTCGCTAAGGGAACCTGAGGTGCACGGCCTCTTCATCACCTTCGAAGGGCCGGAGGGTGGCGGCAAGAGCACGCAGATCGAGAGATGCGCGGAGTGGCTGACTTCCGAGAGCTACTCGGTGTTGGTCACTCGGGAGCCGGGGGGCAGGCATGCGCTCGGTGAAGGGGTGCGGAACATCCTGCTCGAGGGCGAGCCTGTCGTGCCGCTTGCCGAGATGTTCTTATTCCTCGCCGATCGAGCCCAACACGTCGCTCAGGTGATCGTGCCGGCGCTGGAACGCGGTGAGATCGTGTTGTGCGACCGCCATGCGGACTCGACGACGGTGTATCAGGGCATCGCAAGGGGTTTGGGCAGGGAGCGCGCCGAAGAGCTGAACCGGTGGGCGACCGGCGGACTGGAACCCGACTTGACGATCCTGTTGGATATCGAGCCCCGAGCCGGGCTCGCCCGCCTGAGCAACCTGGATAGGCTCGACCGCGAGGCGCTCGACTTCCACCGCGCGGTTCGCGAGGGGTTCCTCGCCTTGGCTGCAGAGAATCCACGCTATCGCGTGATTGACGCGTCTCAGTCGCCGGACGAAGTCGCTTCCCTCACGCGCCAAGCGATCGCTGCACTGCTCTCGGCACGCGGCTATAATAGGGTCACCCCAACCCAGGAGGGCCCATGAAGCTACTGATCGCCGTGGTGCACAACCGTGACAAGAACAACATCACGGACGCGCTGCTGCGTGCGGGGTACAAGTTCACCACCATCGCCAGTACGGGAGGCTTTCTGCGCGAGGGCAACTCCACGCTGCTGATCGGCGCAGAGAACGACCAGGTCGAGTCGGTGATGGGACTGCTCGGCGAGAACTGCAAATCGCGCGAGCAATACGTGAACGCCCTTCCGCCGGATGCCGCACCCATCGGCACCTTCCTGCCCACCACCCCTATGAAGGTCACGGTCGGTGGCGCAATCATCTTCATCGTGGACGTGGAGCGATTCGAGAGGATCTAGCCGCCTTCGAAGAGATCATCGGCCACACCGATGCCAAACGCCTGCTCGCTCGCGCACTCCAGAGCGGCCGCGAGCCCCATGCCTTCCTTTTCGTCGGGCCGAGCGGTGTCGGCAAGACCGCCCTCGCCACTTCCTATTGTCGCGCCCTGCTGTGCGAGACCCGAACGGGATGCGGGGAGTGCTCCTCCTGCAGACGGTTCGGTTCGGGCTCCCACCCAGACTTCGTGCGCATCTATCCGGGGCAGCGCGTAGACCCCGAGGACAAGGGTGACGCGATCCAGATCAAGGCGGTGAGGCAGCTCGTGCTGCCGCGCGTGACGGTCGGACCCGCCATCGGCGACCGGGTGGCGGTGCTGATCCAGCAAGCCGAGCGCATGACATGGGGGGCGGCCAACGCTCTGCTTAAGACGCTCGAGGAGCCACCCGATTGGATGCGCCTAGTCCTTACTGCCAACGCATCGGACGCTGTGCCGCCCACGATCCTGTCGCGTTGCACGCTGGTCGCCTTCGGGCAGGTGTCGCACGAGGAGCTTCGGGACGGCTTGGTCCGCCTCTTCGGGGCGACCGACGAAGTGGCGGAGGACGTAGCTTTCCTTGCCGGTGGCCTGCCGGGCCGAGCGATCGGGCTCCTGGAGGACCCGGACGCGCAGAATAGGGCGCGGAGCGTGGCAGCATTCGTGGAGGGCTTGGCCAATGCGTCCCGGGCAGAGGCGCTCGCTCTGGCCGAGCGGTTGCAGGAGGCGTCGGCGGCACCGGCTTCGGGGGAGGACCTGAGTGCTCGCGCGGCACTGGCCGCGTCGCTCGCGCACCTTGCGCAGTGCTTTCGGGACGCTGCGGTGATACGACTGAACGCGGACGGTCTGGGCTTGGCTGCGCCGACCGCGCAGAACGCAGTGGGGAAGCTCGCGGTCCGAGCCTCTGTGGAACACTGGTGCGCCTGTGCGGAACAAGCCTTGGAGTCCCGGAATCGCATTCTCGGGAACGCTAGCGCCCGCTACCAACTCGATGCACTGATGTCCCGCGTCGTGGCTGGCCTGGGAGACTGACTCTTCGACACGGCTCGCCATCGGTGCTCTGTTGGCCCGTCGGCCGGCGCGCTGCGGGCGAGCGCACGAGGGTCGGGCTGGAACGAGCTTCGTGCTGCCAAAGGGGCGAGAACCCGCTCGGCCCGGGAAACTCCGCGCCCGGTCTGCTCGCGCTCTGGCCGCCCGCCAGAGATGGGCCCTAGTTCTGACGAGTTTCAAGTGAGGTGCTGTTCACGGGAACAGGCGCCCGTTGTCGGGACGGGTACCCGCTCGAGCACTCGTCTCACTAGCCAACCGGACATCCGCAGGCACCAATGAACTCGAGTTGAAGCCCAGCAACGGTCGTATGGGCGACCCCCGAAAAAAGACCAGTACGAGGTGCTGCATGTAGTAGACAAGTTCATATACTTGTATTGGAGCCCGAGATGGAATGACACCCAGGACCCGTAATGGCAAGGTCCGATGACCGGGCCCAGCAAGGTGGCATGCCTCTCGCTAGAGAGGCACTGATCCGGCGAATCGCGTGGGTGCCCGTCCTCGTAGTCGTCGCGGTGGTGGTTGTGGCGATCGGGACGCGGCCCTCGGCGATGAGCACCGCGATCACCGACCAGGTGCGCGTACGATTGGTCTTCGTCACCCACCCGAGATGTCCAGAGTGTCGCCCTTTGCAGGCCCGCATCGCTGGGACCCAGTCCGTGCTCCGCTGTCCCCCTTGTTGGCGCTGGGCGTGCTCACGCGAGCCTGGTCCCGCATGGACATCCTGAGCGTGCTGACGGTCGGAGTCGCGGCGCTCGTGCTGCTCGGCCCCGTATGCCACCTGCGGCGGCGCGCGGCGGCCTGGGCGGTTGCCCTGTCGGCTCTCCTGTTGGGGGCGTTCTATTGGGCCACCATGCTCGCACTAGTGGGCTACATCGAGCTGAGCGAGGTCTACGTGGTGACCCGAGTGTACACCGCTCTGTGTCCGTTTCTCATCGGGGCCGCCGTTGGATGGCTGATCCTGCTCGGCTACCGGTGGCAAGGCTGGTTGCCGAACTCGGAAAAGAACTGACACAGAGGTGTCTTTTCCTGTTGGACGGTGTCGGCGTCGTTCATTCAGCCGACAGCAATTCCAACCTGTCCCGGCCGGCAGTGCTGGGCTACGCCTCAGACAGCAGTCCGTCCTTGCTTGGGGCGAGGGCGTCGAGCCACTTTCGCAGCACGAGGTGTGCTACGCCGTTGGCGGCGCCCCAATCCTCCGACTCGGATACAGTGAGGCGCATGTTGTCGTACACATCCGGCTCCACGCCGAGGCGCACCGTGCGGCGAACCACGTCGAGGTTCAGAAGGCCCGATGTGGCGAGTTGCCCGGCAACCAACACGGTTCGCGGGCGCAATAGTCCGCCGATGGTGCTGATTGCGTCGCCGACTGCCTCGCTAACATCGCTCACGACGCGGAACGCGAGCGTGTCGCCGGCTTGAGCCGCCCTGGCGATGAGCCCAGGCGTCAGTGCATCTAAGTCGCCGCCGAGCATGTCCAGCAGCAGGCACGGCCCGCAGTGTTCCAGAGCGCGACGCGTGTTGGCCGTGAGCCGATCCAACGCCACGACCTCCTCCAACCGGGTCGTCTTTGGGCCTCCTCTACCGTTGGGGCTCACTAGCAGGTTCCGAACGTCCAGCGGCGCACCGTTCGATCCCTTGTAGGGGGTGCCGAATATGGATAACGCACTTCCCAGCTCGCTGCCGAACTCCAACAGAAGACACGTCTGGTCCCTGAGTGTAGGGTTCTGGTACACGTCCCAAACGAGCCGAGCCCGAGTCACGTGGTCGATCGCGACGACCTTCCCTTCGAACATCCGCTCGAGGATCTCCAGAAAGTTCCTCTCCGGCACTGCGTCCGAGTTGGGATAGTTGCGGGCAATCCCGGAGTCACTGTATACGATGCCAGAGAGGGCAACTCCCGCACCGATGATTTGCTCCGAGCTGACCTCCGCCAACCCGAGGACGGCGTCCATGCCTGCCTTCATCTTGTCGGCCAAGCCATCGCCCGGCGGAAGCTCGGCCGTGTGGTGCTGTGCGAGCTGTTCGCCGTCCGGATTCACCAAGACGGTTCGAATGCCGTCACTGGTGATCGCTTGGCCCACGATCAGCGCTTTCTGGGCCGAGAGGCGAAGCTGAACTGGCCGCCGGCCGCCGAGAGAGACGGCGCGGCCGGACTCCCGAAGCCATCCGGAGTTGATGAGCCTCCGAATCACTAGCGAGATCGCCGCGGGGCTTTGTCCCAATCTTTGTGCGAGTTCCTGCCGGGTGATATCGGGGAACTCATAGACGTAACGAATCAACTGGCGCTCTACGCGCCAGGCCCCCGGGGTTCGCTTTCTTCGACGAGCCATTATGTGATACCTCTCATAACCATGCGGGTTCGAAGCCCAAATAGTTTCGAAAGCTGGGTACCGCTATCTACACGGCTTGCCGGAACGTGCTTCCCATAGCAGATGAACCCTTACTTACAACGCGCCTAGCATACATCCAGGTTTTGCGTCAAGTCAATAGCAAGGGAGGTCGGCGGAGCGAGTTTGCACAAAGTTTGTCCGAACACGGGCGGCCCGTTCCGCCGATCCCGGACGAACTGCCTGAACGGAGACTAAGGGGAACTCTGAGCAGGAGGATTGCGTAGACCAGGGAATAGAGGGATGTCACAACGATGACCGTTGCTCGTGAGGCCACCGCTATAAAGGCTCTGGATCAAGCACTCTTCGAGGACCTCCTCCGCAAGCATCATCGGCAAGCCTATAACCTCGCTTACCGCATGACTGGTAATGAGGCGGACGCCGAGGACTTGGTCCAAGAGGCCTTCGTCCGAGCCTACCGATTCTTCGACCGCTACGACACGAGACTGCCCTTTACCAGTTGGCTGTATCGAATAATGACCAACGCGCACATAGACGTTCTGAGGCGGCGCTCGCGTATGCGGACTGTATCGCTCGATGAACCGGTCAAGGGTGACGATGGCGAGTCTTCGCTTGCCTGGGAACTGCCTGACGACCGACCGAGCCCAGAGGATGTCCTGCTGTCCGGCGTCCTGGACGAGACCCTGCAGCGGGGCCTGGCATCCCTTCCAGAACCATTCCGCTGGGCTGTACTGCTAGCCGACGTGGAAGGACTCTCGTACGACGAGATATCCGATGTAATGAACTGCTCCGTGGGCACGGTGCGCTCGCGCATCCACCGGGGTAGGAAGCTGCTGCGAAGCTTCTTGAGCAGACAAAAGGGTTTTGAGGCTGCGATGAACTCGAGGTGTGGTTCATGAATTGTAGGTATGTGGAGAGCCGGCTGTCTTGTTACGTGGACGAAGAGCTGACCGGCTTCGAGATGATGCTGGTTCGCAGGCATCTTGCCCGGTGCGAGTCGTGCGAGCGCGAGCTGGAGAACATCCTATCCACGAAGCGGTTGCTTAGCTCTTTGCAGTGCGTGCCCGCCTCCGAGGGCTTCGAGGATCGCCTGTTGAATGCCGTGCTCGGAACGCAGTCCGCGCACTGGTGGGAGCGATTCCGTAAGGAGGCACGGGCGAACTGGCTCGCATGGTCGTTCGGTCTGTGCGGTCTGGTTGCTGCCGCTGTGATCTGGGTAGTTCCGGAGCAGCGCGACCTCTTTACGAAAGGCCCCGGCAGCTATGATGCCGGCATCCAGAGTGCCGGCCATTATATGGCACCTCAGCTCGACAGCGAGACCCGTAAGCTGCTCGAAGATCACTACGACCGGCGGCCGGATGTCCCGGATGTGGTGGTACCGGAGAAGCACTCCGTCCCCGTCATCTTCGAACGGTAGGGCACTCTGAGGGGAAGCATGAGCCTCCGCCATATCCCCTTGCTCTGGTTAGGGGTGATGAGTTCCGCCTATGCGAACTCGCCCGAAAACCTGCTGGCCTCGGCGCTGAGCTCACACGTAAAGACACCCCTCCTCGCCATGCAGCGGGTGCGCGTCCTCCAGAATGGCACTCTCGTGGAATATCGGGTGCTGGTCGAGCAGGATGGAAAAGGATGCGCCCGCTACGAGGTGCTCGCTCCCATTCGACACAAGGGTATGGTGTTGGTCGAGGGGCCGAATCAGCAGACACGCTTCGACCCTAACACGAATCGGTGTGAGGTTCAGCCGTCCGCCCGTTCATCCGGACAGCAAATCGTGGACAAGCGGAGGCCTGCTCTGATAAAGAGCAATTACAGGGTCACGCTCGATGGCCATGCAACGGTGGGTGGCCGCAAAGCTCTGGTCATTACGGCTCGCCCCTTGGCTCAGGGAGTGCTGAAGAGGACCTACTGGCTAGATGCCGAGCGAAACTTCATACTGAAGATGCGCATCGTGGGAGAAGACGGTGCTCTTCTCTACGAGCGGGAGCTGATGTTCCCCAAACTGGGTGTCGAGTTTCGCCCGGGAACCTTCGCGGTTCGCATTGGGTGTGGCGTGGAGGCGACGCGGCGTCCGACTCCGAAGTTGTTCACATCCCTCTCCGCGCTGTCCAAGGACGTCGGTTTCGACATCCTTACTCCCCAGGAACTGCCCGTGGGTCTCCACTTCCTTTATGCCGAGTCGATGGAGACGTCGAGCGGCAAGACCGCAGTGCTCCGCTACTCGGACGGGCTGGCGCAGGCTTCGGTATACCAAGTCAAGAGTTCTGTATTAGTTCCGACCACGAACGCCTTTGCAGGGGCCGATCGAGCCGCCGTATTCTCGCGCCATGGGTCGAAGTACACGATCGTGGGGGACCTGGGTGAGAGTGGAATGAGTCGGCTCGTAGCCGGTTTCGAGGAAGCCGATAAGGCACGCCAGCATCGCTGGGCAAACGAACTCGCCAAGCAGCTCAACGCACCTGCGGCGGAAGTGCATCGCCTGCTCGACGCAGGGATGGACCTGAACGACGCAGCATTTCTCCTAGTCGTGCGAGAGGCATCCCGCGAGCAGCTTGCAAGCTTGAAACAGTGGTGGCTCGCCGGAATGACGCGGCAGGAAATCGTCACTCGGAGCCGCGCAGACTGGAGCGATGTGCAAGAGCGCATGCGTACTGTAGGAATGAGTAGGTAGACGATATCGAAGGATACGGGAGGTAACCAAGAACCATGAAGGGCTGGTTAGGCCGGCTGTTTCAGACGCCCGCCGGCATGTATATCTCGATCGGCATGCTGATCGGGGCTACAGCTACCGTCGCGATCATCAGTTATCGAGCAGTTCCCGCACAGGCAGGAATCGTGACGGCATCATCGCTAACTAACGCCGAAGAGGCTACGCTCTCAGCCATCGAGAGTGCGTTCACGAAGATCGTCGAGCAGGCATCGCCCGCGGTTGTTAGTATCCAGGCGAAGAAGGACATGACGGCGTCGGGCATCAGCATCTTCGGGCCGATTCCCGCCATACAAGGGCAAGGGTCCGGCGTAGTCATCCGCAGCGATGGGTGGATCCTGACGAACGATCACGTAGTCCGGGGCGCCGACAAAGTGATCGTGGAGTTTGCCGATGGACGACAGCTCGAGGGAACCGTGCGACGCGACTATCTTGGTGATGTAGCTGTCGTGAAGGTGGATGCCACCAATCTGCCGACCCTGCCGCTCGCCAATTCGGACGAGGTCAAACCGGGTCAGTTCGCCATCGCCATCGGAAGCCCATTCGGTCTGGAGAACACGGTGACGATAGGCCATATTAGCGCAATCAGTCGGGCCCAGTACGTACCCGACAATACCCCTCGTCTGCTGACGCCGAGGGGCCAAGACCCACGGAACCTACCGGCAGGACGCTACTACCCGACGCTGATCCAAACGGACGCTGCGATCAACCCCGGTAACTCTGGCGGCCCGCTGATCAACATCCACGGCGAAGTGATCGGCATCAACACCGCGATCGCATCGGACATGGGCGGCAACGTGGGTGTCGGTTTCGCGATCCCCATCAACATCGCTCAGGACATCGCGAACCAGCTCATTGCCAAGGGTAAGGTCGCGCGCGGCTACTTGGGAGTAGAGCCTGCCGACCTGACCCCGGACGATCGCGAGCGGCTCGGAGTGAGCTCCGGTGCTTTGGTGAAGAGCGTGCAGAAGGGGGACCCGGCGGACCGGGCGGGCATTAGAGCGGATGACGTGGTGGTCGAGATCAACGGTACGAAGATCAATCGAGCAGTGGATCTTCGCACGAAGATGCTGCACGTGCCGCCGGGTGAGCAAGCTACGCTCAAGGTCGTTCGAGGCGGCAAGACGCTGACATTGAACGTCACGGTTGGTGCTCCGCCAATGGACCCCGACCTCGACCAGCGGCTGGAGCGTGATCTCTCTGAGCGCGACGAGACCCCGAAGCTGGACTTGCCGGTCAAAGGACGCCTCGGTGCCGCTGTCACCGAGATCACAGATGAGGTGCGCAAGGAGTACAAGTTGCCCTCGGGAGTGAGCGGAGTAGTCGTGGTAGAGGTTCAGCCTGGCACCGCCGCAGACCGAGTCGGGCTTCGACCTGGCGACGTGATCGAGCAGTTCAACGGGAAGAAGCTGCGCACGCCGGACGAGCTACGCTCGTTAGTGGAGAAGGCTCAGGGCAACTACTCCCTAGTGGTCCGACGGTCCATCGGCGGTCAAATGGCCACGATACAGATCCAGATCCGCGAATAGGGCCCGGATTGGTCAGGAGCCGGCATCGCGCCTTCGGGTTGCGGGCCGGCTCCATTGCATCGCTCCGTCACGACGCTTGGACCGAGCGGTACAGTGTTCTGCCTGGGAGCAGACCTGGGTACGCACAAACCTAAACTGCTGACAGGGTTAAGCCACTATTCTTCGTAGTTAGGCTATTGCCGAACTAAGACAGTGAAGCTCCGGTCCCCGACGGCTACGCAAGCGCCGAGGGTCCCTGCTCGGTCGTGGGGCCGGAGCCTCTGCCTCCTGCTGCCTATCCGGCGAACGGGCAATTGCCCCAACTTCTGCAAACCCACTATAATAGCTGGGGGTCCTTGCGGCGCCTGTCGAACGAGTGCGCCGCGCTAGCGAAGCGGGATTCCGGGGAGGCATCGGTTTATGGGTGGTCGTCATATCATCGTGCTTGCAGCCGTCGCAGCCAGTTCGTGCGCGTGGGCGCAGAGCAGCGGCTACTGGTACATGGGCTCCACCAGCCGCGTGTACACGACGGTGGAGAAGGCGTACGTCAGTCTCAACTACGAGGGCAACCCCAGCGGTCTGACAGTGGAAGTTTTCTACGGGCCCGCTCAGGGCGGCTTGCTTACCGAGACCAACGTTCAGGGTCGCGCGCCCGTCTCGGTGCTACGACCGAACCTTAGGCCTGCGGCCCGGGGGCGGTATAGCAGCGGTGCAGTCCTGATCCCGACCAAGGAGCCAGGGTACTACATGGTCCGCGCCACGCTGGGCCAGCGCACGCGGACGACCTCATTCACGGTAAGCGATCTTGCCCTGGTCGCGAAGAGCGCTCCGAGCTCCACGCTGGTGTGGGTGCTGAACCGAAGGACTGGGGAACCCGTCGCAGGGGCTGCCGTCAAGGCGATCCGAGGAGGACAGGTGCTGGCCTCTGGCGCCACCGACCAGCAAGGTTTCTGGGTCACGCCGCGGCTAGAAGGCGAATACGAATTGGTTGCCTTGCGCGGCCAGCACGTGGCGCGCTTCACGCCGTACTACGCGCGTTCTGAAGGGCAGCCCAGCGCCAGCCTCGTTTACATGTACACCGACCGGAGCGTCTACCGCCCGGGCGACACCGTGCACTTTAAGGGTATCGCTAGGGACTGGGTTGCGGGCGAGTACGTCGAGGCGTCGGGCCGCTCCGCGAGCGTGGAGCTTCGCAACTCGTACGACGCCACTCTGCAGACCCAGGAGATCGTTTCTTCCTCCTCGGGTTCATTCGATGGCAGCTTCAAGCTGAGCGAATCGCTGGTCCCCGGCACCTATTGGGTGCGAGCGGATCTGGGCGACGGAATGGTGGGCTCAGCGGCGTTCGACATTGCCGAGTACCGCAAGCCGGAGTATCGTGTGACCCTGACACCCAGTGCTAACCCTGTCATCGCAGGCGAGAACCTGGTGTTCCGGCTCGAGGCCAAGTACTACTTCGGAGCGCCGCTAGCTGGAGCGAGCGTGCGATGGTCCGCCTTCGTGAACCAAGACTGGTATGGATGGAACCGCTTTCTGCCCAAAGACGACTGGGAGCCGCAGTGGGATGAATCCGAGGGAGAGAACGAGGACGGCGGCTACGCATGGGGGGACACCCGCTTCGAAGGGACCGGCAAGACCGGGCCGGATGGCGTACTTCTGATCGAGGTGCCCGCGTCGGTTCGCAGCAAGGTAGCCGAGAGGCCAGTGGGGCTGACCGTTAGCGCCGAGGTCCTGGACATCGCAGGCCGAGAGGGAAGTACCTCGGCGACAGCCTACCTGCTTCCTGCGGCCCGCTTCGCAGAGGTGGAGCCCGCTTCCTGGGTTGGACCTGTCGGGCAGTCCGCGGAGATGAAGGTCCGAACGTGGGACGTTACGCTCGGCCGCTCCGTGCCAGGTGCTCCCGTCCGCATCGAGATCGTTCGTTACTGGTGGGAGCAGTCGGGCAAAGAGTGGCGGGAGCGCAGCGAGGTTCAAGAGCGGCGCGATCTGACGGTCGGGGAGGACGGCAACGGGACGTTCCAGTTCGTGCCGCGTGTCGCCGGCAGCTACCGCCTAGTTGCGATCATGCAGGATGGCAGCGGCAGGGCGAGTCGTTATGAGAGTTACTACTATGCCCACGGCGGCGCAGGTGGCTACTGGGGTGGTCGAGAACGGCTCCAGATTCAGCCTTCCACGCGACGGGCGAGGGCGGGTGACACGCTCACTGTCTTGTTCCAGACTGGCACCCCGAATGCTACGCTTTGGTACAGCATCGAGGGCTCGACGATCCACCATCATGGTCTGTTGAAGGCTAGCGGCGGAGTGGCCGTGCTGAACATCCCAATCACCCGGGAGATGATGCCCTGTATCTATGTGTGGGGAGGCTACGCCGCCGAGGGAGTATTGCAATCCGATTCGGTAGGCGTGTGGATTGCCGACGAGAGCAAGCTCCTCGACCTGCGCGTGACTCCGGACTCGGATCGCCACCTACCAGGTGACAAGGTGCGCTATCGCATCGAGAGCCGGGATCTGCAAGGCAATCCTATACCGGCAGAAGTGTCGCTGGCGGTCGTAGACGAACCGCTCTTCGCAATCCGCCGAGATAACACCCCGGACATCCGCGCCTATTTCTATGGTAGTAGGCCGAACTCTGTGGAGACCGAACGAAGCGATGCGCTCTATTACCGGATCGTGACCGGCGCGAGTGCTCCGGACGCGATTGCCTCCCTGCGGTTTGCCAGAGTGTATCAAAAGGAAGCCAGGGACGCGGAGAAGACGCAGGCCGGCGAGGGACGCGTGCGCAAGGAATTCCGTGATACTGCATTCTGGCGCGCGACCATCGAGACCGATGAGACCGGGCAGGCCGAAGTGGAGTTCACGTTGCCCGATAACCTCACGCAGTGGCGGGCCACCGCGCGCGGCGTTGGCGAGGGCACGAGCGTGGGGCAGGCAGTGAACAAGGAACTGCGTGTTACGAAGCCACTCATCGCATCGCTCAACCTGCCACGTTTCGTAAGTGTAGGTGATGAGTTCAGAGTTATCGCAGTGGTGCGGAACACCACCGATCGTGTGCAGACCGCGCAGGTGGTGTTCGAGGCGGACGAGCATTTGGCAGTGCTAACACGCCCGGAGACCTCGGTGATGGTGCCTGCGAACGGAGAGTGGCGCTACGACATCTCCGCGCGTGCTGCAAAGAGTGGCACTTGCACGGTGTATCTGGCCGCTACCTCTCAGACCCACCAAGATGCCGTCGAGCTGCGTCTGAATGTTTTGGAGTATCGCAACCTGCAGACACGCACCCAGTCTGGCGTGACCGCTGGTACCGTCAGCCAGCCCATTCCGCTGGCTAAGGATCGAACGCTCGGTAGCGAGAGCCTCGAGTTTCGAATCTCGCCTACGCTCACCTCGTTGCTGCTCGGCTCGGTCGAAGCTCTCGCGCAATACCCTTATGGGTGCATCGAGCAGACTACCAGTCCGATGCTAGCGGACCTCGCGCTGTTGGATGTGCTCTCGGCCGAGGGCCGTAGTCGCCCCGAGCTGGAGGCGAAGCTCAGGGACATGGTACAGGTTGGGCTGAGCCGGCTGTACGCCATGCAGGAGTATGACGGCGGCTGGGGATGGGGTGACCACTCGGAGAGCGACCTATACTGGACTGCCTATGTGATGAGTGGTCTGGCTGAGGCCAGGCGCAGCGGCTTCCAGGTAGACGATGATACCTTCCGGCGCGGCTTAGATCGCCTTGCCACTATGGTTGTGAGGGTGGATGACAGTAAGCCCAGAGGAGCCAAGCCGGCAGACGAGGCTACTTGGCGCTATCGCAGCGCGTTGCAGTCCAAGACTCTGGCACTCGAGGTGCTATCTCGCATTCAGCCGGAAGCCTGGCGAACTGCTGCTGAGCGCATGGCGGCGCGTACGGGCGAGCTTGCTCCGGCAGGTCTGGCCCGCCTCGCGATGACACTTAAGAATGTGGGGCACGACGCCCTAGCGGGCAAAGTGATGCGGGAGCTGATAGGTAAGGGTAGGCAGGGCGGCGGGCTGATGTCGTGGCCTGCGGACTATCGGGACGAGTCGTGGTGGTACTACGGCGAGCAGGATACACAGGTAGCTGCACTGGCGCTTCAGGCCATGTGTGAGCTCGGCACTTCGAGCAGTGAGCGAGATGCAGTGCTGCAGTGGCTCTGCTCGGCTAGGCGTGGTGACATGTGGTACTCCACGAACGACACCGCTACCATCGCACGCGCCCTCGCGACATACATCCGCACGACGGGCGAACGGCCGTTCACTGGACGTGTCACTCTCGCCGTAGACGGCCGAAATGTGCAGTCCTGGGAGATCGGGCGCGACCATGGTCAGGAGATCGTGGGCAAGGTGGGGCCGGAGCTGCTGCAGGGCAGCACACCCAGGTGGGAGTTGCGCCTGGAGGGCTCCGGATCGCTTCGGTACGCGGTGACCACTCGCTACAACCTGCCCTATGCACAGCGCGCCTCCGGTGCAGGCATAGCGGTATCGCGCACGTATCGCAAGCTCGTTACGAAGGTGGTCACTCACAAGAGTGGAAGTTACACCTGGACGGAGCAGCAGTACTCCACGACCTCGCCTGTTTCGAGCGTAGTGCCTGGTGACGAGGTGGTAGTCAAGCTGGTAGTGAAGAGCGATCGGCCACTGCGACACCTGGTTCTGGAAGACCCGCTTCCTGCCGGATTGGAACCGATTGACGAGCGCAACAGCGAGTTTCTGTATTCGGGCTGGTTGTTCGATGATGATCGATACGACTGGTACGGATATGCTAGGAGAGAGCAACACGATAACCGTGTCACGCTTCTGTTGGAGCATGTGCCATCGGGAGAGACTGCTTACTACTACGTGGTTCGCGCCGTGACGCCGGGCTCGTTTACGGCAGGTCCTGCGGTGGTGAGTGCAATGTATGCGGCAGGGATCGAGGGTCGCAGCGAAACGGGTCGGATATCGGTGCGAGTGAGATGACGGTAGCCCTTCTCGCTTCGGTGCTACTGCAGACTTGGCACGGCTTGGCTGCAGAAGCCGCGACGCCGCATGTGTTAGCAACGTTCGCGACCGAGCTGTCGCGCGCGGAGTGGGCGCGCAACGAGAACGTGGGAGTTGCGGCCCGAAAACTGAGCGGGGTGTACCTGGCGCCAGGGGCGGAGTTCTCGTTCAATCGTCTGGTGGGATCGAGGACTTCGGAAGCTGGATACCGGAATGCACCGACCTTCACCCCGCTGGGCAAGTTAGACAGCCTGGCCGGTGGAATCTGTCAACTTAGTAGTACGGTGTACAATGCTGCGTTGTTGGCTAACCTGGAGATCGTCGAGCGCCATCCGCACAGCCTGACCGTACGATATCTCGTGCCGGGCCGGGACGCGACTGTCTCCGAGTATGCCGATCTGCGCTTTCGCAACTCACGAGAGGGCCCGATTCGGCTTGTTGTCGAACTCAGCGGGCGTCAGCTCAAGTGTACGATCATGGGGGCGGAGCCGATGCGCGAGCAGGTGGCTATCGAGGTGGAGAAGCGTACCCTGGCGACGGGGCACGTCGTAACGCGAACGTTTCGCGAGGTGAGCTGCGCAGGTGCCACGAAGCGGGTGTTGGTGTCGGAAGACACTTACATCCCCGCGTACTAGCAGACTAACTACGGAGGGTTCGACACATGTGTGGGATCACGGGATATGTAGGTCCGAGAGAGGCGGTCGCTGTTGCCGTCGAGTCTCTACGCAGATTGGAGTACCGCGGTTACGACTCTGCGGGCGTGGCCTATGCCAACGGCTCAGGCATCAGCGTAATCAAACAGGCCGGCAAAATCGCGGAGCTGGAGCGGCGACTGCAAGGTTTCGACACTCACTCGAATACCGCCGTGGCACATACTCGCTGGGCCACCCACGGTGCTCCGACGACCGATAACGCCCACCCGCACTGGGACTCCTCCCAATCGGTTGCCATCGTGCACAACGGAATCATCGAAAACTACCTCGAGCTACGTCAGGAGCTAGAGGCAAAAGGCCATCCCTTTCGATCCGAGACGGATACCGAGGTGATCGCGCACGTAATCGAAGAGGAGCTTAAGCTGGGAGGCAGCTTTGCCGACGCAGTTCGCCGCGCTTCCAAGAAGCTTCGCGGAGCATACGCCGTGGCCACCGTTTCGAACGCGGATCCCGAGGCGATCGTTGCACTGCGTTGCGACTCCCCGCTCGTCATAGGCTTGGGGGAAAACGAGAACTTTCTTGCATCCGACATTCCTGCGTTACTGCCGTACACACGGAACGTGATCATCCTAGAGAACGGTGACATGGCAGTGCTCCGTCGAGATCGCGTGCAGGTGTACGACTCGGAGGGTCGGCCGGTCGAGCGTCCGGTGCAGCATGTGGAGTGGGACGTGGAGTCCGCAGAGAAGGGGGGCTATGACCACTTCATGCTGAAGGAGATCCACGAGCAGCCGGATACGCTGGCTCAAACGTTATTGGGTCGCGTGGTGGATGGACGCGTGAGGCTGGATGTCGGCCTGACGGACGAGCAGTGGAAGTCCTTCGAGCGGTTCGTCATCGTTGCATGTGGCACTGCGTTTCACGCAGGCCTGATCGGAGCACGCATGATCGAGGGCTACCTCCGCATCCCAGTGAAAGTGGAGTTCTCGTCGGAGTTCCGCTACTCGGACCCGCTGCTAGGCCCCAAGGACCTCGCTATCTTCATCAGCCAGTCGGGTGAGACCGCGGACACGCTGGCTGCCTTGCGCCTGTGCAAGGAGCGTGGGGCGAAAACTCTGGGCATCATCAACGTAGTAGGTAGCACGATGGCACGCGAGTGCGACCATGTGCTGTATGTGCAAGCTGGTCCAGAGATCTGCGTGGCATCTACCAAAGCCTACAGCGCGCAGGTGTGCGCCATCATGCTGATCGCCTTGCACCTGGATGCGCTGCGTGGTGTTAGTCCAGAGACCGTGCCATTCATGGTGTCGGAGCTGGTCAAGCAGCCGGAGCGCCTGCGAGCGATCCTGCAGCAGGAGGAGAAGATCGCCGCGATCGCACGCGAGGTGAAGGACACATCGCTCTGTTTCTTCCTAGGACGGGGCGTGGACGATGCGGTAGCGATGGAAGGTGCCCTCAAGCTTAAGGAGATTGCCTACATCCCAACACAGGAGTGCCCTGCGGGCGAGATGAAGCACGGTCCGCTCGCGTTGGTCGAGCCGGGCACGCTGGCCGTTTTCGTCGCGACGCAGACCCGAACACGGGACAAGATCGCCGGCAACATCAAGGAGATCAAGGCACGTGGCGCACGTACTCTCGCCATCGTGCAGGAGGGCGAAGAGACCATTCCCCAGATATCGGACTTCTGTGTACAGATCCCGCGCTGCGGCCACGACCTGTTCGCGGCTCCGCTCGCCGTCCTGCCCTTGCAGATGTTCGCATACTTCGTGGCCAAAGAAAGAGGCTGCGACATAGATCAACCGCGAAACTTGGCGAAGAGCGTTACCGTAGAGTAAGCCGAATGGCATGACATCGAAGGTAGCGGTACTGAAGACTTCACCACGGACGGTGCTCGACGACATCGCCCGGGTAATGGATCTGGGTGGAGTGCGTGAGGCCCTCAGCACCGAAACGGATCTGCTGCTCAAACTAAACCTATCCTGGACACTCTACTTCCCGGCATGCTCCTCGCAGCCATGGCAGCTGCACGGTGCCGTTCGCGCATTGCTGGACATCGGATTTCCGAAGGAGCGTCTGTTCCCGGTCGAACACCGCACCGTGGTTACAGATCCGCTGAAGGGGCTCGTCAACAATGCGTGGGCCCCCGTACTCAACCACTATCAGATTCCGTTCACGCCACTCACCGACGTGGAGTGGGTGCAGCACGAGTTCCGGGAGCCGCTGCTCAAGCTGAATGTAGTCTTCCCAGAGGGAATTCGCATACCCAAGATGTACGTCGGCAAGCAGGTGTTGCACCTTCCGACGGTGAAGACGCATGGGCACAGCACGACCACGGGTGCAATCAAGAACTCCTTCGGCGGATTGCTGCAAGAAGCGAGGCACTATGCGCACAAGTACATCCATGAGGTGCTCGTGGACCTCATGACCATGCAGCGGGAGCTGCATCCCGGCATCTTCGCGCTGATGGATGGCACGGTGTGTGGAGACGGGGCGGGCCCGCGTACCATGGTGCCGCACGTGAAGAACTACCTGCTTGCTTCAGCGGACCAGGTCGCTATCGATGCCGTCGCCGCGAAGATGATGGGCTTCGACCCGCTCGAAATCCCCTATCTGCGGATGTGTGCAGAGCGCGGTTACGGTGTGGCGGATCCACGCGACATAGAGATCGTGGGAGAAAACATCGAAGCGGTGGACTTCGGGTTTCACGTCAAGCGTAGTTTCGTTATCTGGGGCGACCAGATGATACGCAAGGGACCGCTGCGACCGCTGGAGAAGCTCCTGCTCCACTCACCGCTATGGCACTGGGCACCGGCTGCGAGTGCCATCTATCATGACTGGCTCTGGTACCCAACCATCGGTCGCCGTTTCATTCGGCAGTTCATGGACAGCGAGTGGGGCCCGCTGTGGCAGGCCTACCGCGATGGCTCTGCCCTGTCAGGTGCCTAGGTGGTATCCACCTCGTTGCCCTCTCCGCTGGGAGAGGGTGGGCCAGTGAGGAGGCCGGTGCCCGCGGCCACATGGATTCCGCATCCGTCGGTCAGCAATTCGAGCCGGACCCCCAGCCCATCCCTCCCCCTTGCGCTTCGCTCCAGGGGATGGAGTTCCCAGTGACACACCCTCTGCGAGTGGTGAGAGGTGGAAGTAGACCTTTCGTCACAGAGTGACGTCACGCTGAGCTTGCCGAAGCATGCAGTCGCATGCCGCGCCTTGTCACCTTCACATCCCACGCACGCGGCTCCCGGCGTCATGCTTCGACTGGCTCAGCATGACGGCGACCATAGCCCACCCTCGAGAGCGGGTGGAGAGATGGGATTTGAGCCAGGTCTGGCTGGCTCAGCTCTCCTCCTGGGACGGGTCGGGGCGAGCGAGGCGCTCGGGATCCGGGTCCTCCAGTCCGGCGGCAGGACGTAGAAGCTCCCGATTGGCCGCCTCCTCAGCGTCCTCCGCAGCCATCAGCAGGGTGCGCCGTTCCTCTTCCTCCGCGGCTCGGGCCTCGACGGCCTCCCGGGCACGCCGAGCCAGCAGCGGAAGGTCCTCGGGCCACTCCCAGCGCATTACGGGCGGCGGTCCCACCACTCCCAGGCCGCCCCCGAGGTCGTCCAAAACCCCGCGCTCCGGCCGGAAGCCCAACTCCTCGGCCAGCTCCATCTGCTCGGCGGTCACGTAGCGGCCGCCGGCCAGGTCCTCTGCAATCTGCAGGACGCGCTGCTCGGCCCGCCGGACCGCAGACAGCTCCTGCTCTCCACCGAACTGGCCCACGGCGACCACCGCAGCGCGCAGAACGGCCGGATCGGCGGAGTTCAGCAAGGCTGCGACCTCGCGGCAGGTTTCAGGCGAGAGCTTCCGGGCGTCCTCGGGCTTCAGGTCGAGCAACGCCCGCACGAGGGCCTCTCGGTGCGTTCGGTCATTCGGGGCCTCGATGGCCGCCGCCAGCGCGTCCTCCACCTGGTCCGCCCCCGTGCGAGGGACGATGACCGGCTCGTCTTCCGATCGGCGCGCCACGAGCCAGGCATACGCTGCTCCCACCAAAAGCAGCGCCGCCGCGCCGACCACGAGAGCCACCAACGCGTCCATCAGGCAACCTCCCTCCTCAGTGTACACCCGGCTGCCGAGTGGAGCGTTCCCACGCACCTCTACCGGTTTGGATGCCGAGCGTCTGAAACCCGGTAACCCTCGGCTGCCCCGCGGTCGGCAGGCGGCCAATAACCCAGAACGAGATGACGCGGGGAATCTATGCGGGAGCGACGGGGATGCACGCCCAGCAACTGGCTCTGGACGTCATCGCCGGCAATCTCGCGAATGCAAACAGCACGGCTTTCAAGAGCGACCGACTCAGTTTCCGCGAGGCGCTGGACCGGGAAGTCCACGCTCCTGGCGAAGCCGCCACGCGCACCGTCGGGCGGCTCGGCGGAGGCGCCGTCGTCGAGGGCCGAACGATGCTCGGAACGCAGGGAGCCCTGATCCCGACGGGCAACGCTCTGGACGTCGCTATCGAAGGTGAAGGCTATTTCAGCGTCCGGACGCCCGCCGGGGTGCGCTACACCCGAGCCGGTTCCTTCCAGGTGGACGCCACCGGCATGCTGACGACGCGCGACGGTCACCCCGTCCTGGGCTCCAACGGGCCCATTCAAGTGCCGCGCGGCGCGACGCCCACGATTGACCCCACCGGCCTGGTGCAGGCTGGGGGCGCGACCCTGGACCGGTTGGCTGTGGTGACTGGCGACCTCACGAAGGCAGGCAATGGCCTATACGTGGGCGCCGCGAAGCCCTTGGCCAACCCTCGGCTCGAGCCGGGCTATCTCGAGGCGTCCAACGTGAACGCTGTCACCGAGATGGTCCACATGATAGCGACACTGCGCGTGTTCGAGGCGAACCAGCGCGTCGTTCAGGCGCAGGATGAGACGTTACAGAAGGCAGTCAACGACCTCGCGCGATTAGGCTGACGCCGGACCCCGCCTAGCGGGGAGGCGATGGGCGCCCTGGAGTGACGGAAGGGGCGCAGCGCGAGGCGACCGACCGGAAGGAGGTCGCTAGCGATGATGCGATCGCTGTATACCGCCGCTGCAGGCATGGCCGCGCAGCAGTTCAACCTGGACGTGATCGCCAACAACTTGGCGAACGTCAACACCAACGGCTTCAAGCACTCTCGAGCGGAGTTCCAGGACACCCTGTATCAGGTTCTCCGCAGTCAGGGCGCGCAAAACGGGCAGGACGCGACTAGGCCCGTCGCTCTCCAGGTAGGTCTCGGATCGCGCACGGTGGCTACCACTACCATGCTGGAGCAGGGACCCCTGCAGCAGACCTCCAACAAGTACGACCTCGCCATCGAGGGTGACGGGTTCTTCAAGGTGCTGCTACCCGATGGGTCGGAAGCGTTCACCCGCGATGGGCAGTTCAAGGTAGACGCTACGGGCCGAATCGTGACGAGCGATGGATATCCACTGCAGCCAGACATCCTGGTGCCCTCGGATGCCATCTCGTTCACGGTGGGATCGGATGGTACGGTGAATGTGCAGGTGGCCGGAGATACCACCATCCAGAACCTTGGACAGGTGCTTCTGGCAAGGTTTCCTAACCCCGCAGGGTTGCAGCGCATAGGACACAACCTGTTCCGCGTGAGCGCGGCGAGCGGCGATGCCATCGAGGGGGCACCCGGCACCGAGGGCCTCGGCTCGATCGCCCAGTACGCCATCGAGAACTCGAATGTGCAGATCGTCGAGGAGATGGTACGGATGATCTTGGCGCAGAGAGCGTACGAGGTCAACTCCAAGGCTATCACCACCGCAGACGAGATGCTCGGTCTGACCAACAACCTGAAGCGGTAGGGTGCTGACGGATGATTTGGCTGCTGTTACCCCAGATTCAGGTGGACTGGGCCGTTCAGGGCGAGGGGCTGATCAGGCTCTTGGATGTCGAGCGCCCGGTGTATGTCCGTGAGGTGCGGCTCATCGTCGAGGAAGGCAAACTGCTTCGCTCGACGTTAGGTCCGGCGCTAGACCCGCCGGTGGTGATTCCGAGCGGAACGAGCTCTCTCTCGGTCCGGGCCGATGGCACGATCGTCGCAACGGTCGCTGGGCTGGCGCGAGAGATTGGCTGTGTCAGCCTGGCTCGCTTCGCGCCTGGGCAGACGGTGCCGGTGATCGGTCAACCGGGGTCGCCTGGCTTCGGGACGCTTGTTGAGCGGGTCGGTGGAGCGACAGGGGCGCCGCCGGCGGAGAAGGGCACTGGGCTTCGGATCGTAGGCAAGCTCTCCGCGGAGACCCGAGGCGACCGGGTGCTTCTGGGCGAGATCGCGGAGCTGAGCGGCAGCGAGACGCTGGTTGCTCAAGCCGAAGAGCTGCCGGTGGGAGCTGCACCCCTGCCCGGAGCCAGCCGCATCCTGACGCGCGGCGAGGTGATGGTAAAGTTGCGGGCTGCCGGTCTAGCGAGTTCATCGTCGCTGGTCGATCTGCCGGAGACGATACGGGTGTCGCGACCCAGCCAAGAGGTGTCGCAAGCCGAGATCATCCAGGCAGCTCGGCGCGCCCTGGCCGATCCTGTGGAAGCCGAGCGTCTGTTTGCCACTGTGGCAGCGCGTGCGGTCACGGCGCCGGTAGGGCAGTACGTGCTAACACCCGGTTCGCCCGCACGCAGTGGCTTGGGGTGGTCGGTCCCCGTCGCGGTGCAGGTGGACGGACGGACGGCCACGACCGTACACGTGCGCTTCCAGCCGACCACAATCCCTAAAGCGAAGGCCGAGATGGTCAAGGTCGGCTCTCAGGTCACCGTAGTGCTCCAGAGTGGTGGCCTGAGCGTCCAGACGCAGGGCGTTCTGCGTTCTGCCGGCGCGGTGGGAGACGCTGTGACGGTGTATGTGCCCTCTACGAAGAAGACGCTCACCGGCGAGCTGAGAGACGAGAGTACTGTGATGGTGACCCTATGAGGCTAGTTGCACTTGCACTCGTATTGTTAGCGACCAGCGCCATCGCTCAGTCTGATGGTTCGCTGTGGTCCGATAAAGCGGGATCGTACATCTCGGACTTCAAGGCGCGCGAGGTAGGAGATGTGCTTACGGTGCTCATCATGGAGAGCAGCCAGGCATCTTCGAAGGCGGATACTAGCACAACGAAAAGCGACTCCGCATCTACTACCGCCGGTCTGGGTCCGATCCTGAGAGATATCTTGCCGGAGCTGGGTGCGAGCGGCCAGATGAGCAGTCAAGCGACGGGTAGTACCACCCGTAGTGGCAGCCTGATCGCGAAGATGACGGTGGTAGTGAAGCAGGTGCTGCCCAACGGCACGCTGGTGATCGAGGGCAAGCGCGATGTCATGGTCAACAAGGAAACTCAGAAGTTGCTCATCACCGGCATCGTGCGTACGAAGGACATCTCTTCGGACAACACCATTCCGTCCTACCTGGTAGGTGATGCGGAGATACGCTTCGAGGGTAAGGGCATCATCGGTGACAAGCAGCGAGAAGGTCTCATCGTGCGGCTGTTCAAAGGGCTGTTCGGGGGGTTGTTCTGATGCGGGCACTGATCTTCGCACTCCTGTTAGTGAACCTGGGCTGGAGTCAGAACGAGCTTCCCGCAGCTGCCAGCGGCAGCGATGCCTCATCCCGTGCAGTTCGGCTGAAGGACATCGCAGTTATCCGAGGAGCGCGTAGCAATCAACTAACCGGTGTAGGTGTGGTGGTAGGGCTCGAGGGCACGGGTGATACCAAGAGCACCCCGCAGACCCAGCAGGCGATTGCGAACGCACTGGAACGCTTCGGGCTCTCGGTCAATCCAGCCAGCATGTCGCTGAAGAACGTCGCCATAGTGCTGGTGACCGCGGAGCTGCCTGCCTTCGCTAAGCCGGGGACGCACATAGACGTCACCGTGAGCAGCATGGGGGATGCGAAGAGTCTGCAGGGTGGTACGCTGCTCCAGACCCCCCTCTATGCTGCCGGCAACTCCCGCGAGGCGTTCGCCGTTGCCGCTGGACCTGTTAGCATCGGGGGGTTCAACTTCGGTGCGGGTGGCAGTTCGGTGCAGAAGAACCATGTCACCGTAGGGCGCATCCCAGAAGGGGCGATCGTGGAGAAATCGGTGCCGTCTGCGTTCGTCACCGACAACAATCTTTTCATCCAACTACGGCAGCCGGACTTCACCACCGCGAGCAACGTGGCAGAGGCGATCATGGCCGCCTACCCGGAGTGCGAGGCTCTTGCCGTGGACGGGGCGACCATTCGCGTCACGCCGCCCGACTCTCGTCTGATGGACCCGGTGCGACTGGTATCCCAGCTGGAGTTGCTCGCCGTCACCTCGGATGCACCCGCGAAGATCATCGTCAACGAGCGGACCGGGACCATCGTGATCGGCGAGAATGTGCGCATTCGGCCCGCTGCCGTGGCCCACGGCGGCATAACCGTAACCATCAAGAAGACCACCGAGGTGTCCCAGCCGCCTTCCTTCACCTCAGAAGGTGGACCGGGCGTGCCCTTCGATAATACGGCGGTCAAGGTGAAAGAGCCGAAGGCGAAGCTCGCATGGCTGGACGACATGCCCACCGTGGCCGACCTGGTCAAGGCACTGAACCAGCTCGGGGTGTCACCGAGAGACCTGATCGCTATCCTCCAGGCGCTGCGTGGGTCCGGCGCGCTGCAGGCGACCATCGAAATCCAGTAGGGGGCGAGAGATGCTGACCGGCAAAATCCCAGCAATCCAAATGGTGAAAGAGACGAGTGCGAAGCGGAATGAACTTCGGAAGGCCACCCAAGGAGTGGAGGCCCTCTTCGTTCAGCAACTCCTAAGCGCGATGCGGCGAACTGCCTCGTTCGGGGATTCCTCTAGCGGGGCCACGGCAGTGTACCAGGACCTCATGGACCAAGCCGTGGCACAGGAGATCGCGAGGACGAGCCGCTTCGGCATCGGCGACCTGTTGTATCGCCAGTTCGCGGACCGGGTGCTGGACGGGGAACGAGCAACGGAGGGCGAACGATGACCCCTCGCCACGTCGCGACGCTATGGTCGGAATGGGTGCGGAGCGCGGAAGCGTTGCTCCAGGTGCTAGCATGCCAGGAGCGGGCGCTTATCTCGCGTGACACCGACCAGGTCCAGGACTGCCTCGAACAGGTCGAGTCTGCGCGAATCGCTCTGCAGGCGAAGGATGAGGAAGCTCGCTCTGCCATCTCCGCTCTGGCCGAGGCCGTCGGGTCAGAGCCAACTCTGAGAGAGGTGGCCCGGAGACTACCCCCTTCGGACGCGCGACTCCTCTCCAGTCTCGCGGGCACCGCCGAGAGGCTGGCAGACGCCCTGCGAGCCTCGTTCATCCGCAACCACGCCCTCATCCAGAACGAGCTTGCGTATGTATCGGGCACGCTCATGCTCATCGGCCAGGCGCTACGCGAGCCCTCCACACCCTATGGCAAGGCCGTGGCGGGGGCTCTGACCCTGGATAGGAAGGTGTAGCTATGCCATCCGCGTTCTACGGCATCAGTATCGCCGGCCGGGCCATGCAGTCGTTCCAGTATGCGATGCTGACCACCTCGCACAACATCGCGAACGTAAACAATTCCGCATATTCTCGGCAGATCGTAGACTTCCGTGACGGCATCCCTCAGTTCGAGATGGGCATACGTCCCTTCTACTTGGGAGGAGGGACGGAGATCGGTGCCGTCACACGCGTGCGGGACCGCTTTCTGCAGCAGCGCTACATGGACACGAGCACCGAGGGAGGGCGCTTCGCCACTCTGGCCGCAAACTTGAAACAGGCCGAAGTAGCCTTCGGAGAGCTGAGCACGTCCTCGGGCATCTCTGAATACCTGGACCAGTTCTTCAACGCGTTCCAGCAGCTCAGTGCGAACCCGTCGGACACCGCGCTGCGTAGCACGGTGCGCCAAGCAGCCGACCAGTTGGCTCGGCGCTTCAGGACCCTGGATGCCGACCTCGCGACGCAACAGAGAAACGTGACGGCCCAAGTGCAGGACCACATCGGACGGCTGAATCAGCTAGCCGGCGACCTGGCGACCCTCAATAAGCGTATCGTCGAGGCGCAGGCCACGGGGGCAACTCCGAACGACCTGCTGGACCAGCGGGAAGCCATCCTCGCCGAGATGTCCAACATTGCAGAGGTTCGGTCGAACGTCATGCCCAACGGCACGATGCAGGTGTACCTGGATCAGTTCACGCTGGTAGACCAGAGCGGGGCGAACGAGCTTTCCACCACCGTGGATGTGGCCACCTCCTCCATCGTGGTCAACGGTCTGAACGTCCGGGTCGCTTCTGGCGCCTTGGGGGGCAGCTTCGAAACTCTGAACAAACTCTCCGGCTACCGCACCCAACTGGATACCCTCGCCGGCTCCATCATCTCCGAGGTGAATCTGCTGCACTCGTCCGGCTATGCTTTGGATGGAACGACCGGGCACATGCTGTTCTCCGGAACCGGCGCGAGCACCTTCGACCTGAGCGACGAGGTCAAGGCGAGCGCACAGAACATCGTCGCTGCAGCAACCAACGAGGCCGGCGACGGCAGCGTGGCTCTGGCGATCGCCCAGCTTCGAAGCGCAACACACGCGGGCCTGGGCGGAAGGAGCTTCTCCGGGTTCTACGGGGACCTCGTCACTGGTGTCGCGTCGGACCTGAAAGGGGCTCAGGCGGCGCTGGACGCGCAGTCGGGCATCCGGCAACAGATCGTTGCTCAGATCGAAGCGCAGTCCGGCGTCAACCTAGACGAAGAGCTGGCGAACATGATGAAATACCAACGGACCTACGAGGCGGCAGCACGCCTGCTGACGATCTTCGATTCGGTCTTGGAGGAGACGATCGGGCTGCTCGGTCGCTAGCGACCGGAGGTGAGAGACCGTGAGGATTAGCACGAACTACCAGCAGATGATGCACACGCAGGAGGTCACGAACGCTATCGAGCGCGTTTTCAAGCGCTCGCGCGAGGTGTCCACCGGCGTTCGGCTCCACGACCCGTCGGACGACCCCTTCGCTGCATCCATGGTGCTCGGCCTGAAGTCCGCACTGGCGAACACGAGCCAGTATCTGAAGAATGTCGGAGTGGCAAACACCCGGCTGAAGGCCACCGAGAGCGCGATGGGAGAGCTCACCGATATCCTCAACGAGGTCCGCCAGATGGTGGTTGCGGGAGCGAACGGCACGACGGAGCAGACTGTCCGAGACGCATACGTGCAGCAGATCAGTCGGATTCAGGAGCGGCTCGTTGCGATCGGGAATCGTGAGCTGGTACCGGGTCAGTATCTGTTTGCCGGCAAGGCCGTCACCACGAAGCCCTTTGAAGCTGTGGGTGGTGTTATGACTTACAATGGCAGTGCCGAGACGATGGATGTCGAGATACGGCCTGGCTACGTCGTCCAGGGCAGCCTTGTCGGGGAGCCGATTTTCACCGACATTTATAGTGCGCTCGAAACAATCAAGACCGACATGAGCTCGGGAGACCAGAACCGCTTGGGAGGCGACGACCTCCAGTTGCTGGATTTGTTGTCTCGCACCGTGCAGAACCAGCGGGCGGACCTCGGGTCGCTGCTACAGCAGATCGAGGCAACCCGGGTCCAGTTGGGTGAGCAGTCGGACGAGCTGACGAGGCTCATTTCGGACTACAGAGAAGCGGACATGACGGAGGCGATTGCAGCGTACCAGGCAGCCCAGACGGCCTACCAAGCGGCCCTCGCGGTGGCTGCCTCGGCAATGCGCATGAGCCTGCTCGACTACATCGGGAGCTAGCGGGTGAAGATGGTGGCCGTGACATCGCGATTCGGGAGCATCGAGTATCAGGAGGAAGACGTGCTGACCTTCGCCGAAGGGCCGTACGGCTTCCCTGACCTCCGGCGCTTCGTGATCCTAGAGCACAAGCCGGGTAGTCCGTTCCGGTGGCTACAGTCGCTGGACGAGCCCGGGATCGCGTTCCTGATCATCAGTCCGACCCAGCTGTTTCCCGACTACGCACCGAGCATCTCGGAAGAGAGTGCAAAGTCCATATCGCTAACGGCTTCGGACCCGGTCCTCGTTAACGTAGTTGTCACAATTCCGCAAGGGAACCCCGAAGCCATGACCGCAAATCTAGCGGGTCCAATCATAATCAACCCGAAGACCCGCGAGGCACGCCAGATCATCGTGGAAGAAGGGCAGTACGGCACCAAGCACTCCATCATGGATGCGCTAAGCGCCTTGGCCGAAACAGCGGCATAGAAGTTCTAGGCGTGTCAGAATCGGTCCGGCTATGTAGTCGTGCCGGCGGCAATATCGCCAGGGAGGGCGAACGAGAGTATGCTGGTTCTAACTCGGAAGGTACACCAGAGCATCATGATCGGCGACAACGTCGAGGTGGTGGTGCTCGAGGTGCGTGGCGAGCAGGTTCGGATCGGCATTCGAGCCCCGAAGGACGTACCGGTCCACCGCAAAGAGATCTACGAGCAGATTCAGGCCGAGAACGTGGCCGCATCGCAGACCAGCCCCGAAGACGTTCCCGACACCCGCAGCGCCTAGGTCCGAGCCGACCCCTCCCATGCCCGGTGCCATAATCCTGCCATGACCCTTCGCTACGACCGGCTGCCGACACGCCCCGTGCGCGTCGGCGACGTGTGGATCGGCGGCAAGAACCCCATCGTGGTTCAGACGATGGTCACCGAGGACACGCTGAACGTCGAGGCGTGCGCTCGCCAGGTGATCGAACTCCACGAAGCGGGTGCCGAACTCGTACGCGTCACGGTGCCCTCCCTGGCGGCTGCAGAGGCCGCGGGTCGCATTCGCGAAATCCTGAAGCGGGAAGGGAAGCGGGTTCCCTTGGTGGCCGACGTCCACCATCAAGGCAGCGCCATCGCCGCCGAAGTCGTGCGCCACGTGGACAAGGTTCGTATCAATCCCGGGCTCTTCGTCTTCCGAAAGCCCGAACAGCGGGATGTCGAGTACTCGCCGGAGGAGCATGAGGCGGAGCGGCGCGCCATCGAGGAGGCGCTACTACCCGTAATCGAAGCCTGCAAGCGGCACGAAGTGGCGATGCGCATCGGCGTCAACCACGGCAGCCTGGCCGAGCGCATGACCGTGACCTACGGCGACACCCCGGAGGGCATGGTGGAGAGTGCGCTGGAATACGTGCGCATCTGCGAGAAGCATGGCTTCCGGGACATCGTGATCTCGCTGAAGGCCAGCCGGCTGCCCATCCTTTTGGCGGCCAACCGACTGCTGGCGCAGCGGATGCTAGAGACGGGCGAGGCCTATCCCATCCACCTAGGCGTTACGGAAGCCGGGGACGGGCAGTACGCGCGAATCAAGAGCTCCATCGGCATCGGCACGCTGCTGGCCGAGGGCATCGGGGATACCATTCGCGTCTCGCTGGCCGAAGACCCCAAGAACGAGCTGCCGGTGTGCTACGAGATCCTGCAATCCCTCGGGTTGCGGCGCACGAAGGTCGAGTTCATCGCCTGCCCTTCGTGCGGGCGGACGAAGTTCGATCTTCCGACCGTGCTGGCACAGGTGAAGGCAGCCACAGGCCACCTGAAGAACCTGGACATCGCGGTGATGGGTTGCATCGTGAACGGCCCGGGCGAGATGGCGGATGCGGACTACGGCTACGTGGGCAAGGGCGGTGGCAAGATCGCGCTCTACCGCGGCCGCGAGGTGGTGAAGGAGAACATTCCCCAGGAACAGGGCGTTGCCGAGCTAGTTGCGCTGATCAAAGCCGACGGCCGATGGGTAGAGCCGTAGGTGCACAGGCGGCCCGTGCAACCTACCGCACCGCCTCCGTCACAGGTCTGCCGTCCCACTCCGGGTGCTGCTGCAGGCCGAGGAGGTGGGCGACAGTGGCGCAGGTGTCGTACAGCCGTACCGAGTTTGCCAGGCGTGCTCCGGGCTTGATACCCGGCCCCCACAGTATCCACGGAACCGTCATGTCTTCGTCCATCTCCGTGCCGTGGGATCTCTCATGGCCTCCGTGGTCGGCGAGAACCAGCACCATCGTCTCGGAGAGCCTGCCGAGTCGCTCCAACTCGTGGATCATCCTCCCTACACACGCGTCGGCGTTGGAGATGGCGCAAAGGTACTCCTCGCTCATCCACCCGTGCTTGTGCCCGGTGGAGTCCGTGTTGCCGAAGTAGGTGAATGTCAGGTCGAGGTCCTCGTGCTGCCAGTGACGACACGCCGCTTCCGCGACCGCTGCATCGCCTTCGTGCGTCTCGTTGTCTTGCAGGAAAACCGACACGCTGAGGCTCCCAGGATCGGAACAGTCACGGAGGGGCTCCCAGTTGTAGAACATGCCGCACTTCCGCCCGGCGGATCCTGCGACATCCAGCACGCTAGGAACGGGTCGCGCGAGCGGGTGAAAGGTGTTGGTATTGACACCATGCCGCCCAACGTCCACGCCGCGCAGCATAGACATGTGGCATGGTAGTGTCACCGAGGGCATCACGCTGCGAGCATTCGCGCAGTAGGCACCCTCCTGTATCAGCCGGTCCATCACCGGTGTGTGTGCCTTTGCGAGTCCGTCCGGCCTCATCCCATCTATCGAGCATAGTAGCACGCGCATAGTAACGTCACCCCTTCACCGATATGAACACGATGCCGCAGAGCATGGAAAACGCTGCAGCCAGCTTGGCCCCCAGATCGCCTTCTTGCAAGACACTCGCGCCAACGAACACTGCGATCAAGCCCGAAGTGGCACGCAGCGGAACCACGTAGCCGATGGGTGTATCCGGCATGGTCAGCGCATAGAGCACGAGCAGGTACGACGCCAGATTCAGCCCGGCCACCGCGATGCACACGCGGGCGTTCCGCCGCCATTCGTCGGCCACGGCAGTCCACCCTGCTACCCATAGGACCCTCGGCCCCACGAACATCACTGCCGCAACCGATGCCAGGCAGTAGTACACGACCGGATGGATGCCCAGCGAGGAGACTCCTGTCTTGTCCACGAGGCTATACACGCTGTAGGTCACTCCCACGAGAACTGCGATACGAAGCGCTGCCGCCGCGCCCGGCGTATGCAACTCGACGCGAAGCGCTCGCCTGTGCAGTGCATAGACACCTAGCAGAATGAACCCCACTCCAAACGTACCGAAGAGAGTAGGGCTCTCATTCAGGAATACGATGCCCAGCAGAAAGGCGAGGGCCGGACCGATCCCGCGCGCCACCGGGTAGACCACCGAGAGCTCACCGCGTGCGTAGCCCCGTGCCAGAGCCTCGTAGTACGCGGCGTAGACTACCCCAGCCGCAAGAACACACAGCCACCCCCGTACACTGATTTCGGCCCACGGCGAAACGGCAACAACGTAGGGCAGCATGTATAGCGGCTGGATGCTGACATAGAGCACGGTGAAGGCAAGCTTGTTGTCGGCGCGCTTCAGCAGCACGTTCCACCCGGCGTGGAGAACCGAGGAGCCGAGAATCAGCAGCACTGCCGCGATGGGCATGGGTGCTCCTTCGGGTGTCGGCTACCGGTCACGAAAATGCATTCCCTCTCGGGCGACGACTCCCTGCCATCTATCACACACAATGGGAAGGAGACCGGCTAATCGTAGCGAAGGCATTCACAACAAACGACTCTCCTCGATGGAGGCACTTATGGCAAAGGCTACTCAGTTCTGTGTGGCGCTGGAGAACCAGCCGGGCACTCTTGCGAAGCTTTGTGGGGTGCTGAAACGCGCGAAGGTGAACATCGAAGCCATCTCGGTGGCGGACAATGTGGACTGCGCTTGGGTACGCATGGTGGCCACACCTGCCAACGCCGCGGCCGATGCGCTGAAGAAGGCCGGCTACAGCGCCTGCAAGCAGCGCGTGCTCACTGTCAAGACGGTAAACAAGCCCGGCGAGATGGAGGCAATCGCCTCGAAGCTCGCGAAGGCGAAGGTGAACATCAACTACGTGTACGGTACCGGAGCGGCGTGCAAAGACGCCGACTGTGAGTGCTCGGTGCTGGTGTTCGGCGTGAGCGACGTGGACGCGGCGGAGAAGGCACTCTAGGCATCACGACAAGCACCGTCTGATCTCCTGCAGCCAGGCGGGAGGGTCTCGAATGGGCGCCATGGGCAACGAGTTGCCCATGGCGCCCCGCTTCCAGCAGCTACGGCGACCCAGGGCACAATTGGGCCGTGGAGGGCATCCCTCCACGGCCTCAACGGAGAAGGTGACGCGGATGTAGTGCTCTAGGCTCGGGCGCCGAATACGGCTTCCTTCGCCGTGCGCGCAGTGGCCGGCGCCGGGGCGGCAACCTCCGCGCTGCGCCTGAGCACGTAAATGCAATCGGACAGGCTGCCATCTATGCGGCCCAGACTGACCGCTCGTAGCAGCAACCCGAGAGAAGATATAGCCAACCGGACGATCCGGTGCTTGCTTCGAAGCTCCTTCTGCATCACCGTCTGGTAATGCCGCACGTGGACGAGGTCCATCCCGAGCCGATGGGCCGTGTTGCGGATCGCCCTCGGCGAGATCGAGAAGCGAAGGAACGTCTTGAACGGCGCGGTGTCTTCCTTGCCTGCATCCTTGATGCCCAACAGATGCCGATACACCCAAACGTGGAACCAGTGAGGTGTGAACTTAGCGATCAACCCCTTGACGGAGACCACGTTCGGGAAGGCCAGGATAATGACGCCGTCGGGACGTATCGCCCGCACGAAGTTTTCGATGGCGAGCTCGGGATGCGGGAGATGCTCGAGCACGTCCCAGCAGATGATGACGTCATAGGAAGAGGGCGGAAGCTTATAGGTCTGAATGTCACCCAGGATCTTCTCCGACACGGTCTCGTTTCTGTCGAGCTGCTTCTGGGAGATGTCCATGCCCGTGATGTGGGACCCAGGGGACCAACGGAGATAGCTAGCAGACCCGCACCCAGCTTCCAGGATGCGAACGCTATCCCTTCCAACCATCCATTCCTCGAACACCGCCTGAAGCTCAGCGACCTCAGGGCACACACTTCCTTCAGCACGAGCGGGCTGAAGCTCGGTCGAGTGAATACACATCAAAGGTGCTCCCATCCAGAACGCGGCGACCCGGGCCGCATCCAAGGTATCGTCGCGCCGCGCCCGTAGGCAACGGCGTCATGCTGCCTGCATTATAGCCCGACAATTGCGGTTTGGCAACCCCTTCGCGCAGAGAATCTTCGCAGCAAGGTCATGGTGCTTGCGCAGGGTACGATGCAGCTCATGGAGATGCTCGCCCACGAGGTCGAGGCGCCCGTCATCCGAGGGCACGCCTACAGCGGCGCAGTCCCATCTCAGTTGCTGAAGAGGTTGAAGCCCGGTAGCATCGCCGTGATTAACATCCCGGACTTCGACCCCTGGTTTGCCGATCAGCTAGTCGCATCCGGGGCCGCCGCAGTGGTGAATTGTGCTGAGAGCATCACCGGTCGCTCACCGAACGTGGGTGTCGTCTTTCTCCTCGAACGCGGGATTCCGGTGCTCGATGCTGCGGGCGAAGGGCTGCTAGAGGAGCTTCAGCAGGGCGAGACAGTGAGTATCGAGGGAAACGTCATCGAACTGCGCGGCGGCATCCGAGTAACGGCCGCAAGGCTCACGCCTGAGGTTGCGACAGCTCGGCTGAAGGCGGCGCAGGAGTACATGGGCCTGGCGCTCTCCAAGATGTCTGCGGCAATGTCTACCTCGATCACCCAGGAGTGGGCACAATTCTTCCGACCGGCACGGATCCCCGCTCTCGAACCGAAGCTGCGCGGCAGACTCGCGGTGGTGGTCACCGCGGGTGCCCGGGCACTTGCCGAACTGCGGATGTTGCGTTGGCGTCTCGCGAGTGCGGCAATCGTCGCCGTAGAGGGCGGATACGAAGTGGTCCGTCGTGTGGGAGTTCAGCCGACGGTGGTGGTCGGTCGCGAGGGAGGGCTCTCGGATTCGGCGCTGCTGAGCGGGGCGGACATTGTGTTGCTGACGAACCCCGGAGAGGAGACCACCAGTGCCTCGGATGCCCGCTGGCGTGCATTGGGGGTGCAGCCCCAAACGCTTCTCCGAACCGGTCCGGCAGAGGAAGCTGCCATCGCGATGGCAGCTGATTGCGGGGCCCGCCTCGTCCTTCTCATCGGTTCCGGCTTCTCCTTCGCAGACCTGGCGCACCGCGGAGAACGTGGCGCGAGCGCGGCGCTACTTACCCGGCTGCGCGTGGGCTCTCGCGTGATGGACGGTGCCAGCTACCTACGTCTCCGTCCCGTCGTGCACCTTCCGACTTGGGCCTATTGGGTTATCGGCGTTGCATGCATTGGGCTGCTGTGGACGGTAATCCGGGTTGTCCTCGGATGAGCCGGGGGGTAGACTGACACTAGACGCTGGGGGTGAGGAACAGGATGCGTTTTCACTGGCTTCTTCTGCCGCTGCTCTTAGTTGCTGCGGCAGGGTGCGGTCCTGGTGGCTCCGGCTCGACGGGTACGAGCGATGAGATCGTCCTGATGAAGCCTGACGGGACCAAGCTCCGGTTGATGGAGACCGTTACGAGGCCCGGTGCGACTGTCACGCTGGTAAACTTCTGGTCCATCGGGTGCGTGGGTTGCCGTGCGGAGTTGCCGCACTTGGCCAAACTCTACGAGAAGCACCGCGACGCCGGGTTCAACGTGGTTGCCGTCAACGCAATGGATTCTGCCGATGCAGTCTCCAAGTTCGTGTCGGAGCACAATCTTCCGTTCCCCGTGGTGCTGAACGGCGACGGACCGAACGATCTGCTGCAGAAGTACAACGTCATCGCCTATCCCACGAATCTCATCTTCGATTCGTCCGGCAAGGTGGTAGAGCGGCTGGAGGGTTGGGAGGAGTTCGCCCTGCTTCGGGCCCTGAAGAAGGCCGGCATGGGCACGGCAACTTCGGACAAACAACAATAGCAGCCGAAGCCTCCGCCGCAAGCGGCGGAGGCTTCGGACCGAGGGCATGCCTCTCGACGTATCGGTTGGCGCACGTCAGCTAAGCCTGACCATTAGCAACGCTCGAGCTACGCAGCCCGCAACGACTGCCTCGCATTTAATCGAGTAACGGTTACTTGAGCTCGACCTTCGCGCCCACTTCCTCCAAGGCGGCCTTGATCTTGTCCGCCTCTTCCTTCTGAGCCCCTTCCTTGATGGGCTTCGGGGCGCTGTCCACCAGGTCCTTTGCCTCCTTCAGACCGAGGCTGGTGAACTCGCGGACCACCTTGATCACCTGGAGCTTCTGCGCGCCAACTTCGGTGAGGATCACGTCGAAGGTGGTCTTCTCCTCTTCGGGTTCGGCGGCTCCTGCCGCAGCGCCGGGCATTGCGCCCATCATCGGCATACCGACCATCGGTGCCGCTGCGGTTACTCCGAACTTGTCTTCCAGAGCAGTCTTCAGCTCCGAAAGCTCCAGTGCGGTCATACCGCTGATCATCTCCACGACTTGTTCGACTGCTGTTGCCATTCTGTTCTCTCCCAATCCGAGGCGCTTAGGCTGCGGCCTCTCCTCGTTTCTTCTCTTCGATTGCGCCGATGCAGCGCACGACCTGAGCAATGGTCTCGTTCAGCACGTTGACCACGCCGCGCAGCGGCGCGTCCACGAGACTGAGAACTTGAGCGACCAACTCGTCCTTCGAGGGCAGCTTCGAGAGCGCGACCATGTCCGCCTCGGACAGGACACGCCCGGCTAGGTAACCACCCTTGAACTTCAGTTCTGGGTGCTCCTTCATGAAGCCGGCGATCATCTTCGCACACGCCGCCTCGTCCTTCTCGACGAACGCGATGGCCGTCGGGCCGGACAGGAACTCCTCCGGCAGTTCGTTCGACTTGTCGCCGAACGCACGCCGGAACAGAGTGTTCTTGACGACGTGGTACTCGGCCCCGACGGTCTTGAGTTGACGGCGGACGCCCGCCAGCGACTTGACCGTGAGCCCTCTATAATCCGTGAAGATCAGCGCGCCGGACTGCTCGCACAGCTTGGCCGTGTCTGCGATTACCTGCGCCTTCGCTTCCGTGGGCATATCGGATAACCTCCATGCCCGGCATAAACGCCGGGAGCCCCGCACGTGGCAGGGCTCCCGAGAAATCGCCGTGTGACGGCGCATGTGCGCCTTCGTTCCTCGGCAGGATGATTAAGCGGGGAGCCCCTGCTGTCTGCGGAACACGCGCATGATACCCTGCCGGCGACAGTAGGTCAAGAGCCGAGTTCGGGGTCTGGAGGGACCCTGGGCGGGTCGGGAGGCGGGAGTACCTTGCGCTTGGCCAGGTAGCTCTCGAGATTGGCCTTCGTGACCCGGTCCACGGTCACCGGGCCCAGGTTGGGCCCGAGCCAGCCGGTTCCCACGGCCTCGCGGATCATGCGCGCCGCCCGAACGCCTGCTTGGAACCAGTTGGGCTCGAGGGCGACGGCGAGGGAGCCGCGCTGCACTCTCTGCAGGCCTCTGAAGCCGCCGTCCACGATTAGGGCAGCGTTGGCCGTATCTGCCGCGTCGGGTCCCACCGCCACCAAGACAGTGTTCGGTTCTCGGGCAGGTGGCGTGGCGTCACGTAGCAGCACGACGCCCATTCGCTCGTCCAGCGCCAACCGCTCGGCATAAAAGAGTAGGGCATCGACGTCTACCAAACAAGGTCCGCGGGTGATCAGCGCTACTCGCCTCGCGCGGGGTGCCAGTGCCTTCGATTCGGCCAGGATTCGTCTCGCCAGGTCCTCTAGATCGGGTCCGAGGTGCTCCGTACGAGGCGAGATAGGGGAGTCCGTGCCGACCAACAGCGACCGGACGGAGTAGGAATAGGCCGCGTCGGCCAGCTTCTTGCCGGCTTCGGGCGAGACGCTGGGAAACACTGCGATGGTCGGCACGTGTTCCAGGCTGCTAGCGAAGGCATCCGCGATCCTCTCGAAGCTCGCTGCGTCCTCGGTAACCAGGTCTATGGCGTACTCAGCGAGCTGCAGCTGCAGTCCTTCCGCGATGAGGCGCGTGTCCTCACGGCCTGCGACCGAGACAACGGTCACCACGGCCCGCGGTTTCTTGACGGTGACACCTCGGTCGCACCCCGTCGCTCCCAGCAAGACGGCAGCCGCCAACAGACTAGTCGAACAGACCTTCCGCATACTTTCCGGGGTCGAAGTCTAGCAAGTCTTCTGCTTTCTCCCCAACACCAATCAGCTTGATGGGTGTGCCGAGCGCTTTCGTCACCGACAGCACCGCCCCTCCCCGAGAAGTGCCGTCTAGCTTCGTCAACACCAGACCGGTCAGCGGCACCGCTTGGCGGAACTGCTCGGCTTGACGGATGGCATTCTGCCCCGTGTTGGCATCCAGCACCAACAACACCTCGTCCGCGGGTCGGCCGAGCGCCTTCTCGGTCACCCGTGCGATCTTGCCCAACTCGGCCATCAGGTTTACCTTCGTGTGCTGCCGACCTGCCGTGTCCGCCAACACATAGTCGGTACCTCTCGCTTTGGCTGCAGAGATCGCATCGTACACGACTGCAGACGGGTCTGCTCCCTCCTGGTGACGAACGATCTGGCTGCCGGTTCGTTCGGCCCAGATGGCCAACTGGTCGCTCGCCGCGGCACGAAACGTGTCGGCTGCCGCCAACAGCGAGGTTCGGCCCTCTCGGCGGAAGCGCTCGGCCAGTTTCGCGATGGTGGTGGTCTTACCCACCCCGTTGACGCCGACGAAGAGATACACCGTCGGTTTCTCCAACCCGACCCTCAGCTCACCGCCTTCGAGACCTCGGAACCGATCGGCAATCAGCGTCTCCAGCCGCGCTCGGACCGCCTCCGGTTCTCGCAGCCTTTCGTCTCGGACAGCCTGTCGCAACGCCTGGAGCATCTCGTCCGTCTCGCCCACGCTGACATCGGCGGCGAGCAGAGCCTCCTCCAGCTCGTCGAACAGGTCGTCATCCACGACCCCTCTGCCTAGAATGCGAGCGACGCTGTTACGTAGACCCTTGAAAATGCCGAGACGCATGGACAGGATTATGCCCTGTCACCGGCTGTGCAGCGGCTAGGAACGGGTCCGGAGTAGGCCCACGAGGAAGGGCGCGCCGATCAGCGCAGTCAAGACGCCGACGGGTATCTCGCGCGGAGGGAGTGCAGCACGCGCCAGCGTATCCGCGGCAATTAGCACACTGGCGCCAAGCAGCCCGGCCGCAACGTACAGCAGCCTATGCTCCGGGCCGACCAAGCGCCTGCCGATGTGCGGCACGATGAGCCCGACGAAGCCAATGATGCCCGCGACGGACACAGCAGCCGCTGTCGCCAGCGAACCGAACAACAGTACGCCGCCCTTTACGCGCTCTACGTCCACGCCGAGATGAGCAGCGGATTCCTCGCCGAGGGAATATACGTTCAGCCCTTTGGCCAGTCCTAAGAGCCCGAGCACGCCGACGCCTCCGACGCCCAAAGCGACCCCCACTTGGCCCCATGTTGCCATGCTGAAGCTGCCCATGAGCCAGAAGACGATCCGCTCGAACGACTGCTGCGCGATGATGAGCAAGAGCGTGATGGCGGCCCAGAGAACGGAGCCGATGGCCACCCCCGCAAGCAAGAACGCACCCACGCTGGTACGTCCGCCCCTTCGCGAGGTCCAGTAGACCAGCGAAGCACCGCCGAAGGCGCAGGCGAAGGCTGCTGCGGATGCCCCGAAGCCCGCCAGTGCGCCGGCGAAACCGAACAGCACGGCACACGACGCCCCTATGGCGGCCCCGCCTGCGATTCCGGTGATGAACGGGTCGGCGAGGGGATTTCGGAGTACACCCTGAAACCCCACACCTGCCGACGCCAGCATCCATCCGCATGCACCGGCCAGAACGATACGCGGGGCGCGGATGCTCCAGAGGATGGTCGCGACGTGATCGACGCCTTCCGCGTTCGGCCCAGCGAGCAGGGCCCTCCACATTTCTCCGATTGGCAATGCTTGAGCGCCGAGAAACGCCGATCCCACCGCGCTGCCCACCAAGAGCAGCGTGAGCACTACCAACAGAGTTAAGGAACCGCCGGGCCTCTTCTCGGCCGTCTCGCCAACGGTCATAGCCTCAGTTCGAACAGCTTGACCCCGGCGAGCAACTGCAAGCCGCTGAAGTCCAGCCCCTCGATCTGTTCGAACCAGTCGTAGCGCATCTCGACATAGAAGCGTTCGTTGAAGGTGATACCGACCGCGGCGTTGGCGTTCCAACCCCACCCGGAACCGTGTGCAGCGGGTACTGCATCCACGCTGCCATAGTACGGACCCACTCTCAGCGCGACATATGGTTTGGTCTCATCGCTCACGCCGAACTCGCGGGCTATGCCGATCGTTATTGGCACCAATATCGCCCGATTGCCGTGCCGCCTTTGGTCGTATACCGTGATATCAGCGGCAACGGACCACCTCTCCGGTTTCCCGAGGCGCATAGGGGAGATGCTCACGATGGGCCATACGTCACCGAAGAGCGTGCGCGTCTCCTCCGAGGTGGGGAAGTAGGAGCCCACCTTGAGACCAATCGGGATTCGGCCGCCAGCGGCTGCCTGGTCCGCGATCACTAGCAAGCCTGCGAGTAATGCCAACCGAAACATGCTCATCATACTCCCTCCTAATCACATCTTGCCCGATGCGGGGCGCTCTCGTTGTGCCACCAGGTGTTGGCACCGCTTCCATGCCGCGGCCCGCGTCCGCCGCACAGTACCCAGTGAGCACACATTTCCAGCCTCAGGACCGCGCCGGGGCACCCTGGGAGCCTCGCCGTTCGGCTGCAGGGGTCCGTGGTGGGCGGGAGGCTCCCGGCCGCCGGCAGCCGAAACGCCGAGGCATGAAAACCAGTCGGCGGACGCGGGAGTTCTCCATGCCCCGACCCGCGTCCGTCGCTCATCCGATCCGCACCGACGTGATACCGTATGCGCGCATGGGCACTACCAACGTGTCACCCACCATCGTCGCTCGCGAGCCGTCTAGGGGTCGCTCCATCAGGTCCACCTCGACAGCCGGTGCGCCTGCAGGTACGATCCGTGTCAGCCTTACCCGCGCCTCCACGTCCTTTCCGTCCACCTCGTAGAGTCGGATGATGACGCCCTCACCCTCCTCTGCGGCCTTCAGCGCTGCCAGTCGGACGTTGGGGGTTAGGACCTCTGCGAAACCGGCAGTCGGTGGGAGACTGCCCCTATGAACGTCGGTGGTGGTGGTAGTTAGTGGAACGTTGCAGCGTGTGCCCAAGGACATCGCATCGCTGACGGCGCGATCACCTACGTATGGAGCCACCGAGAACCGAATGCTATGACGTCCTAGGTCGGGCAGTGGGTCGGGGGAGTAACTACCTCGAAGTAGCGTCAGACGCAACGTGCCGTCCTCTGTGCTATGTCCGTACTTGCAGTCGTTGAGGAGCGTCATGCCGTGCGGTACCCCATCCAACGATCCTGCCAAGTCCGCCCACCGAAGTGCCGGAACTTCGTGCCCGTTCGTTGGACGCGAGATGCTACCAAAGGGTATTTCATAGCGTGCCTTCGTGTCTGCGAGAGTGGTCGGGAACGCAACGCGCAGCGAGGGCACGCCGGTTTCCGGAGTCCCCCGTTCCAGCCAGTCCGCAGTCACCGTGAAATCCAGTATCGGGCTGCCCGCATCGAGACTGACTTCCACCTGTAGGGAGGTGTCTCGCCACCTGCGGGTCGTACGCGTTGCAACGCGGTTGGGTCCGCGATGGATCACTTTCGTTACGCCGCCGTGATCGAGTCGCTCCACGCTCATGATCTGGCTGATCGTCCAGGCTGTCATGTTGTTCGGTGCTTCTTGCACTCCTTCCAGCACACCTAGCAGCCTGCCTTTCGGCACGAGGTTGCGCCCCGACGCTTTCACTATCAAGCGAGATACCGCACCCGATGCTGTATCAATCTCTGCCAGAAGGTGCTCGTTCTCTAGCACGAAGTCGCTGGAAATGGTCGCGGCAGACTCGGGACGAAGCGGCTCGGCCGCCCTGTCGAGCACTATCACCCGGTACCCGACGGCCGGAATGTCATGGACGGGGAAGATCACGGTCTGGTAGTCGTGTCCCCAATAGCTGCCCGTCTCCAGCACCTGCACCGGCGATCGGGTCCCCTCATCGTCCACTGCCACGATTCGGTCGGTGGGCCAGTTCCTGTTCCACAACTTGGCACAAGCCATACCAGTCCTAGGTGTGCAGTCCGAGTTGAACACTAGGATCGGCTCTGGTCCAATCGTGCCGCCGGCATAAGCCGACAGCCCGCTGGGAAGCGAGTTATCACCCACTCCCGCTCCCAATCCCTCGCCGAGTCCCGCACCCTCGCCCCGTGGCGGTGGTGTTAGGTGGAACGCCTCCGAGGTATCCGCGGCCGCGGCAATCCGACGGAGGGATCGGGTGCGCACGGCATTAGCCGCTGCCAGGCACTCCTGATACAGCCCGTTCGCATGGTGTACGGTGTCTGCAGTGCCGGAGCCGGGCAGGATGTCGTGGAACTGATTGAACAGCGCGATTCTCCAAGCCTTCTCGAGAGACTTCCCAGGATAGGGCATGCCACTAACAACCCCTGCTACCACTGACAGGGTCTCGGCCTCGGGAAGCACGTTCTCGCACCGCCTGTTACCCAGCTTGATGGTAGCCTGCGACGTGTAGCAGCCCTCGAACACGAAGTTCAACTCGCCGTCGTGTACGGGAATGTGATCGGCGACCGGCTCGACCGCAGAAAAGTACTCGTCGAGCGTCGAGAGCCTCACAGTGGGATAGATGGGAAGCTGCGCTAGCTCGCGAGCCCGCCGCAGGTCACGCCGTGTAGGTCCACCACCGTGGTCACCCACACCATACACCCATAGGAAGTCCTTCAGGCCAGTCTCTGACACGTAATCGATGAAGTGCTCGGTCAGCTTGCGGTCGAAGGCGTGCACATAAGTAGCCTTGTCGTAGAAGGCTAGAACCTTGCTGCCATCGGGTGCTCTCCACCACAGCAGCCACATCTGCGGACCGGTGCGATGTCGGTAGTAGCGTGTGATTCCACCTCGCGAGAGGATCGCGGGAACGGTATGCGCATGGCCAAAGGTGTCACACGACCAGTCGATCTGGATGGCGTCGAACCCTATGCCGAACTTCTCGTGCAAGTAACGCCGGGAGTACAAGAGGTGACGGCACAGACTCTCGCCAGACACCAGGTTTCGGTCCCCCTCCACCCATGTCGTCGCGATGCACTCCCAGTGTCCGTCTCGAATGCGCTCCCTTATCCGTTCGAACACCTCTGGGCAGTGCTCTTCCATGGCAGCGTAGATAGCAGCTTGGCTTTGGCAGAAGCGGAAGTCCGGGAACTCCTCCATCAACCGGTCCATGGTAGTGAAGGTATCGTGACAGATGCTGACGGTATCCTGCCAAGGCCACATCCAGTTCATGTCGATGTGCGCGTGTCCACAGGCATGGATCGTGTAAGTCTTCGCCTCCACGCCGATGGGTGCCATAACGCGCTCCGCCTCTTCCGTCGCATGGGCTAAGTCCGAAGCGACACCGGTACCGACGGCCTCTGCCACCAACCGAACAGCTTGCAGGATGAGGGGCTGCCATTCGGCAGCGCGGTCGGCACGTGCAGCGGCAAAACGGTGAGCGAAGTCCAGCTGCTCGATGGCTCGAGCTACCGGTGGAGCACCAGCCCATGGAGAGTCGCAGATGCGGCGAAACGCGAGGTCGAACTCGTCGGCGTATGGCATGGCATTCACCCTCAGACAGTATGGGACGGCAGTGCCGCACTGCCTGCATTCTCTGGCGGCGGAAGGCCTCCTGCGGGGCAGGGACCCTCGCGCGCGGGGGCTACCGACTCGGGTGGAACCGCCAAACGCTGTCGCCCTGGACGAAGCGGGCGGGCAAGCCGCCCACTACCTTGCCAGAACGATCCAGCACCACCGCGGCAGCATGGTCTACGCCGGTGGGCCCCAACCGCAGCTCCGTCGCGAACACGACAAACCGTGGTTTGACGCCTGAGATCTCCACGACAGCCGCGGCGAAGCACTCGTCGGCAGCGAAGCTCTGCCCACCCACCGTGACGAAGCCCGCCGTGAAGACGAGTGGGCACTGAGCCGCGCGCCTGTCCCAAACAGGATTCGTGTCCGGGCTGCCAAGCAGGATCAGGCTCTTCTCCGCCAGCTCCTCCTCCTTGACGTCCTCGGCAACCACCGCCGTTACGTCTCGAAACGGCGCGAGAAGGGCGCCGACGCGTTCCTGCATCGCTCGCGGCACCACGACTACCGTGTCCGGCCGCCGCAAGAAGGTGTCCAGACTGGTAAGGGTCAGAGGCTGTCCGTCAGGATCGAAGGAGCGCGGAATCAGCAGATACGGATCGAACGCGATCGAGACCGGATAGAAGGGAAGCTCGATGCTTACTGCCGTGGAATCCGATGAGACCTGCAGCTTCCCACTCCAGGTTCGGCCGCGCGGGCCCACCGCGAGCAGATCGAGGTCGAGATTGTAGATGGGAGAGCCCTGTTCGAGAGTGCCCGTGATCGTTACCTTGTCCTGGCCTTCCAGCAACTTCAGGTCGGCCCATACCAGGTCCGGCAGTCCTGGCCTGCGGACCCACTCGTCGAAGAAAGACTTCATCTCCTTCCCGGCTGCCTTCGCTACTGCACGCTCGAAGTCCGGCCAGGTGGCAACGCCGCCTTCGGCCACGCTGCTCCGAAAGCCCCGCAGCGCTTTCAGCATGGTGTCGAACCCGATTACGCGCTCGAGGTGGGTAAGAACCATGGGGCCTTTCAGCCTTGCAACGGTCGCTTGGCGGAGGGCGGTCATGTCGGAGCAGTCCGTCAGCGCGAACTCCTCCCATCCCGCCAGCAGCCGACCTGCCGGACGAGGAGAGTTCATGATGTCGAGGACGGCAGGGGCATCCTCCGAAGGTCGTCGGCGATATAGAGTCCAAGAGTAACTGGCGAAGGCTTCCGACCAGAACCCGGTCGCTCCGGTGTCAGGAACCGCGCCTCCCCACCACGCGAGCGCAACGTCTCGCAGCGATGGTCGCTCGAACACACCGCGGTGCCACACGATGACGTTTCCTGCGGCGGTGCGCGTGGCAGTTTGAGGGGCCTCGACGAAATGAAAGCCTTCCCACGGCAGAGGTCCGAACCAGCCCTCGAATCGCCCCACCACCGGTGCTGCCTCCGCTAGCAACTGCTCCGCGACTTGCTGCCCGCCAGAAAAGACCCACGCGGTGAGCGTCCTTGCACCCTGTCTCTTGGTCACTTGGAGATAAGGACCCGCACAAAACACGACGCGTCCCGAAACAGCTTCCGTGGTGAACTCGAACCGCGTGCCTGTTTCGGAATCGGTACGCGAAGCGAGAGTGCCTGTGGCAACGGCTACCCAACCCTTGGGCAAGCTGGCGTGCAACCGATACCCAACGGGCTCTAGTCCACACCTGGGCACCCAACGTTCCACGAGACCGACGCCGGTCTCTCCGGCCCAGAGGCCGGGTGCGGCTGCCGGCGCTGCCTCGTAAGCGATGCGGAATTGCACACGATTGGCGATAGGCTTGGGCAACGCGATATAGCTACCCGACCGGACCGGCTGAACCGGCGCGTCTGCCACCCTGACTTCGGTGACCTTCAGGCTCGGGTGCAGGCGGAGGATCGGGTCGCCGGCAGGGGTGTCCTCGTATTCGAGCGAGCCCTCGCAGACTAGCGTGACCTGGCCACCCGGAGCTGCGCAACTTACGGTCACCTCTTGACCCGTAACTCGGTAACCGAACGTTTCGTACTCGGGATACGCCTCGCCTATTCGGCCTTCTCGCACGGGATGGAGACGCTCCCGGTCCGTTCCCGCAAAGACGCGAACGTATTCGGTACCGCTGGGTGTTCGGAAGGGCTCTACCGACCACTCGAGGTCGGGAGCCGACCGCAGTGCATAGCCACACACCTTCTCCGGGTCGCCTGCAACGAGCGGGGCAAGGGCCTTCGCGTCGCGCGCCGACAGGGCTGCCTGAACCCGCTCCGCCAGGGTGTCGGAGCGGCCCGGAACTCCCAGCAGAACGATGCCGAAAAGCACAGAAACCACCATGTGCATGGGTACGATGATTCTCGTGCTCGATGTGCCGTTCCTGCCGCTTCGGGCCATTTGCTGCAGGTGGGAACGCGCCAGCCTTTCAATACGTAAATCATTTATAGCAAAAGACTTGACAATGAGGCACTCAAGTGGCCTCCAAACCTAGAACTCCCCGGAGTGTCGCCAGATGAGATTCGACAAGCTAACCCTCAAGGCGCAGGAAGCCCTGCAAAGCGCGCAGAGCATCGCCGAAGCACGCCATCACCAAGAGATCGGCGCCGGCCATCTCCTCGTGGCTCTCTTGCAGCAGCCCGAGGGCGCGGTTCGTCCCGTGTTGCAGAAAATGGGAGTCCTCCCAGACACCCTGCTCGCCCAGGTGAACGCCGAGCTGGACCGCCAGCCACAGGTGCACGGTGTGGCTGCGGGTGGACATATCGGCGACGACCTGCGCAAGGTGATGGAGACCGCCTTCGACGAGGCCGAGAAGCTCGGCGACGAGTACGTAGGTACCGAGATCCTTCTGCTGGGCCTGGTGACGGAGACCAGCTCGGCTGTCGGCCGGATGCTCCGGGCCTCAGGGGTGCAACGAGAAGCACTGCTCGAGGCCATTCGGCAGGTTCGAGGTGGCGAGCGCGTCACCGACCAGTCGCCCGAAGAGAAATACCAGGCGCTGGAGAAGTACGGGCGTGACCTTACGGATGCGGCGCGAAAGGGCAAGTTGGACCCGGTTGTCGGGAGGGACGATGAGATCAGACGCGTCGTGCAAGTGCTGTCGCGCCGAACCAAGAACAATCCGGTGCTCATCGGCGAGCCGGGTGTGGGAAAGACGGCAATTGTCGAAGGGCTGGCGCAGCGCATCGTCGCGGGTGACGTCCCGGAGACACTGAAGGACAAGAGTGTGGTCGCCCTCGACATGGGTGCGCTCATTGCAGGGGCCAAGTATCGCGGTGAGTTCGAAGACCGTCTGAAGGCCGTTCTGAACGAGATAAAGAAGGCTGAGGGCCGCATCATTCTCTTCATTGATGAGATGCACACGCTGGTAGGTGCGGGTCGGGCCGAAGGCTCCATGGATGCGGCGAACCTCCTCAAGCCCATGCTTGCCCGCGGGGAGCTGCGGTGTGTCGGTGCCACGACGCTGGACGAGTACCGAAAGCATGTGGAGAAGGATGCTGCACTCGAGCGCCGCTTCCAGCCGGTGTTCGTCGGCGAGCCGAGCGTCGAGGACACCATCGCCATTCTGCGTGGGTTGAAGGAGCGGTACGAGGTGCACCACGGCGTGCGCATCACCAACAGCGCCATCGTAGCTGCCGCGACGCTCTCCGACCGGTACATCTCCGATCGCTTCCTGCCGGACAAGGCGATCGACCTGATGGACGAAGCCGCGTCCCGGCTTCGCATGGAGATCGACTCGATGCCGGTGGAGATCGACGAACTCGTGCGCCGCGTGCGCTCGCTGGAGATCGAGCGTGAGGCCCTGAAGAAGGAAGAGGATCAACGCAGTAAGGAGCGGCTCGAGGCGCTGGAGCGAGAGCTGGTGGAGCTACGCGAGAAGCAATCGGCGCTGATGGCTCAGTGGCAGAACGAGAAGGAAGTGATTACACGGATCCGCGAGCTGAAGACACAGCTCGAAGAAGCCAAGGCCGAGGAAGTGGCGGCCGAGCGTGAGGGCAACCTCAGCCGTGCCGCCGAGCTTCGCTATGGCCGCATCCTGGAGCTTCAGGCCCAACTCGAGGCCGAGCAGGACCGCCTGGCGCAGCTCCAGCAGACCACGCGGATGCTGAAGGAAGAGGTGGACGAAGAGGACATCGCCGAGGTGGTGGCCAAGTGGACGGGCATCCCCGTCACGCGCCTGATCGAGTCCGAAATCCAGAAGCTTCTGAAGATGGAAGACCGACTGCATGAGCGCGTGGTGGGCCAGGACAGGGCCGTGCGCGTCGTCTCTGATGCGGTGCGACGCAGCCGCAGTGGCCTTGCCGATCCCAACCGGCCTATCGGCTCGTTCCTGTTCCTCGGACCGACCGGCGTCGGGAAGACGGAGCTCGCCAAAGCACTCGCCGAGTTCCTGTTCGACGACGAGCGCAACATGGTGCGCATCGATATGTCCGAGTATCAGGAGAAGCATACGGTGGCGCGTCTCATCGGCGCCCCGCCGGGCTACGTAGGCTACGAAGAGGGCGGACAGCTCACCGAAGCCGTCCGGCGTCGGCCACACAGCGTAATCCTGCTCGACGAGATCGAGAAGGCACACCCAGAAGTGTTTAACGTGCTGTTGCAGGTTCTCGACGACGGACGGTTGACGGACGGCCAAGGACGCACCGTGGACTTCAAGAACACGGTGCTGATCATGACGAGTAACGTGGGCTCGCATCTCTATGGCGATGCACCGATGGGCAGTGTGGAAGAAGTGTGGCCGCGAGTCCAGGATGCGCTGCGGCAGGCATTTCGTCCGGAATTCCTAAACCGCATAGACGAGATCGTGCTGTTCAACGGACTGGGCGTGGAGGAGATCAAGCGCATCGTGGATCTGCAACTGCGCCTGGTGCGCGAGCGCCTGCGTGATCGCCGGATCGAGCTGGATGTTACGGACGCCGCTCGCTCGGAGCTGGCTGCGCGTGGCTACGATCCGACCTACGGCGCTCGCCCGCTGAAGCGCGTGATTCAACGCGAGATCCTCAATCCGCTTGCGGAGAAAGTGCTCTCGGGCGAAGTGCGCGACGGCCAGACCGTGACCGTTGACCTGCGCGACGGCACGTTCACCTTCGAAGCCGCCTACACCGCCGAACCCGTCTAATACCTAGGTGTGAGTGCGGCCTCCCTCTCCCCGGTCCTCAGTGCTTGGACCGGGGACATAGGCAACAGGTGTACGGTGATATCGGGAGCGCTTTCGGAGAACCGCTGCGACCTCGGCGACGGCTTTGTGATCTTTGCGTGACAATCCGAGCCCCGTCCTACGGCTGCGCTGCCGCATCTGGGCTGTAGCACCAACCCTGTGCTGAGATCTCACGCTGAGCACGCAGAGGTCCGCAGAGAGCGCAATGGAGTCGAGCCTTGCATTCCGGGCCGGACGGATTTCACAACGTCTCCAAGTGTGATCGCGGAGGAGACTGCGGCAAAGGGGCCGTGGTAACCCCGGCGGTGCTAGCATAGAGACACGGATAGGCAAGTGCAAGATGCTTGGTGGGACGTGGGCAGTCCCAGATGTGCCGGCCGCGGCCTGCACACGGCTCGGGTATCCTAGCTCCGGGTTAGGGAGGCCGGAGGCAGACCAAGGAGGGCAAGCGTGGCCAAGAAGAAGATCGGCATTGGCATCATCGGCACCGGAGGCATCGCCGTTTCGACGCACATGCCGGGGTTCAAGAAGCTCGAGAGCGAGTGCGAGATCGTCGCCGTCGCCGATGTGGATGAGAAGGCCGTCCGAGCGGCGGCCGAAAAGTTCGAAGTCCCCAACGTCTATACTGACTACAAGAAGTTGATCGCCGATCCCGCCGTGGACGCGGTCAGTATTTGCACCCCCAACTACCTGCACGCAGACCCGGCCGTCGCGGCGTTCAAAGCCGGCAAGCACGTGCTGTGCGAGAAGCCGCTCGCGCGCAACGCCGAGGAGGGCCGCAAGATGGTGAAGGCAGCGCGCGACGCAGGCAAGATCCTTCAGGTCGCGTTGCAGTGGCGCTTCACCTCGCACGCACAATACCTCAAGCGGTTCATCGATGCGGGCAAACTCGGCCCCGTGTACTACGCACGCGCCCAGGCACTCAGGCGACGGGGCATCCCGAGCTGGGGAGTGTTCACCGACAAGGAGAAGCAGGGCGGAGGGCCGCTGATCGACATCGGCGTGCACATCCTCGATCTCACCCTCTTCCTCATGGGCTACCCGAAGGCCGTATCTACTCTAGGCAAGACTTTCGTCAAGTTCGGGGACAAGCCGAACGTGGTTGGTTTGTTCGGCAAGTGGGACTACAAGAACTTCACGGTCGAGGATTTCGCCGTCGGGTACATCCGCTTCGAAAATGGCGCGGTGGTGGTGTTGGAAAGCAGCTTCTGCGCCAATATCAAGAATGACGTGTTCGCGACGGAGATCCTCGGTGAGAAGGCCGGAGTTCGCCTCCAGCCTATGGACGAGCCGCCTGTCGAGCTCTACACCGAGGCAGACGGCGCGCTGGTGGACCAGAGACCGGTCTTCTTGCCAAAAGTGAATCCATACGATGCAGAGACCGCCGCGTTCGTGGAAGCAATTCGAAAGGGCAAGCCCTCGCCCGTACCGGGGGAGCAAGGGTTGATGCTGAATGCCATCTTCGATGCACTGTACAAGAGCTCGGAGACGGGCAAGGAGGAACCGGTAGACCTGCGGGTATAGGTGCCTATGAGCTCGAGATTGCGAATCCTGCTAATTGTGCTGGGGATGTTGACGGCGCTCGGCGCCTGGTCCCAGGGCCAGGTGGCCGGGTATGTCGCCGTCGTGAAGAAAGATTGCGGCATCTTCGCGGAGAAGAGCTCCAACTCTCAGAAATACTTCTCGGCTAAGCCCGGCATGCAGCTCGTCGTTCGAGTGGTGGAGGAGCCATGGGCGGGAGTGGTGATGGCGGACGGCCGGCTCGGCTGGATCAAAGCAGCATTCGTGGACGTCACCGACTACGTAGCCTATTGGCCCGAGCAGGGACCGCCTCGCGAGCAGCAGCAGCTCGCATCTCGGAAAGGTGACAAGATCGTCGAAGAAGCCCGCAAGTATGTAGGCACGCCCTACGTGTGGGGCGGCAACGACCTGCAGAAGGGCGTGGACTGCTCGGGCTTCGTTAAGAAGCTGTATGGGCAGATCGGCGAGAACCTACCACGCACTGCCGCGGAGCAAGCCAAGGTGGGAACACCCATCCTGCGCCTAGAGGAGCTTCAGCCCGGTGACCGCCTCTATTTCTGCGATGCCTCGCGAACACGCATCTCCCACACGGGCATCTACATGGGCGGCGGGAATTTCATCCACTCTGCCCGGTCGAAGGGCGGCGTGTCGGTTGACACACTCTTCGACGCGAAGTGGCGCAACAAACTAGTAGCCGCCAGGCGATAGTCCTTATCGCTCGGATGCGGGCTTTCCTCTCAGTATACGGCTGAGGAACTCTGCGTCATCGAAACGACCGCCGCCAAACAGCGGCCCTTGACGCACTACTACCAGATTTCGCGAACGTATGACGTACAGCCGTTGCTTCCCTAATCCTGCGGCAGTAAGTATGTCCTTCGGCACCCACGAGTGCTCGAGCAGCTTGCTCAGCTCTGTGCGAACGAGAGGGATGTCACGCTTGTGTTGCTCGGTCACCGGCTTGGCCAACCACCATGTCAGGCCATACGCAGGGTTCTGCGGAGTGCCTTTCGCCAGTTCGTCGAACAGCGACGCCCGAACGATCTGCTTGCCGCCGAGCCTGCCCTTTAGACGCACCCACTCTCCGAAGGTAGCCCAGTCGCGGGCGGTCATCGCAGCCCCGCCCGCCACCTGGGGGTTACCGTCGGCGTTTCGAATTCTCCACTCGACCTTCACATGCAGAGGCCGGAAGACACGACGTTCTAGATACGACTCGAAAGTCTCCCCTTTTAGCTTCCGCTGGAGTGCTTCGGCAAATGCGATGAGATGGGTGGAGCCGTACTCGAACTTCTTCCCGGGGGCCGACTGCGAGGGCCGCTGGATGATCTGCTTCCATGTGTAAATGCGGTCTCTGCCAAGGGGTAGCCCAGGGTCCAGTCCGCTCGTCATTGTTAGCAGCTGCCGATAGGTGATCTTGGATTTCTGCCGATCCTTTTTCCACTCCGTCAGCGACTCGCGGGCGTAGTCGTCCAGCCGGATGAGCCCATCTTCGACCGCGGCGATCGCAGCGATGCCTACGAAGCTCTTGCTACCACTTGCTAGCATCTGGAGTCGTTTTTCCGAGCCTCCTGCAGCGTACCGCTCGAACACCCGGTTGCCGTTGTGAAGGACTACCATGGTTTGACCGCCGCGCGACCTGCTATATTCCCATGCTGCCTCCATGGCAGCCCTCTCGGGTGCACCCTGCAACAGAACCAGTGTCAGCAGAAGTACCGATGTCATGTCCTGCCCTCCAGAGATCTCTTCTTAGCGCATGTACGCTGGCAAGTGCTGCGAGTTCGGCTGCATCGCCAATGCAGGTATCTTGCCCCCGACACCCGCAGAGGATGGGTCACTGGCGACGCCATGCTGTGCCTGCCGCCATGCTGATGCTGTCGTCGCGCCGATCCTGTCGTCATACCGATCCTGTCGCCATGCTGGGTCTGTCCTGCTGATCCTGCTGTCATGTTGATCCTGTCGCCATGCTGAGCTTGTCGCCGTGCCGGTCATGTCGCCACGCTGAGTCTGTCAAGTTGATCCTGCTGTCATGTTGATCCTGTCGTCATGGTGAGCTTGTCGCCGTGCCGGTCATGTCGCCACGCTGAGTCTGTCAAGCTGATCCTGCTGTGATGTTGATCCTGTCGTCATGCTGAGCTTGTCGAAGCATGCGACCGCCAGCCGCACGTTCTCGACTTCACGAGCAGGCTCCGACACTCACCGATGCATGCTTCGACAGGCTCGGCATGACGGTGTAGGCTGCCCGAACCTCACCACGGCAAGGCGAGAGGGATTGAGAGTCCGCAATGCTTCGACAGGCTCACAATGACGATGCACGTGGTTCCACCTGGTCACCCGGGGCCTCAGGGCGAGTCACCGATACACCCTCCCCTAGATCCTATGCCATTACCACTCGCGTCTCTATGCCCCGGCCCGCGTCCGCCGACTAGAAGTTACCGTCGGCACGCATTGAACTGAAGGACCGCGCCGGGGCATGCTACGTCGCCCCTTGCTAGCATTCCATGCCCTGGCCCGCGTCCGGCGAGTAGCAGCACCGATCGCACGAAGCCAACCAAACGACCGCGCCGGGGCATGAATCGGCACATCCCGTGTCGGTGTAGTCGTGGACTGGTTCAATCAGGCCCGCGATGGCGGGAAGCCGGCCTCCCAATTCCCGCGCCCGACGAAGGACATGACGGCGCTGCCAGGAGAGGGCGATCCACTGACATCACCTAGCAGCCGGCAACGGAAGCTTGGCCACACACACGGCAGGGCCGTCACTTAGGTCGGGGATAGACAGCCGTATCCCGCCCTCTCGCTCGACCCAGTACGCCCTCTCTCCGGTGTGCAGCCACACGGCACCCGGACCGGGTGCCGCGATAGGCAGGTCCACGACCCCGCGCCCGGTGCGTCGGATGTGCACGTATATGGCGTCCTTGGTGTGTGTGGTACCACCAAAGTCACCTGGCGGCACCGGACCTCCACGGGCAGCATAGACTGCCTCTCCATGCACCCGCAGCCACGCACCCATCGCTCGCAGCAGTCGCTGTTGCTCGTCCGGCATCCGGCCCTCCGGGGTGGGGCCCACGTTGATGAGGAAGTTGCCGTCACCACATACCACCTGGGAGAGTATCTCGATCAGCCGATCCTCCGACTTGTATCTGTCACCAGCTCGGTAGCTCCACTGCTCGCCGAGCGTCATACACGTCTCCCAAGGTCGCACCGTGTCGAAGGCACCGATGTGCTGCTCGGGTGTTAGGTAGTCACCGAGGTATCCAGGCTCGGTGCCGGGCTTAGCCGGGCCCACCCGGTTGTTGATCACCAACTTGGGGCTCTTTGCCATGCAGTATGCCAGCAGGTCCGCGGCTCGGTCGGGGTTCCACGGCGGCTCCCACTGGCCGTCGAACCATAACAACTCGACACCATAGCGTGTCATCAGCTCGTCCAGGTGCTTTTTCATGTATGACACGTAGCGCTCGAGGTCCGCATCGGTCTTCGGTTTCGATCCGCCGGGGCTATCAGTGGGCCAATTCGGATGCCACCAATCCAGAATGGAGTAGTACACGCCGAAGTGCAGACCGTGCTTTCGCGAAGCGGCAGCCAGCTCGCCTATGATGTCGCGGCGGAAGGGGGTCGAAGCGATGTCGTAGTCTGTTGTATCGCTCGGCCACATGCAGAAGCCGTCGTGATGCTTGGACACCGGCACCACGTAGCGGCAGCCAGCCTGCTTCGCCAGCCGTATCCAAGCGTCGGCATCGAAGGCGGCGGGGTCGAAGCGCTCATACAGCCGGTCATACTCCTCGATGGACTCGCTCGCCCCACGCGACCAACCGATCTCCTGCCCCGAGAGGCTGCTAGGGCCCCAGTGGATGAACAAGCCGACGCGGGCTTCGCGCCACCACGCAAGGCGCGCGTCGTCGCCGGAGGTCCCCGAGAATGCCAAGGCAGCAGCGAGCAAGAACCACATCATGGTGCTAGGTTACCCGTGGCGTTGCCGGCGCCCGCCTAGCAGGTCGAACCCTCGCTGTGTCGAACCTTTCCGTAGAGGCCGGTAAAGACCGATCGGCAGAGGAGAAGACGCATGCTCACCATTATCGCCCTGGCATTCGTCACGAGCGCCCAGGCCCCGCGAATCCACTCCGTGACGGACATTTCCCACGAGTTCACGTTCTACATGGATGGCCGATTTCACAGCCAATACATCGGCGAGAACGGCATTGACGTTCGCAACTGGGGCTCGCTCTGGAAGCAGGACCTGGGGAACGCCAACTTGCTCATTCTGAGCAGCGGACAGACGAGAGTGGACTACGACGAACGGACCATCGCGCACGTACGGGCGTTCGCGCAGGACGGCGGGGGAGTGGTCATCCTCTCCGACCAGACCGGAAGTGAACCGGTCAGCATTCAGAAGCTGGCGAAGGCTTTCGGCGCCGAGTTCTTAGCCGAGCGTGCCCAGCAGCCCCTGACTGCAGACGAATCGCTCGCGGCGGACAAGGTGGAGTTCTACGGTGGCGGGGTGCTCAGGCTCGGACCGGGATGGAAAACCCTAGTGCGAGACGCGGCGGGCAAGCCGGTCCTAGCGAGGCGCATGTACGGAAAGGGTCACGTGCTGGTCGGCATCCGTGGCCTATTCGGCAACCGCCCCGATGCGAGCGACCCCATTAACGCGATCTGGGTGAAGCCGCTCCTGCTGGACCTGGCGAGAGGCAAGAAGGTGGATCTGGCGAGGCCGCCGCAAGGTCAGTTCGCCGAGCTAACGCAGCAGGTCGGTCCTCTTACCGTCGAGTTCAGCGAGGGTATGAAGCCCTTCGCGGACATGATCACCAAGGAGTACCTGGAGGTCCGACCGCACCTCGTTGCCATCACGGGAGTGGAGCCCTCTCCCGGCATGATCGGCCGGCTGCTGCTGCTGCCGACGGGTGGGGGAGGCTTTTCTAGTGGCGAGCGGATCGCGATCGGAGCCTGGTGGGGCGACTACCCGAAGAACCGCTATCCTATGATCGAGCTGATCGGACACGAGGCCGGGCATTCGTGGGTGCTCCCCTACGCCGAGCCCGTGTGGAATGAGCCCATCGCCACCTATCTGGGTATTCAGGTGGGCAGGCGCATGGGGATGCCCGAGGCGGACGAGACGCTAAAGAAGACCATCGAGCGGGCGCGGGCCAAGGACCCCGACTTCACCGCCATAGATATCAAGAAGCCCGACGCACCGACCGAGGTGATTTGGGGCAAGACCTTCTACATCTTCGAGGAGCTCGAGGCCAAGTACGGCCCCGGCGTCATCGCCAAGTACTTCCGCGAGAAGAGGCAGACCCTGAAGCCTGGAAGGTCCGGTTACTCCCTGGACGACTGTGTGGCGGTGTGGAGTAGGGCGGTCGGCGAGGACCTGTTCCCGTGGTTCCGGTCGCTGGGCATTTCCGTATCCGCAGAGGCGACGGACATCCCGATTTCCAAGAAGTCGTAACGGGCACGTGCATTTTTGCACGGATCGGGTTATCATGTGGGAGGATGTGCAGGCACCCGTGCGGCGCGTGCGGTTTTCCGCGCGCCATAGGAGGCGAACGTGAAAGCGATTACCCTCGTCGCGGCCCTCGCGGCATTATCCTGCTATGCCACACCAGAGCAGGACATCGTCAACGCTATCTCCGCCGATAGGATGATGGACAACATCAAGTATCTTAGCGGCGCCACGTCTGCAATCAAGACGCGATACACGCCGTCGAGCGGCTGTTTCGCGGCTTCTAGCTGGACGAAGGCGTACTTCGAGTCGCTGGGCTATACGGTTACCCTGCAGTCGTGGGGGACCGTGGACGGCTACCCTGCAGCCCCGAACGTCATTGCTCGCAAGCCCGGGACCAGTGGGACGAACGAGGTGTATGTCATCTGCGCACACCTAGATTCTGTCTCGAACCAGAGCTGGACGAATGCGCCCGGTGCAGACGACAATGCCTCGGGCAGCGCGATCGTGATGGAAGCAGCGCTGCTTCTGCAGAACTACCCCACCGAGTACAACGTCGAGTTCGTGCTGTTCACTGGGGAGGAGCAGTGGATGCTCGGGAGTAGCTATTACGTCCAGAACCCCGGTGGCAGACAATTTCTAGGCGCTATCAACTGCGATATGACGGCCTATGAGAAAAACCCCGGCACTCCCATCGTGGTCGCGCAATGCAACTACATCTATCCGCTGGCGGATCTGGTGGCACAGCTCAGCCAGTACTACAACCCCGGTCGCGCGGTGGCTCGGCACGAGCAATGCCCCAGCGATCAGTGGGAGTTCGGCTACGCAGGCATCCCCAACTGCATGGTGGCCGAAGCTACGGCTGAGCAGATCTGGGGTGGCTCCAATCCGAACTACCACAGAACTACGGATACCTGGAACTACCTGCACCCGTCGTTCCAGCGCGAGTGCGCCATCGCTGCCATAGCAGGCATCGCACACCT